>CALBMM010000154.1 GCA_937896535.1 uncultured Pseudomonadota bacterium
GGGGCGGGCAGCTTGTCGACGAGCTCGGTGTGCAACCAGAACTGAAAGAACAGATTGCCCGAGAAGCTGATGAAGTAGATCTCGAACGGTACCCCGACGATCGCCAGCACCGCGAAGAACGGCATCCAGGTCAGCGGCTCCAGCAGCGGTTGCCGCAGCGCGACGGCGAGGTTGTAGTCCTCGCTCTGGTGGTGGACCACGTGTACCGCCCACAGCGCGTTGACGACGTGGCTGAGCCGGTGCCAGGCGTAGTAGCCGAAGTCGACCCCGAGCACGCCGATGACCCACGGCCACGGACTGTCGGACTCGAAGTGCACCAGCGCCCAGTGCTCGTAGATCCACAGGTACACGCCCAGCGTCAGCACGCGCAGTGCGACGTCGAGGGCGGTGTAGGCCGCGCCGCAGGCCACGTCCGAGAGCGCGGTCGGAAGGTGATAGACGCGGAGCTTGCGACGCTGACCCAGCCACGACTCGACCGCGATCGCGACGGCGAACAGCGGGATTCCGAAGGCGACGATGTCGACGGAAGGCGTCACGTTGCGAGCCGCGCCCGTCACGGGACGCATCCACGAATGTACCAGGGCCGAGCCCACGCGTGACGGCGATCACGCCGAGATCGACCCACGCGCTTGAGCCCGCGCGAATCCATCGGCGATGCTGCCCCACGATGGTGCATCCGCTCGCCGGCAAGACGGCGCCCCGCTCGATCCTCGAGAACATCCCCCGTCTGATCACCGCGTACTACGCGACGACGCCGGACCCGGGCGATCCGGGGCAGCGGGTGGAGTTCGGCACGTCGGGGCATCGGGGCAGCTCGACCCGTGCCTCGTTCAACGAGG
This sequence comes from uncultured Pseudomonadota bacterium, assembly GCA_937896535.1. Taxonomy (GTDB): domain Bacteria; phylum Myxococcota_A; class Polyangia; order Nannocystales; family Nannocystaceae; genus CALBMM01. The sequence goes on from CALBMM010000154.1 coordinate 840, forward strand.
CCCACATCGCCGCGATCACGCAGGCGATCTGCGATGCGCGGGCCGCCGCGGGGATCGACGGGCCGGTGTTCCTGGGCATCGACACGCACGCGCTGTCGGAGCCGGCGCGAGTGACCGCTCTCGAGGTGCTCGCCGGCAACGGCGTGCAGGTCCGCATCGCGGCCGACGACGGTTACACGCCGACGCCGGCGCTGTCGTTTTCGATCCTCGAGCACAACCGCGGTCGCACCAGCGGTCTCGCCGACGGGATCGGGGTCACGCCGAGCCACAACCCGCCGTCGGACGGGGGCGTCAAGTACAACCCGCCCCACGGCGGCCCGGCCGACTCGACCGAGACCCAGGACATCCAGGCCCGGGCCAACGCCTACTTGGAAGGCAAGCTCGCCGGCGTGCGCCGGATCCCCCTGGCGCGGGCCCTCGCCGCCGACACCACGGTCCGCCACGACTTCGTCGGACCCTACGTCGCCGCGCTCGACCAGGTCGTCGACATGGAGGCGATCGCCGCCGCCAAGCTACGGATCGGCGTGGACCCGATGGGCGGCGCGGGCGTGGGCTACTGGGCACCGATCGCGGAGCGCTTCGGACTCGACCTGCACGTGGTCAACGATGCGGTGGATCCGACGTTTGCGTTCATGTGCGTCGACAAGGACGGCAAGATCCGCATGGACTGCTCGTCGCCGTACGCGATGGCGGGGCTGGTCGGGCTGCGCGATGCGTACGCGATCGCGTTCGGCAACGACACCGACTTCGACCGTCACGGCATCGTCACGCCCAGCGTCGGGCTCGTGCCGCCCAACCATTTTCTCGCCGTCGCAATCGAGTACCTGTTCGAGAATCGACCGCAGTGGCGGGCGGATCTCGCGATCGGCAAGACGCTGGTGTCCAGCTCGATGATCGACCGCGTCGCCAAGGCGCTGTCGCGACCGCTGACCGAGGTGCCGGTCGGCTTCAAATGGTTCGTGCCCGGTCTGGCGTCGGGCACCGTGGGCTTTGCGGGAGAAGAGAGCGCGGGCGCGAGCTTCCTGCGCCGCGACGGTACCCCGTGGTCGACCGACAAGGACGGCATCATCGCCGACCTGCTCGCCGCCGAGATGACCGCCAAGACCGGCCGTGACCCCGGTGAGCACTACGCGGCCCTGGTCGCGCGGTTCGGGGCGCCGGTGTACGCCCGCATCGACGCACCGGCTTCGCCGGCCCAGAAGAAGGTGCTGTCGGCGCTCTCGCCCGAGGACGTCGACTGTCGCGAGCTCGCGGGCCAGCCGGTGGTCGCGACGCTGACCCGTGCCCCGGGCAACGACGCACCGATCGGCGGCCTGAAGATCGTGACGGAAGACGGTTGGTTCGCGGCGCGGCCCTCCGGCACCGAGGACGTGTACAAGATCTACTCCGAGAGCTTCCTGGGTCCCGATCACCTCGCGCAGGTCCAGGCCCAGGCGCAGGAGATCGTCGCGGCGGCCTTCGCTCGCGCCGGCGTCTGAGCGGCCTCGCGGCCCACCTACAGGCGGCGTGCGATGAACAGGTCGGTGTTGGCGCCGGCCCGCGTGCTCGCGAAGTAGAGGGTACGCCCGTCCGGCGACAGCCAAGGGTCGTCCTCGATCGCGCTGGAGTTGATCGCGTCCAGCAGCGCCGCGGGCGAGAAGATGTCCCCGACCGCGCCGCGAGAGACCTGCCACAGGTCGGTCCCGCCCGGGCCGCCGGCGCGATCGCTCGTGAAGATCAGCTCGCGCTGGTCGCCGCGCATGGCCATGGCGCACTCGTCGTCGGTCGTCGAGACGTTGACGGGCAGCAGCGCCGAGAAGCCGCCGTCGCGCAGCACCAGGCCCTCGTAGATGTCCGAGGCGCCGAAGCCGGTCGGGCGGTCGCTGCACAGCAGGACGACGTCGGTCCCGCCGACCGGCGTGGCCGCGTACTCGTTGCTGGACGTGGACAAGCCGGCGACGTGCTCCGGCGATCCCCACGCGCCTGCCAGATCGCGGGCGACCAGATACACGTCGTAGCTGCCGCCGCGGTTGGAGATGAACAGCATCGTCTGACCGTCGCCGGTCAGCTCCGGCGAGGTCTCGTCGAAGCCGCCGTTGAGCGCGTCGATCGGCACCGGGGGCGACCACACGTCGCCCATGGCGGCGCGCGTGGACCGATACAGGTCCAGCCCGCCTTGGCCACCGGGACGGTTGGACGCGAAGATGATCTCGAGCTGGTCCGACGACAGCGTCGGGGCCTCGTCGTCGGCGGCAACGTTGTTCAACGCCGCGATGGGGGTCGGCTCGCCGAAGGGGATGTCCTCGACCGCCGGCGGGGGACCGCCGGTGTCCTCGCTGCCGGCGGGCGACTGGGTCGTGTCGGCGTCATCGAGCGTGTCGTCACCGTTTTGGGTGGTGCTCGTCACGGTCGCCTCGGCAGCGCCGGTGTTGTCGCCCGACGTCGTCTCGTTGGGGGTGAAGCCTCCCGACCCACCGACGGAGTCGAAGGCGCATGCCGTCAGTGCGAGGGCGACGACGATGACGTCCCTGGGCCGCATGCCGGCCGCGATCATACGACACGCTGGCGTATGATCACGGGGTGGGGGTCCGAACGAGACCACGCGCCGTCGTGGCGGGGCTGGGGCTGGGTCTGGCCGTGTGCGCCGCTTGCGGTGGCGACGAAGCCGACGCCCTGCCCACGGCGGAGATCTGCGGGCGCGACGGCGCGCGCCCGATCCTGGCGCTGGGCACCGACGAGGAGGTCGAGCGCGTGATCGGGCTGGACTCGACCGTGCTCTACGGCGTCGTGGCCGCGCCGGCCGACGGCAGCGGGCTGGCCCCGAGCGCACGGATCCCGACGGCGGTCGTGGTCGGCGACGGGTGCGGCGAGACGGTCGACAGGTTCGCCGACGTGCGCCTGGTGACCGCGTCCGGCGTCGCGCCGATGGCCTGCGCCGACGACGAGGCCTTCGTCGTCGACGACCCGCCCGGCGAGCCGATAGGGGCGGAGGGGTGTCGCATCGGTGGCGTGCAGCTCGGCTTGGTGGTGCAGGCCCCGGGGGCGCGCGAACTGTGGCTGCATCCGCGCGAGGGTCCGGCGCGGATGCTCGTGGACGGGCTCGCCGCGGACGAAGCGGCCGAGCGTTGGACGGCGGGCGGGGACACGGTCGTCGCGCGGCGGCACGACGGCACGATCGTCGCGCTCGCCCTCGGAGGATCGATCACCGACGCCGTGCAGACCCGCACCGTGGCGACGGGCGCGGTGGATTTCCGGGTCGGCGACGGTCGCTGGTTGGTCTGGCAGGCCGAGGGCAACGACGGAGCGGGGCCCGTTCGCCGCACGGATCTGCTCGGCGAAGCAGCGGAGGTGGAGCTGGCCACCGCGCGGCTGGCCGACGAGCCGCTGGCCCTGTACGGCCCGTACGTGGTCCTTCGTCACGACCAGCAGCGTCTCGTCTTTCGGCTCGACGACGGCCGCGCGGTCACGTTGCCGACGGGCTGGTCGTTCCGACGACACCTGCCCGACGCGCGGATCTGGGTGCACCGCGATGCGGCGCCGTACGGGGAGCTCGACGAGGCAGCGTGGGATCCGGCGACGGGCAGCAGCCTCGCGATCTACCAGGGCCCGGGCTCGACGACCTACGCCGACGATGCGCTCGAAGTGTTGGTGCCCTCCGACGACGCCGGAATCCAGCGCGGTCAGCTGCGTCTGGCGGCCTGGGACGGCAGCGGCGCGCGCGTGATCGGCGACGACGTGGGCTGGCATCGCCGCCGACTCGACGACGGCCGGGTGCTGTCGGTCGTGCAGACCCAGGACGACCCACCGCTGGGCACGCTGTCGCTGCACGAAGCCGGCCACGAAGGCCCGCTGGTGCTGGCGACCGACGTGCTCGCGACGAGCCTACGCATCAACGCGATCGGTGGAGGAGACAACCCGTTCGAGGGCGACTTCTTGTGGGTCGGCGCGCACGGCGACGCGCGAGCGCTGTGGCGGATCCGGATCCCACCGCCGCGTTCGCCGTGACCGCGGCGGGCCCTCACTTGCGCAGGCCGCGGTAGCCGAACGTGACCTCGAGCGTCTCGTCCAGCGACAGCAGCTTTTCGAAGCGAACCGGCTTGCCCTGGATCGGCAGGCTCACCGGTACCGGCGTCGCGCCGGTGCCCATCGCACCGCTGTCGGCTTGCTTGGCCGCCTGCGCCTCGACCTGCGGCGTCGTCGTCTCGATGTAGTACGTGTCGTCTTCGGGAATGGGATTGGACAACTCCTCGACGTAGCGCAGCGATCCGTCCACCGTGCGCTTTTTGACCTTCGCGCGATCGGGCGAGTAGACGGTCCAGGCGACGTAGGTGCTCGGGGCGTCGGGCTTGGGGAGCATGGCCTTGAACGTGCCTCGTCCGTTCTTGGGGGTCTGCTCGGCCGACTCGACGTACACCACCTCCACGTCGAAGGCGGCGAGCGCTCCGCCGGTAGCCTGCGAGCGGACCAGCGGCACCATCACGCGATCGTCGTCGGCCTTCGCGGGCTGCACCGCGCGACCGCCGACGGACGCGCTCCACAGCGTGGCGCCCTCGGGCAGCTCCAACCGCAGGAACTGTCGGCGGTTGTTGCGGACCTGGTACGTGACCGACGTGAGTCGTCGGCCCTGTCGCGTCCACATCGTGCGCGCCCGCGTCTCGTCGACGATGGTCACGAGCACGTCGACGTCGTCGTGCTGGGCCACCTCGAGGGGGATGGAAGGATCGTCGCCGAGGTACTTGTAGCCCAACAGCACGGGCTGGTCGGTGATCCCCAGGATCGCTGCGGGCAGCGAGCGGACGTCGACGACGGTCGCCCCCTTGGTCTCGCCACTGCCGATCTCGAGGTTGCCACGCGCCTCCACGCCCACCCAACCCTTGGAGCGCTCCACGTCCACCGGTGCCACGATCGGCGCGTCGAGGTTCTGCGTCTTCTCGCCGACCACCCGTTCCATCTCCAGCTTGAGCGAGTACGAGCCCTGCGCGGCGTAGTTGAGCAGCACGTCGAGCGTCCCGTCGGCCCCGAGACTCCAGTCGCGGATGCCGGCGCCTTCGACGTCGAGCAGCGTCATCGACTTGGGCAGCTTGTACTTGAGCCGCTCGACGCCCGCGAACAGGATCGTGTTCTCGATCGTCGCCGTCGTTCGCATGACCCCGTCGCCGATCCCGACGAGGCTGTAGACCTCCGAGTAGACTCGCGCGGTCTGCTTGGCGGTGTCCGGCAGCTTGTTCTGCCAGCTGATCGACAGCTCGCCGGTCGCCGGCAACGTGGCCTTGACGACGCGGTTGCCCCCCACGACCTCGTCGGACTGCAGGCGGGCATTGGCCACGGTGAAGTCGAGGTCCTGGTCGGCAGGCACCGACAGCTCCACCGAGGTCGCACCCGAGCCGGCGAGATCGAAGCCGACGACCGAGCGGCCTTGGGCGGTCGTGACCGATGCGGCGAACTCCAGATCGAGGTCGAACGCGCCGCGCCGCTCGGTGATGAGCTTGTACTCGCCGTCTTCGATCACCACCGACGCTTCCTTGCCGGCGATCTTGGCCGACTGCAGGGCCACGGTCGCCGGCAGCAGCGGGACGCGGGCCCAGCCCTTCTTCTCGAGCACCTCGATGTGCATCTTGGCGTCGAAGACGGCCGACAGCGGCTTGCCCTCCTCGACGACGACCTTGCCCTTGTAGCGGGCCGACGCGATCGCGTGGTCGTGGGGGGCGATCGGGTCGACCTTTTGCGCCTTGTCGTGCAGGGTGAGGAACTCGTCGAGCTTCATGATGACGCGCTCGGGCTCCTCGGCCGCGGCGGTGGATGGCACGGCGAGAACGAGAGCGAGGGTGAGGGCGGGCGTGCGCATGGCGGTGCTTTGTCCTTGGGCTAGCGTCGGGTTTGGCGTCGGTGCTTGCGGGCGTCGATGCGCAGCGTCTGCGTCTGGCCCGCCTCGATGAGGAGCTGTTGGTAGCGCTGCGGCTGCCCGATCGCGGGCACGACGACCGAAAGTCCGGTCGCGGTGGCCTTCGGTCCCTGCAGCCGCTCGTTGGGATCGGGCGCGGGCGCGGTGGGGGTAGCCGCGCCCTCGGGGTGCAGCACGAGGCCGTCGAGGTTGTCGTCCTCGAAGTCGTAGACGGCCACGCCTTGCGCGGCGTCCTCGGACGACGGTACCGGCCGGCTCGGCCGGTTCGGTCGGTTCGGCGTGGCCCGGCCGACACGGCGCCCGCGACTGCGGCCGGCGAACCGGGCGCGCGCGCGGGAGAAGATTCGCGGCGCACGCTCCTGGGCGAGCTCGCCGTCCGCCTCGCCGGCGAACCTCTCCGAGGTGAGCATCGACTCCTGCTCCGGCTCCGGTGCGGGCTCGATCGGGGTCGCGGGCTCGTCTTCTCGTTCGTCGACGTCGAACTCGTAGTCGTACTCGCCACCGCCGCCGGTCGCGACCCCGGTCACCGTCGCTTCCGTGGCGGCCCCCCCGTCGCCGCCGGCCTCGTCGTCTTCGTCGGCGCGTCGATGTTCGGCAGCATCGACCACCAACGCGCCGCTGTCGGAGGTGCCCGCCGCCGATCCCACGAGCGGGCGGTCACGGTCGCGGCGTCGTGAGCCGAGCTCGAGTGCCGCCTTCTTCTTGCGCTTGACGGACACCGAGCCCTTCTTGCTCGCGAGCTGGATGTTGACGGACTGCTGCTCGTACGACTCGCGCTGCTCGAGCTTGGCGAGCTTGTCACCGAGCTCGAGCGCCTCGTCGAGCTTCTGTTCGGCCTTGGCGTAGTCACCCTCGACCTGCGCCCGCTCGGCCTCCTCGGCCAGCTCCTTCTGGCGAAGGAACTCGTCGGTCGCGCGGGCCTTGGCCTGCTCCTTGATGCGACGCTCGAGGACCACATCGGCCTTGCCCCCGACGCCGCCGACCACGTTGCCGCCTTCGTCGCCCTCGCTGTCGTCGTCCTCGTCGAGCAGGTCGAGGTTGCCCTGGAGGTTGGCGACCTTGTCGTTGCGCGCACCCATCTGGCCGAGCTCGTCGAGCCGCGCCTGGGCCCGTTCGAAGTCGTTGTCGCGGTAGGCGTCGACGGCCTCCTGGAAGATCGCGTCGGCCTGTGCCACCTGCTCGCCGTTGCCGCCCGCGCCCAGGCCGAGACCATAGGAGATGCCTTCGCCCTCGCTGAAGTCCTCCACGAGCGTGCCGTCGCCGGGCTCGAGCTTGGTCCGGTACTGGGGGGGCAGGTACAGCGTGGCCCGCGACGCCGCGATCGGGGCATCGAGGGTCGGCAGCACGAGCTCCCGCCGTTCGCGTCGCTGCCACGGTTCGTTCTCGCCGAGCATCACCACCTCGACCGGGAACGAGAGCAGACCACCCACGGTCTCGAGCGATCGCTTGAGCGGAATCCGCCACGCGCCCGCGCGGTCCTTGGCCGCCGTCGCGGTGTCCTGCTCGACGCGGGCGCCGATGATCGTCAGGCCCGGCGGCGCCTCGATGCGCAAGTGTGACGCCCGCTCGTTGCGGATCTCGTAGCGCGCCTTGAGCAGCACGCGCCCGTCCTCGGTCGTCGCGATCTCGTAGTCGGCCACGTCGACGACGGTGGGTGGACCCGGCACCGGCACGAACCGCAGCAAGTCGAGCCGACCGGCGCGACCGGCCGTCGACGTCTTGTACGCCGCCGTCGCCTTGCCCTCGACCAGACCCTGGCCCCACGCCGGCAGGTCACCGCCCGCGATCGCCGTCCACCCGTCGACCTCGGGCACGACCTCGAGCTCGCCGTCGCGCGACAGCTGCAGCGTGCCGTCGGCCCGGAACACGCCGAGGGGCTCGACGCGCGGCACGTCGGCGCTCGACTCGGCACGCTCGCCGATCGTTCGCGTCCACGTCAGATCCACCTCGACGCGGTCGGTGGTCTCGCCCGCCAGCGTGATCGACAGCTCGTCGCCGTCGCGCGTCCAGCTCTCGACCGCCGGACCGACCAGCTGCAGGTCCGCACCCGCCCCGGTCACCTTCGCGCGCACCCGACTCAGCGAGCCCCGACGCACGTCCCAGCGCAGCCGCGCGCGTACCGACAGCTCCGCGTCGCCGACCGTCATGCCCAGACCGGCGTGCCCCATCACCAGCGGGCCGCCGGCGGGGGCAGCCTGCCCGGGTTCCACCAGCCGCGCGCGTATCGATCCCGCCCCGCCGACGACGTCCCCGTCGACGATGGCGAGGCCGTGCGGTGCGTCTTCGGTATCGCTGGGCCAGCGCAGCACCCGATCGTCGCCGCGCAGCCGCAGTCGCCCGCGAGTGGCGGGCAGCGTCGTCAGCTCGAGCGTGTCGGGACGTGCGTCGACGAACCCGCGGATCTTCAGGGTGGTCGGACCCTCGATCCAGGCGGCGAACATGGTGCCCGCCGGCGTGCGCAGGATCGGTGCGATCCGGCCCCCGAGGTCGGCGTCTTCGATGCGCGTGCCCGACCCCGCGACGATGCCGGCGTACCAGCCCGGCTCGGACGCATCGAGCTCGAACGTGCCTTGCAGCTCGAAGCCACCCTCGACGCGGGTCAGCGTCAGTGCTCGCGACGCGACCGTGGGTCCGGGGGCGGGTACCGTCGCCGGCTCGGCGGCTGCCTTCACCGCGACGAAGCGCTCGCCCGACAGCTCGACGGTATCCCCCGGCGCCGCGGTGGCGACGGAGGCCGAAAGCCACACGAGCGCGGCCAGCCCACCCGAGACGGCGGGGCGGGGGACACGGGCGCGGCGAGCAGACGAAGGGCCGGGTGCAAGCATGCGCAAGAGGGTCGCGCCGGAACGACGCCAGCCCGCGATGCCTTACATGCCGCCTCTAGGCACAAAAGACGACGCGGAGGGACGGAGGGACCTGGCCGGGTCACGGCCGGCGCACGGGTCCTTGGCCGGCTCGACCCCGACCCGTGATCGGCTGCGACTACGCCACGATGCCGGCAGTCACGAGGTCGCCGGCCTGGGCTGCGCCGACCGGTCGCGACATCAAAAAACCCTGGCCCAGACCGCAGCCGAGGGTCTGCAGCTGCGAAAACTGCGCTTGGGTCTCGATGCCCTCGGCCACGACCTCGAGCCCGAAGTTGTTGGCCAGGCTCAGAATCGTGCGCACCATCGTGGCGCTGTCGGTCGTGCCGTCGAGGACGTCGACGAAGCTGCGATCGATCTTCAGGCCGTCGACGGGGAAGCGGTCGAGGTAGCTCAGCGAGCTGTAGCCCGTACCGAAGTCGTCCATGTAGATTCGCACGCCCTCGCGCCGCAGCTCGGCGAGCAGGTCGGCCGTCTCCGTGGCGTTCTCCATCAGCTCGGACTCGGTCAGCTCGAGGTGGAGCGCCGATGCCGGCAGCCCGGCGGCGGCGATCGCTTCCTTGATGTCGTCGACGAGGTGGGGATCGTCGGTCTGGCGACTGGAGAGGTTGACGCTCATCGTCAGGTCGTCGTTGCCGGTCAGCTCTCGCCATGTCGCGAGCTGGCGCATCGCTTCCTGCAGCGCCCACTTGCCCATCGGCACGATCATGCCCGTCTCTTCGGCGATCGGGATGAACTCGCCGGGCGGGACCAGGCCGCGCGTGGGGTGCTGCCACCGGATCAGGGCCTCGAAGCCGCGCAGCTTGCGGTCGGGGATCGACACGATGGGCTGGTAGTGCAGCACGAACTGCTCGCGCTCGACCGCGGTGCGCAGCGCCATCTCCAGGCGAAGCATCGTCGCGGCCTCGACCCGCATGTGCGTGGCGAACATCTCCGAGCGGCGCGCCGGCGAGCGGCCGATCGCACGGGCGGCGGCGGCCGAAACGTCGGCGAGGACGTCGTCCGGATCGCGGTAGCCCCGGGCGCTGGAGGTCATGCCGATGTTGACCGAGACGTAGACCTGCTCGCCCTCGATCTCGAACGGCTCCTCGAGCGCTCGCAGTACGCGATCGGAGACGTGGGTCGCCACGCCTTCGTCTTCGATGCCGGGCAGGAGCACGGCGAAGCGGGGCCCATCGAGTCGGGTCAGCACGTCGTCGGACTGCACGCACCGGCGCAGCCGCGCCGCGACCTGACCGAGCAGCGTGTCGGTCCCGGCGGGGCCGATGCCTTCTTGCAGGAGCCGGAAGCGATGGATCTCGACCAGGAGCACGGCGAACAGGTAGTCGCGATGGTCGCGGGCGAGCTCGACCGAGCGGGCGAGCTGTCGCATCAGCGTGTCCTGGCGGGGCAGGTGGGTCAGCGCGTCGTGGCGGCTCTCCTCGCGGATGCGCTCGACCTGCTGGCGCAGCGGGGTGGTGTCGGTCAGCGAGCCGGACATCCGGATCGCGCGGCCGGTCGCATCCGTCATGACCATGCCGCGCGACAGCACCCAGCGATACGTGCCGTCCTTGGCCAGAATCCGGTACTCGAGCTCGTGGCTGGGCTTGGTGCCGCGCCGATGGGCTTCGATGTCGGCGCGAAGTCGTTGCAGGTCGTGGGGGTGGACGCGGTCGAACCACTCCGACACGTCCTCGCCGACATCGCCGTCCTCGTACCCGAGGATCTCCTTCCAGCGCCGCGAGAAGTAGATTTCGTCGCGACGGATGTCCCACTCCCAAAAGCCGTCGCGCGTGCCTTGGACCGCCGCGGCGAAGCGGGCGTGGGCCTCCTCGAGCGCACGCAGCAGCTCCGTGCGCTCGAGCGCCCAGCTCGTCACCATCTCGACCATGGCGGCGTCGATGCTGCCGCGGCCGATCGCTTCGGCGGCGCCGAGCTGACGCGCGTGACGACGGCCCGCCGACTTCGCGTCACGGTCGCCGTCGTCGACGATGCATATGAGCGCGACGTGCCCGTCGGCGAGCCGCTTGACGAGGTCGGCCGCCTCGTCGTCGTCGTCGCGCAGCTCGACAAACGCCAGCCTGACGTTGTCTTGCGTGATCATCTCGAGCACGTCGGCGGGCTCGCGTGCCAGCTTGGTCGATGCCACCGCCGTCACCGGACCCAGCGCCAGCTGGACCTCCTCGGTCAGGTCCGGATCGCGCGTCCAGATGAGCGCGTGGGTCGACCGCTCGTCGACTTCGTCGATCCGAGGCAGCTCGGAGGTCGGGGTCTGAGACGGTTGGCTGGACACCCGCATGCGACCATGAGGTCGAAGCGGGCGCCGCCGACGGGGGGAGTCATCGGACATCGGAGCGTCGGGGCGGTGCTCAGGCTATCACGCGCCTCGGCGAGGGGATCGCCCAGGGCCGCGTGCCGGCCGCGGGGATCCCCTCGGGGGGGCCGTCGGCAATTTGTTTCCCGACGGTCAAGCGCTGAATCCAGGTTTGGCACATGCGGTCGAAAAGCCATGAGCACCCGGTTGACGATGCCTCATCACTCGCAGCGCCAGCCCTCTGCCCCTCGCGCGAACGTGGGCGGTAGTGCGCAAACCTCCGACGTTGCGACCGGCGCGGCGAGCCCCGACACGCTCACACCCGCCGACCACGTCCCCGAGCGCGTCTACGTCGTCGACCACCTGCTGGGCCTGGGCGCCGAGGGACCCTTCATGGAGTTCCGCCCGCGTGACGACGCCACGGGCGCTCGCTTCCTGCTCGTGTACACCTCGCGCAACGAAATCCCGGCCGGGCCTGCGCGCCGCGACGCCGAGTCCGTGCCGCTGGCGTTGCTGGCGATGGTGCTCGAGCCCGACGTTCGCCTCATCGTCGATCCGGGCTCGCGCGGGCAAGTCGTGCTGCCCCACCAGCTGCGTCGGCTCGCCGGACTCGAGCTGCTGCCGACCGCGCCCGATCAGTAGGGCCGTCGACGAAGGAGCTCACCCGTCGACGGCGACGAGCATGAGCGCGAGGTCGAGACCGAACGTGTCGTCGGGCGTGGTGACCTCGGCGGTGAGCCTGGCCGCGCTCCCGTCGAGCTCCTCGAGACCGATCGACTCGTCGAAGCCCACGGGGAGCGCCTGGATCGTCAGCGTGCCGGACTCGTTGCATCGCAACGGCAACCCGCTGCCGAAGTAGACCTGTGTCGCGAGAGGTCGACCCGTGGTGTCGATGAACTCCACGCGGATCTGCTCCACGTCGTCGTCCGCCACCCCGGTCAGCTCGACGTCGAGCTCGGTGAAAATGCCGCCCTGCGAGGCGTAGAACACGGGGACCTGTCCCCCCTCGACCAGCGCGATCTCGTCGCCACGGTTGGGCGTCATCGTCAGGCCCGGCACGGCGTCCATCGCCGGGCACACGCCCTCTTCTTCGGGTGGATCTTCGGGGCAGCCGAGCAGCGGCAGACACGCGAGTGCGAGGAGCAGGCGGGAGGTCGTCACGGGGTAGAACCGGCCATACCGGTCGCTTGCAGCGTGAAGGGGCCCGGTCGCGCGGTCAAGCCCGGCGGCGCGGCGACGCACGGGGGACGCGAACGCGACGAGCCGCTACCATGGCGCGGGATCGGCGAGATGGCCGACCGTTCGGCACCAGCCCACCCCAGGGGGAATGCATGTCCATCGTGATCAAGGGCGGCACCGTCGTGACGGCGGACCGCGAGAGCTACAGCGACGTGGCGATCGCCGACGGCAAGATCGTCGCGGTCGGAGCGGATCTGGATCCACCGACCGGCGCCCGTGTCATCGACGCCTCCGGCGCGTACGTGATGCCGGGCGGCATCGACCCCCACACGCACATGGAGCTGCCCTTCATGGGGACCACTGCCTCCGAGGACTTCTTCTCGGGCACGAGCGCTGGGTTTTGCGGTGGGACCACGATGATCATCGACTTCGTGATCCCCAATCCGCAGCAGCCGCTGATGGACGCGTACCGGCAATGGCGGGAGTGGGCGCAAAAGGCCGCGGGTGACTACTCGTTCCACGTCGCGGTCACCTGGTGGGACGACAGCGTCCACGCCGACATGGGCACGCTGACGCGCGAGCACGGCGTCAACAGCTTCAAGCACTTCATGGCCTACAAGGGCGCGATCATGTGCGACGACGAGGTGCTGGTCTCCAGCTTCTCGCGCGCCCGCGAACTCGGGGCGCTGTGCACCGTGCACGCCGAAAACGGCGAGCTGGTGTTCCGGCTACAGCAGGAAATCTACGACCGCGGCATTCATGGGCCCGAGGGGCATCCGCTGTCGCGTCCGCCCGAAGTCGAGGGCGAGGCGGCCAACCGGGCCATCCGGATCGCCGAGGTGCTCGGCGTGCCGCTGTATCTGGTGCACACCTCCTGCGAGGACGCGCTCGAGGCCGTCACGCGCGCACAGCTGGAAGGCCAGCGCGTGTTCGCCGAGGTGCTCGCCGGTCATCTCATCGTCGACGACAGCGTCTATCGAGATCCGGACTGGCGCACTGCGGCCCATCACGTGATGAGCCCGCCGTTTCGGCCCAAGCACCACCAGGACGCGCTGTGGCGGGGGCTGCAGAGCGGGCGCATCCACACCACCGCCACCGACCACTGCTGCTTTTGCACGCCGCAAAAGGAGATGGGCGCCGGCGACTTCCGCAAGATTCCCAACGGCACGGCGGGGGTCGAAGACCGGATGAGCGTGCTGTGGCACCACGGCGTGCGGACGGGACGGCTGACCCCGTCGGAGTTCGTGCGCGTGACCTCGACGGCGGCGGCGCAGATCTTCAACGTCTACCCGCGCAAGGGCTCGGTGACCGTGGGGGCCGATGCAGACCTCGTGGTGTGGGACCCGAGCGGGACGCGAACGATCTCGGCGAAGACGCACCACCAAAACATCGACTTCAACATCTTCGAGGGGATGGAGGTCGTCGGGGTCCCGGCCGTCACGTTGTCGCGTGGCAAGGTGGTCTGGGAAAACGGGCAGCTGACATCCGAGCGTGGGGCGGGTCAGTACGTCGACCGGCCCTGCTTCGCGCCGTACTACGACGCGATCAACAAGGCGCGCGAGCTCGCGACGCCCACCAAGGTCGAACGGAAGTAGGGAGCGCGACGAAGATGGCATCGACGATCGAAGTTCGAGTGGCGGGCAGCGGCGTGGTGCGGGCCGGCGAAAAACAGCTGGACCCCGCCACGAAGGCGCACTGCGATCTGTGCGACAGCGAGGACGACGTGGTGGTGTCGACCTCGCTCGACGGCGGCGGGCCCTTCGCGTGCCGCGCATGCCTTCGCCGCAGACTCGAGGCGACCACGATCGCCATGTACGAGCTGCGAAACTCCGCGGGTCTGCCGTGGGGCAAGATCAGCGGCTAGAGCGGCGCGACGCGGTGCCCACGACGTGGGTTCACGACTCCAGGCCGGGGTCGGGCATCAGGGCCACGTACAGCGAGCCCGCGAGCAGAAAGCCCACGAACCACGCGTACGTGTAGATCGTGTCGAAGACCGGGGCGACGGTCTCGACCACGCCGGCCGCGTGCAGAAATCCCGGCAGGTTCGGCAGCACGGCGATCACCAGCGAGGCGACGGCGATCCAGTTGAAGCCGCCGCGGTACCAGTAGCGGCCCTCGTAGCGGAACAGGTCCGGCAGATGCAGCCGGCGCCGGCGGACGATGAAGTAGTCGGCGATGAGGATCCCGCCGATGGGTCCCAGCAGGGCCGAGTAGCCGATGAGCCAGGTGAAGATGTAGTCGCCCGTGCTCTCGAGCAGCTTCCACGGAAACATCGCCAGGCCCAGGCCGGCGGTCACGTAGCCGCCGAGGCGGAAGCTGATCTTGCGCGGGTTGACGTTGATCATCGCGTTGGCCGGCGAGACCACGTTGGCCGCGAGGTTGGTCGACAGCGTCGCGACCGACAAGGCGAACAAGGAGACGACCACCGACACGCCCCCGCCCATCTTGCCGAGCAGGTCGGTGGGGTCCCAGATCGCCTCGCCGAAGATCACCACCGTGGCGCCGGTGACCGCGACGCCGATGAAGGCGAACAGGGTCATCGTGGTGGGCAGTCCGATCGCCTGACCGAGGATCTGATCGCGCTGGCTCTTGGCGTACCGGGTGAAGTCCGGGATGTTCAGCGACAGCGTGGCCCAAAAGCCGACCATCGCCGTCAGCGACGGAAAGAACACCGACAGGAACTTGCCCTCTTTCGGACCGCCCTCGGCGAAGGCGCTGGGGCGGTCCATCATCGGGCCGAAGCCGTCGGCCTCGACGTAGGCCCACGCCAGCAGCGCCAGGCCCATCACGATGAGGAAGGGGGCGGCGAGCTGCTCGAAGATGCGGATCGACTCGACGCCTTTGTAGATGAAGTAGACCTGGATCGCCCAGAACGCGAGAAAGCAGGCGGTCTGGGCCGCATTGATTCCGAGCACCGGCAACGGGGCGCCCGCGAGGCCGCCCGCCGCGATCACGTCGAGCAGCTGGTAGATCGCCGAGCCGCCGACCCAGGTCTGAATCCCGAACCATCCGCAGGCCACGAGCGCGCGCAGCAGCGAGGGGATGTGCGCGCCGTGGATGCCGAAGCTGGCGCGGGCGAGCACGGGGAACGGGATGCCGTACTTGGTGCCCGGATGGCCGTTGAGGATCATCGGCGCGAGCACGATGACGTTACCGAGCATCACGGTCAGCACCGCCTGCGACCAGCTCATGCCTTGCTCGATGAGACCGCCCGCGAGCATGTACGTGGGCACGCAGACGACCATGCCGACCCACAGGCTCGCCATCGACATCACCGTCCAATGACGCTCGGCGAGCGGGACGGGGCGGATGTCGTCGTTGACGAGGCGAGGATCGGGGTCGGACAGCTCGAAGTTCATGGCGAGGAAGGGGCCCCGCGCGATGGTAGCGGACGTCGCGTGGCCGACGTGAACATCGATCGCGGTCGGCCACGGTCCGGAGGAGCGCGCACGAACGCGCGCCGCCCTTTACGTCGGCGAGCAACCGAGCGTACGCTGCGAACTCGAGGGCGGGGCCCTCGTCGGAGCGCCGATGACCAAGATCCCCGAACAACGATCCGAGACCGTCTTCGACGACTTCAAGAAGGCCTATACCCACGATCAGGCCCTCGTGGAGGCCAATCGCTGCCTGTTTTGCAACGACGCCCCTTGCATTCGGGCGTGCCCGACGGGGATCGACATCCCGCAGTTCATCCGCAAGATCGCGACCGACAACGTCAAGGGATCGGCGCGCACGATCTTCGACGCGAACATTCTCGGGATGAGCTGCGCGCGGGTGTGCCCGGTCGAGACGCTGTGCGTCGGCGACTGCGTCTACAACGAGATGGGCGTACCGCCGATCCAGATCGGCAAGCTGCAGCGGTACTCCACCGACGTGGCCTACGAAAAAGGCTGGCGCTTCTTCGAAGCGGGGCCGGACTCGGGCAAGAGCGTGGGGCTCGTCGGGGCGGGCCCCGCGTCGCTGGCGGCGGCCCACGAGCTGCGTCGGGCCGGACACGCGTGCACGATCTACGACAAGCGCGACGTGGTGGGCGGGCTCAACACCACCGGGGTCGCGCCGTACAAGATGCGGGCCGACCGCTCGGCGGCCGAGGTGCAGTGGATCCTCGACATCGGCGGCATCGAGGTGAAGACCGGCGTCGCGATCGGCGAGACCACGACGTGGGACGAGCTGCGCCGCAAGCACGACGCGCTGTTCGTCGGCGTGGGACTCGGGGCCGATACGTTGATGTCGCTGCCGGGCGCGGACCTCGGCGGCATCGAAGGCGCGGTGGCGTTCATCGAGCGCTTCAAGCTGCAGCAGATTCCGCTCGAGGGCGTGAAGCAGGCCGTGGTCGTCGGAGGCGGGAACACGGCCATCGACGCGGTGCGCGAGCTCATCGGCCTCGGCGTGCCCAAGGTGACGATGGTCTACCGCGGCACCGAAGCGAAGATGTCCGGCTACACCCACGAGTGGCACGCGGCCAAGCAGGAGGGCGCGCTCGGGGCGTGGCAGTCGCAGCCGATCGCGTTCGAAGGAGCCGGCGGCAAGGTCACCGGGGTTCGCTGCGTGCGGATGGACGACCACAAGGAACCCATCGCGGGGTCGGAGCACGTGATCGCGGCCGATCTCGTGCTGCTCGCGATCGGCCAGGCCAAGCTCGGCGATCTCGTCGCGGGGCTGTCCGGCGTGCAGATCGAGCGGGGGCGCGTCGTCGTCGACGAGCACCAGGCGACGGGCTGCGAGGGCGTGTGGGCCGGCGGCGACTGTGCCAACGGCGGCAAGGAAGTGGTCAACGCAGCCGCGGAAGGCAAACGCGCCGCGTTGGCGATCGACAGCTGGCTGCGAGGAAAGTAGGAGGCACGGACATGGTGGATCTGACCAGCAACTGCGCGGGCATCATCTCGCCCAATCCGTTCTGGCTCGCCTCGGCGCCGCCGGCCAACTCCGGCGGCCAGGTGCAGCGGGCGTTCGACGCCGGGTGGGGCGGGGCCGTGTGGAAGACGCTCGGCACGCCGATCCAGAACGTGTCGAGCCGCTTCGGCGGGCTCAACGTGGGCGACCGCCGGGCGGTGGGCTTCAACAACATCGAGCTCATCACCGACCGCCCGCTCGAGACCAACTTCGCCGAGATCTACGACACGAAGAAGAAGTACCCCAAGCACGCGATCATCGTGTCGCTGATGGTGGAGACCAAGGAGGAGTGGAAGGACATCATCAAGCGCTCGATCGACGCGGGCGCCGATGGCCTGGAGCTCAACTTCGGCTGCCCCCACGGCATGTGCGAGCGCGGCATGGGATCGGCGGTGGGCCAAGAGCCCTCGGTCAACTCCGAGATCACCAGCTGGGCCAAGGAGTACTCGACGGTTCCGGTGCTGGTGAAGCTCACGCCCAACGTCTCCGACATCGTGCCGCACGGGATCGCGGCGCAGCGCGGGGGCGCCGACGGGGTGTCGCTCATCAACACGATCAAGAGCATCATCGGCGTCGACATCGATCGTTTCGTGCCGGTGCCGCGCGTCGGTGGGCAGTCGACCAACGGCGGCTACTGTGGCGCGGCGGTGCGACCGATCGCGTTGCACATGGTCGGCCAGCTCGCCCGCAGCCCGCACTTCGACCTGCCGATCTCGGGGATCGGTGGCGTGACCAACTGGCGCGACGCGGTGGAGTTCATCCTTCTCGGGTCGACCTCGGTGCAGGTCTGTACCGAGGTGATGCTCAAGGGCTACCGCATCGTGGAGGACATGATCGAGGGCCTGAGCGAGTACATGACCACCCACG
The DNA here is from genome assembly GCA_937896535.1 of uncultured Pseudomonadota bacterium. Classification (GTDB taxonomy): domain Bacteria; phylum Myxococcota_A; class Polyangia; order Nannocystales; family Nannocystaceae; genus CALBMM01. The sequence goes on from CALBMM010000154.1 coordinate 18,817, forward strand.
GCTTCGAGACGATCGACGACTTCGTCGGCAAGGCGGTGCAGGGGTACTCGGAGTGGGGCGACCTCGACCTGAACTACGAGACGGTCGCCAAGATCGACGCCGACGCCTGCATCGGCTGCCAGCTGTGCATGGTCGCGTGCCACGACGGCGCCCACCAGTGCATCCACCCCGACCCCAACGGGACCCGGGTGCCGATCGTCGACGAGGACGAGTGCGTGGGCTGTAACCTCTGCAAGATCGTCTGCCCCGTGCCGGACTGCATCACGATGGCCGAGGTCGACAACGGGTTTTCGCCCGGGACGTGGAACCAGCACGTCGCCGGGCAGGCGAAGCTGCGGCCGAAGAAGGGCGCGCACTGATGTCGCTTCGAGGCGAGGTCGTCCACCTCGCCGAGGCGCCGCCCCGCGCAGGGTGGCGCTACGCCGTGCGCTTCTTGAACCCACACGACGTCGCGCCGACCGACCACGACCAGGTCGAGCGGTTGGTGATGGACCGCCTCGAGGAGATCGTCGACGAAGCGCTGCCGTACGCGCTCGGTCGACGGGTGTGGCAGTGGCAGGATCCTTGGGTGGGCGTCATCTACGACACGCCCCAGTGCCCGCTGCCGTCGCATGCGCGGATGCAGCCGCTGCTGGACGAGCTCGCGTGGATCAAGCCCCAGGAGATCGTCGAGTTCGGGGCCGATGGTGGAGTGGCCGCCGACGTGCGGTGGTGGGCGCCCGAAGTCTCGGCGGCGATGATGGGACACCCCAACGGACTGTCGACCGTCGGCCGCATGCTCAGTGCCCTGGCCGGCGCCGACAGGACCGGAATCGACATCGACGATGCCCGCCTGTTGCGTTCGGTGGCCGCGCTGGTGGGACGGGTGTCGACGCGCCGTGGCTTCGAAAGCAAGTTCGGCGCCGGCCGACTCGAGCTGGTGCGCCCGAGCCTGCCGACCGCACAGCTGGGCTATGCCCACGGCAAGGTGGTCTCGGCGCGTCTGGGCGAAGCCGAAGGCCTCGTTGCGGCGCGGCAGATGCTGACGCTGGCCCAGGGGCACCTGTGGTGGGTGCTCGGCCCGGGCGAGGGCGAGCTGTCGCTCGGCTTCGACGAGGTCTTCGCCGCCGCGGCCGATGGCTAGCTCGCGCGTGACCGCACCGCGTGCGACCACCCTGGCCCAACGCCCACCCGGCGGCGAAGACGTACCAAGAAGCGCTGCTCGCCGACGGCATCCCCGCGACCGCATTCGAGGTCACCGACATCGAGGCCGAAGTCGCGCGGCTGACCGACCGCGGCGTCGTCTTCACGCAGGGCGTGGTCGAGGCGGGGCCGGTCAAGCTCGCGGTGTTCGCCGACACGTGCGGCAACTTGATTCAGCTGTACCAGCCGCCGGGCGAGTAGTTCGTGGGGCGGTGTGACGCCGAGCACGGTGGCGCACGCGACTCGGACATCGCTGTCATGGTGCCGGGGCCGATTCCGGACAGGGACGTCGCGGTCACGCGCGTGTCGGTCGGTTTTTTTCGGCAAACGCACGTGGGCGGCGATCCGTCGCGGTTTTCGGTCGACTGACGGATCGGGACCCCCGCCCACCGTACCTCGCCATGACCATTGCGACCCTCGACCCTCTGAGCCCCACTGCCGTCCATGTCGGAGCGTTGACCGAGCCCGAGCGCTGCGTTCCGTTCGCGCAGCCGATCCTCGCCGACGACGGCGACACACTGGCGACCCTGCACGGGGTCGAGATCGGACGCACGAGCGTGCTGGTGACCGGACCGCGGCTGCGGCCCGGTCGCAGCGTCAAGCTGCACTTCGATCTGCTCGGTCGTCCCGTGTACGTGATCGCGTGCGTGCAGTGGTGCATGGCCGGCGCGACGACGTCGATCTCGCGGCTGCGATTCGGGGTCACGTCGCACGAGGGGCACGAGCTGTTGGCGCAGCTGCACGACGATGCCGTCGGTCTGCAGCCGGTCGAGCGGGCGCCGACCGAGCCGGTGCACGTCGGACCGGGGGACGTCGACGCGGACCCGGACGAAGACGAGGTCACTGCGATCTGGCGGCGCACGCCCACGGGCCTGCACGAGGTCGAGCCTGGAACGGACCCGGAACGCCCGCCCGCCCCGGCGCCCGCGAAGGTCAGTCGACGAAGTGGCGGTAGCGGCCTCGTGCGAGCTTGCGCTCGACCTCGGCGACCATCTCGTCGGGCATGTTTCGGTGCGCCGGACCTCCGCCGACCTGGGGTGTCCCCGAGCGCTCGCCGCTGACGAAGCGTCGCACCGCCTCGACCATCAGCGTGGCCGAAAGCTGGGTCGTGGCGTGGCACAGCTTTTGGTAGGTGTCCCCGCGGCGCACGGCGAGCTCGCGACGGACGACGATCGGCCCGGTGTCGATGCCGGCCTCGATGAAGTGACACGTGCACCCCACGGGCGCGTCGAGGTGGATCGCCCAGGCGACCGAGGCCGATCCGCGGACTTCCGGGAGCAAGCCGGGGTGGGCGTTGAGCGCGGGGGCGTGGGCGAAGATCCGCGGCTCGAGAATCCGGGTGCCGCCGAGCACGAGCAGGTCGAGGGCGTGCCGGGCGAGCGCGGCATGGCAGTCGTCGTCGTTGTGCGAGCCTACGAAGACCCGCTCGACGTCGTGGCCGTCGAGGATCTCGTCGACCGCAGGCGCGAGGTCGAAGCCGTGCATGCGGACCTCGAACTTGCGCCGTTCGAGCTCGGCGACGTCCGATCGCTCTTGGACGATCTGCGTGGGCACGAAGCCGGCGGCGACGAGCTCGGCGAGCATGCACCGCCCGTAGGGATGCTCCGCGAGCATCAGAAACGACCACGAGAACACGTCGGACACCCCTGCAGGCTACAACGGTCCGCTTGGTTGACCCCCGGCGGCACCGACCGTTAACGTGGATCTCTAGTCGCGGCTTGGGTTTGGAGGGGCAAATGAGGATGCGCAACGTGTGGGGGGCAGCGGTGCTGGTGTTGGGCTGCAACGCCGAGCCGTCCGGAGGCGGCACCAGCTTCACCTCGGCCGGCGACTCGAGCACCGGGCCGATGGAGACGACCACGATGTCGCCTCCGCCCGATCCGAGCACGACCTCGGGCACCGACTCCGGGTCGGCGGACTCGACCGGCGTGGGCTCCGATTCCGGATCGTCGGGCTCGACCGGCGACGACGTGACGACCGGCGGCGAGCCGAACATGGTCGACTGCATGGGCGTGTTTCCGCCTCAGTGGCAGGACGGTACCGACTGTGACAACGCGTTCCCCTACGAAGTCCATCAGTACGGCTACGGGACCGTGATCTTCCGCCAGGCGTTGTGCACCCACGCCAACGCGCCGTTCTTCTACATGCTGTTCGGTCAGGAGCAGGCGCTGCTGTTCGACACCGGCACGGGGAGCAACTCGGTCGGGGGCGCCGTGCTCGACATCGTCGATCAATGGCTCGCGGTCACCGGGCTGCCGGACATCGAGCTGTTGGTGGTGAACTCGCACGCCGACGCCGACCACGACGGCGGCAACTTTCAGTTCGAGAGCACCGCGTTCGCCACGATCGTGGGCTCGAGTCAGGCGGAGATCGAGGCGTACTTCGGCTTCGAGAACTGGCCGACGGAGGTGGTCACGCACGATCTGGGGGGACGGCCGATCGACATCATTCCGACGCCCGGTCATGCACCCGGGCACATCGCCGTCTACGACCACCAGACGGGCGTGCTGCTGACGGCGGACACCCTCCTGCCGGGCCGGATCTTCATCGAGGACTTCGATACGTTCGCGACGAGCGTCGAGCGCCTCGTGGTGCACACGGAGATCCGGGACGTCTGCCACGTGCTGGGCGGGCACATCGGGATGACCAACCAGCCGGGCGTCCCGTACGACTTCGGAGCGATGGTGCATCCCAACGAGCGCGAGCTCGAGATGTCCCGCGACCACCTGCTCGAGCTGCACCAGGCGGTGCAGGCGATGGCGAAGTCCGGGGTGGTGGTCACCGAAACGCACAACGACTTCGTGATCTTCCCGCTGTAGCGCCGAGACATCGGCGTGACCCGGCGGGGCCGACCGCACGGCGGCCGCGCGGTGTATCGTCGCGGGCGATGGGACGAGGGCACGGCGGTTCGAGATGGGGGCGCGCGGCGGCAGCCGAGGCGTGGATGCGGGCGGCGGCCATCGTCGGGCTCGCGTGCACCGGGGGAGGGTGCGGCGACGACATACCGACGCAGACGGCAGAGACGAGCGACACGGCGGGCTCGACGGGCCCCTCCGCCACGACCTCGAACCCCCCGGCGACCACGGTGGTCGCCGACGACACGGCGGCCGGACCGGACATGGGGTCACCGCCCGTCGTCGAGTGCACGGTCGATCCGATCGCGGAGTCGGGCGCGTGGCCGGGGCCGCAGGCCGACGGGTCGACGCTGCTCGTCAACGGCCGGCGCACCCACAGCTACGGTGACCAGATCCTCGTCACGGGGCACGGGTTCGACGTGGTGCTGCATCCGACGCTGGACGTCGCGTACGTGACGACCGCCGGACGCAACGAGCGGTACCTGTACGTGCTCGATCGCAACACGCACGCCGTCCTGCAGGAGATCGAGCGGGGCGAGGCGTACTACGGGATGGCGTTGTCGCCCGACGGTGGTCGGCTGTACGCCTCCAACGGCGTGCCGGGGGGCGTCGCCGTGTTCGACATCGCAGCGGACGGCATGGTCACGGCCACGGACGAGATCACGATTGCGGACTGGACGGCGGGCATGGCCCTGTCGCCCGACGGATCCACGTTGTGGGTCGCGACGTTCGACGCGGCGCGGGTCACCGAGGTCGACACGGCCACGCTCACGGTCACGCGCACGATCCCGCTCGGCCTCGAGCCGTTCGACGTGCTGTTTCTGCCGGGGCGCAACGAGCTGTGGGCGTCGGCGCTCGGCGGCGAGGGGGTCGCGGTCTACGACCTGACCGCCGATGCGCTCGCGACGACGATCGCGTTGCCGGCCCCGTCGATGATGGTCGCGGCCGAGGACGAGTCCGCCGTCTACGTGTCGGTGACGGGGGCGGACCAGATCGCCCGAGTGAACACGGACACGCGAGCGGTCGAGGCGGCGGTGGACGTGGCCGAGCCGGACTTCGTGGACGGGCGCGGCGTGCCCCTGCCCAACAGCAACGTCTCGGCGCTGTTGCTGGACGCGGCGTCGGATCGGCTCTACGCGGCCCGGGGCAGCGACGCCGCGGTCGGGGTGTTCGAGGCGAGCACGCTGACGGCGCTGGGCTCGATTCCGACGGGCTGGTATCCCGCCGGGCTGGCGGTCTCCGCCGACGGCGAGCAGCTCGTGGTCACCTCGATGCGGGCCAACGGCACGCGCTCGCACGTCATGGGCGAGGACGACGACGATGGCCAGTACCGCGGTGGCGTCTCCTTCATCGACCTGCCCGACGTCGACCTCGCGGACGCGACCAACGACGTGGTCGCCAACTTTCGGCGCCCGCTCGAGCTCGCCGTCGAGCCGGACTGTGGCCCGGACTTTCCGCTGCCGGTCGACTACGGCGGCAGCCCGGTGATCGAGCACGTGGTGCTCATCGTCAACGAGAACCAGACCTTCGACGCCCTGTTCGGCGAGTCGGCGGAAACGCTGGGCGTGGAGGCGGACCCGGCGTTCTTGAAGTGGGAGGCGGCGGTGCTGCCCAACAAGCTGGCCCTGGCGCAGCGCTACGTGGTGGCCGACCACTTCTTCACCGACTCCGAGGAGTCGGACTCGGGCCACGTGTTCCTCACGGCGACGCACTGGAACGAGTACGTGGAGCGGATCAAGGACGATCGCGACGAGTACGGCGTGCTCGGGTTCTACGTGCTCGCCGCAGAGTCGATCCCGAGCCCGGGCAACTTCTTTTCCTGGTTGGTCGACCACGGCAAGACGATCCGGATCTACGGCGAAATCGTGGGCACTGCCGCCGAGAGCACCAAGGGCCCGGTGCTGCAGTTCTCCGATGTCGCCTACCCGGGCGGCACGTTCGTCAACTACGCGGTCGAGGACGAGGTGAAGGCGCAGTACGTCGCCGAGCGGGTCGGGGCGGGGGAGCTGGCGAACTTCACGTTCATCTCGCTGCCCAACGACCACGGGGTCGGGGTCACGCCCGGGCAACCCACGCCACCGTCGATGACCGCCGACACCGACTACGGGGTGGGGATCATCGTCGACGCGATCAGTCACTCGCCGTTTTGGGAGAGCACGGTGATCATCGTGCTGCAGGACGACCCGCAGGGATCGGATGATCACATCGATCGCAACCGTTCGCCGCTGCAGGTCATCGGTCCATGGGCGCGCCGCGGCTACGCCAGCCATGCGCACTACTCGTTCTCGTCGGTGTTCGCGACGATCGAGCGCTTGCTCGGCGTGCCGCCGATCGGGCGTCCGGATGCGTCGGCGGCCCCCATGTGGGACATGTTCACGAACGTGCCGGACTTGTCGCCCTACGACGCGCTGGAGCGGCAGTACCCCAAGGAGCTCGCCAACCAGGGTGATCCCGGGGTCGCGGCGTCGCAGTGCATGGACTTCCGCGGTCCCGATCGGAATCCGGGACTCGGGGTCGTGGTCGAGCACTACCTCGCGTTTCGGCGAGGGGAGGTCGATGCCGCGACCGCGCAGGCGCGGATGACCGCGGCGTTGGCCGAACCCGAAGCACGGCGGGAGGCACGGGAGGAGAGGGAAGAGGAGCTGTCGGCCCACGCCGCCGCGGTGACCGACTACCAGCGGATCCGCGCCGGGCATCCGGAGCTGGACCTGCCGCCGCTGACCGAGCCGCCGGCGTGGCTGGGTCCGGCACCTCGTTGCGACGCGAGGTGAGCGTCGACGCGGGACGCATCCGGCGGCGTCGGCCGGGGGGGCGCAACCGCGATCGGGAACGATGCGAGACGACGCCCGAGGCGGGGCGACCGCCGAGCTTCGATCCCTCTCGCGTCGAGATCCGTGGCACTGTGCGGCGGTGAGATCTCGAGCGGCTTGGATTTTGGGATTGAGCCTGGCAACCGCGTGCGGCGACGACGGCGGAAGCGACGATGCGGCCGACACCACGGCAGGCACGACGGGCACGGCGACCGGGACGACGGCGCCGACCGGCACGGCCGACGACAGCACCGGCGGCGTCGTGACGATCGACGAGCAGCCCGGTTGCGATCCGCTCGTGCCCGAGGTCTGCGCCTATCCGTTCCCGTCGATGCGGCAGCTGACCGAAGACGCGTCGACCGCCACGGGCCATCGCGTGGCCCTGACGCCCGAGGTCGTGCCCAGCAACGCCAGCGACGTGGGCGGGATCGTGGACTGGCTCGGCGAGTCGGACGGCTTTCCTCGCTCGACCCGCTTCGTGGCGCTGTTTGCCGAGCAGGCGCTCGACCGCAGCAACTTCCCCGATCCGCTCACGCTCGAGCAGTCGCTCGAGGCGACGTCGCCCGTGCAGGTGTTCGACCTCGCGACCGGCGAGCGAGTGCCGGTGTGGGCCGACGTGGAGCTGCGCGGGACGACGCCGGCCGAGCAGCCGCTGGTGATCCGCCCGATGATCGGGCTGCCGCCCGGCTCGCGGGTCGCGGTGGTGATCACCGATGCGCTGCACTACGCCGACGGCAGCGTGCCGACGTCGTCGCCGGCGTTCGCGGCGTTGCGGGACGGCGTGCCCACCGACTCGGACTCGGTGGAGGCGCAGCGGGCCGACTTCGACGCGATGTTCGCGACGGTCGAGGCCGCCGGGGTCCCGCGGTCGTCGATCGTCTTGGCGTGGGAAGCGGTCATCGCCAGCCGCGAGGTCGGCCAGCAGCCGCTGCCGGCCGTGATCGCGGCGGCGAGCGAGGCACTGGCGGCGGCCGCCCCCACGTACACGATCTCGTCGTGCAAGAGCGACGAGATGGCGGACGTGATGTCGCTGGGCTGCACGATGCCCGGCGGCATGGATGCACACACGTGGCGGCGCGTGTTCGGGACCGTGGAGTTTCCCAACTACCTCGGCGCCGACGGGCGCATCGCGCTCGACGATGACGGTGTGCCCGTGCAAAACGGCACGTTCACCGCCGAGTTCGTGGTCAACATCCCGCAGTCGCTCAAGGCCGCGGCGCCCGGGGATGCGTTGCTCGTCGAGTTCGGCCACGGCTTGCTCGCCGAGCCGGCCGACTACATCGACGACGACGGCAACGTGCACGGCCAGGTCGAGCTCGCCGACGAGATGGGGGCGATCTTCGTGGGCACACGGTGGAGCGGGCTGTCGAGCACGGACTTGGCGACCGCCGCGGCGCTCGTCGAGGACCTCAACGGAGCGCCGGCGTTCCACGACCTGCTGGTGCAGGGGATCACCAACCAAGCGATGATGATCCCGTTCGCGCGCGACGTGCTCGCCGCCGATCCGTTGCTGGCGACCGCCGACGGGGCGGGCTCGCTCGTCGATCCCGACAAGGTCGGCTACACGGGAATCAGCCAGGGCGGCATCTTCGGCACCACGCTGATGGCGGTCAGCCCCGACGTGCAGACCGGGGTCCTGCACGTGCCCTCGAGTGGCTACAACCATCTGCTGCCGTTCTCGCCGCTGTTCGCCTCGTTTCAGACTCTCCTCGACATCAGCCTGCCGGACCTGCACGAGCAGCAGATCTTCTTCGCGCTCGCCCAACGCATGTTCGACGGGGGCGATCCGATCAACTTCGCCGAGGATCTGGTGACGAACCCGGCGACGCCGCTCGGTGCCAAGAACGTGCTGTTTCAGTGCTCGATCGGCGACACGGTGGCGCCGTGGTTCGGTTGCGACATGCTCGTGCGGACGGCGGGGGTGCCCGAGCTGATGCCGTCGGTGCGTCCGGTGTTCGGCCTGGCGACGCTCGATGCCCCCAGTGCGGCCGGGTCGAGCGCGCTGCAGTACTACGATGCGCAGCTGGGCGACCCGCCGCTGCGCAACGACATGCTCGAGGACGTGGGGGCGCACGGGGGGATCCGGCGCAACGAGCAAGTGCATCTGCAGACGATCGACTTCCTCGATCCCGGGGCGCCGGGCACGGCCACCAATCACTGTGGCGGACCTTGCGTGATCGACTCCGTCCCGACCGGGGGCTGAGAGGCCGACGAACGCGGGTTTTCGTGGGGTTGCGTCCCGTCGCGCCGCGAGGTAAAGTGAATTCACTTCATTTATTGCCATGCCCGCCCCCGAAACCCCCCGCGGTATCGCCACCCGACGTTGGCTGCTCGACGCGGCGCTCGCCGAGCTGACCGAGTCCGAGGGCGACCTCGAGTTCGCGGCGGTCACCCGTCGGGCGGGCACGTCGGCCGGACTGCCGTATCGCTACTTTCGGTCCAAGAGCACGCTGCTCGCGGCGCTCATCGACGAGTTCTTCGACGCGTGGGAGGCGGTCGCGTACCGGCCCACGTTCGCGGAGGTCTCCGACGACTGGTGGGAGTGCGAGAAGGTTCGGATCGCCAAGACGGTCGAGTTCTTCTACGACCACCCGCTCGCGCCGCTGGTGTTCACGCGCCTGGCCGGCGACGCCGAGGTGATGGGACGGATCCGGCAGCGCGTCGACGCCCAGGTGAAGGGAGCGATCAAGAACCTGCGCCATGGTCGGAAGATCGGGCGCGTGCCGGCGCACGTCGACGCCCCGATCGCGGCGGCGGTGCTGATGGGGGGCACCTCGCAGGCGCTGGCGCTGGCGCTGTCGAAGTCGCCGCCGATGCCGCGCTCGCGCGTCACGGCGCAGCTGCAGGGGGCGATGCGACGGATCCTCGAGATTCGGGAGATTCGGGAGATTCGGGAGATCGGGGAGGTCGCAGATGGATCGTGAGGTCGAGCTGCAGCTGATCGCCAATGCACTCGCGCGAGCCCAGCGCGGCGGACCGGCCCTCGACGACGACGAGGCGTTCGTGGCCACGGCCGAGTACACCGACCCGGACCGCTTCGCGCAGGAGCAGGCGAGGATCTTCCGACCCGCGCTCAACGTCGCGGGCCTGTCGTCGGCGGTGCGCGAGCCCGGCGACTTCTTCACGGTCCAGGTGGCAGACACCCCGGCGCTCGTGGTCCGGGGCGACGACGGTCGGCTGCGCGCGTTCGTCAACGTGTGCCGCCACCGCGGCGCCACGGTCGAGGGGCGCGCGGCCGGACGGTGCCGCAACTTCGTGTGTCCGTACCACGCGTGGACCTACCGTACCGACGGCGGGCTGCAGCACGTGCGTCACCCCGAGGGGTTTCCGTCGCTGCGCGTCGCCGAGACGTCGCTCGTGGAGCTGTCGTGCCGGGAGGCGGCCGGACTGGTGTTCGTGTGCCCCGATCCCGCCGTGCGCGACCTCGACTTCGACGCCCCCACGCGACGGCTCCTCGGCGAGCTCGAGGGGGTGCTCGGGCCGAGCCCGACCGCGTTCACCACCAAGCGCCGGACCTGGGCGGCCAACTGGAAGCTCATCACCGACGGCGGCCTGGAGTCGTATCACTTTCGCATCGCCCATCGCGACACGATCGCGTCCAAGTTCGAGGACACCACCTCGGCCTACGCGTTCATCGGCGAGCACGTTCGTTCGGTCCTGCCGCGGCGCACGCTGGTGGGACTGGCCGCGGTTCCAAGGGAGCAGTGGCGTCTGCGTGACCACGCCAACCTCGTGTACACGATCGACCCCAACGCGATGCTGCTGGTGCAGGACACCCACTTCGAGCTCATCGTCTCCACGCCGCTGGCCGTGGACCGCACGCGCATCGACCTGACGACGGTCGGGCGCGCGCCCGGGCCGGGCGGCTACGGCGACAAGGCCCGCGCCTTTCTGCAGGGCAACCACGACTTCACCGTCAGGACGCTCGACGAGGATTTCGAGCTCGCCGAGCAGATCCAGGCCGGGCTCGCGTCGGGGGCCAACGCCCAGTTTCGGTTCGGTCGCTTCGAGGGGGCGCTGACGCAGTGGCACCGGCGTCTGCGGGCGCGGCTGGACGGTACGTAGCGCCCTACGGTCGGAGCTTGACGACGCCGAGCTTGGCGGCGCGGTCGAGCATCCGCAGCGCGACCTCGCGGCTGGCGTTGGCGTGTCGGCGATCGGCCGGCAGTGGCAGGTCGCCCGAGGCGATCATCGCCGCGAGCTCGTCGGCCCCGGTACCGCGCCGCGAAAGCACCTCGGAGACCGACACCGACAGCTGTGGGATCGGGGCCGGCGGCTGCGGGTCGCCGAGCAGCTCGGGGTTGATCGCCACCGAGACGTCCTGCGTCATCGTCAGCCGCTCGTTGAGCGGTGCGAGGCCGAACTTCACCGTGGCCGTGGCCGGAATCGCGACGTGGTTCATCGGGGTGCTGTCGATGCAACCCCGTCGAACGTACGGGCCGATCGCCAGCGTGGGCACGCGATGGCCCAGCTGCTGGAACTGCGGCAGCGGGTCGAAGGTCGTCGGCGGGCTCACGTGATCGTAGAAGCCGCCGTGCTCGTCGTAGGTGATGAGCAGCAGGCAGTTGTTCCAGTGCGGGCTGTCGGCGAGCGCCTGGTACACGCTGGCGAGGAAGACCTCGCCCAGGGTGATGTCGTGGCTGGGGTGGTCGTCGTTGCCGCCCTCGCCACCGGGAAGCAGCCCGAAGTTGGGATCGATGATCGAAAACTGCGGCAGCGTGCCCGCGGCCGCGGCGTCGAAGAACTCGTCGATCGAATCCGTGAAGCTCGTGAGCGGGTTGAGGAGCGCTCCCCAGATCCACGCGATGTCCGAGTAGTAGTTGGCGTGGCTGATGCCGGCGTCGGCGAGCACTTCCCAGATGGTGGTGATCCCCGGCTCGGGCAGGTTCTCCTGCTGTCCGTTCGAGGTGGCCGCGTGCATGTGGTAGCGGTTGGGCCACGTGCCCGCCATCGTCGCGCCGTACCAGTGATCGAACAGGGTGTAGTTGTCGGCGAGCGCGTACAGGATCGGGAGCACGCCGCGGGCGTGGTACCCCATCACCTCGGCGTACTCGGTGGGGTGGACCTGCTCGTGCACGATCACGAACCCGTCGTTGGCCCCCATGTTCCAGTTGAGGTGGCAATCGACCCACTGGTGGGGCGGGTCGAGCGGCGCGAGGTTGGCGGTCTGGAAGACCGGCACCGGCGTGCCGTCGATGCGCGGATTGGTCTCGTCGCCGGTCAGGCCATCGATGGTCCAGCCCTCGAGGAACGTCGCGGAACCGAAGTAGTGATCGAGGGAGCGGTTTTCCATCATCACCACCACGATGGTGTCGATGTCGGCGAGCAGCTCCTGCGGCGACAAACCCATGTTGCCCGAGCTGCACTCGTCGACCGGCTCGCCGGTGCTGCCGTCGTCGCTCGAGTCGACCCCGGACGTCGTATCACCGGTCCCGCCCGCGCCCGTCGACGCACTACCGCCGGACGAGTCCGCGGGCTCGCCCGTCGGGCCGCCGGTGCTGCCGGTGCCGGTGCCGGTGCCGCCTTCGGTGCCGTCTCCGTCGCCACTGCTGCCGTCGTCGCCACAGCCGACCGCCGCCGCACCCAGTGCCGCGCCCATGCCCTGCAACGTACGTCGCCGCGTCCAACCCTCGTCGTGTTCACCCACCGCCGCAAGCATACCCGTCCGCGCTACGCTTCCGCAGACATGGCTCGTCGATTGATCGCCTTCTCGTTCGCGTTCGCAGGATTTGCCGGCTGCGCGGGGTCCGCCGAGGATGGTGGCGATGCGACGGACGACGGGGGCGCGAGCACCTCGACCGCGAGCACCGGTGCACCCACGACGGGCTCGGACCCGACGACCTCCACGAGCACGAGCACCACGGGCGACGGCACGTCGACGGGGATGGCCGAGTCGACCGGCGTGGCCGACTCCAGTGGTGGCAGCGACTCCAGCGGCGGGTGTCCGCCCGGGACCGAAGGCTGTCCGTGCGACGCCGCAGCGTGTGGCGCGGGACTGCGCTGCGTCGACGACACCTGCGAGGCGGTGACCTGCCGCGCGGACGACAACGAGCCCAACGAGGACGAAGCGAGCGCGACGGACTTGGGACAGATCAGCGATCTCGACATCGACGGGGGGACGGTCGTCGGCTCGCTCCACAGCGAGGACGACGTCGATTGGTACGTCTATCTGGGCGACGACGACCCCGTGTCGAACGTCGACCCCGCACGCAGCATCCAAGCGTCCGGCGGCGTGCGGCTGTGCAAGTTCTTCGAGTGCGAGGCCGGCCTGGCCCAGACCGATTTCGAGTGCCCGCTCGGCTCCGACTACGCGCTCGCGAACGCGCGCCCCGGTTGCTGCAGCGTCGCCGGCGACGTCGCACTGCCGGACCTCGACTGCGAGGGTGTGGCCGAGGACAACGCGACGGTCTACATCCGCGTCGACCAACCGGACGCGGTCTGCGTGACGTACGAGCTCGACTATCACTACTGAGGCGCCGTGGTCGGTCGTCTTGACACTGTCGTTGGCCACGCCTAGCGTGGCGACCTTCGCCGCAGCTTTTTGCAGCCTCTCTTCTCAGTGGACGACAACGCGATGAACGGCAAAGAGATTCTCCAAGGGCAGGAAGAGTTCCTCTTCCCCTGCGTGGCCAACTACTACCAAGAGCCCGTCGTGATCACGAAGGGCAAGGGCGTGCGCGTCACCGACGTCGAGGACAAGGAGTACCTCGACTTCTTCGGCGGCATCCTCACCGTCTCGCTCGGACACTGCCAGCCCGAGGTCGTCGATGCGATTTCGCGACAGGCCCAGCAGCTCGGGCACGTCTCGACCCTGTACCCGACCGAGAACCTGGTGCGCACCGCCAAGCGCCTCGCGAAGATGACGCCGGGCAAGCTCAAGAAGAGCTTCTTTTCCAACTCCGGCACCGAGGCCGACGAGACCGCCATCCTCATGGCGAAGATCCACACCGGTCGCCAGGAGATCATCGCGCTGCGCCATGCGTACTCGGGACGCTCGATGCTCGCTCTGTCGGTGACGGCCCACTCCAACTGGCGGCTCGTGCCCACGCAGATGCCGGGCATCGTCCACGGCCATCCGGGCTACTGCTACCGCTGTCCGTTCGGGCTCGAGTACCCCAGCTGCGACGTCAAGTGCGCCCAGGATCTCGAGGAGCTGATCCAGACGACCACCACCGGGCAGCCGGCGGCATTCATCGCCGAGCCGATCCAGGGCGTGGGTGGGTTCATCACGCCGCCCAAGGAGTACTTTCAGATCGCGGTGGGCATCGTGCGCAAGTACGGCGGCCTGTTCATCTGTGACGAGGTGCAGACCGGCTTCGGCCGTACCGGCGGCAAGTGGTTCGGCATCGAGCACTGGGGCGTCGATCCGGACATCATGACGTTCGCCAAGGGCATCGCCAACGGCATGCCGGTCGGGGCCACGATCGCCACGGACGAGGTCGCCAAGTCGATGACCGGCCTGTCGATCTCCACCTTCGGTGGCAATCCCGTGACGATGGCGGCGACCGAGGCCACGTTCGACGTGATGGAGCGCGAGGACGTGCCGGCCCGCTCGGCTCGCCTCGGCGAGAAGCTGCGCACCCGGCTCGACGCTCTGGCGGAGCGCTACGACGTGATCGGCGAGGTCCGTGGGATGGGCCTGATGCAGGCCATCGAGCTCGTCGACGACCGCAAGACCAAGGCGCCGGCGACCGCGAAGGCGGGCCGGCTCATGGAGACCACCAAGGACGCCGGCCTGCTCGTGGGCAAGGGCGGCCGCTGGGGCAACGTCATCCGCATTGCGCCGCCGATGCTGATCGGCGACGACGAGCTCGAAGAGGGCTGCACGAAGCTCGAGCAGGCCTTCGCCGCGCTCTGAGCTTCGGTGTACGTGTCTGGGGGCCCCCGGATCACATCTGGGGGCTGCGAGCGACGCTTCCGTTCGTGACGATCGCGGGCGGTCGCGTGATAACGTGGTCCCGATGCGGGGTCGTGGGTTCGCGCGGCTGGCTGCGGCGTTGACCGTGGGCGGTGTGCTCGGCGTGGGCGACGGCTGCGGTGACCCCGGAGCCTTCGAGTGCGACAACGACGTCGAGTGCAGCATGGGGCTTTGTCAGCCCAACGGCTACTGCAGCTTCGACGAGCCCAACTGTCCTTCGGGGCAGATCTACGGCAGCCACGCGCCGGACGGGCTTGCCGGCGTGTGCGTGCCGCCGCCGGGCGAGATGACCGAGGGTCCGTCGACCGCGACGACCGCCGACAGTGCGGCGGCATCCTCGGGCGGCGACGACACGACGTCGAGCCCCGTGGCGACGAGCGGCACCGAGCCCGGCACCGACGCCACGGATGGCACGCCGGGCGACTCGACGACCGGCCCCTCCGAGGACTCGACGACGGGTGCGCCGGCCGTCCGCGTCACCGACGGGCTGCTCGGGCTGTGGGTCTTCGACGCCGGGTCCGGCGACGTCGTCGAAGACCTCACCGAGCTCGAGCCGCAGATGCCGCTGCAGATCGTCGGACTCGGCACGGCCGCGAACTGGGTTGCCGATGGTCTCGAGTTCTCGGCAACGGGCGGCGCGGCGGTGGTGACGGGGTCGTCGTCGAAGGTCCGCAACGGGCTGCAAGCGACCGAGGCGTTCTCGGTGGAGATCTGGGTGACGCCGGCCGAGGTCGACCAGTACGGACCGGCGCGGCTGGTGACCTTGTCGTTGGACGGTTCGTCGCGGTCATGGACGCTGCTGCACGGCGTGATCGACGACATGCAAACGCAGGGGACCACCGACGCGTACGGTCTGCGACTGGCGACGTCGACGCTGATGGACGTCAACGGCGTGCCGACGATGTACACGCCACCGTGGGTGCAGCTGCAGCCGACGCACATCCTCGCCAGTCGCGATCCAGGCGGCGAGGTCCTCATCTGGATCGATGGCGAGCTCGTCCACTCCGAGATCCGCGACGGCGACTTCTCCGTGTGGCCCTCGACGCACTCGTTCGGCGTGGGCAACGAGATCTCGCTCGACCGCGCCTACCACGGCACCGTGCATCTCGTGGCCGTGTATGACCGCGCGCTGTCAGGCGCCGAGGTCGACCAGAACCTCGCGGCCGGATACTGACGGGCATGGCAACGGACCCGGTCGTCGCGCAGATCGAGCGGATGTACGGGGTGAGGAGCTTGCCGCGCGCGGCCGGGGTGCTGCACGTCGCGGCGGTGTGGGACGGTCCGCGCGGCTGGGTGGTGATGCGCATCGGCGACGCGAGCCCGAGCAGCGACGCGGATCTGTTCGCGCTCGCGCTCGCCCGTGCGCGCGCCGATGTCATCGTGACGACGGGACAGATCCTGCGCGACGAGCCCGACCTCGTGTACGACCTACCCGGCGCACTCGGCGCGGAGCTGAAGGTCTGGCGCGCGCAGGCACAGGGGCGCGCCAATCCCCCGGTGGTCGTGGTGCTGAGCGGCTCGGGCGACATCGATCCGGACCATCCCACCCTGCGCTCCTGGGCGCCCGCGGTGGTGCTGACCAATTCCGAGGGCGCGGCCCGGGCCCGCGCCGCCGGGGTCGCCGTGCCGATTCACGCGGTGGAGGGCCTTTCGCCGCGCACCGCCGTGACGTGGGCACGGACGCACTTTGGTGCCGACACGGTCACCGTGGAGGCAGGGGCGCGCACGACCACGGCGCTGTACGAGGCGCCGTGCCTGGTCGACGAGCTGATGCTGTCGGTGTTCACGGGTCCGAACCTCGCCGAGGCCGCGCGAGGCCGGCCGTTCGTCGCTGCGCGCGCCGACGCGCTTCCGCTGAGGCCACTGCACCCGGCATCGACCGTCGTCGAGCCGTCGGGAACGTGGAAATTTGTCCGAATGTCGCGGGAACAAACCGATCCGGCCGGGCGTCCGTTCAACCGGACCGGTGACGAGGGCAACGCAAGACATTCGTAGGGCTCGCGGGTGGCTGACGGCCGCGGGATGCATGCTGACCGTGGTCGCGCTGGCGGGCTGCAAGGGCAAGGCCCCCGACGCGATGTCGCACCTTCCCGCCGACGCGGACCTCGTCGTGGGCGTCGACCTCGGCGAGCTCGCAGCGTGGTCGGGCGTCTCCACGCTCGATCCGATGTTCGCCGGCATGGGCGGCGGCCCGAGCCTCAAAGGGACCCTCGACGGGATCGCCGACTGTGGTGTGGACGTGTCCGAGGCCAAGCTGCTCGTCGCGGCCAAGGGCGAGACCGGCATGGTCGCCGTCGTGACGGCGCCCAAGATCGGCACGCCCGACGCGTTGCGCTGCATCGGGGTGGGGGACTGGCGGGCGAGCTCGGCGACGCCGCTGTTCACGCCCGACAGCGACGGTACGATCGAGGTGGCGGGATTTCTGGGGCGCCCGATCTCCGACGACGAGATTCTGCTGACCACCGGCGGGTACAACGACCAGCGGGCGGATCTCGCCGCGGGCACGGAGGGTCCGACGGACGAGGCGATCGCCAAGATGTTGTCGACCGTCGACTACGACGACACGGCGTGGATCGTCACTTCGCGTACCGACGCGGGCCAGGATTGGATGGCGAGCGTGACGGGCCTGCGCGTCGGCATCGACACCGGCGACGAGGTGAGCTTCGACGCGATGGTGTGGAACGGTGACGAGGCCGCCGCGGCCTCGATGCAGGGATCGTTGCGTCGTCACCTCGCCACGATGGCCGGATGGATCTACGCGCCGCCGCGGCTGGTGCAGGACGCCGACATCTCGCTCGAGGACACGACCGTGTCCGTCAAGTCGACGATGTCGCTGGCGCAGTTCAAGGGGGTGGACCTGCGATACGTCGCCGAGCGTCGCCACGACGGCGAGCACGACGCCGACGTGGTCGCCGACGAGATCGCGGCGCTGCTCGCCGCCGACGCCGAAGAAGCCGAGGCCGAGGCCGCGGACGCGACGCCCGAGGTGTCGATCGTCGCCAGCGCCCAGCCGTAGGGACCGCGGGACGGGCCCCCGGCCGCGGTCCGGTCCCGCCGGGCCCGCCGGTCGCGGCCTGTGGCACACTCCCGCCCATGGCATCGTCCGAGTCGCGTCGGCGCGGGATCTTGCTGCTGCTGCTGGCCCTCGTGGCCCTGGCGGCCGTCGCCGACGGCCTGTACCTGACGCTCGTGCACCTCGACTACGAGGTGGGCAAAAACAGCGTGTCGCAGGTCTGCCACCAGTTCGCGGCGCAGGGCTGCTCGGTCACGGCCGGCAAGTTCGGCGACATCGGGGGCATCCCCGTCGCGACGATCGGCATGGGCGGGGCGATGGCGATCGTCGTCGCGGCCGTCATGGCGTTCCGCAACAAGCAAGAGGTCTACGACGCCTGGCGCGGCGCGGCCTACTTGCTCGCGGTGATCTCGGTGCTCGCGTCCGTCGTGATGGCGGTGTTTTCGATCATCGAGGGGTCGTTCTGCCCGTTTTGCCTGGCCTGGTATGGACTCAACGCGGTGATGCTGTGGCTGGCCACGCTCGCGCTGGGGGCGGGTCACGGCCGCGACCTTCGCACCGCGTTCTCGGACCTGTCGGGCAAGCCCGGCGTCCCGCTGGTGCTCGTGTTCGGCGCCACGGTGGCCGCGGGCCTTTGGTACTCGGGCGTACGTCGCGACGGACTGCTCGACGAGCAGGAAAAGGTCATTCGCGAGGTCGTGATCGAGGTGCGCAATCAGGAGCGGGTCGACATCGACCTGACCGGGCTGCCGGTCACCGGTCCCGAGGACGCGGACCTGACCATCGTGGAGATCGCCGACTTCCAGTGCCCGTACTGCAAGAAGGTCTGGGAGGGCATTCGCCAGTACAAGGCCGGCTCCGAGCACAAGGTCCGCACCGCGTTCATCCACTATCCGATCGACGGCAAGTGCAATACCGGGCTCGGGGAGATGCACGAGTTCGCGTGCGAGGCGGCGCGGGCGGCCGAGTGCGCGCGCAAGCACGACAAGTTCTGGGAGATGGGCGACAAGATGTTCGGGGGCCAGCCCGACCTCGCCCGCGACGACCTCGTCGGCTACGCGGAGGAGATCGGTCTGGACAAGAACGAGTTCGTCGCCTGTCTGGACGACGAGGCGACGAATCTCGAGATCAAGCGCAGCATCGCCCGCGCGATCTTGTTGGGCGTGGAAGCGACGCCGACCTTCTACGTCAACGGCTTCCGCTTCGTCGGCTCGATGCCACCGCCGCTCTACGAGCCATTTCTCGACGGGATGTATGCCGCCGAGGCTCGCGAGTAGGCAGGCGCCGACCTGGACGACGCCGCACGCGGCCCAGGACCATGAGCCCGAGCAGCGCCGACCAGGCCGGCCACCGGGTGTCTGCCGTCTGACACCCACAACCTTCCGACGACCGGGGCTCGCCTGCGTCACCACCGAGACCCGCCGAGTCCGACCCGGTCGAGCCGTCGTCGCCTGAGCCGCCGTCGCCCCCGTCGTCGTCGGCCGAGCCGATGCCGGGCCAGCCGTGCGACGTGTTGTACTCGAGCAGCAGCGCGTTGATCTCGTCGGTGCGCTGGGCGACGAACATCGGGGCACCGGTCTCGGCGACCTCGGCGATCTCTTCTTCCCACGGCATCTCGCCCGGGAACGCCGGCCACGGATCGCCCGCCGGCAGGTAGACCTCGCGGCCGTCGGGCAGCGTCCAGACCGCATCGCCATTGCACAGGATCCGGCGGGTCGCGATGCGGCTGTTGGTGACGTCGGGCAGGCTGGCGTTTTGGTGGAACAGTGGGTCGACGGTCATCTCTCCACCGGAGATCGTGGTGTACATGCGCGTCATGTACGGGAACGCGTCGAGGATCTCGATCGCGTGCCGACCCGGGTCGATGATCCGTTCCTGCAAGTCGCCGGCGAACGCCAGCGGGTTCCAAGCGGCGGCGTCGAACTGGTCGATGTAGCAGGCGGGACAGTCGTAGAACGCCATCGGGTCCACGCCCTCGGGCGCCGGCAGGTACTCGTCCATGAGGCTGCGGATGAGCGGATGGCCGAAGTCGCAGATCCCGGCGCCGTAGCAGTTGACGAAGCCCTGGCTCTGAAGCTCGCCGATCGCCTGCTCGGCGTCCAGGCCACTGAATGCCTGCGCGTCCCACTGCTGCTGGTGGATGCCGAACTGGCCGACGACCGTCGAGTCGCCCGCGAACTCGGTCACGAAGGCGTGGCCGTCCGCCCCGCCGGCGTCGACGGCCATCGTGATCACTTCCTTGTAGTTGGACGCCTGGTTGGGCCAGTCGATCTTGAGCGGGTTGACCAGCACGTGCTTGTAGTTGCGCGGCACGACACGGTCGTCCGACAGGAAGAACGCCCGGATGTCCATGTCGTCGGCGGCGGCGATCCGCGTGAGACGAATGGGGATGCAAGCCTCGTCGTTGTCCTCGAAGCGCAGCACGACCGGGTGGATCTCGCTGACGTCCGCGGCGGTGCTGAGCTTGAACGCGGCGAACATGAAGCCTTCGGCGAGGTACTCGGCGAGGATCGGCTCGGCCTTCGGGTCTTGCTGGTAGCCGTTGTCGGCCAGCCACGTCATGACCTCCTCGGCCGTCCCACCCGAGAGCACCGCGATTTCGAATGCACCCACGGTCTCGCGGAGCACGACGTCGGGACCCATGCCGCCGCCGATGTCGAACGCCACGCCCGCACCACCGTCGTCGGCATCGTCGGCCGAGGGGGGCGCGGGATTGTCGTTGGGGGCCGAGCAGTCGTCGTTGTTGGTCTGAAACCCGTACGACGGCACCGTGCCCGCGAGCATGTTCTGAAACAGGATCTCCGAGCCCACGGAGAACTCCGGCACCTGCATCAACGGCACGACCCAGGCGAAGCCGTTGGCCTCGGTGGTGGGGTCGTACTGGATCTGGATGTGGGCTTCGGTGTAGCTCTCACCCATCACGAACAGGATGTTTTCGCCCGTTTGATCGACGGGCATCGACTGCGGGCCGGCATCACAGAAGGTGCCGCCGCAGGCGTGGGCGTCTTGGGGGATGGACCACGTGACCGCCAAAGGGGCGGCGAACGCGAGACTCGCGAGGGTGAGGCGAAAGCGGTGCATGGTGGTCTCCCTGGGCACCGGTGCCGTCGCGTCGGTGCGGCCATTGAGTCCGCGCGCGCTCGACTTTGATCGGAAAAAAACGCAGGGCTCGGAAATCAGCCGCCGGTGGAGCCGCTGCCGCCCGACTCGGCGCCGGTGTCGGTCCCCGAGTCGGTCCCGGTGTCGGTCCCCGTGCCGGAGTCGGTGCCCGAACCCGAGCCCGACTCGTCCCCGGTGCCCGTGCCGGTCGTGTCGTCCGCTGCCGGCGGCGGGCCCATGCCGCCGAGGTCGAATGCGACGGCACCGCCGTCGTCGACCGGATCGTCGTCCTGGTCGGCGCCGCCCGGCCCTCCGGTGGGATCGCCCGCCCCGTCGTTGTTGACGGGCGGGATGGCGTCGGTATCCGCCATGTCCGCGGCCCCATCCTCGTCCGGCGGGGGCACGGCCAGACACGCGGGACCCGCGGCGATGACGAAGGCCAACGCCCCGGCACGGGTCCATGGGGGGAGCGCGAACATCGAACGGGACTCAGGCATCGATGGAGTCCGTCGCCGTCGAAGATTGATCGATCTTTTTTTCCTCGGGACCCCCGGCCAGCGAGAGGCGGATCTGCCGCATGTGGCGCTCGAGGTTGGTCAGCGTGTGCTCGAGCAGGCGGGGGTGGGTCGCGAGGCGGGTCGCCGCGTCCTTGAGGCGCTCGCGCGCCCGCTGCAAGCGACTGGCCACGGTGCCCGGCGGGATGTCGAAGACTTCGGCGAGCTCGCGCGCGGTCAGACCCTCGTAGTCCTTGAGCTCGAGCAGGAGCTGGTCGTCGAGCGGCAGGCGCCGCAGCGCTTGCACCAGCAGGATCTCGTGCTCGCGCGCGGCGAGCATGGAAGTCATCGACCGCTCGACGCCGGGGTCGTAGACCGAATCGGACAGTGGCTCGAACGGCCGCTCGCCGGCCCGGGCGCGCTCGAAGTGGCGAACGAGCTTCCATCGGGCGATGCCGAACAAGAACGTCCGCAGCGCCGACTCGCCGCGGAAGTCGTCGACGCGCTCGCACAGCGTCTCGAAGGTCGTCTGCGTCAGGTCTTCGCTGGCCTCGGCGCCGACCTTGCCGAAGAAGAACAGGTAGACGGACTGATAGTGGCGCTTGATCAGGCGCTGGCCCGCGAGCGCGTCGCCGGCCCGCCACGCCTGCAGCAGCTCCACGTCGGTCACGGCAAACAGCGTAGCACTGCCGTCCGGCACGCGCGCCGCGGCTGCGGTACGCTGGGGCCCGACCTCAGATGAGCGACGACGACAACGATCGCGACGACGCCGATCGCTTGCCGCCGAGGACCGGCGAGGACGTGGTCGCAGCCGCGCAGGCCCGCATGCTCGCCCGTGTCGTCGCGGGGGGGCTCGAGCCGGCCGAGCCGAGCTCGGACCGCATCGGGCCCTACGACAAGGTCGGGTTGCTCGGTCGCGGCGGCATGGGCGAGGTCTGGGAGGCGCGGCGCACCGGTACCGGCGAAGCCGAAGGGGAGACCGTCGCGATCAAGGTCCTGCGCGCGGCCGTGATCGCCCACGTGCCCACGCGGCGTCGATTCCTGCGCGAGGCGGCGACGGCCGCGGCGCTCGTGCACCCGCGGATCGTGCGGGTCTTCGATGTCGGGCAGACCCACGCGGGCACGCCTTACATCGTGATGGAGCGGGTGCAGGGCCGACCACTGCAGGCGCTGGTGGAGGAGCTCGGTCCGCTGCCGTGGCCGGTCGCGCGCCGGGTGCTCACCCAGGTCGGGGAGGGACTCGCGTACGCGCACGACGAGGGCGTGGTGCACCGCGACCTCAAGCCGTCGAACGTGATGGTGCGCGGGGACGGGGACGACGTGGAGTGCACGATCATCGACTTCGGGCTCGCGCGTCGCGAGGTGATCACGTCCGGCTCGGAGTCGCTGTCGCGGACCGGCGAGGTCTTCGGCAGTCCACCGTTCATGAGCCCCGAGCAGTTTCGCGGGGACACGGCCGATGCGCGCGCGGACGTCTACAGCTTCGGCTGCCTGATGTTCTTCGTGCTGACCGGGCGGCGACCGTTCGAGGGCGAGAAGATCGGCGAGCTGATGTACAAGCATCTGTTCGAGCCGGCGCCCGAGCCCACCGGCATGAACGTGGAGGCGCGGCTGCGGCCGGCGCTGTCGTCGATCGTGCTTCGGGCGATGCGCAAGGATCCGGACCAGCGCTTCGAGACGATGCACGCCCTCGTCGCGGCGCTGCAGCGACTCGACGACGATCCACGTCCCGTCGCGGTGCCGCGGGAGCCGACCGCGCGACCCCACGCGCGGCGCGGGGGCATGGTGCCGTGGGTGGTCGCCGCCGGTGGCGTGGCCGCGGCCGCGTGGGCCCTGTCGGCCACGCGGCCGGCGTCCTCGACGACGCCGACACCGACGCTCGACGAACGAACGGTGCCCGCGGCGTCCGCAGCGAGCCCCGCTTCGCCGAAGCCGACGCCCGCGACCGGCATCTCGAAGGCGGCGGAGCCCGACGTGCCGGCCCCGGCCCCCGCCCCGGCTCCGGCTCCGGCGGGGGTCGACGAGACGCCGCCGGCTCCGGACTCGGCGTCCGCGTCCGACGAGGTGCCGTCGGTCGCGTCCGATCCGGTCGAGCGCGGCAGCGGCAAGGCCAAGATGCGCAAGCCTCGGACCTCGGAGTCCCCGACGTCCGAGTCCCCGGCGAAGCCGCCGGACCCGAAGACGCACGCGGGCAGCGAGCTGCCGCCCAATCCGTTTGTCGACCCACCGGCGGGCGTGAATGCGGGCAGTCCGTAGGGCAACTCGCGCGCGGCTGTGGGCCGCGCTGCTCGGGGCGGCGCTGCTGCTGCCGCCGCGGCCCGTGGTCGCGCAGCCCGAGACGGTCGCGCCGGCGCCTTCGCTGCAGGACATGGATCTGGCGGCCGTGTACTCGCTGGGCGAGACGCGGTTTCACGACGGCGACCTCGACGGCGCGATCGAAGCGTTCTCGGCCGGTCGCGCCCGGCTGGGTCCGGACGATGGTCGACTGAGGGCATACTTCTCGGTGAGCCTGGCGATCGCGCTGCTCGATCGGTTCGACGCGCGTGGCGACAGCGACGACGCGACGCGGGCCCGCGGCTTGCTCGAAGACACCGTCGAACGGGACACCGCGGCGTTGGCCTCCGAGCCGCGCCTGGAGGCGCTGGCCCGTCGCAATCTCGAGCGCGCGAGAGTGGTCGCGCCCGATCCGGCGCCGTCGTCCGAGGATCCGCGTGCGTCCGATCGGGATCCGGATCCGGATCCCGAGGAACCGACGGCCGCGCCGCCGCCCACGGTGGTGCCCGCACCGATCTCGGCCCGCACGCTGCGGCGACGACGGGCGGGCGTGGGGCTGCTCGTCGCGGGCTCGGCCTTGTTTGCGGGCTCGATCGCCGTGATCGTCGACGGCGCGACGCTCGACCGGCGCGCGCGGGCGATCGCCGAGGATCCGCCGACGGGGCGCCAGAAGGACTACATCGACAACGAAGTGCCGCGGCTGGCCAACCTCCGCTACGGCATCGGGGCGCCGATCCTCGCGATCAGCACCGCGCTCATCGTCACGGGTGCGATCCTGCTGCGCCGCCATGGCGCCGGGGTGACGACCTGGCGCCCTCGCGGTCGGTGGGGACGGGGGCTGACGCTGAGGTCCCATGAGTAGACTGCCGGTCGCCGTGCGCGTCGTCGGCCTGCTCTTGCTCGTCGTGCTCGCGGCGATCGCCGCAGCCGGGGTGCGCATCGACATGTCCTCGCGGGCGTTCTTCGCCGCGGACGGACCCGAGGCGACGCGGCTGCGCGCGTTCACGCAGCGCTGGGGACCCGACGACGACTGGCTGGTCGCGGTGGTCTCGCTCGCGCCCTCGGCCTCGGGGGCGATCACCGATCCGTCACGTGTGCAGCGACTGCGATCGCTGCAGGACCGGGTGGACGAGGTGCGCGGTGTGGCGTCGACGTGGAGCGTCGCGACGTTGCCGGTCGATCTCGCCGACGTAGAGAGCGGGCTCGCGCCGCGAGAGCTGATCGTCGACCGGCTCGTGGCGGCAGGGACAGTCTCCGAAGATCACCGGCAGACGGTCCTGGTGATCGGCCTGCAGGCCAGCAGCGACGACGCGCTCGCGACGGCCGACGTGGTCGACCGGGTCCGCACCGCGATCGCGCGCGAGGACGACGCGACGCTGCAGGTGGAGCTGGCCGGCGTGCCCGCGATCCGGGCGGCCTTCGTGCAGCTGGCGATCGCCGACCAGCTGACGCTGCAGCCGCTCGTGTACGGCTTGATGGCGCTCGGGCTGTGGATCGCGTTTCGCCGCTGGCATGCCGTGGTGGCGCCGCTGGTGGCCTCGGCCATTCCCGTCGTCGTCCTGGTCGCGCTCATGCGCCTGCTCGGGGAGCCGATCGGGCTGCTCAACCAGGCGCTGCTGACCCTGCTGCCGGTCATCGCCGTGGCGGACGCGGTGCACTGGGTGCATCGGTTCGACGAGGCGCTGCTGGCCGGGGCCCACGGCGACTCGCCGGCCGAGCGGGCGACCACGCTGGCGAGGGTGTCGCGGTCGATCGGCCGCGCGTGCGCATGGACGAGCGCGACGACGGCGGCCGGTCTGGCGTCGCTGGCGATCTCGCCGATGCCGATCCTGCGATCGTTCGGATTGTGGGGCGCGTTGGGGGTCGCGATCGCGTGGGCGAGCGTCGCGATCGTGATGCCGCTCGCGCTGACGTTGCCCGTCGCACCGCCGCGACGGCGCTCGCACCGACGCTGGGCGATCGTCACGCTCGGGATCCGCCGTCCGTGGCTCGTGACCGGGGTGGGGCTCGGGCTGGCGGCCGCCACTGCAACCGTGGCCGCGCGCGCGGACGTCGACAATCGTCTGTCGGACCTGCTGTCGCCCGAGCACCCGGTGGCCCGAGCGACCGCCACCCTCGACACGGCGCTGACGGGCAGCCTCACGCTCGAGGTCGAGGCGGTGGGGGATCCGGCCGCGTTCGATCCGGCGGTGGTGCATGCGCGACTGGTGGAGATCCAGCGCTGGGCCGCCGCGCAGCCACAGGTGCGCGCGACCCTCGGCCCCGAGTCGGTGCCGGTGACGCCGACCTCGGGCGCGGGGGCGTCGACCGCTCGGTCCGAGGGGATCTGGCCCGCGCCGACGTGGCAACCCGAGCGAGGGCAGGGGCGAGTGCGGATCTTCGTGGCGGACGCCGGAGGTCGGGCCTTCGCCGCGTTCGCCGATCAGGTACGGGCCCAGCTGCCGCAGTCCGATGCCGTGACGTACCAGCTGACCGGCACGGCCAAGCTCGCGTACGCCGGCGTCAATCGGATCACCGCCGACCTGCGGGCGGGTCTGGTGACGATGCTCGTGGTGATCACGGTCGTGCTCGCCGGCCTGCTGCGCAGCGTGACGTGGGCGCTCGCCGGCCTCGTCGCCAACGCCTGGCCGCTGGCGATCGGCCTGGGCATCGTCGCCCTCGGCGGCGCCCCACTCGATCCGCTCTCGGTGGTGGTGGTGACGGTGGGCGTGGGCCTCGCGGTCGACGACACGATCCACATCTTGCTGCGCGCCCGCGAACACGGCGGCGACGTGCCGGCGCTCGTGGAGGCGCTGCACTCGACCGGTCGCGCCGTCGTCGTGACCTCGGTGGTGCTCGGCGCCGGCCTGGCGCTGAACATGCTGTCGTCGTTTCCCCCGCTGCGGACGCTGGGGCTGCTCGGCGCGCTCGTGATCGGGACCGCGATGGTCGGCGATCTGTGGCTACTGCCGGCGCTGGTCACCTTGCTGCGGCACCGCCGCGGCGCGTCGTAGCGCGGGGCCGGGCGACGCCTCAGACGTAGCCGCACACGGGATCCGAGCAGGTCATGCCCATCGGGCAGTTCTGCCCCGCGGAGCAGTCGAGCTGGCAATACCCGAACACGCAGATCGCCGGGGCATCGCCGGATTCGGCCGAGGGGCAGTCGTCATCGACCGCGCACGGTGGCTGACAGTAGGCGAACGGTGGCGGCGAGCACCAGTTGGGCGGGATCGGGCACGATCCGTCGCCACAAAACGGGTAGGGGTAGGTCGCGTTGCCGCCCGTGTCGCCGGACTCCGAGCCGCTGTCGGACGACGCCGCCCCCGAGTCACCGGTCTCGGTGCCGCTGGACTCCCACGTGCCACTGGAGCCGGTCGCGTCCGTGGAGTCGCCGGTGTCGATCCCGTCCGACGCCGTGGCGCCGGCCGTGTCCGTCTGTGCCGCCATGGTGGTGTCACCGCCCGTGGGGTCGGTGGACGCCGATGTGGAGGGCCCCGAGGTCGGAGGTTCGCCCGTGCCGGGTCCGCCCGTCGCCGATTCCGTGGTGTCACCGGTGCCGTCCGCCGGGTTCTCGTCCGTACCCGGGCAGGCGCTGGCGAGGACGAACAGGGTGATCAAGGCTCGTTTCTTGGCCATCGACCCTACGTGTCTCCGGAGGCGGAACCCATTCGACGCCGGCGGAGAAAAAAATCCCGCTGTCGACCGGAATGGGTCGGACCAGTGCCGACACTTGGGTCGACGTGCGATCTCGAACGCGTCCCGACGAGGCCCCGACCCGTCGCCGCCGACGCGCACTCGTGCGAGGATGGCTGGGTCGGGCTTCGGCCATGACTCGTGTAACCGCCGACGACGCCGACCGCGACGACCCCCTGGGGTCCGACGACGAGGGAGGGGTCCTCGGGACGCCTCGACCCGCGCACCGTGTCGGTGACCGCGCCCGGGTTCGTGCCGCGGTCCGGCAACGACTGTTCGGCGATGGACCGGATGGGGTGCCGCGGATCGGCCGGTTCGCGGTGCTGCGCCGGATCGGCGGCGGCGCGATGGGGGTGGTGTACGCCGCCCAGGACGAGGAGCTCGATCGGCGCGTGGCGATCAAGGTCGTGCGCGAGGGACTGCCCGAGCATCGCGATCGAATGCGCCGAGAGGCGCAGATGATGGCGAAGCTATCGCATCCGAGGATCGTCCAGATCTACGAGGTCGGGACCCACGACGACGACGTCTTCATCGCCATGGAGCTCGTCGCCGGGTCGACGCTGCGCGCGTGGCTCGAGCGGCACGAGCCCGTGTGGCCGCAGGTGCTCGACTTGTATCGGCGCGCGGGCGAGGGCCTCGCGGCCGCCCACGGCGCGGGGATCGTGCACCGCGACTTCAAACCCGACAACGTCCTGTTGGGCGACGACGGCTCCGTGAAGGTGGCCGACTTCGGCCTCGCCCGACCCGGCAGTCTCGGCAAGGAGTCGACCACGGTCGACCCCGCCGATGGCGACCCGAGCCTGACCCGCACCGGAAGCCTCGTGGGCACGCCCGCCTTCATGGCGCCCGAGCAGTTTCTCGGCGAAGCGGTCGACGCGCGCACCGACCAGTTCGCGTTCTGCGTCGCACTCTACGAGGGTCTGTACCGACAGCATCCGTTCGATGCCCGATCGGTGACCACACTCGCGGCCTCGGTGACGGCAGGCAAGCGTGCCGACCCTCCCGCGGGAGCCAAGATCCCGCAGTGGCTCCACGAGGTCGTGGTGCAGGGCCTCGCCCGACAGCCGCAGGATCGGCACGCGTCGATGCAGGCGCTGCTCGCCGCACTCGACCGGGACCCCGCGCGACGTCGGCGTTGGCTGATCCTGGGCACGAGCGCGATCTTGCTCGGCGCGGGTGGGTTCGCGACGCCTCGCGTCCTCGAACATCGCGCCCGCGCTCGCTGCGAGCGCATCGCGTCCGAGGGAATCGAGACCGCCTTCGACGACACGACCCGCGACGAGCTGCAGGCCGCGTTGGCCAGCGCCGGGCCCGCGTATGCAACGACCATGGCGGACCGCGTCGTCGTGCCACTGTCCGAGCACGCCAGCGCCTGGCGGGACGCGCGTGAGCACGTGTGTCTCGCCGCTCGCGTCACGCGTCAACTCGACGAGGAGACGGAGCGACGCGCCCTGTGGTGTCTCGACGATCGCCGGGAAGAGCTGGCGGGACTGGTCGCCGAGCTGTCGCGGGCCGAGCCCCACGGCGTCGAGCGTGCATTCGAAGCGGCGTCCGGCTTGAGCAGTCCCCGAAGCTGCACCGACCCCGCCCTGCTCGCCCGGACGCCGACGCCGCCACAGGAGCACCGCGACCGGATCGCGCGCGTGCGCGGCAAGCTCTGGCGAGCCCGGGCCCTCTCCCGCCTGGGCCGGTACGCACCCGCGCGACAGCTGGCGCGGGTGGGGCTCGCGGAGGCCGAAGACCTCGCGTGGGCGCCACTGACCGCGGCCGCCCGTGCTGTGGTCGGCAGCACGCTCGACGGCGACGGAGACTTCGCCGCGGCGGAGATCGAGCTCGAGGCGGCGTTCTTCGACGCCAGTCGTGCCGGCGCCGCGGAGCTCGCGAGCGAGGTGGCCGGCTCGCTCGCGTACACGGTCGGGTTCAGCGAAATGCGTGTCGCCGACGGCGTGCGGTGGTCCAGGCTCGGCGAGCTGGCGGCGGCCGGTCTTCCCGACCCGGACGGGATCCGCGAAGCCGGTCGGCGTATCGACCTCGGCTTGATCCGCTACGCGGGTGGCGAGCTCGGCGAAGCCGCCCGCGAGCTCGAGGCCGCGCTGACGATCCGCGAGGCGGCCTTCGGGCCCGACCATCCCGCGGTGGCCCGCGCGGTGGACCTGCTCGGGGTCGTGCGCGTCGCCCAGGCTGCGCCCGACGACGCCATCGCACTCCACCAGCGCGCCCTCTCGATCCGCGAGGCGGCCCTCGGACCCGGCCATCCGCACGTGGCGGTCACGCTCAACCATCTCGCGACGGCCCATCAACGAAAGGGGGAGTTCGACGAGGCTCGTCGCCTTCTGGAGCGCTCGGTGGCGCTGTCGGAGGCCGCATTCGGCGTCGAGCACCCACAGGTCGCCGGTGCGATGTTCAACCTCGGCGCCGTCTTGATCGACCTCGGCGACCGAGAAGCGGCGCTCGAGGTCCTCGAGCGATCCCTCGCCATCCGACGACGCGTCCTGCGACCCGGTCATGCGGACATCGGGGAGTCGCTGACGATGCTCGGTTCGGCCTACGCGTACCTGGGCGATTCCACGCGTGCGTGCGAGCTGCAACGCGAAGCCCTCCACGTCGTCGAGCGCGCCCTCGGCCCCGACCATCCCCGCGTCGCGAGCGTGGCCGGCAACCTCGGGCTCGCGATGGTGGACGCGGGGGACGCCCACGGCGCGCTGGTCCCCCTACGCCGCGCACTCGCGGTGCGTGAGCAGGTGTTCGGGCCCGACCACCCGGCGGTGGGGCAGAGCCTGCACAATCTGTCCAACGCCCAGCTGGCGATCCACGACTACGACGGTGCGATCGAGGGGCTCGAGCGCGCGCTCGCGATCGCCGATGCGGTCGACCCGGTTCATCCTCGTGTCGGCCACGCAGCGCAGAGTCTGGCGGTGGCAAAGCGCGAGAAGGGCGACCGGGACGAGGCCGAGGCGCTGCATCGGCGCGCGCTCCAGATATGGACGACCGCCCTGGGCCCCGACCACCCGACCACCGCGTTCGCCCTGTCCGGGCTCGCCGACCTCATGCTCGACGGCGGCCGACCGGCCGAAGCGCTCGAGCTCGCGCAGCATGTCGTCGAAATCCGGCGCAAGGCCGGTGTCAGCGCGGCATTGCGCGCCTCCGCGAGCCTGCAGGTGGCGCGCGCGCAATGGGAGCTCGGCGTGTCGCGCCTCGACGCGCTCGCCGCTGGCCGCGAAGCTGCCGAGGTCTTCACGGCAGCCGGGCCGGGCTTT
Organism: uncultured Pseudomonadota bacterium; assembly: GCA_937896535.1. Taxonomy (GTDB): domain Bacteria; phylum Myxococcota_A; class Polyangia; order Nannocystales; family Nannocystaceae; genus CALBMM01. The sequence goes on from CALBMM010000154.1 coordinate 49,391, forward strand.
TCGGAGGACCGCGAAGCCGCCGAGGCCTGGGTGCGCGCGCACGAGTGAGTCGTCAGCGGCCCAGCTGCGCCCGGAGGTTTCGGGCCCACCCATCGAGGTCGGCGAGGGTCGAGCGCAGCACCTGCGGGGACTCGCCCAACCGCTCGACTTCGCGTCGAAGCTCCAGGCGCGCACGATGCAGCCGGCTCCGGAACGCAGCCTCCGAGATCCCGAGGGTCGATGCGACCTCCGAGCCGGTCAGCTCCTCCCACTCATACAGCTCGAGCGCGATCTGGTGGTCGAGACTCAAGTTGCGCAACGCCTCGAGGATCAGGCGCTCCTCGGCGCGACGCACGAGGTGAGCGCTCGCGGACGGGTCGAGATCGGCCATGCTCCGCTCTCCGATCGCCTCGACGGCATCGCGTCGGCGCCGACGATAGTGAGCGAACAGAAGATTGCGTGCCGTTCCGAACAGGAACGCACGGAACGTACTCTCGCGACGGATCCGACTGTGACCCGCCACGCATGCCGCGAACGTTTCCTGCACGAGATCCTCGATCGCATCGCCGACCTTCGCCGCAAAGAACCGATAGAGAGGATCGAAGTAGCGCTCGAAGAGCTCGTCACCGGCCGCGCGGTCGCCACGCGCCCAAGCGTCCAACAGCACGAAGTCCTCCACCAATCGCGCGACGCTAGCACGGAAGAGTCTCGGCGGGCGTCGTCGGTCACCTGCCCGCGCGCCGCTCGGCGCTCGGCGACGACGGCTCGCGGCGGTCACCTTGCTGCGGCGCGGCCGCGCGTAGGGCTCGTTCCTCGGCCGGGATTCGCACCGCCAGCAGCAGCAACAGATTGAGCACGCTGGCCACGGCCGCGGTGATCCAGGCGCCCACGATCGCCGGCACGACCCACAGCTCGACGATCACCGCGAGGTAGTTGGGGTGCGAGAGGAACCGGTAGGGGCCGGTGCGGATCGGAGTGGAGTGCGGCAGCACGAGGATGCGGGTGTTCCAGCGGCGGCCCAGCGTGGTGATCGCCCAGTAGCGCAGGCCCTGGGCGAGGACGAACAGGGTCAGCCACGCCCACCAACCCGGCACCAGCGAGGGCCCGCGCAGCCAGCCCTCGACGATCCACGCTGCGCCCCAACCTCCGTGCAGCACGAAGAACAGCGGGTAGTGACGGGCGCCGTACTCGCGGGCGCCCTGCGAGCGGGCCCAGGCCTCGTTGCGCTTGGCGATCCGCAGCTCGACCACGCGCTGCACCAGCAGCGCCACGACCAGACCGACGAACACCGCCGTCGCGGTCGGCATCAGGGCGCTTCCTGGCGCAGCAGCACCGACTCGGCGCAAAACCCCGGACCGAGGCCGACCAGCAGCCCGGTCGAGCCCGGCGCGAGGCCGGCCTGTCGCAGCCGATGCAGGACGAACAGGGCGGTCGGGCTGGACATGTTGCCGTGGTCGCGCAGCACGTCGCGGGCGGGGGCGAGATCGGCGTCGGTCAGCTGCAGCGCGCGGGCGTACGCGTCGAGTACCTTCGCACCGCCCGGATGCAGGGCCCACCAGTCGACGTCGGCCCGGGTCGCGCCGACCTTGCGTGTGGTCTCGGCGACGAAGTCGACGACGACCTCGGTGACGATCGACGGGATCGATCGCGCGAACCGGACCGCGAGCCCGGCCGGTCGCAGGTCCCAGCCCATCACGTCTTCGCTGTCGTCGATGAGTCGCCGGTGGTCGGCCAGGATCTGCAGGCCGCCGGGCTCGGGGACGAGCACCGCCGCGGCCGCCCCGTCGCCGAACAGCGCGGTGGCGACGAGGTTGGACTTGCTGCGGTCCTCGTGGACGAAGGTGGCGCTGCAGATCTCGGCGGCGATCAGCAGGACCGGCGTCTGCAGCCCGCGACCGAGGGCGGCGGCGCGGGACAGGCCGGCCGCCCCGCCCGCGCAGCCCAGGCCCCACACGGGCGTGCGGGCGACGTCGCGGGGAAGGTCCAGGCGCTGTACGAGGGCGCCGTCGAGACTGGGCGTCGCGATGCCCGTGCTGGAGACGAACACCAGGGCACCGATGTCGGCGGGGGCGAGGTCGGCGTCGGCGAGGGCTCGGCGCGCGGCGTCGCACGAAAGCTGCAGCGACGCGTCGCGCCAGACCTCGTTCTTTTCCGGAAACGAGTGCGGCTGGCGAAACCAGGCCAGCTCGCGGGCGAGCTGGCGCGAGGCGATGCCGGCGTTGTCGAACACGCGCAGCAGTCGATCGAGCTGCGGAAAGTCGTCGGCGAACAACCCGTGGGCGAACTGGCGCACCTGCGATTGCGGCAGCTCGTGGGGGGGCGTGGCCGTGGCCAGCCCCGCGATGCGGACGGGCGGGGTCACGGACGGTTGCCGTCGCCTTCGTCGGGCTCGGTCTTCGCGCACGTGTCGCGGAACACGTACTGCGACAGCCGCTTGCGGTGCGAGCTCTTCCAGTCGATGGAGGGGCGCTTGGCGTCTTCGGGCAGGTAGCCCAGCCGATACATCGCGATGAGCTCGAGGTCGTCGGGCACCTTCAGCAGTGCCTTGATCTCGGCCCACGCGTCGGGAAACTCCATCGGCGTGGAGATGAACTGGATCCCCATGCCGAGGTCGACGGTCGTCAGCCAGATGTTCTCGATCGCCATGCCGAGCCCGAGCAGGCTGTAAAACCCCGACAGCTCGCCGGGCAGATACTCCTCCTTGGTCAGCATCGCCGCCAGCAACAGTGGGCTGCCGGAGACGAGCTTGGCGTTGTCCTTGCCCAGCGACGAGGGCACCCGCAGCGTGTTGACCACCTTCTGCCCGGTGTTGGAGAACACGTGCTTGATGAACGGGCGCAGCGCCGTGGGCAGGTGGTCGATGAAGATGCCGTCGCGGCGCTCGGCCATCTCCTGCTCGGAGAAGCGGAAGTAGCGACGGTAGCGGGTGAAGAACTTGCCGCCCGCCATGAGGTCCTTCATCGTCCGGCCGGCGATCTTCGCAATCGCCTCCCGCACGGTGTCGTCGGTGATCAGCACGAACCGCCACGGCTGGCTGTTGAAGTGGCTCGGCGCGCGCGAGGCCGCTTCGACCAGGCGGTGCTGGTGCTCGAGGCTGACCGGGTCCGGGCGGAAGTGGCCGTTGGTCGTACGGCGTCGGAGGATCGCGTCTGCAAGTTCCATGGGATCGATGTCGTGGGGTCGTGGGGTCACGGGGACGCCCACGCGACGGCGTAGCCGATCGCGCCGACGGCAGCGAGAGTGGGATGGGGCCAGGTGCGGGGGCGAGCCTTCGGGAAGATCGCGAGCGCGCCGACGGTCAGCCACAGCGCGGGGTGGTACGCCCACACGACGGCGGCGAGCGCCGAGACCACCACGAGCGCGTAGGCGACGTGGTGCCAGATGCCGTACTTGCGCCCGCGCAGCTGCGCCATCAGGCCCATGCCGCAGTTGAACGCATACGTGGCGGTGGCGAGGGCGAGCACGAGGAACCGGTCGGGCGGAGCATAGCGGTCGGCGCCGGAGGCGTCAGGGCACACGCCCGCAGCGGTGCCTATACTGCGTGCAGTGACGCTCTGCCGCCGGCTCGGTCGGGTCGCCGCCTTCGTGGTGCTCGTGGGATGCACACCCGCGTCGACGGCGACGCTCGCGCCCCCCGATCACCACGATCCGGATCTGACCCCGGCGCAGGCCGAAGCGCTCGCCGAGCTCGTGGCGGCGGTCGAGGCCGACCCCGACGACGTCGACGCGCGCAAGGAATCGGGACTGGCCCACATGCGACTGACGCTCGCGGGAATCCTACGGTTTCAGGCCCGCGCCGAGGCCGATCTCGAGGCGGCGTTCGAGCTCGACCCGACCGACGCGCTGGTCACTCGCTCGCTCGGCCGCTTCTACAATCTGCGCGCCGTGGCGGGCAATCGCGACAAGGCGGACTGGCAGGTCCGCGTCTACGCGGCGCACTTGGGCGACACGCCGGTCGACGAGATGTCGACCGGCCAGTTCACGGCATGGGCGTTCTCGCGGCTCGGGTCGATCCTCGCCGCGCGCAACCGCGGCAACCTGCTGGGCGCGCTGTCGCAGATCAAGGAGCTCGAGGCCGCGCTGCAGGCTCGCACCGAGCGCGAGCCCGACGACGTCGAGCTGCACGCGCTCGCCGGCAACTTCGCGTTCTTTTTCGCGGGTAACGTGCCGTTCGACAAGAAGGTGCGGGTGCAGACGGCGGTGCGGCACTTCGAGGTGCTGCGCGCGCGCTGGTACGAGATGCGGGCCGGGGCTCGCCATCCGCAGCACTGCCCCAACACCCGCGAGAACTTCATGTTCGAGCTCGCCGAGGGCTACCTGACGCTGGGCCGGGTCGAAGATGCGGCGCCGATCTACGAGGAGCTGACGACGATCCGCGAGCCGTACACGCGGGCCAAGGAGCAGATCGCATTCGTCGCGGCCGAGCGGCTGCGCAAGTCCGACGCGTACGCGGGGAAGATGGAGCTGATGCCGCCGTGGCCCTCCGATGGCGGCAACTGCATCGTGTGCCACGCGTTCGGATCCGACATCGCGATGACCACGCTGTATGCCGAGCCGCCGATCCTGCTCGAGCAGATCCCGCGACGCGAGGCCGAGCCGCCGGTTGCGTGGCCGTGAGCCCCGACGGCGCCGACCACCGAGGCGTGCGCAACGGTTATCATGGGGGCGTGTCGTGGGGACACGTACGGGCCGCATGGGGGACGGCGATCGCGGGGGTCGCCCTCGCGGGATGCCTGCGCGCGGACACGTACGCGTGCGAGCACGATGCCCAGTGCCACAACGCCGACGCGAGCGGACGTTGCCTCAACGGATGGTGTGCCTATCCGGCGGCGATGTGCCCTTCGGGGTTCGCGTTCTCGCCCTACGCCGATCCCGGCGTGGCCGACGAGTGCGTGCCCGATGCCGCGAGCACCGAAGGCATCGAGACCGACGACGCGCCGACCGACGGCGAATCCCAGGACAGTGGCGGGCCCGACGTGTGCAGCGACGGCTGCGACACGCCGCCCGGGCCGTGCTCGTCCGCGGCGGGGGCGTGCGACGACGCGACCCAGACGTGTACGTATCCGCCGGCGGTCGTCGGGACACCGTGCGACGACGACGATCCGTGCTCGGGGACCTCGGTCTGCGATGGGGCGGGCCAGTGCGTCGCGCAGACGCCCGTGGTCTGCAACCAGCCCCCGTCGACGTGCTACGCCGCGACGGGGACGTGCGATCCGAACGACGGCGCGTGCGTGTACGAGCCCGCGGCCGCGGGTTCGCCGTGCGAGGACGGCGACGGATGCACGGTCGGGGACGCGTGTGACGAGACCGGCGCGTGCGTGCCCGGGGCCGTGTGTCCCAACGACAACCCGTGCCAGGTCGCCGCGTGCGAGGGCGGGACGTGCGTGACGACGCCGCACCCCGATGGGACCTCGTGTGGGGCGAACGCGGCCGATCGTTGTTGCGTGGGGACGTGCGTGGACGTCTCGTCCGACCCCCTCCACTGCGGTGGCTGCGGGTACGCGTGCAACGGCGGCAAGAGCTGCGAGACCGTCGCGGCGACCAACGAGTGCTCGCCGGCGCCGGCGAACGAGACGGGGCGGTGCACGTGCGACGCCAACGGCGACTGTCCGGGGAGTCAGATCTGCCGGACGGTCGCGCCGGGAGCCAATCGCTGCGCGCCCCCGGATGCCGGCGGCTGCGACGGCGTGTTCGTGGACGTGGTCGACTGCCCGAACTACTGCACCTACTGAGGATGTGGCCCGCGGGACCACGCATGCTCAGAAGCGGCCGCGCAGGACCAGACCGCCCGGCGCGGGGGCCAGGCTCACCGTGCGGGACCGGTTGTACCGCACGCCGACGATCGTCCAGCGCACGATGCCGCCGACCAGCAACGCGGCGCCGGCCGCCGTGACGCCGATGCCCACGCGATGGCGGACCTTGGCGTCCTCGCGGGTCGTCTCGTACGCGCCTTCGTTCGGCGCACTCGCGGCGTCCTCGTCGAGGTTGACCGCGTTGATGATGAGGCCGATTCCGAGGCCGCCGACGAACATGCCCGAGCCCGCGAGCGCGCCGCCCCAGGGATCTCGGTACCAGGGACGCGTCGACGACGGCGGACGATCACCGTCGGCCGGTCCTTCGGGCTCCGGGGTCGTCGCGCCCCCGGCGTCGCTCGTCGTCGGCGGTGGCGGCGGGGCGGCAGTCGTACAGCGCGCGCGATTGGCTCGGGCGTCCTCGGCCGCCTTCGCGGGCGGATCCTGGGCGAGGAACTCGTCGTACAGCTGCAGGGCCAGCGGGCAGTTGCCGGCGAGACGTTCGGATTGGGCCTGCGCGTACAGGTAGCGTGGATTGGGCTCGGTCGCGTAGGCCTCGGCGAAGCCGGCGGATGCACGCGCATAGTCACCGGCCACGAATGCCTGCTCCGCCGTCTCGACCGACGGCGGCTCGGTGGGCGCGGCGGTGGCCGTGCCGAGCCAGAGCGTCGCCGTCAGGGCATGCCCCACCATCCCACGTAGCATCCACTACTGCGGGTGTGTCGTCGAGGGCTCGGGCCCGCGCGCGGTCAGTCGGCGCCTTCGGGGTCGTAGTGCGACGGGTAGCGTCCCCACACGTCCGACCAGTCGGAGATCCGCGTGTGCGCGGTCTGTGCCCAGCTCGAGAGCGACAGTGGCAGCGCGGACTCGAACTGAAACCACAGTGCGTTGGCGGACACTCGCTCCGGACGATCGGCGGTCGCATCGTCGAGCGACCACGCGCGCTCGGCCGCACGTGCGCGCACGCCGTGGGCGGTCATGATCGGGGTCAGGAAGCTGGTCCCGGGCACGAAAGGGCCGGCCGCCCGAGCGGGCTGGCGGATCACGCCGTTGAACTCGGTGACGGCGTTGCGGTGAAAGTACGGCGGGCGAAACGTGTGGGCGGTGGGATCCCACCGCGCCGGAAACACGACGAAGTCGAGCGAGTCGGCGCCGCGCTCGTCGAGCGGCGACGTGACCACGAGGTACGCGCTCGGGTCGACGTGGTCGAAGGCGACGTAGGAGACCGGGGCGAAGCGGGACAGGTCGTAGGCGTACGGCGTGTAGTTGCCGTGCCAGGCCACGACGTCGTACGGGCTGCGTGACTGCAGCGTCTCGTACAGCCGTCCGCCCGACTTGGCGCACAGTCGGTAGCCCGGGCTCAGACGGTCCTCGAAGAACGGGGTCGGGGCGACGAAGTGACGCTCGTCGGCGAGACCGTTGGCCCCGATCGCGCCGCGGTCGGGCAGCTCGAAGTGACGTCCGAAGACCTCACCGACCCAGCCGCGCGCGCTCTCGTCCTGCAGCAGCACCGAGAACCGGATCCCTCGCGGCACGATCGCGATCCGACCGGGCGCGACGTCGAGGGGACCGAGCTCGGTCTGCAACGTGAGCCGGCCGTGCTGCGGCACGATCAGCAGGTCGCCGTCGGCGTCGTAGAAGGCGCGGTCGTCCATGCTGCGGTTGGCGACGTACAAATGGATCGCGAAGCCACGGCGCAGGCTCGGCGATCCCTGACCGCCGTAGGTGTGCAGGCCGTCGACGAAGTCGGTCCCGGTGCGCGGCAGCGGCAGCGGGGCGTGCCCCACGAGATCGATCGCCGGTCGCTGGGTGTGGTAGTCGTCCGTGAACGTGGGGTGGGGCAGCGGCGAAAACGGTGGGTGGCTCGCCGAGGGGCGCAGTCGGTACATCCAGGTGCGGCGGTTCTCGCCCCGGGCGGCGACGAAGCCCGTGCCGTTGATCTGCTCCGCGTACAGGCCGTAGGGGGGCCGGCGCGGGCTGTTTTGGGCGATCGGCAGCGACCCCGGCAGCGCTTGGCCGGCGTGCGCGTTGCCGAAGCCGGCGGAGCCGGCACGGGGGTCTCGGCCGGTGATCACGGCGTGGCCGTGCAGGCGATGCAGCGCGGCGATCTGGTGTACGTCCCCCGGTGTCATCAGCCGGGAGACGTCGGCGCCCGCGTCGGTGAGCGCCTGCGCGTCGGCGTCGAGGTCGGGGGCGTCGAGCCAGCGATCGTCGACCGCGGCCCCGAGGCACACGGGCACGCCGGCGAGTGCGTCGCCGAGCGGGGCTCGCGGCAGCGGTCGGGGGCGGGCGCCGGCCCACGCGATCACGCTGGCCAGACCCCGGGCCTGCGCGGCGTACTCGAGGGCCACGCACGCGCCTTGCGAGAACCCGAACACGTGCACCCGGGCGCCGGCCGGGGCGTGCGCGTCGACCCAGGCGCGGGCGTGTGCCACCGTCTGGACCGCGGCGTCGAGCGCGGCGGCGTCCTCGGTACGGGCGACGCGGTAGCTGGCGCGGTACCACGCGTTGCCGGGGGCGTGCGGGGCCACGATCGCCACGTGGGGCACGTCGCCGATCGTCTCGCGAGCTCGCTGCACGATCGCGTCCGCCGTCGCGCCGCGTCCGTGGATCGCGAGCACCACGTCGGTGGCGGATCCGGGATCACCGAAGACCGAGAGCGGCGCGCCGTGGTCCCAGCGCACCCGCGCGACGTGGCGGCTCGGTCGTCGGCCGTCGAACGCGGCGTCGACCCACGTGCGGGTGCTCGCGAGGTCGTCGCCGAGGGCGTCGGCGATCGCGTCGCCGTCGACCTCGAGCGCGCTCAGGGAGGTGGGCGCGCCGACCAGCCGCAGCGCGTCCATCAGCGCCGCGGGAGGATCGGCCTCCGTGCAGGCCTGCATCAGCGCGTCGAAGAGCGGACCGTCCGTGTCGCGCAGCGTCGCGAGCGAGTGCGGCAGCAGGATCGCGTGCAAGGCCGCGTGCGGGAGGTCGAAGCGGCCACCGAGGCGATGCGCGACGGAGTGATGGACGCCGAGCGGGCACCTGTCGAGAATCGCCGCAGCCGCCGACGCCCAGCGTGCCGCGTCTTCGCGGGCCGCGACCGAGGTGGGGCGCTCGGCGAGTCGGCAGACCACCCCCGCGAGCGCACCGAACGTGCGCAGCGCGTGGTCGCGATCGTCGGGCGACAGCGCGCCCGTCGACAGGGCGCTCATCGGGTGGGCGAGGGCGTTGAGCAGGCTCTGGACCGTCAGGCCGCGCGGCATCGACGAGGTCAGACGGGGGTCGTACGCGACGGCGTCGGGACGGACGCGGAGCTCTCGGCCGGTGGTCTTGTTCGCGGCCTCGGTGATCCCGTAGATCCGCGTCATCTCGGAGCCACTGTAGGTGGTCGGCACGGCGATGAACGGCACGTCGAGCGTCAGGCGCAGCGCCTTGGCCAGCCCCGTCGCCGAGCCCCCGCCGACGGAGACGAGCACGTCGGGCGCGTGCGCGCCGACCACCTCCATCGCCGCGTCGACCGTCGCCCGCGGCACGTGGACGCGTGCCTCGTCGAAGACGCGGACGTCGACGTCGCCGAGGGCGGCGAGCACCGACTCGACGTGGCGGCGACTGGGCCCGCACAGGACGAGCGGACGGGTCGGCACGCCGGACAGCGTCGCGATCGCACGGGCGATCGCGTCGGTCCCGAAGAAGGTCTGCGGTGCATCCTCGGCCATGCGCGGCGACCCTAGCAGGCCCGTCGTCGACGCGTGGTCAGCCCGAGGGGTACATCCCGTCGAGCGCCTGCTTGGCGCTCTTCTTCTTCTTGGTGCGCCGCTTCTTGGGTCGCTTCTTGCGACTGCCCGGCGGGTCGACCGGCGCGGCCGGGTCCGTCTGCGGCGGCGCGGGAACCGGTGGTGCCAGGGCGGCCGTTTCGTCGTCGGGCGGAGGCTCGATGACGACGGTGTCCTCGTCGGCCACCGGCGGCGACGGCGACGCCGAGCCATCGTCGACCTCGCGCGGCGGCTCGGGCGCGGGCGTCGCGGGCCTCGATTCGTCGCGTACCGCGGGGGGCGTCGGCGCGTGGGTGGCTTCGTCGTCGGCGCTCAGCCACGCGGCCGTGACCGTCCCGAGTCCGAGCGCGACGATCGCCACGACGACCCAGCGCACCGCGGACCCGTGACCGGGACGTACGACGACGCCGGAGTGGCTGCCCGTCATCATCGTGGTGGGCGCCGCGATCGGGGCCGCCGTGATCGGGTAGGGCTGCGACGTGAGCGCCAGCGGCCGCGGTGGCATCCGGGTCGCCGCCGCGGGATGCACCGGGGCGACGGCATAGTGGCGACCGCTGGGGTGCTCGACCGGTGGCACCGACAGCGGCTCGGTGGGGTCGCTGCGCTCGAGCGGCGCGGGGCCGTGCAGGACTTCCGTGAGCCCGTCGGCCGCGAGCACGCGTGCGAGCGCGGTGCCGTCGAGCGCGATCGTGGGGTCCTCGTCGTCTTCGAGCGACTCGGTGGGGTCGTCCTCGGAGACGACGTCGGCGTCGCGCAGGGCGATGCGGGTCTCGTCGTCGAAATCTTCGATCGCCTCGGACTCGAGCTCGACGACCGCGCTCTGCGTGGGGTCTTCGTCCTCTTGAAAGTCCGCCGCGAGCGCTTCGACGTCGAGGCCGAGGTCGAGGTCGTGCACCGAGGCCGTGCTCGCCGCGGCGACGACGACGCTGGGCGCGCCCCCGGGGCGCGTGCCGTCGCGCCGGGGCGAGCCCGCGCGCGGTGCGGCGCCGATGCGCGTGGCGGCGATGCGTCGGCGCGGTCCGTCGTCACCCGTGGCGCCGCCGATGCGCGTGTCCTCGGTCGACGAGCGACGCGGGACGGTCGCGGCATCCGTCGGGCCGATGCGCGTGTCTTCGGCGCCGGTGCGCGTGGGCAGCCGCGGGGCCCGGGCCGCGCCCGAGCCCACGTGGGTCGGGTCGGGGTCTTCGCGCTCGATCGAGCCGATGCGTGTCGTCGAAGGATTGCCGCGTCGCGCCGACGAGGCGCGGCGTAGACGGACCGACGCGGAGTCCTCGGCGAAGCGGACCTCGGTGGGCGAGGCGTCGAGCGGATCGCCGGCCTCGGGCGGCGGCTGCTCGCCATACGTCTTGCGCATGAACTTGGCCACCGACAGGTTCGAAAGTCGGGTGCCGCGCTCGGCCGCGAACGCCTCGATGTCGGCCAGCATCGCTTCCGTGGTGGGATACCGATCGTCGGGATCGACCTGCAGGGCGCGCTCGAGGATCGCCTCGAGCGCCTCGGGGTAGTCGGTCGAGACCTCGCTCGGTCGGGCGTACATGCCCCGCACGATGCGGGTCATCACGTAAAAGTCGTTGTCGCCGGCGAACAGTCGTTGGCCGGTGGTCATCTCGTACAGCAGGATGCCGAGGTTGAAGACGTCGGTGCGCCGGTCGATCTTGTGACCGTGGCACTGCTCGGGCGACATGTAGGAGACCTTGCCCTTGAGCACGCCGGTGCGGGTCGAGCTGCGCTGCTCGGTCGACTTGGCGATGCCGAAGTCGACGAGCCGGACGTCGCCGTCGTAGGCGATCATCACGTTCGAGGGCGAGACGTCGCGGTGGACGAGCCCGAGCGGCTTGCCGTCCTCGTCGGTGCGCTCGTGCACGTAGTGCAGGCCGGCGGCGAGGTCGCGGGTGATCGTCAGCGCGGCCGACAGTGGCAGCGGCGTGTCACCGAGCTTGTCCACGATCGTCCGGAGGTCTCGGCCGTGGATGAACGGCATGACGAAGAACGGCTCACCGTCGTGCTCGCCGGTGTCGGTGACGTGCGCGATGTTGGGGTGCTCGAGGTCCGCCGCGATCCGGGCTTCGCGCAGGAACATGTCGACGAACTGCCGGTCCTCGGCGAGGTGGGGCAGCACGAGCTTGAGCACGCAAAGCGCCCCCTCACCGGCCCCGTCCCGCGCCAGATACAGCTCCGCCATGCCGCCGCGGGCCAGTCGTCGCAGCAGCTGGTACCGGCCGATCTCGGTCCCGGCTGACAGCGTTCCGCGCGGCGCTTGAGGCTCCAGCCCCATCGTCGCATCTTACCTTGCCCCGGCGCAGGACGGGCCGCACCGGCCGAACCCGGCCTTGCGCGCCCGCACGGAGGGTCAGGGGCTACAAACGGCGTCCAAGTACTGGGCGCCGCACGAGCACGCTTCTTGGGGGAACCAGGTGCCGGTGTCGTGATTGCACCAATGGCACTGACCCGCCGAAGGCTGCTCGCACGTGGGGCAGTCGACGCAGTGGTACGTGCCGAAGTCGACGATGTCCGCTCCCTGCGCGGACCCGCAGTACGCCGTCCAACATCCGTTGGGATTGAGCCCACCGGCGTCGCATTGATGGGGCACGCCCACGGGGACCTCACAGCCGTTGGTGGGATCTCCGTCGCAGTCCTCCCACGGCGACTCGCACGTCACGATGCAATCGCCCATCGCGTTGCACGCCGCGGACGCGTGCGCCCCGGCGGTGCAGGTCATCATGCAGTCCGCGGGGTTGCCCCCGTCGGTGCCGCCGGTGTCGCCGCCCATGTCGTCGGAGGCGCAGATGCAGCCGCCGGACGCGTCGCAGAAACCGCCGCCGGAGCAGTCGTCGGTGCACGGCTCGCCCGCGAGGACGGGCGAGTACACGCATGTGTCGTTGTCGCACGTGCCGTTCGGCTCGTAGCAGTCGCCGGGCGGCTCGTTGCAGCCGAACTCACAGCTGGCCCCGGTCGCGCCGTCGTCGTCGGGCGCGTCGCCGTTGTCGTCGGCCGGGTCGTCGGCGGGATTGTCGTCGGTGGCATCGGTGCCGCCATCGTCGTTGCCGGGAGTCCAGCCCTGTCCCGTCATCGCGCCGTCGGGTCCGCTGTCCCCGAGTGCGCACCCGGCGGCGAGTGCAGCGAAGACCACGAGCACTCGTGTCGACACGTACGACATCACAGCCACGATACCCCGACGCTGGCCACCGGGGGAATACGTAGCGAGGCGTAGGTGCGCCTTTGGATAGGAACCAAACGCCCCGAAAGGTAACTTTGCAGCCCGAGATGGGGGGGCGGAGCGCGATGGCGAAGCGGAGTGCACGGCGGTTTGTTTGGCTCGCGGTCGGCGCGATCGCGGTCGCTTCCGGGTGCGACGACGGGACGGTCGCGCCCACGCCCGACGGTGACGGCAGCGAGGTCGCCTCGCGCCGGGCCGACACGCCCACCGACTACGCGATCGCTCGGCCGCGCAAGGGCACGGTCATCGGTGGCGAGAAGGTCGCGCGGACGATCGCGTGGCCCGATGCCGCCGCGATCGATGCGCCGACGCGACAGCGCTTGAGCGCCGCCGTCCACGAGCGGCTCGCCGCCGCGCCGCTGCCCGTGCTGGTGCCGGGCGAAGGCGCCGAGGGGGGCGAGCTGTTCGTCGGCGACACCTGGTACGCCTACTCTGCGCAGCTGCGCGGGGCGAGGGTGTCCATCCAGGGCAGCGCGCAGGCGCGGGTGCACGGACACATCGAGGCTGCCGATCCCACGGAGACGATCCGCGGCGTCGGGGGCTTCGTCTCCAGCAACGAGTCGATCTGGACCTTGAGCTGGATCGAAAACGGGGCCGCCTACAGCCTCGAGCTCGAGTGTGACGATCCCGAGGCGCCACCGTGCGCCGACCCGGACCGCGCGATGGCGCTGGCCGAATCGATGGTGTTCGTCGGGGGAGGGCAGGACCGATGAGCGCGCGCAACCGCATCTTCTCCGCGGCCGCGAGCCTGGGCCTGCTGCTGCTCGCGGCGCCGGCCCATGCCGGCGGCGAGTTCTACTTGCCCGCCGGCGACCTCGTCCCCGGCTCGGGCGAGGGCTACACCGACGGCACCGTCTTCGCGCCCGGCATGCGCTTTCCGATGGAGGACGGGCCGGCGTATCCCAACTCGCAGGTCTACAACCCGGGCGGCTACCTCGGCCCCGCGGGCGGGCAGTGCGACGCGGTCAACTACGACTATCCGTGGCGCGACAACTACTGTGAGACGCGGACCTGGGACATGCCGCTGTGTCCGGCCGGCGAGGGCCACCAGGGCCAGGACATTCGCCCGGCCACCTGCGACGACATGGTGCACTGGAACGTTTCGGCCGAGGCCGGGACGATCACCAACATCGGCAGCTACTCGGTGTACGTGACCGCGGCCGACGGCACGCGCTTCGACTACCTGCACGGCGGCGGCAACATCATCTCGTCGGGTCAAGCCATGGCCAAGGGCGAGCGGATCAACCGCGTGTCCAACGAGTTCGGCGGGACGGCCACGACGATCCACCTGCACTTCAACATCCGGCAAGACGTCGCCGGCGTCGGCATGGTGTACGTGAGCCCGTACATGTCCCTCGTGCAGAGCTACGCCGAGCTCATGGGCCTCGACGGTGGCGGTGAGTCGCTGCCGGCCGGACCCGTGGACGCGGTGGACTGCGAGTCGATCCGGGGCTGGGCGCAGGACCCCGATGCGCCGGACACCGCGGTCGACGTCAACGTGTTCTTCGGCGGACCCAGCGACGACCCGAACGCGACGGGGATCTCGCTGCCGGCCGACGAGTACCGCCAGGATCTGTGCGACGCCCTCGGCTCGTGCGAGCACGGGTTCACGGTGGCGATCCCCAAGAGCCTGCGTGACAACCAGCCGCACGCGGTCCACGTGTACGCGGCCGACACCGGCGGCATGGACACGATCCAGCTCGAGTCGAGCCCCGGCTCGTTCTCGTGCCCGCCGGCTGCGGTCCCGCCGGGCGTGCGTCGGCAGATCTCCTCGCCGGAAGTGCTGGCGGAGTGGGGCCTGTCGCCGTTTTGGGATCTGACGCAGCTCGACGACGCTGCACTCGCGGACATCGACGTGGGGTCGGACCTGCCGGTGGAGCGGCTGATCGTGCGCGGCGACGGTGGCGATCCGACCCTGTGGGTGATCGAGGCCGGCACGCGCCGACGGATCAACTCCGACGTGGTGGCGGCGGCGTGGGGGATCAGCCTCGACGATGCGATGCCCTGGCCGCAGAGCAGCATCGACGACGTCCCGCTCGGCACCGACCTGCCGCCGGAGCCGTTCCTCGTCGCGGGCTCCGATGGCGTCATGTGGGTCATCGACAACGACTCGTGTCCGCCCAACGCGCCCGAGTGCTCGCCCCCGACCGGGGATGGCGGCGGCGCGGACGGTGACGGTGGCGGCGGAGCCGATGGCGGTGGCGGGGCCGACGGTGGGGCCGACGGCACCGGTGGCGACGGTGAGGCGCTGCCCGACGCGCAACGGGGCGACGACGGTGGCTGCGGCTGCCGCAGCACCGACGATGCGCCGACCGGATGGAGCGCGCTGGCGCTGCTGGGCCTGCTCGGGCTACGCCGCCGCCGACGCTAGAGCGTGTTGTCGGGGAAGCCGCACGCCTGGGTGGCTTCTGCCGTGAAGTTGCCGCTGCAGTCTTCGACCGGCGCGTAGGTGCCGGCCTCGGCGTCGTTGATCGTGCAGGTGCACGTCAGGGTGCCGGTTTCGTTGTTGCAGTCGACCTTGTACCGGTTGCCGTCGATGCACTCGGCGGCTTCCCGGCCGCACAGCATGGTGCCGTCGCCGAAGTTGCCGCCGCTCTCGACGGTGGTCAGACAGGTGCCGAACAGCTCCGGGCACGCCTCGTGGGCGTCGGCGAGCGTGCTGCGACAGGCGCTGAAGTCGTCGGACATCGCGCAGCCGAGCTGCGACAGGCACGCCATGATGTCGATCTGCGCCTCGACGCACGCTTCGCCGTACTCGTCGACGTACCCGAGGATCTCGTCGCAGTACTGGGTGACGTAGGCATCGAGCTCGGCCGGCGCCTCGTAGCCGTAGCACTCGTAGTAGGCCGTGAGCGCGTCGACGCACTGCTCTTGCAGCGTCGGCTCATCCTCTTTGCAGTGCACCGCCGGCAGGGCCGCGAGCGCCAGCAGAAACAGACGGTTGGCGTCGCGCAGCGGTCGGCTCATTGCCGGGTCCCTAGCGGCGACGGCCGCGGCGTTCCATGAACAGGCGGGTCAACGCGGCACGAGAGTGGATGTCCAGCCGCCGGTAGATGTTGGCGATGTGGGTGGTCACCGTGCGCAGCGAGATCCCGAGCTCCTCGGCGATGTCGGCGTTGGTCATCCCCTCGACGACGAGCTCGGCGATCTCGAGCTCGCGCTGCGACAGCGGCAGCGGCTCGGGCTCGGCCTCGGGCTCACCGCCGGCGAGGACCTTCTCGAGCTGGCTCTCGCCCCAGTAGGTCAGTCGCACGACGACGTCGGGGCCGATCTGGATGCGGTCGCCCTCCGACAGCGGGGCGGCGTCGACCTGCTTGCCGTTGACGAAGGTGCCGTTGGTCGACTCGAGGTCGACGATGTTCGGGCGGCCGTCGTCGTAGACGATGATCTTGATGTGGTTGCGCGAGACGCCCTCGTCGTCGAGGCAGATGTTCGAGTTGGGGTCGCGCCCGATCGTCAGCACCGGCAGCCGGATCGGCACCACCCGACCGGCCGACGAGCCCGACAGCACCTCCAAGCAGGGAACCTCGGACGGGCCGGGCGAGGTCATCGGCTCGACGCGGCGAACGCTGGTCTCCGGCGGTCGTTTACCCACGAGCGCATCGTATCACCGTAGATGGCCGTTAGCCCTGCCGGCGACGACGTCGGGCTGCGGCTGCCACCAGGCCCCACAGCCACAGGCCCGCGAATCCGAGCCCGGACGGCGTCCGACCGCTGCGGCAGCCGCAGCCGCCCGTCTCGTCGCCCTCGGCCGCCATCTGGTCCGACGTCGTTGCGTCACCACCACCGTCGCTGCCGTCACCACCTGCATCGGGATCGCCCCCGTCCCCCGAGTCGCCCCCGTCGGCGGATCCTCCGTCGTCGGATCCGCCGCCCTCGATCGCGACGTCGACCACGTACTGTGCGCCGCCGACTTGCACCGCGTGGCGCTGCGCGGGCATCGACGGGCCGAGCGGGACGTCCTCGAGGCTCGCGTCCGGCCACTGCAGCACCGCGCCGCTGTCGAGTTGCCACGCGGCGGCGGCTTCGTCGGAGACCTGGCGGCGCACGCCGGTGTCGATCCACCACAACCCGCCGATCGTCTCGCCCTGCACCAGCAGCGCGTCGTCGGGGAACGCGTCCTCGGACGGCGGCGGTGCGTCCTCGGTCACGAGCACGTCGAGGGCGGCGTCGAAGCGCCAGGCCGCGAGGCCGGCCGCCGACAGCGGACGCAGCCGCGCCGACGAAAGGTCGGCGGTGCACGTGACCGACTGAGGCTCGCCGAGCGGAGTGCCGTCGGTCAGCGCCACCGAGATCGTACGCGGCGCGCCGTCGTGCAGCGACCAGGGGATCGGGATCGAAAAGCCGTGCTCGCAGCCGCCGGCGTCGCAGGCCGAGGCGTGGGGCAACGTGGCGTCGAAGACGACGGTCGCGATCCCGTCGAAGTCCACCTGTACCTGCGCCGCGCCGCCGCCCGGTGGCAACGCCCAGCCCTCGATGCCCGTGCAGCTCGATGCGTCCACGCCCCCGGCGATGCCGACGTCCTGCACGGTCAGCGCCATCAGGTCGTCGAGGTCACCGTTGAACAGGTTCGTGTCGACGGCGCCGACGATCCCCGCGACGGTGCCCGAGGACGAGTACTGGTGAAACACCCAGTCGCTCCACTGGTCCGGGATGTTCGGACACTCGCTGGTGTAGTGGGCGATCCACAGCGGGTAGTCGGCGAACGCGTCCGTGCCGACGTTGTCCTGCCAGAAATAGCGACCGGTATAGATGATGGGCTTGACCCCGGTGGCCGCCTCCACGTGCTCGATCCACGCGCCGACGGCCGCAGCGGTCTGCGCCGGCGTGGAGTTGGTGGAGCTCTCGACGTCGATGACCGGCGGCAAGTCGCCGGGCTGCAGCGTGCCCATCATCTGCAGCATCACGTCCGCCTGCGCGATCGGATCTTCGGCGGGCTCGAAGTACTGGTAGACGCCCGCGATGATCCCGTGGGCGTGGGCCTGCTCCCAGTTGTAGTCGAACCACTCGTCGATGATCGTCGTGCCGTGGGTGGCACGGATGATCGCGTAGTGGACGCCATCGGCCGCGACGGCGGCCCAGTCGATCTCGCCCTGCCACTTCGAGACGTCGATCCCGAACAGCGTGCCCGCGTCCGCGCAAGTGACGGCGGTGTCCGGCTCGATCTCGGCGGTCAGCTCCAGGCCTTGGCCCATGGGCCGGTCGACGGGGGCCGACACCACGTCCGCGCGCGCCGTGGACGGCACGATCACCGACGCCGCGAGAGCCCCGAGCCACCCCGCCATCTTCCGCCGCCGCTTCATGCCCTCACGGTACCGCGCTTGCGGCCCCGCGCGGATCGGTCGGCGGGCGTACGGCGGGCTGCGTAGGTGGGAAAAAAAACCGTGGCAAAGTAGGACCCGCATGCCGCGTTCGGGGACCTGTGCCGCTGCCGACGGAACTGCGCTCGCATGGCGCGCGACGGGGCAAGGCCCGCCCCTGGTGCTCGCCAACGGGGTGACGACGACCGACGTGGCCTGGGGCCCGCTCTTGTCGCGCTGGGCCGCCGACCGCCGCGTGATCTCGTGGGACTACAAGGGCCACGGCGACTCCGCGCCCGCGCGCTCGCCCGAGGCCGTGACGATGGCCGCCCTCGCCGACGACCTGCGGAGGGTCATGGACGCGGCCGGTGTGGCGCGAGCCCCGGTGTGCGGCTACTCGATGGGCAGCCAGGTCGCGTTCGAGGCCTACCGGGCGATCCCCGATCGCGTCGACGCGATCGTATCGGTGCTCGGGCCCGTGCGGCGGATGCTCGACACGGCGCTGTACGGGATCGGTGGTCGGACCGTGGAGCAATTGCTCAAGGTCCTGCCCGGGCCGGCGGTCCCCGCGGTGGGCTGGGCCGCCAAGCTCGCCACGCGGGCACCGGGGATCTACGCGGCCGGGCGCGCGATGAGGCTATTTGGATCGGAGACCGGCCCGCGCGACATCGCCGGCTACATCGATCACTTCCGCCGGCTCGACATGCCGACGGTGCGCTGGATGGTGCTCGCCGCGGCCGCGCACGACGCCACCGACGTGCTCGCCCACGCCGAGGTGCCGGTACTGCTCGTCTGTGGAGGCAAGGACGTGTTCGCCCCCGCCGACGAGGTCGGACAGCTCATGCACGCGATGGCGCCGGGAAGTCGCATGGTCCTCTTGCCCGACGGCACGCACGGAAGCCCGTTCGGGCACGCCGATCGGATCGGGCGGGCCGTCGACGAGTTCTTCGCCGACTGCGGCCTTTGAACGACGCCGATTTTTTGGGGAGGGGTCGGGCCGCCTGCTAACTGGCAGAGCATGGAGCTCCTCGTCTACGCCCGCAATCATGGCCTGGCCAAGGGCCGGACCTTCGTCGGCATCGCCGTCGGGGAGTGTCCGCGGGTGGAGACGTTGCCGACCGACTATCCCAGCTCCTTCGTGGAGGTGCGCGTGTCGGCCAGCGTGGCCGATCCGGCCACCGAGATCGGGCTGCTGGTCGCCAAGGCGCTCGCCGCCGAGGGCGCGCCCGGTCCGGACCGGATGCTGCGGTTTTCGGGGCCGACGGGCCAGGTCCGTCTGCTCGCCGAGCCGGGCTTCGACAACCCCAAGTCGATCTGTCGGCTGTTGCTGCCGGTGCTGCAGCGCTGTCGTGTCCACCGCGGCACGGTCACGACGCTGCCGATGACGGGCTGAGTTCGATTTTTCCCGCGCCCGCGCGCGGGGCATACAATGCGCCGGTGATGGCCGAGGTCGAGACTCTCATCCTGCGGTTTCGCGACCTCGCGACCGACTTCGGCGAGACGATTCAGCGCCACCACGCGATCTGCAAGCAAGAGGGGCGTGTGTTCTGGGGCTGGTGGCACAAGGCCCGTGAGCACGTGCCGCCGGCCGCCTTCGACGCGATCAACGAGCGCGCCGGCGATGTGGGCGTGCCGATCTTCCTGTTCAACGCGCACCAGCGGCGGATCCACGCGGCGCGTCTGGCCAAGATCCACTACCAGCCCGACGCCGAGCCGCATCATTCGCCGATGCCGTGGCTGACCCCGGCCTACTACCGCGGGCGTCGGTGCAAGGCATGGTTCGAGCTGTCGGATCTGCAGACGACCGAGCTGCCGTTCTCGGCGCTCGACGGGCTCGTGCAGGTGTCGGTCGCCGAGTTCTTTCGCGGCGAGGAGCCCCCGGAGTTCGTCCGCCTGCACGGCGTGGAGCTCGGTGGCCCCGGCGTGCTCGACGAGCAGAACCGCACGATCTGGTTTGCGCGTCACACCGCGCCCGGCGAAAAGCCCAAGTCGCTCGATGCCGTGGTCGGAGCGCGCCGAGAGGTCAGCCGCCCGGTCGGCGCCGAGGCGAACTTTCCACGCGACTTCTTCTTGACCAAGGGGCGGCGCCTTCTGTGGCTGTCGGATCTGCACTTCGCCAAGGGCGTGCACCGCGAGCACCACGGCTTCGCCTACCAGCACGACGAAAAGCCCTACCGCTACAACCTCCACCACGAGATCGAGCGCGTGCTCGATCACCACGACGTGCTGCTCGACGTGGAAGGGCTCATCGTCTCCGGCGACCTGACGTGGAAGGCCGACCCCGAGGAGTTTCGCGAGGCGGGCATCTTCCTGCGCGAGCTCGTGGAGCTGACCGGCAAGCCGGGGGTCGAGGATCAGGCGGCTCGGATCGCGATGTGCCCGGGCAACCACGACCTTTCGTACTCCAAGGAGCCGTGGCGCAAGGACTCGACGGTCCAGGCGGCGGCCCCGGTGGCGCGGCAGGGCTACGAGCAGCTTTACGCCGAGCTGTTCGGCATCTCGCCCAACGAGTACCTGTGCATGGGCCGACGGTTTCTGCTCGGGGGCGCCATCCCGGTCGAGATCGTCTGTCTCAACAGTTCCTTTCTGCAGCAGACGCCGCAGGTCTTCGCCGGTCACGGCTTTCTGGGCGAGGACCAGTTGCGGCACGCCGCGCGGGCGGCCGGGTGGGCGCAAGCCAGCGACACGCGGGCCCCGCGGGCGATTCGGATCGTCGTAGTGCACCATCACCTGCTGCCGGTGATCCATCAGCTCGAGCCCCACGGCGGGTCGAGCTACTCCACGCCGCTTGACGCCGAGCGTCTCGCCAACTGGGTGGTCGAGCACCAGGTCGACCTCGTACTGCACGGCCACATGCACGAGCCGTTCTGCGTGGAGCTGCACCGCGGCGCGACCGTGCAGTCGCCGCCCGAGACCTGGCATCACTTCGCCGTCGTCGGCCTCGGATCGACCGGCGTGTCGCTGGAGCACCGCTCGTCGGGCACGCCGAACCTGGCCGCCACGTTGGAGTTCGGCAGCCGGTCGATCGACATCGAGATGTTCGAGATCCTGCCGAGCGGGCCGGTCCGCGGCCGCCACGCGCACTTTTCGATCCCGATCCGGCGCAGCGAGTAGCCGCTCACGCGCGGACCGGGACCGGCGTGTCGATCTCGATGTGATCGAGCAGCTCGGCGAACGAGTGACCGAGGGTGGCGAACGCGGCCGCTCGCATCACGTCGATCTCGTGCTGCTCGAAGCGGGCGACGTCGGTGGGGCGCCAGTGACTGACCTGCTTGAGCTGCTGCCACGCTCTGGCGTCGTGGCGGGTGCCGTACTGGGCCCACACGGGGATGGCACCGGCCTGGCGCGCCATCCAGATGTCGCGGGCGAGGTTGTCGCCGACGTAGACGGTGGCCGCCGGCTCCACGCCCTCGGCTTCGCAGATCTCGAGGACCGCGTCGGGGTCGGGCTTGCGATGCTCGGGGTCGATGCGGCGCAACGGCGGGAGCTCGCACTGCACACCCGGGCTCATCACGCGGGCGTAGAGCGCATCGAGCTCTTCGTGCAGCCGAAGTCGCTGTAGGCGATCGACGGCGGCCCGTGCCGGCGCCTCCGTGTGGGCGACGACCTTGACTCCGGCCGCGCGCAGCGTGCGGAGCGTCCGGCGGACGCCGGGGTACATCTGCGGATCGACGGCCTGAGCCCGGTCGCGATGGTGCAGGGCTTCGGCGAGCGCCTCGGCCGCCCGTTCACGGGTCGAAAACGCCGCCCGGACCGAAGGCAGCTCGAGCAGCGCGTCGGGATCTTCGACCGTCCCCCGGACGGTGTGGGCGGCCTGCAACTCCGCGAGCAGGTCCTCGTGGGGGATCTGCAGCACGCGTGCGGCCGCCTGCGACATGCCCGACAGACCCCGACAAAACCACTGGACCCAGTCGTACAGGGTGTTGTCGAGGTCGGTGACGACCAAGCGAATGCGCGGGCGGGCCAAACCTCCCGCTAGCATGCACCACGACGCGTCCGTCCGCACGCCGTGGGTATCGACCGTCGGCGCCGATCGTTGCAGCCGACGGGCAAAAAAGATCGACGAAATCGCCAACCCGCCGGGATGCGAAGCGGGCTCAGGATGCGAAGCGGGCTCAGGGGGCGAAGCGCTCTCGCAGCTCGCGCTTGAGGATCTTGCCGGTCGGGTTGCGGGGCAGTGCGTCCAACGTCTCCCAGCGGCGCGGCACCTTGTAGGGTGCCAGGCGCTCGCGGGCCCACTGCGCGGCCTGCTCGGGGTCGAAGCCCGGACGGGGCACCACGACCGCGGTCAGTCGCTCGCCCCACTCCTCGTCGGGAATGCCGATCACCGCGACCTCGACGATGTCGGGGTATCGCGCGAGGGCGTTTTCGATCTCGACGGGATACAGATTCATCCCGCCGGAGATGACCATGTCGCGCGCGCGCCCGGTCAGAAACAGGTAGCCGTCCTCGTCGAGGTAGCCGAGGTCGTCGACCGTGGCCCAGCTGCCGTCGTGGACCTGTGCGGTCGCATCGTGGTCCTTGTCGTAGCCGACCATCAGCTGGGCGCTGCGCGTGTAGACCTTGCCCACGGTGCGCGGCGGTACCGGCTTGCCGGCCGCGTCGGCGATGCGGATCTCCTGGCCGGGGATGGCCCGGCCGACCGTGCCCGGTCGCGCGAGCATCTCGTCGCCGGATACGAGCGTGACCCAGCCCAGCTCGGTCGCGCCGTAGAAGTCGTAGACCCGCGAGGGGCCGAAGCGCTCGCACGCGGCCTCGCGCAGCGCGGTAGGGAACATCGCGGCGCCGCTGACGATCGCGCGCAGGTGCGGCAGCGGGTAGCGGGCGTGGACGTCCTCGGGCAGCTCGAGGATCCGCCGGATCATCGTGGGCACGAGGAACACGTTGGCGATGCGGTCCTGCGCCAGCGCCCGTAGCGTGTCCTCGGCGTCGAACTTGTCGCGCAGGTGGATCGTCGCGCCCAGCGACGTGTTGATGAGCGTGAACGCCTGCGCGCCCGAGTGGTACAGCGGCGCGACGACCAGATGGTGGTCGCCGACCGACAGCGGCAGGCGGTCCAGGATCCGCAGAAGCTCCATCGCGCCGACGGACTTGAGGTTGCGGACGGCACCCTTGGGTCGGCCGGTGGTGCCCGAGGTGTACACGACGTTGTCGGACGCGTCGCTGCGTCCCGGCGGCGCGTACACGGCTCCGGCGTGACGGCGCACGAGGTCGTCCCACGTCACGCCGCCCGGCGGGGTGTCGCGGTCGCCCACGACGACGACGCGCACCTTCGGCGCGCCCGAACGCGACAGCACCTCTTCGATCACGGGCCGGGTCGTCGGCGAGACGACGACGATGCGGGCGCCGCTGCGCTGCAGCAGTGGCGCGATCTCGTCGGGCTTGCCGTAGCGACTCAGGTGCGCGGCGGTGATCCCCAGGCGCGTCAGCGCGAACCAGGCCATCGGGTACTCGACCCGGTTGTCCATCATCAGGGCGACGGGCACGCCCCGGGTCGCACCGAGCTCGGCCTGCAGCCCGGCGGCGGCGGCATCGATCTCGGCATTGGCAGTCGCGTAGTCGACGGTACGGTGGGCGTCGACGAGGGCGGGGCGCGCCGGATCGATCGCCGCGTGCAGCCGGTGGATCGTGCGCAGCCCCAGCCCTTCCCGCAGCGCGAGCGCGGCGAGCGTCGCGGGCTTGGCGGCGACCATCGACAGCAGGCCGGTACGACGGCCGGTGGTGAGCATACGTCGCGCGAGACGATGCGGAGGATCGGCGAGCAGCCGCTGCAGCACCGGGAGCCTGTCGAGGAGGGCCATGAGGGGACGCGATCGCGGACCGGGAGACGGCCCGATCGCGATGATGCCACGCTTCGGTCGACCTACGGACAGTCGACCGCGGACAGGTCGTCGATGAACCAGCCTTGCTCGGTCGTGCAGCAGGAGTCGACGGTGTCGTACTCGAAGCGCAGCTGGCCCGGCACGCCCGAGAACGCGGCAGCGTCGATCTCGATGTCGTCCCAGTCGTTCTCGGCCCGCGCCGCCAGCACGGGCGTGCAAAACGGCAGCGACGCGTTGGGGCCGAGGGCGCAGTCGGCGAGCGTGTTCCAGGACGCGCCGCCGTCGATCGACAAGAGCACGCGCTTGGTGTCGTAGCTCAGCCCGCCCTCGTCGACGTTCCACGACCGGAAGCGGATCGTCTCCGGCACGAGGAAGCTCGTGGTGGTCGCGCTCGACGTCTCGACCTGACTGCCGGGGTAGGGCGCGACGCGGTTGCCGTCGGTGCCGAAGACCTGACCCTGGGTCGTGAACGTGACCGCGGGCAGTGTGCTCGCCGGCGCGGCCGTGTACAGGCCCCAGCCGCCGGTCAGCGTCCAGCCGCTGGTGTGCGAGCCCACCTCGAAGGTCAGACGGCACAGACACGCCGAGGTGCAGCCGTCGGCGTCGTCGGCGTCACCGTCGTCGCACTCTTCCATGCCGGTCCACACCGCGGCGTCGCCACACGTGGCGGCATTGCAGTTGGACAGGCATGCGTCCCCGTCGTTGGCGTTGCCGTCGTCGCAGTCTTCGACGCCGGCGTGGACGATCGTGTCGCCGCAGCTGGCCGCCACGCACGTGGTCAGACACGCGTCGGTGTCGATGGCGTTGCCGTCGTCGCACGCTTCACCGATCTGGGGCTGGCCGTCGCCGCACGAGGCGAGCGCGCACAGGTTGGTGCACCCGTCGCCGTCGATCATGTTGCCGTCGTCGCACGCCTCGCCGGGTCCCACCGCTGCGTCGCCGCACACCTGAAGCGTGCAGTCGGACTTGCAGTTGCCGTTGTCGGCGTTGGCCGGTCCCTCGTCGCACTCTTCGTCGCCGACGACGACCCCATCGCCGCACGTGACGTCCAGGGGCACGCACTGGTCGCCTTCGCACGTCAGACCAGAATCGCAGCTGCCGCCGGCGGTGCAGGGGCAGCCGTCCGAGCCGATCTCGCACACGTCGCCCGTCGTGTCGCTGGGGGGAGGCGTCGGCGGCAGCGGGTCGGTCTCGCGACCGGTGGAGTCGACGGCGCCGTCCTCGGCTCCGGTCGCGCCGGTGGTCTCGGCCAGGTTCGGCCCGCTCGTCTGCGAGTCACCGCGCTCGTCGAGCTTGCCGGACGCACAGCCGATCGCCGCCACGCTGCACGCGAGCGTCGTCATGGCCACGCCGCATTGGGCCAGTCCCCTCGTCACCGGGGATCGACGATACCAAATCGAGGCGTCAGCGGTGATCGATCCGATGCTGCACGACGATCACGTCGTCGCCGGGCTGGGCCGCGACGCGGGGGGCCGGCTCGCCGGACTTGTTGTAGGTCACGCCGCGGCGCGTCCGTCCCTCGCAGGCGGCCGTGGCCTTCGTGTACTCGATGCCGCGTTTGGTCGACGAGGCGCCGTCGCACAGGAGCTCGCCGATGCCGGCCAGCAGCCCCTGCCGGGCGGTCGGGCCCGCGGCGGGAGCGGTGGCGCCGAGCGCGGCGAGTCGGCCCTCGATGTCGGTCAGGGGCACGGCCGAGGCCAGGATCTGCAGGCTCTCCTCGCCGGGATGCGCGTCGAGATCGAACGTGCCGTCGTCGGGGATCGCCACCGGCCGGTCGGCCGGCAGCGGATTGTGCAGGCCCATCTGCGCGAGCGGGAACAGCTGGGACGGCTCGCCCTGGCTCGACATGAGCAGGATGTACACGTACGCGGGCACGTTGGTCTGCACGACGACGCGGAACTTATCGCCGCTTTGCAGCGGCGCGCCGTCGGTGTGCACCTTGGCGGGGCCGCCGGCGTGACTGGCCTCGAGCCGGTACGACAGCGACAGCCGCTCGGCCGCGAGGTCGGGCACGGCGTTGCTCCAGACCGCGTCGCCGGCCTGCAGGTCCGGCGTCTCGCCCAGCCGCCCCACGAGCTGCACGTGGCTGTCGAGGCGAGCTCGGATCGCCTGCGCTTCGGCGTGGTAGGCGTCGGCCGACATCACACAGGCGTTGTACTCCTTGCACAGCGTCTGCAGTCGCATGGCGAGCTGATACGTGGAGTCGGTGACCTGTCCGACGGCACGCTCCTCGTACTTGGCGCCGATGCCCAGGCCGATCTGTCCGAGGGTGGCGTTGGCATCGACGACCTTCTCCTTGAGGCCGAGATCGTCGTCGCAGTCGATCTGCATGCGGACCGTGCCGTCGGTGCAGGTGACGTCGCCGGGCTGGGGTCCGGGCTTGGGCGGGCGGGGCCCGCAGGCGGTGAGGGCAGCGGCGGCCGCGAGGGCCGAGACCATGGTCGATTTCATCCGGGCAGTCCTCCGATCCCGAGGCCGGCTTGCCAGCGCCACGCTCGGGGAAACTCGTCGTCGTAGTCGAGGCGGTCACCGCCGGCGCGCAGCCGGTAGATCGGCTTGGCGACGCCACCGAACAGCGACAGGGCCATCTTCTCGGTGAGGCGCACGTACAGCGCCCCGTTGGTGCCGAACGTCATGCCGATGCCGCCCATGAGCCGGCGCTCGCGGTCGACGTCGGTCATGGGCGGGTCACCGGGCAGGCGACGCTCGTAGCCCCACGCCAGCCCCAGCCCGAGGTAGGGGTGCACGCCGGGACGCACGCGCCACGAGTACGGCATCGGCAGCACGTCCAAGGCCAGCACCAACTCCAGGCGGTTGATCGCGATCTCGAGCTGGCGCGCCGAGTCGGGGACCTTCCACGGGTGACGGCCGTAGTCGAGGCCGAAGGACGTCCACGGTCGGTTGTAAAAGCGCGTCTGCAGATCGAACGACGCGGAATTGGTCGCGGCAGCGCCTTCGAAGGACTCGCCGGTGATCGGGGCCGAGTAGCCGCCGGACACGAAGATCATCGGGTCGTCGAACTTCTCGCGCCAGTAGCGTTTGAGCTCGCCGGAGCCGCCACCGCGGCGGCCACCGAACGAGGGCTTGGGGCGTGGCTCCTCGTGCTCGAGGTCCACCGGCTCCCAGTCGCCGGAGGGGATGAACGCGGCCCAGTAAAATGGATGACTGGTCTCGCGCTTGCCGAGCATGCGCAGCTGCGTGTCTCGCAGGGCCTCGGACCGCCCTTTGCCCCGGCGCAGCTTCTTGTAGTAGCGCACCATCAGGTCGCGGCTGGCCTCGTCGTCGACCTGCCACAGCGAGATCACCTGGCTGCGGGCGCCGGCGATCACGAGGGCGCGGCGCAGGCCGTAGACGCCCTCGCCGTTGGCGACGTCGCCCACGCCGGTCTCGCACGCCGACAAGACGGCCAGCTCGGTGCCCGACAGATCCAGGCCGGCGACCTCGAGCGCGGTGAGGATCCCGTCCTCGCCGTCGGGGGCGGCGCGTACGTTGGCGCCGGTCAGCGCGAGCCCGGAGCGGATCAGAGGGTTCTCCTGCTCGGGCGGCGGCGACAGGCTTCCGCCTTGGTTGTACGTGACGCCGCGCGTGCCCTCGGTCGCGGTGGTCTGGTCGGCGAGGAAGAAGCCGTGGGTCGCCACGTGCAGCAGCACGGGGCTGTCGACGCCCTTGAGCGCCGACTCGGTGGCGGCCGACCCGATCCAGGTCTGCGCGCCTTCGAGGCGCTCGCCGATCGCCCGGACCTCCTGCTCGGTACCCGGCAGGGGCGAGAACATCTGCGAGGACATCTCCGCCGAGCGTCTGCCGCTGGCCTGACCGCCGCCCGAGGATGCGCTGGAGAACTCGGGCGCGCCCACGAGCACCGCGGGGGAGCGCATCGGCGAGCTCGACTCGGCCAGGCGCAGCAGGTCGCGGCCGCTGGACAGGTACGTGAACTCGTACGATTGCACGAGGTAGCGGTTCTTGTCGTCGAGCATCGCCGCGAAGGGCACGAGGTTGAGCTGCCCGTCGGGGGACACGAGCACGTGCTCGCTCTTGCCGAGCTTGGGTCGGATCTTGGCCATCACCAGCTCGTCGAGACGGCGTGCGAGCGTGCCGGGGTTGGAGCGTGGCTCGGCGAGGGCCTTGCGCAGGGCGGTGACGGCGTCGTCGATCGGCGCGGCCTCGCCCAGATCCACCATCTGCGGCTCGCCGCGTGCGTGGACGACGTAGGCCACGTAGCGGGGCGCGCCGAAGGCGGTCGCGAAGGTGTCGTAGTGGACGTCGAACGGGCGGTACAGCGCGATCTCGACGAGGGCGGCGTCCTCGGGGACGAGGGCCTGCACCTTGCCGATCTCGACGAGTTCGGTCTCGGTGGAGACCTCCACGAGCGACGACAGCCGCTTTTCGAGCTCGGTGACCTCCTTGTCGAGCGCCACGAGCTTGGCGGCGTGATCGGGCGCGGGGAGGTTGTCGTCGGGGCCGCGCAGCACGAGGGCGGCGATCTGGCCGCGGGCCTCCCGGAGACGGTCGAGCGCCTCGGCGTCGGTCGGCGACAGCCGGCTGCGCACGGCCTGCAAGCGATCGCTGACGGCATCGAGCACCCGGCCCTTGCGACGCAGGATCGTGTTCAGTGACAGCCGTGCCGCTCGGACGTCGGTGGGCACGGAGCCCACGTGATAGCTGATGATGCGATCGGTGCCGCTTTCGTAGCGCTGCAGATAGGCACGCTTTTGCGGCTCGGTTCCGGCCGAGATGACCTGCACGATGTTGTGCTCTTGCAGCTCGGCGGCCCGCGAGGCGAGGTCGACGGTACGCCGGGCCTGCCCGCCCTTGGCCCACAGTGTCTCGGCGAGGTGGTTGAGCGTGCCCCCGAGCGCGGGCGAGCGGGCCGGCAGCGCCGCCTCCTGCTCGACGAGCATCTTCTCGAAGATCGCGATCGCCTCGTCGTAGCGCTTCATCGACCGGTACAGGCGTCCGAGGTCGGTGCGCACGTTCCAGACTCCGAGGCCGGACTGCCCGTACGTTCGCTCGGCAATCCCCTGGGCGCGCAGCAGGAACTTCTCGGATTCCTCGAAGCGTCCCGCGAGCTCGTAGGCCTGACCGAGCGCGCGAACCGGCTGCAGCAGATGGATCGTGCCGACCTTGGTGCGCTGCTCCTGCAGCTG
This sequence comes from uncultured Pseudomonadota bacterium, assembly GCA_937896535.1. Lineage (GTDB taxonomy): Bacteria > Myxococcota_A > Polyangia > Nannocystales > Nannocystaceae > CALBMM01. Next base: position 78,400 of record CALBMM010000154.1, read on the forward strand.
CAGGGCCTGCTCGAGGAGCGGGATCGCGGCGGCCGGTTTGTCGCGGGCGAGCTCGACATCGGCGAGGCCCTGCAGCGCGGATGCCTTCGCGGCAGACGAGGCATCGACCTCGTCGAGGCGGCCGGCCACGGTCAGGCTCTCCTGATAGTTCGACTCCGCGGCTCCGGTCTCGCCGCGAACGAGCTGTAGGTCCGCGACTTCCTGGAGCGCGGCGTGCAAGCGACCGTCGTCGCCGGAGCGGCGCGCGGCGTCGAGGTCGGCGGTGAGAATCGACTCCGCTTCGTCGTACTGCAGTCGCGCCAGATACAGCGACGCGAGCAGGCTCCGAAACTGTTGCATCGTCGCGCCGTTGGGATCGATCTGCGCCTGGATCGCGATCGCCTGCTCGGCCGCCGCCGCGGCGACGTCGTAGCGCCCGTCGATGAACGCGAGCAGAGCCAGTCCCGCCTGCTCGTTGGCTCGCTCCTGCGGGGTCTTCTCCTTCGCCGGCTCGGGCTCGGGCTGTGGCGGCGGCGTGGGACGAGGCGTGACCGCCGGCTGGGGACGCATCGCCCGAACCGCGTCGGCTTCGTCGTTGCGGCCGAGCTTCTCCAGTGCGTCGACGGTGATGCCCCCGATGAGCAGCGTCGTCTCGTCTTCCCAGCCGAGCGACGCGGCGAAGACCGGCAGTGCGGCCTTGCCCTTGGTCGCGGCCGTCTCGAAGTCGCCGGCCTTGTGCGCGAGGACGGCTGCCTTCGCGTCTTCGAGGGCTCGTTCGAGTTCGCCATCGGTCGGTGCAGAGGCCCGTGCCCGACCGACGGGGACGAACGATCCACCCACCAACGACGCGAGGAATATCCACGCAAGTCGCCGCACGACGTCTTAGCGTAGGCGGTGTCGTCGATGATCGCGAGAGTTTCGAACGAACGCGCGAATGAGCGCGCGAGCCTCGTCAGGTTAATCTGACAGCGCCGACATTATGTCGCGCGCGAGCGCAGCAGCTTCGTCGGCATCGAGTGACTGCGGCTTCCAACCCATGCCGAGACCGCGCTCGCCTTCGCGCGGGATGATGTGGAAGTGGACATGGAAGACGGCTTGGTGTGCGGGTGCGCCGTTGTTCTGCAGGATGTTGTAGTCGGTCGTCCCGGTCGCCGACATCACGGCGCGACACAGCCGCGGAAGCACGCGCCCGATCGCGGCGGCCGCCTCGTCGGACAGCTCGTGCAGGAACGCCTTGCGCTCCTTGGGGATCACCAGCGTGTGGCCCCGGCTCAGTGGACCGATGTCGAGGAAGGCGAGCACGTGGTCGTCTTCGTAGACGCGGTGGCAGGGCAGCTCGCCGTCGAGGATCTTGTCGAACACCGTGGGCATCGCGCACCCGTCGTACACCATCGTGCAGGGTCGGGGTAGGCTTGCCCCGATGGCGCGTGGACCGATGCTCGTGGGGGCCTCCGTGGCGGCGGCGGCCGTGTTCGGAGTGGCGCTGTGGGTCGCGACGGGGAGCGACGACGCAGCGCGCGAGGGGACCGGTACCACCAAGCCCGAGCCGTCCGAACCGGCGGCGTCGCCGGTCGAGACCAACAAGGGGCGCGAGCGCCCCTCGGCGGTGCGTGGTGGCATCAAGCCCGCGAGCGCCTCGGCCAAGGGCGACGCGCGCACGCGTGGTGGGGCTGTGCCGAGCGTCGAGCCGGTCGTCAGTCTCGATCGGGCCCGCAAGGATTTTGCCGACATCATCGCCGAGCTCGAAGGCGTGGCGGCACAAGGACGCCGCCTGACGCAGCCCGAGTATCTCGACGTCTACAAACGCGGCAACGAGGCGCTGCTGCCGTTGCAGCAGCACCTCGACTGGCAAGAACCCGAAGAGGCCGAGGAGCTACGGACTGCGCAGACGGAGTTCCGCGCCAAGCTTCGGGAAGTCGAGCCCCGTCCCGGCGGCTGACCGGACGCGTTGTCGTTGCGAGCGCCGACGTAGGCGGCGTAACATCGACGTGTATGAGCGAAGCAGCCCTCGAGACCGGACGTTTGGAAGTAGGGGCGCTGGCCCCGGATTTCGTGGCGAAGACGGTCGACGGGGTCGAGGTCAAGCTCGACGATTTCCGCGGCAAGCCGCTATGGCTCGCGTTCTTTCGTTACGCGATGTGCCCGCTGTGCAATTTCCGGATCCACCAGCTCATCCAGGTGTGGCCGGAGAAGTTCGAAAATCGCGGCATCACGATGCTCGGCGTGTTTCAGTCGCCGCCGCACAAGCTCGAGGGGCTCGTCGAGCGGCACTCTCCGCCGTTTTCGGTCGTGGCCAACCCGCAGATGGAGCTGTATCAGCTGTATCGTGTCGAGAAGAAGTGGGGCGGCGCGTTCGGGGCCGACACTCGCGCGGCGCTGCGCGGTGCGTCGGGGGCCGGCATTCCGCTCATCAAGGCGTGGGACGGTCCACCCAACCGCGTGCCGGCCGACTTCCTGATCGGCAGCGACGGGACCATCCACAACGCCTTCTACGGCGAGAACATCGCGCAGCACATCCCCTTCGAGCAGGTCGAGGACTTCCTCACCGCCGAAGGGCGCTGAGCGCCGAAAGTCCCGACGACCCGAGGACCCGACAACCCGACCATCGACAACCCGACCATAAAAGATCGGCCGACGCTCCCCCTCGAGCGTCGGCCGCGGAACGGCGGGCCCTCACCGCGAGCGGGGGGCCCGGCCAGTCGTGATGTCTACAGGATGTACAGGAACTCGATGAGCCACTGCTTCTCGTGCCACGACAGGTCGATCGGGAAGAGGTGACCGTCGGCCGAGTTGTTGTACTCGTCGCTGTCGAAGTAGTCGACCACGTCCTCGATGGTGTCGAGGGAGTTGTCGTGCATGTACGGCGCGTTCGCGGCGAGGTTGCGCAGCTGCGGAACCTTGAAGCGACCGATGTCGGCCGTGCGGCCCGTGGTCATCGCGAGTCCGATGTCGGTCTCGACCGTGTGCATGTTGATGCCGCCGTCTTCGTCCGCGAGCGGGATCACGATGTCGGAGAACTGGCCGGGGCCGTCGAACCTCGTGAACCGCAGGTTGTTGAAGTTGGCCTCGGCGACGCCGACGTTGTAGGTGCGCGCGACCGCGGGTGCCCACCCTGGGAAGTTCGGCGGACGCTCACCGTTGCCGAGCGGCTCGACGTTGTCGAGGGCGCTGAAGGTCTGCGGCGTGTTGTGACACGCGAAGCACTTCTTCTCGAAGACCTTCTTGCCCTTGTTTTGTGCCCACGTCTCGATCGGCACCGTGTAGAACGGGTCGTCGACGAGCGTGTCGTACATCGGGTCGTTCGGGTCACGCAGCGCCGCCAGCGTCGGGTCGGTGAACAGCGTGAACTGGAACGCCTCCATGTCGTTGCCGTCCTCGACGGGGAAGAGGTCGTCGAAGCGGTCGTCGCCGTTCTGCGTGTGGGAGAAGACCGCGCCGCGGTCGGTCTCGAACATCACGCGTCCTCGGTTGTCGTTGAGGAAGCCCTGGCTGAGCCCGATGTTGAGCAGCTGGGGCGACTTGCGCCACGCGAACACGTCCTTGTACGGGTGGCCCGAGCTGATGCGCGGGTCGAACCGGTTGACGCGGTACTTGAACAGCGCGTGGTTGTCGAGGTTGTCGAAGGCGTCCGGGTCGCCACCGGCGTCCGCGTCGATCCCCGTGAACAGTGGATCGGTCAGCGGCACGTGGTCGGTGACGGGCAGGTCCGTCATGCCGAACTGCTCGTTGAGCCCGCGGTGGCACGTGAAGCAGCTGCGGCCGTTGGACACGATGTTGGCGTTCGCCGCCGCCGAGAAGCCCTCGAAGAGAGCACCGGATGCGTCTTCGGTCACCAGGTCGGCCGCGACCCCGAACAGGGCGCGCCCGTTGTCGGGGTCGGCGCCCGGCTGGAGCGGATGGAACCGCACCGTGCGCTCGAAGTGGAGGTTGGCGCCGTTGGTGTTGTACTTGAGCGGCTTGAGCGTGCCGCCGCCGCCGCCTCCGCCGTGGCGGAACTCGGCATCGTCATCACCTTGGTCATCGGCCTCGTCACAGCCCGGGAGGCCGAACGCGAGGCTCGCCGCGAGGGCAAACTTGATGGTCTTGAGATCGTACATGGTCGCGTCCTCCTTTCCTTAGGGTCCACAAACGTTGAAGCCGACGGTGTGCTGCGGCGAGAAGTACTGCTCACAGGTGTCTCGACCCGGGAACGGTTTGATTGGAGGTGCGAGGCCGGCGAACGCAGCATCGATGTCGAGCTGCCACCCACGCGGGATCGATCCGCCCACCGCGGTCGCGCCGCTGTAGGTCGCCGTCAGGTTCGTCAGCGGAGGCTCGACGAAGTACTGCGCGGGCTCGACGGTCACGTCGAAGAGCAGGCCGCCGCGCAGGTAGTCGTCCCACGGGCGCGCGTCCTCGCGCGGCATGGGATCGGTGATGTAGGCGCGCAGCGTCGACAGGTCCAACCGGAACGGGTGGGCGCCGCACAGGCTCGGTGGCGGGAACGTGACGTAGTGATGCGAGTACTCGGGACGGTCACCGCGGTGCGCGTCGTCGTAGTCGAAGTCCCAGTCGACCTTGACCCTGCCGGAGGGCTTGGGCTGGAACATCGGCGTGGCGAACATGTACAGCGTCGGGAACGGCACCGGGATGAGGCCGACCGGCGGAGGATCCTCGGGCGGGAACTCGCTCGGTCCGCCGACGAGGTCCAGCGTCATCGGGTCGTACCAGAAGTTCATGATCGGGCCGGACGCCGAGATCAGCCACAGTTGGTAGCGCCCGTCGACCAGGTCTTCCTGATCGGGGAAGAACGGGTTGGGGAAGAAGTCGACACCCAAGTCGCGCTCGACGTCCGGATAGGGCTCGAGCGTGTTGCTGTCGCTGCGCAGCTTGACGTGGACGTTGTTGGCGTCGCGGTCCCAGTTCACGGTGAGATCGATTTCGCCCTCGCAGTTGTTGGGCGTCTCGATGACCGTGATCTCGAACGGCATCGCGACACCGCGATACAGCTCGACCTTGAACTCGCCTTTGTCCAGATCGCCGGTGCCGTACGGCGCGTCGGGCTTGCCATAGCCCGACCCTCCGTAGCTCGCCGTCGCCGTCCCTCCGAATGCCAACGAGCCCAGCGCGAGTGCGCCGACCCATGCCGCGCGCCCGGCGGCTCGGTTTCCGTTCCTGACCATGTTCGCTCTCCGTTCCTGGGGGTGGGGGGCTTTACTTTATACAAGTAAGGGTAAGCCCGACTACGTATAGCGCGAAAGGTCAAAGGGGCAACGAGAAATCGTTTGATGAAATCGCGCTGAATTCAAACGTTCGGGACCACTTCGGAAAAGTAAGAATACCGAAACGCACTTTTGCACCAACAGCCACGCGCGAATCGGCGTTAGGTTCACGAATTCGCGCACGTGCCCAACCTGAGGACTGAACACAGATCCCTCGGAAAAAGACGGCTATCACCTGCCGCCCAATGTCGGATCGAGACCTCGCCACGCCCGCGTCCGTCGACCGCGCCTTCACCGCGGAGATCGAAGCCCTTCGCGCGCAACCACCGGTGCGCCACGACGCGCTCGGGCGGCTCCCGCAAGCACTCGCGCTGCAGATGTTCGATGCGCAGCTCGCCAGTCGCCACGTCGACTTCGCGGCGGTGTGGTTGCGGCAGCAGGACGCCGGGTTCTACACGATCGGCTCCGCCGGTCACGAAGGCAATGCGGTGGTCGCGGCGGCGCTTCGTCCCGACGATCCCGCGTTCCTGCACTACCGCTCGGGTGCCTTCTTCCTGCAGCGAGCGGCGCAGGCGGGCTACGCCCACGGCCTTCGCGACATCGTGCTCGGCATCGTCGCCGGGCGCGACGAGCCGATCGCCGGGGGACGGCACAAGGTATTCGGCTCGCGCCCGCTGTGGATCCCGCCCCAGACGTCGACGATCGCGTCGCAGCTCCCCAAGGCCGTCGGCATGGCCTTCTCGCTGCGGCGCGCGGCTCGGCTCGGAGTCGAGCAGTCGCTGCAGCGTGACGCGATCGTGATGTGCAGCTTCGGAGACGCGTCCGCCAACCACTCCACGGCGACGGGGGCGATCAACGCAGCCTGCTACATCGGGCACCAGAGCCTGGAGGTCCCCGTGCTGTTCGTGTGCGAGGACAACGGCCTCGGGATCAGCGTGCGGACGCCCCCGGGCTGGATTCAGCGCAGCTACGGCAGTCGTCCGGGGCTGGCGTACTTCGCGACCGACGCGTCGGACATGGTCGAAGCGCACCGGGTGGCGGAAGCCGCGGTCGAGTACGTGCGTCGGACGCGACGTCCCGCGTTCTTGCATCTGTCGGTGGTGCGGTTGTTGGGGCACGCGGGCTCGGACGTCGCGATCGCGTATCGCTCGCCCGACGACATCCGGGCCGACCAGGCGCGCGACCCGTTGGTCGTGTCGGCGCGCCGGCTCGTCGCCGGGGGCGTGCTGTCGATCGACGACGTCCTGCGCCGCTACGAGGACATGCGGGCGACCGTGCACGAGATCGCCGCGCAGTCGTTGGGGGCACCGCGGCTGCGGGATGCGGCCGACGTGGCGGCTCCGCTCGCGCCGCGCGACCCGGAGGCGATCGCCGAGGAGGCGGCCCGCGTGCCCGAGCCGGAGGCGCGACAGGCCCTGTGGGGTCCGCGGATGCCCGAGCAGGGCGGACCGCTGACGATCTCCGGGCACATCAATCGCTGCCTGGGCGACCTGCTCGCCAAGTACCCCCAGCTGCTCGTGTTCGGGGAGGACGTGGGCAAGAAGGGCGGGGTCTACGGCGTGACCCGCAATCTGATGCGGATGGCCGGGCCCGCGCGCGTGTTCGACACGCTGCTGGACGAGCAGACGATCCTCGGACTGGCCATCGGCGCGGGGCAAGCCGGCTTCGTGCCGATTCCGGAGATCCAGTACCTGGCGTACCTGCACAACGCCGAGGACCAGCTGCGTGGCGAGGCGGCGACGCAGATGTTCTTTTCGATGGGGCAGTTCCGCAACCCGATGGTCGTGCGCATCGCGTCCTACGCGTACCAGAAGGGCTTCGGTGGGCACTTCCACAACGACAACTCCGTGGCCGTGCTGCGCGACGTGCCGGGGATCATCATCGCGTCGCCGAGCAACGGGCCGGACGCGGCCGGCATGCTGCGCACGTGCGTGGCGGCGGCCGCCCACGACGGGAGCGTGTGCGTCTTCCTCGAGCCGATCGCGCTGTACAACACCAAGGACCTGCACGAAGACGGCGACGGCGGCTACATGGCCGACTACGACCCGACCGCACCGCCGGTGCCGTTGGGCTCGGCGCATGCGTACGGGGACGGGACGGATCTGCTCATCGTCAGCTTCGCCAACGGGGTCCGCATGTCGCGACGGGTCGCGGCGCGGCTGGCCGCCGACGGCATCGACGTCACGGTGCTCGACCTGCGCTGGCTCGCGCCGATGCCGGCCGACGATCTGATCGCACACGCGCAGCGGGTCGGGCGCGTGTTGGTCGTCGACGAGACGCGGCGCACCGGGGGCGTCGCCGAGGGCGTGATCGCACAGCTCGTCGATGCCGGCTTCACCGGACCGATGCGTCGAGTGACCAGCGACGACTGCTTCATTCCGCTCGGCCCCGCCGCCGACCACGTGCTCGTCGACGAGGCGGGCATCGAGCGCGCGGCCCGGGGAATGTGCGCTCGCGCGGCGGAAGCGGTCAGCTGAGGCGCTCGACAGTCGCGTGCAGATCGATCCCGCGGGCGCCGAGCTCGCGCAGCAATTCCTCGAGCAATCCGGGGACCCGTCCGCAGTCTTCGGGCGGGTGCACACCCGGGTCGGCGTAGCGGCCCGCGGCCACCATGCGGGCCATGATCGCCGCGGGAAATCCCGTGGTGCGCGACATGGAGCGCAGGCCGGTCTGCGGGTCGCGGCGATCGAGGAGGTCCCACTGCCGACGCACGCGGTGGCCGTCCTCGGTGCCCGTGACCGCGATGCGCATGACGGTGAGGTCGGCCTCGCCATCGGCGTACGACCACTTGGGGAAGAGCAGCTTCTCGGTCAGCCGCAGCGGGACCACCGGTGTGCCGTCGACGTCGATGGGGTCGGTGGAGAACAGGCCGAGGTCGCGGAGCACTCGCATCAGCTCGATGTGGCCCGGGTAGCGCAGGGTCTTTTCGAGCACGTCGGGGACCGGGAGGTCGGCCAGCGAGCGCAGACCATCGGTGTTGAACGCCTCGAGGGTGCCGACGCCGGGGAGGTCGACGAGCTCGGGCTCGGACAGGGCGGGGCGGACGACGACGCGTCCGTGCTCGACGATCCGCGCGGGTCGAACGTACTCCTCGATGACGTCGGCGGGGGCGAACGCGGCCTTGTACTCGTAGGGCCACGTGCGGACCTCGGGAAGGCCGCCCACGTAGATCTCGACGCGCTCGGTCGCATCCTGCTGCTGCAGGGCCCAGCCGATGACCATGTTGGAGATGCCGGGGCCGACCCCGCAGTCGACGACGGCCGTCACCCCGCGTTCGACGGCGAGGGAGTGCAGCACGCGCGCGTCCTGGGCCATGAAGCTGATGTCGACGTAGTTGCGACCGGCGCGCAGTACCGCGTCGAGGGTCTGCAGACCGAGGTGACTCGACAGCGCGCCGACGACGATGTCGAAGTCGGCGCACAGCGAGGTCACGGTGGCCGGGTCGCCGAGGTCGGCGGCGTGGGGCCGGGTGCCGTAGCGCGCGGCCAGTCGCGCGACCGCGGCCGCGTCACGGTCTGCGACGGTGACGTTCCAATGCGGCTCGGCCGCGAGGTCCATCGCGATCGCCTCGCCCACCATGCCTCCGCCCAAGATCAGCGCTCGCGTCATCGGCGCGAAGCCTACCAGTGTCGCCGCGACTTTTTTTCGGAGGCGTACGCGACACTCGGAGAAAGGGTGCGTCCTGGGAGAGGCGAAAGGAAAGACCGCCATGCTCAACCAAGTTCGTGCCCTGTCCGCCGCCGCCCTCCTCGCCACGCTCGCCGCCGGCTGCGGCGCATCGCCGCAAGAGGTCTGCGGCCACATCGAAGAGGTCGTCAAGAAGGAGGCCGGTGACGAAGCGGCCAAGGCCGCCATCGACGGCTGCGAGTTTCAATGGAAGATGCGCAAGGACACCAAGGGCATCTTCCAGTACAAGGAGCTGGCCGATTGCGTCATGGATGCCAAGGATCTCGAGACGCTGGCCAAGTGCAAGTAGGCACGCCCCCACACGATTGCGGAGCGACTCGCGGTCCGAGTCCAGCGGTCGCGCACCCGTGTCCTGCAATGGGGCAGGACACGGGTGCTTTTTGCCGGGCGAGGTCTGCGAACCCCGGACTTGTCCCAAACCGATCGGCGCTCTAGCGTCGTCGCACCGTGGCGGACCCTGAAGCGTTCTACCTGCCCACCGACGATCCGGCGTGCTTCGACTCGACCGAGCTGACCCGCGGACCGTGGAGCGAGCTGCACCAGCACGGCGGACCGCCCTCGGCGCTGCTCGGCGACGCGATCGAGCGTGTCGGCGCAGACGCGGACGTGTGGCACGTGGCACGGCTGACCGTCGAGCTGCGACGGCCGATCCCGATCGCGCGCCTGCGGGTGGCGGTCGAGGCCACGCGCCTGGGTCGGCGAGTGCAGTGGTGGCAAGCGACCCTGCATACCCAAGACGGGCAGGTCGTCGCCGCGGCCACGGCCACGAGGATCCTGCGCGCGTCGGTGCAGCTGCCCGAGCCGACGCATCCGCTGCCGCCTCCGCTGCGCCCCGTCGAGGCGTGCGAGCCGCTCGTGTTTCCGTTCTTTCGGACGCGACTGGGCTATCACTCGGCGGTCGAGGTGCGACTGGCGGCGGGGCAGTGGGGCAAGGGACCCGCCGCCGGTTGGCTCCGTCCGCGCGTGCCGCTGGTCGAGGGGGAGCCGTTGTCGCCGCTGGCGGCCGTGGTGATCACGGCCGATGCCGCCAACGGGATCGCCTACGTGCTGGACTCGCGGCGCTTCGCCTTCGTCAATCCGGACCTGACCGTGGTGCTCGCGCGCCCCCACGCCGGGACGTGGGTCGGGCTCGACGCTCGGGCCAGTGTGCACGAGATGGGCACGGGGCTGTGCGAGGCCGTGGTGCACGACGAGCACGGCGCGTGCGGACGCAGCGCGCTGACGCTGGTCGTCTCGTCGGCATAGCGCGCCGGCGTGGGCGGGGCCGACCGATCCGAGCTACATTCGCGGTCGGCGATGGCCAGTCCTCCCCCCTCCCGGACGCCCGATCCGGCGGCGATCCCCGAGGAGACCGCCAAGCGCGGGATCCGGGCGTTCCTCGCCAAGTACGGCCACATGCTGTGGTGGCTGCACTCGTTTTACGCGTTGGGGCTGGGCATCTCGGTCGTCATCTTCGCGCAGAAGGGATTCTTCTACGCGCGGTGGCTGGCGGTGATGTTGCTGGCCGTGTGGATCGTGGTGATGGTGTTCTTCCGCGTCTTCGGTCGCGGGGCCCGAGAGAAGGTCGAGGGCGTGCGCAACAAGCTGCGCTTTTACGTGATGACGTACGTCCTCAAGAACCTCTACCAGGGGATGTTGTTCTTCCTGCTGCCGTTTTATTGGCGGTCGGCGACGTACGACGCCCCCAACCAGTGGTTCGTCGTGGTGCTCGGCGTGTGCGCGTTCCTGTCGACGCTCGACGTGGTGTTCGACCAGGTGCTGATGCGATGGAAGGCGGCGGCGTCGGGCTTTTACTTCGTGACCCTGTTCGCGTGCCTGAACCTGGTCATCCCGTCGCTGATGCCGAACATGCGCAGCTTGCTGTCGCTGATCGTCGCGGCGATCATCGCGTCGATCGCCTTCTTCACGATGCACGTGCCGGTGCGGGCGCTGGGGCGACCGGCAATGCTCGCGGGGCTGGTGTCGCTGACGGCCGGATCGGCGGCGGGCGCATACTTCGGCCGCGAGGTCGTGCCGCCGGTGTCGATGTACGTGTCGGCGAGTGCGGTCGGGCCCAAGCTGCTCGAGGACGGGCGGCTCGCGATCGAGGCCCACGTGCTGCACACCTCCTACGTGCAGGAGCTGTACGCGGTCACGGACGTGGTGATCCCCGGCGGCAAGGGCGACCGCCTCGTGCACGTGTGGAAGCACGAGGGGCAGGAAGTGCAGCGCTCGAGCGACGTCGACCCGCAGGCCTACGGGCCTACGGGGACGATCCGGCTGCGCTCGAAGCTGTCGCAGCTGCCCGAGGACCCGACCGGCGCATGGATCGTCGACGTGGAGACGATGGACGGCCAGCTCGTCGGGCGCGTCGTGTTCTCGATCATCGAGTGACGGCGGCGTCGCCGCGGTCGGAGTCGGCGGGCACGAGGATAGGCCGGCGCCGCCACAGAAGTCCCAGGCAGATGACCGCGCCGGGCAGGCTGAGCATTTGCCCCATCGTCAGCGGGAAGTGGGGCGACACGGCCTGGTACTCCTTGAAAAACTCGAGGAAGAACCGGATTGCGAAGTACGAGCCGAGCAGCCCGTAGAAGATCGCGCCCGTCTTCAAGCGCGCGCGATGCTTGTGCAGCCACAGCGAGACGACGATGAGCGTGATGCCGAGCGCCATCTCGTACAGCTGTACGGGGTGCCGTGGCTCGGGCAGGCCGGCCCCGTCGAACACGATGCCCCAGGGCATGTCCGTGGGCCGGCCGACGACCTCGGAGTTGAAGAAGTTGCCCAGGCGGATCGGGGGAAAGAGCCAGACGGCGGCCAGCATGACCGCGTCGGCGAGGCGGGCGAAGGGCAGCTTGGCGAACTTGGCGTACAGGCCGCCGGCGATGACGCAGCCGACCGCACCGCCGTGGCTCGACAGGCCGATCCGTGGGTCGAGCAGGATCTTCGGGTTCGCCACGAAGGTCGACCAGTTGTAGAAGAGGACATCGAACGTATGCGCCCCGATGAACAGCCCGGCGAACAGGGCAAACGTCAGGTTGGAGGCGTGCTTTTCCTCGAACCCGTGCGGCGGGAAGACCTTGTGTCCCACGACGACCGTGGCGAGCAGGCCCAGCGAGAACAGCAGTCCGTACCAGTGCACGGACAACGCTCCGATCTGAAACGCAATCGGGTCGGGGTTCCAGTGCACGGTGCGCGGAGATTGTCGGCTGCGCGGCGGGGTGTCAAACCGGCGGCGTTGCTGCTGACGGGGTGGCTCGCCGGCTGTGATGCCGCGGCGCCCGCGACGGCGTTTCGCGGGGCGGCGCAGTGTGGCGATGGACGCGTCGAGGACGGCGAGGCGTGCGACCTGGGCTTTGCGAATCGACCCGACGGTCCGTGTCGCGCGTGTGCGCTGCCGCGGTGCGGTGACGGGGTGGTCGACGACGGGGAGGACTGCGACGAGGGCGAGATGCCGACGGGGCGCTGCACGGCCGAGTGCACGCCGGTGTGGCCGAGACAGTGGACGCGGACGATCGACCAGACGGGGTTCGACGAGCCGGTGATCGCGATCCTGCCGCTGGGCGGCGGCGACTTCGTGCACGTGGGCGCCGGACCCGAGACGGCGAACGGACTTCGCACCGTCGAGGTCACGCGGCGCACGGCCGGCGCCGACGTGGTGTGGCGCTCCGTCGGCAGCGCGGACACGTCGCTGCTGGCACGCGCGATCACTCTCGACGACGCGGGGACCACCCACGTGCTCGCCGACTCCGGTGATCCGGTCGAGGACGAGACGGCGCCGCGCTTGTGGTTGGTCAGCGTGTCCGCCGACGGGCAGGTGCGAACGGGACCGCTGACATCGTCCAACGGCGCGGCTCCGGTCCTGCTCGGCCGCGGCGAGGCCATGGTCAGCGACGACGGCGGCTTTTGGGTGGCCGCGTCCTACGGCGGGCCGGGGATGTTGTGGCGGACCGGCGGCGAGGGGGTGCTCATCGGCGAGGCGGTGCCGTTGCCCGTGACCGCGCGGGCGCTCGCGTCGTTGCCCGGCGGTCTCTTCGTGGGGACCGGCACGCGCGAGGAGGCCGGCGCGGTGATGCGTCTGGACGACGAAGCGGGCGTGGTGTGGGAGGTGGCCTCGCACGTGGCGCGTGGCGAGGTGATCGACCTGCACTGGGACGGCGCGCGTCTGCTCGTGCTCGCCAACGAGGTCACCGGCGGCGACGAGCTCGCGCCGGCGCTTCGGCCCACGCAGATCCGCGTGTCGGCGCTGTCGGGCGACGGCGAGACGACGTGGTCGACGGTGGTGCCCGGTGCGCCTCGAGAGGGCCGGGCGCTCGCGATCGTCGACGACGAGGTCGTGGTGATCGGTCGGGAGCGTCTGCCGGCGTCGGTGTGCAGCGACAACCTGTGCCCGACACGACCGTGGCTGGGTACGTTCGACGCCGCGACCGGCCAGGCGCGGCGCAGCTGGCTCGCGCAGGACGTGGCGTTGGGCGAGGGGACGGCGGTGGCGGTCGACGACGACGCCGTGCTGCTGGGCGGGGGCTCGCAGCGTGTCTTCGCCCGGCCCGACGGCTGGCTCGTTCGAGCATCGCGGGCAGGTGCTCCGTGATCGCGGCGGCGCTTTGGCTCGTGGCGCTCGCCGGGGTCGCGGACACGCCCGCCGAGCCCGACGTCGTGCCGCGCACGCCTCGACCCCACACCGTCTTCCTCGACTTCGGCGGTGGGACGCTGACGCCGGGCGAGAACACGGCGGATGGACAGGCCGTGTGCGTGGACGGGGCGCTGTACTACCCGCCGTTTCTGGGCGACGGCGAGGTCGCCGAGGCGGCGCTGGCCGAGGCGCGCGCGATCCTGGCGCCGTACGCCGTGCACGTGACGGCGACGCAGCCCCCGGCGTCGCTCGAGTATACGTGGGTCCGGATCGGCGGCGACCCGGAGCTGTTCAACCTCGAGGAGCTCCTCAACGGTCTGTCGTGTCGCGGGGTCGATTGCGCCGACGCGGCCGCCTCGGACACGGCGTTCGTGTTCGCGGACAAGCTGGCGCCGACGGCCAGTCCGGGTCTCGAGGACGCGCAGGCACGCGGCATGGCGATCGGGCGCATCGCGGTGCACGAGGCTGCGCACACCTGGGGACTCGAGCATGCCGGCGGGATCGAGTCGATCATGTCGAGGTTTCCCTCGGCGGCTCCGACGCAGGGCTTCGTGATCGGCTGTCTCGATCTCGACGTGCCGGCCGGCGCCAAGTGTCCCGAGCAGCACCTCGCCGGGTGTCCCGAAGGCCAGCAAGACGCGCACGTGGAGATGCGGTTGCGCTTCGGGCTCGCATCCGAGGACACGACACCGCCGACGATCACGATCGTCTCGCCGGTGCCCGGAGACGTGTTCGTGCCGGGTGACGAGATCACGCTCGAGGTGGAGGTCGCCGACGATCTCGACGCGGTGGGCTGGTCGCTGCGCGTGCCGGAGGTCGACTTCGAGTGGGTCGCGCCGCCGGGCGTGCGGCAGCGCGACCTGGTGCTGCCGGCCGGTACGCTGACGTTCGAAGTGGAGGCGATCGATCCCGCGGGCAACGCGGCGTCTGCGGCCGTCACGGTGCAGGTCGTCGAGCCGACGGACGAGCCGGACGGCGTCGCTGCGTCGTCCTCCGCGTGTGCGTGTCGTGGCGACGGCGCGCCGGGCAGCCTCGGCATCGTGACGTTGCTGTGGCTGGTACTGGCGCGGCGGCGTCGGGATACTGGCGACCCTCGATGACGCGCGAGGTCGGCCGACGTTCGTTCCTGTCCGGTTGCACGGGCTTGGCCGCCACGGCCGGGCTCGGGGCCTGTCGTGCACGGGGACCGACGGTGCCGGTGGTGCCGGGCGTGGCGCTCGACCCCGCCCGCGAGGTGACGACCGTCGCGTTCGGCTCGTGCTGTGAGCAGCATCGACCCGCGCCGATCTGGAAGACCATCGCGGCGCAGCGTCCGGACGTGTTCGTCTTCATGGGCGACAACGTCTATGCCAACGCCGAGGAGGAGCGCGGGCTCGTGGAGGCGTACCAGATGCTCGCCGAGTCGTCGGGCTACGCCGAGCTGCGCGCGGACGTACCCGTGGTCGCGACCTGGGACGATCACGACTTCGGCCGTGACGACGCGGGCGCCGAGTACCCGCTCAAGGACGCCTCGCAACGGGTCATGCTCGACTTCTTCGGCGAGCCGGCCGACTCGCCGCGTCGTCGACAGCAGGGCGTGTACACCTCGTACGTGCTCGGACCGCCGGGGCGTCGGCTGCAGATCGTGCTGCTGGACACGCGGTACTTTCGATCGGAAGTGCTGCCGTTGCCCGGTCGCGGCGCGTACCGACCCAATCCCGATCCGAAGGCGACGATCCTCGGGCCGACGCAGTGGGCGTGGCTCGAGACGGTGCTGCGCGAGCCGGCGCAGCTGCGGCTGTTGGTGTCGAGCATTCAGGTCGTGTCCGACGATCATCCGTACGAGCGCTGGGGCAACTTCCCGCGCGAACGCGCCCGACTGCTGCAGCTGCTCGGGCGCGTGGAGGATCTGCTCGTCGTCTCCGGCGATCGCCATCGCGCGGAGATTTCGGCGATGCCGCTGGCCGGGCGCACGCTCGTGGAGGTGACCTCGTCGAGCCTCAACATGCCCCGCGAAGGCAACGAGCCGAACCGTCATCGGGTGGGCGAGCTGCTCGCGATCGCCAACTACGGCACGCTGGCCATCGACTGGGTCGCGGGCCGGGCGCAGGCCGAGGTCCGTGACGAACGAGGGATCGCGCGGCTGTCCTACGAGGTCCACTTCACGCCCGCGCTGTGAGCGGTGGCACGTGTCGTCGGCGGCTGAAGCATCGTTTTGCGATCACGATTACGTTCGTTCCATGACGCGTAAACACAAGTCGGCGTCAATGAGAACTAAGGTTGTTTGCGTGAACGGCGCAGCGTATGCTCCGGCGCGATGAGACGCATCGCCCTGCTGTCATCGCTGTGCCTGTTTGCCTCCGCCTGCGCCGACGACGAGGTCTCTGCGCCGGGCCAGGACGGCTCCGGAACCGCCGCCGCCGACGGTGACGGGACCGAAGGGGCCGATGCCGCGGGCGGCCCTGCGGGCAGCGGTGGCGCCGACGCAGCCAGCGGTGGGGGCAGCACCGGCGCCGACGAAGACTCCGGCGATCCGGTCGACCTGCCGCCGCCGCCGGCGACCGGCATCCAGATCGACGAGGTCACGATCGATCAGGGCGTTCGCATTCCGATCGCGCGGCTCGGTGCGCTCGTGGGTCCGACCGAGCGCAACCTGCCGGTGCTGCAGGGACGGCCCGGCGTGTTTCGGGCGTTCTACGAGACGGACCCGGGCTATGCGAGCCGCACGTTGTACGGCGTGCTGACGGTGACCCAGACCGACGGGACGGAGACCACGTACGAGAGCTTCGTGACCACGTCCGAGGAGGCGTGCGATCAGACGTGGATCTACGAGTGCCGCTACGGCAGCCCGAGTGGATCGTTCGTGTGGCGCGTGCCGGGTGAGCAGATCCGGGTGGGCATGCAGTACTCGATCGAGCTGTTCGAGACGTCGCCCGGTCACGAGGACGACGTGTCCGACAAGGTGCCGCGCTTCCCGGTGCAGGGTGGGCAGTACCAGGTGGGCGTCGAGGAGAGCTACATGAAGATGCGGGTGGTCGTGGTGCCGTTTCACCACGCGATCGGACCCGAGTGTCAGGAGGCGCCGGACCTCAACGAGGAGTTCGGGACCGACGTGGAGGGCAACCCGCGGACGGTCGCCGACTACTTCGGCGAGCGGCTGCTCGCGCACAATCCCGCCGACGAGGTGGAGATCTTCGTGCACGAGACGATTCCGTTCACCGGCAGCATGCAGGGCTCGCAGCTGCTGGGCACGCTGGCGCAGCTGCGGGCGGCCGAGGGCGCACCGCCGGAGTACTACTACTATGGCGTGGCGAGGCCGTGCGACGGCGGCCCCGACTTCTCGGGCGTCGCGCAGCTCGGCGGCCCGTTCAAGTCCGAGGCGTCCAGCCGCGTGGGGTGGGGCGTCTACCACGGCTCGGTGAGCACGACGGCCAACACGTTCGTCCACGAGATCGGCCACCAGCAGGGGCGCTCGCACATCCGCTGCAACGGCGAGGAAGCGGGCGTCGACACGTCGTATCCCGATCACCCCGAGGGTGACACCGAGTCGTGGGGCATCGACTTCATGGCCAACCCGATCTCGATCCAGCCGCCGAGCGGGCACGACTACATGACCTACTGTGGCAGCACGTGGGTCAGCGAGTGGGGGTACGAGAAGGTGTTGCCGTGGATCGCGGAGATCAGCTCGTGGGAGCTGGAGTTCGCGCCGCCGCCGGCACCGGATCTGCTGCTGCATGGTTGGGTCGCCGAAGATGGCTCTTCGGAGTGGTTTGTCGCGGAAGGCTGGTGGGAGCCGGAGCGGGCGACACCGGACCACGCGGTGCGGAGCTACGGCGTCGAAGGGTTGCGGGCGGAACGGGGCGCGATCGTTCGCGAGTACGAAAAGTCCAACGACCTCGAGGTGATCGTTCCGGTCGACGAGGCGGACTGGGCCGACATCGCCGACTTCGAGGTGGTGATGCCGCTGTCGCGGATTCATGTGGACCGGCACGACATCGCGATCGTCGGCCCCGCCGCCGACCGCCTCTCGCCCTAGCCCACCTCACTGCCCCAGGGTCTCCATCCCCCCTCATCTCGCTGCCATCTCGCTGCCGCAGGGTCTCCTTTCCTAGGGAGAGCAAGAACATCTCGCTGCCGCTGCCATCTCGCTGCCGCAGGGTCTCCTTTCCTAGGGAGAGCAAGAACATCTCGCTGCCGCAGGGTCTCCTTTCCTAGGGAGAGCAAGAACGCGGAATGGCAGGAGTGAATCATCGGGTCTGTTGCCAGCATACGGGGCGGCTCACCACGGTTTCTCGCGGCGTTCTCGAGCCTCTGTTTTCTCGCTCGATACGTGCAACGAATCGCGTATGCGGTCGACCTTCTTCGTCGAGTGTCCGACTACTACGAGCGCCGACTGGCCGACGCAAAAGCGAGAGCCAAAGCCGCCGCGCGGCGTCGTAAGGCCAATCGGGCCAAGGGGGAGGCCAAGGACTACGAACGCGTACGCGCGCGGCCGATCGTGCCCGGTACCCGGTACATGGTGACGCGTCGAACGCACGAGCGTCGCATGTTCCTGACGCCCGACGACAAGGACGGCGAGGAGATCGCGAACTTCGTCGGGTTCACGATGGGGCTGGCGCTCCGCAACAGCGGGTTGCTGATGCATGCGTCGCTGGCGATGTCCAACCACCACCACTCCAACTTCACGGACCCGCTCGGGAAGCTGCCGGACTTCAAGAACCCGTTCCACTCGTTCGTGGCGCGGGGTGTCAATTCCAAGCGCGGCCGGTCGGATTCGTTCTGGAGCGACGATGGTTGCTGCGACCTCGAGCAGCTCGATGACGAGCAGACGCTCGGCGACATCGTGTATACCTACACGAACCCGGTCCAGGCCGGTCTGGTGAAGTGGCCCGAGCAGTGGACGGGCTTCTCGACGTACGGTTGGCGGTTCGGGGAGACCAAGCGCTTCTACCGACCGACGTGGTTCTACGATCCGAACAACAAAGACGTCCCCGCGTACATCGAGCTGAAGCTGGTGCGCCCCGACATCTTCCGCCACCTCGACGACGACGAGCTGTTCGAGCTGATCATGCGGCGCGTTCGCGAGCGCTCGATCGAGCTGCGCGAAGAGAACAGCAGGAAGAACAAGGGGCGGATCAGAGGGCTCGCGAAGATTGGGCGCCAACGTTGGAACGAGGCACCGAAGACGGATGCGGAGCTGTTCAAGGTCACGCCGACCGTGGCGTCGCGCAGCAAGTGGACCCTGATCGCGGCGCTGCAGCGAAAAGTGGACTGGGAACGGGAGTACGCGCGATCGCGAGCGGAGAGGATCGGCGGTGGTGACCCGGAGTACCCCTTCGGGACCTACTGGATGAGGCGCTTCGCCGGCGTACGCGTTGCAGCCGGCCCGTGATCGCCGTGACATTCTGACCCACGCGAGGCCACCGTCGTGCCCTCGCGTACCGGCGTTGGTTCCACGCCGGGTGCGCCCGGCGGTAACCGCGAGACGGGGTCGGTTTCAGGCCTGATGCGCCTGAATGATCCCCCTGCGGTAGGTTTGGTACCTTCTCATCCTCGGCGGTTGCCCATCAGATGCACAGAGACCCTCTGGCTGCTCTGAGGGTTGCCCATCAGATGCACAGAGACCCTCTGGCTGCTCTGAGGGCTGCTGCTTGGTGAGGAAGTGCGGGGGTCGGCTTCGTTGCGTCGCCCAGATGCAACGGCTCTTTCTCTTCAGCGTTTTTCTGTTCGGTGTCGGCGTCGGCTGTGACGATTCGGGCGCGGATGCCAAGGCGGCCGAGGCGAGCTCGCCGGACGCGCCGGCCAAGGTCGTCCACGCCTGCGATGCGCCGTCCGAGAACGGTAGCAACTGCGTGGAATGGCACGGGGGCACGTTCCCGAACGCCGACGCCGCCAAGGCCGAGTGCGACGCGAACCGAGGTCGCTACGCCGGTGCCGCCTGTCGCAGCGACGACGTCGTGGCAGTGTGCGTGCGGCACAAGGGCTCCCCGATGGAGCAGCACGAGTACTGGTACGGGCCCGACGTGACCGCCGAGACGATCGAAGCGGGCTGCAAGGGACCCGACGTCGAGTTCCGCCGCAGCTGAACCCCGACCGCGGATGGCGAACGGGCCGACTCCCCGAGGCGGTCGGCCCGTGCGCGAAGGGCTAGGACTAGTTCACGCCCGCGAGCGGGTCGTTGCTCGAGCCGACCTTGATCGAGCGATCGTCGCCCTTCTTGGTGTTCTTCTTGCCCCCACCGCCGCGGGTGTTGTTGGTCTTGGTGCTGCTCCCGCGCGCCGGCGTGGACGATGCACCGCCGCCGGGGCTCGTCTTGAACTCCGTGCCGCGACTGCGGTCGGCGTCCGCACCTTCGGCGACCTTGGGCTCGGAAGTGTCGTCGGGAATCTCGCCCGCCTTGAGCACCTTGCCGGGCTCCTTGTCGGTCGGCTGCTCCGCGGTCTTTTCCTTCTCGCCGCCCTGCTGCATGACGAAAAATGCCGCCGCACCACCGCCGATCACGAGGACGGCCAGGATGCCGACGATGAGGCCCGTCTTGGACTTGGGTGCATCGAAGTCGTCGTCGTACGACGCGTAGCTCGGGTCGGGCAAAGGCGCGGCCATCGCCGCTGCCGGCGCCGCCACGCCCATCCCCGGCTGCGCGGGCGCGGCGGGGGGAGGACCGAAGGGGTTGTCGAGCGCCGGCAGGGAGGTCGGCGCCGGCGCGGCCATCATCGGAGCCGGTGCCGCCGCGGGCACGGCGGCGACAGCCGGGTTGGCGGGCGCCTGGGACTCGCTGTCCTCGGCGACCGACTCGAGCACTTCGTAGAGGCTCGCGATCTCTTCGTCGATCTCGGCGAGCCGGTCTATCTGACCGCTCGCTTCGAGGTGGACGCGTTGCTGTTCGAGTTGTTCCAGCCGCGCAAGCGACTGCTGGACCCAATCCTGTTCGGCCGCCGTCATTTGGTCGTTCGCTCGTCCGTCGTTGGGCCGGGACGCGCGTGCAAAACGCAAACTCCCAGCTGGGCACAGTCTCGCACAAGGCACCTACGACGTTCCAGGGCGAGGGCGTCGGGGGGCCACTTGCAGTGGACGACCCGCGGACGGCAAAAGTTCCCGAGTCGCGCGCCCGCGCGCGACGCCGCCCGACACCGCGCGGCTGTTGGCGGTGTAGGCGGCGTTTCGAATTGTTCGCCTGCCGGCGCCGCGCGGGGTACTCGGCTCGGCCCCGGCTAGCCTTGGGGCACGTAGGTCAGCGTCTCACTGGTCGTGGCGAGCGCGGCGACGGCCTGCGCGCCGAGGGGAGCGGTTTTGAGCCCGCCATCGCGCCACAGCTGGCCCTGGCTGTCCCAGTGCGCGTGACTGGGACCTTCGGCGTTGCCCGGCCCGAGCACCGTCGCGCTGTCGTCGACGGCGGCCAGGTCGACCACGTGCGTGTAGGTCTGTCCCATCTGCGACCAGATCGTCTGGCCGTCGACGCACTGCAGCACGGGCGGCGCGTAGGCCGGACCGAGATCGGCGTCGGAGATCTCGATCCCCTCGAACAGCGGCAGCGAGGGACTCGCGGTCGTCGCCGCGAAGACGCTGCCCCACTCGTCGGGATCGGATTCCTGCGCCATCGCGGCGGCCCACGCATCGGCGAGCACCGTGTCGACGTACGCGGCCGTGTCCTCGTCGGGCACGACGTCGGAGTCTTCGGCGATCTGGGCCATCCACGTGTCGAGAAACAGGCTCAGTCCTCCCTCGCCGCCGCCGAACTGCGCGTTGATGGTCGGGCCAGTCTGCTCCTCGCGGAACTTCGTGCCGATCTTGGCGGCGAGGAACACGGCCGGCGCTTCGGTGTGCATCGACCCACCGCCCTGCAGCCACGGCTGCAGCGCGTCCAGTGCGGCGACCGAGCTGGCCGAGAGCCGACCGGGGACCATCGCTTCGACCTGCACGCCCAGGCGCACGATGTCTCGCCGGGCCGAGTTGACGCAGTCCCATTGTGTGGTGTCGACGAGCTCGTCGCGTCCGACCGTGGCCGGCAGGCTCGCGAGCGTCTCGCCCAGTCGGCGGGAGCGGGCGGTGTCTCCGGACGCTCCGGTGCCCAGGCCCAGCGGCAGCGGGTACCAGTCGGCCACGGGGCGGTGGTTGGCGGAGTACACGTAGCCGGCCGCCGGCGAGCGCACCCACGGCCGGATCTGCCGGGGGATGTTGTCGAGCCACGCGGTGGCCGTCGTCGCACCGTCCTGCGCGATCTGTCCACCGAGTGGGGAGGCGAGCGAGCGTAGCGGGATGTCGCCGACGATCGTGTAGAAGACGTCGCCACTGTCGTCGGCAGCCACGAGGTTGGCCGACGGCGTGCTCCAACCCTCCGTGGCCAGCCACAGCTCGTCGAGCGTCGTGGCGCGCATCATCGCGATCATGGCGACGATCGGATCACGGTCGGGCGCCGAGAACGGCAGACCGTGCATCGCGTACTCTCGCGACGTGCCCTCGAGCAGCCGGGTCACGACCGGACCCCACTCGCTGCCACGGTACGTGATGTCGACGGGCGCGCCGCCGGCGACCTCGATGGTCTCGGTCTCTTCGATCAGTGCGTAGCGCGTGCCGTCGATCGTGTACGTCGTCGCGTCGGACATCTGCAGGGCGTACAGGTCTCGCTGGTCGACGCCCGCGGCGGTCATGCCCCACGCGACGGTGGGCGTGTAGCCGATGAGCAGGCCGGGAACGCCGGGCGGCGCCACCCCGCGGGCGTGGATGGTCTCGCCCTCGATCGACCATTCGTACAGGAAGTTGGGTGACATCACTGGCACCTGCGGGTCCGAGATCAGCAGCGGCGCACCCGAGGTGGTGCGCGAGCCGGCCACGGCCCACGCATGCGAGAACTTCGGGCTCTCGTGCGCGTAGGTCGGTGGGGTCTGGGCGGCGGCGGCCTCGTCGTAGCCCATCGCGGTGGCATAGTCGGCGATCGCCTGCTGGACGTCGGCGGGGACGTCGGACTGCTGCACGACGGCTGCGTCCGGGTTGCCGGGGTGGGGCGTCTCGACGGTCTGGGCGATCGCGGCGTCGAGCCCCACCTGGGCGACGAGGGCTTCGAACGCCTCGTACGCGGCGGCTTTGTCGAGCGGGTCGTTCGTGAACAGGTCCGCGGCGCGGTACCACGTGGCCAGCGAGTGGGCCGGGGTCCACGGCTGCGGCGTGATGCCGAGATCGGCGAACACCGGGTTGAGCTCGTCGGGATGCGCGGCGACCCAGTCGTTGACGCCGTCGGCGTAGGCCTGCAGCAGGCCGAGCGTCTCGTCGTCGAGTGTAGCGGCCACGGCCTGGGCGTGGCGCCACAGGCCGAAGGTGCGCATGCGTCGGTCGTGCTCGAGCTGATCGGCCCCGAAGGACGCGGCCAAGCGTCCCTGCGCGGCGCGAACCGACAGCTCCATCTGCAAGCGGCGGTCCTGGGCACTCGCCCAACCCAGGCCGTACAAGGCCGCGGCGTCCGAGCCCGCCACGATGTGGGGGACACCGTACGCGTCGCGGTGGATCGTGACCTCGTCGTCGGCGGGGCCGCCTGTGTCGCTACCGCCACTTCCGTCCGAGTCGTCGCCGTCGGGGCCCGAGGACGAGGTGGCCGTGCCGGGACCGCCGGTCGAACCGCCCGTGCCTTCGGTGTCGGTCTCGCCGCTGCCTTCCGCCGAGCCGCATCCGGTCAGCGCGAGCGCAGCGCTCAGACCCAGTCCTCCCAGTTGCCGTGCAAGCCGTCGCCGTGTCATGGCCGCTGCATGTCCGACCGCCGCGACGCCTTCGCGTTTTCTCAGTCGCCCAGTGCCTGCCGGATCTGATCGGCGTAGGTCGCCTTCGGATGCGCCGCGAGGAATCTTCGGGCCTTCGTCTCGGCGTCTTCGGTACGACCGAGGGCGAACAGCGCGAGGATCTCGATACCGTCGCGGTCCTGCGCGAACTTGCCCTTGGGGAAGTCCGTGTCCGCCTGGCGGGCCAGCGACAATGCCTTCGCGGGATCGGTGCGCAGGGCCTGCCTGGCGGCGTGGGTGGCCTGCATCTCCGCGTGCAGCGTGTCGACGTCGTCGCCCGGCGGGGTCGGTCGGGGGCGCGGGCGCTTGGAGGTGGGGGCGGGCGCGCGGTCCGGGTCGGCCGCGGGGGCCGTGGCCTCGGCGTCGGTCGACGCGGGGACGTCGGTGGTCGGCGTCGGGTCCGGATCGGTCGGAGGTGAAGAGGGGATGGGGGGCGCCGTGGTCTCGGGCGGGACGGGATCGGTCCGCTGGGCCGTGACGGCAGGCTCGGCCGCAGGCGGAGGGGGCGGCGGGTCCGACGACAGCGCCCATACCAGGCCGCCGGCCGAGACGGCCACGATGCCGACCCACCACCACACGCTGATCTTGCCCGCGCTCGCCGAGCTCGCAGCGACGCTTTCGGTCGCGGGATCCGGCGTCGGCGGTGGCAAAGGCGCAGCGGCGATCGTGGCCTCGAAGCGCGCGGCCCCGGCCTCGACGTCGTACTCGACGCCGAGCGTGGCCGCGGCGGCGAGCTCGTCACGCAGCGCCGGATCGTCGGCGACGTCGCGCAGGCGGGGCGGCGGTCCGAGCTCGCTCATCGGGGCACCTGTGCGGACACGGTCGATGACGTGACATGGGCGTCGGTCTTGGAGAGTCGCTCGAACGCCTTGGTGAACTTCTTGCGCGCCGCGTGCAGCCGCGAGTAGATGGTACCGACCGGCACGCCAAGGCCCTCGGCGATCTCGTCGCAGCCGTGGCCATCGAGCTCGTAGAGCACGAACACGGCACGCTTGTCGTCGTCGAGCGTCTCGAGGGCGCGGTGGACCCGGTCGAGTCGGCGCCGGGCGTCGAGCGCCGCGGCGGGCTCGTCATGGGCGATGGCCTTGCGGTCGACGGTCTCACCGTCGGCCTGCACGCGGGCGCGGCGATGGCTGCGCTTCTTGTTGGCGGCGACACGCACCGCGATGTCGGCGAGCCAGGTGGTCGGTCGCGCTGGGCCCGGGGCGAAGCCACCCCGGCGATGCGCGATGATGAACACCTCCTGAACCACGTCGTCGAGCTCCGTCCGATCGATCCCGAGGCGCACCAAGAAACCGGCCACGAAGGCCGCATGTCGCCGAAAGAGAGTCCCGGCGTCGAGCGTGGGCTCGTCCGCTTGCTGCAACTTCGGTGCGCCTCGCCGGCTGCATGTTCACACCCCGCGGTGGCCTTCGGCAAAAGTGCCGATGCTCCGGAAAACCCCCGAAGATGGCGTGCAATCGCCCGAACAAACGCACGATGGCCCGGGCGGGGGCCGGACATACAATGGCCGGGCATGCGCTCGTGTCGCACAACGTGGGTCTGGCCCCTCGCGCTCGCGCTCGCCGCGTGCTCGGACGTGGCCACCCTCGGACTGGTGGCGGTGGAGACAGAGACGACCGTCGGCAGCGGCGACGACGATGTCGGGACGGCCGGTCCCGATTCGCTCGACTTGCCGACCGATGGTCCGCTCGCGCAGTGCATCGCGCGGGGCAACGACGCGGGGGTGGGGCTATGCCTGCAAGAGGCCGCGGCCCCGACGTTCGAGCCGAGTATCGAGTGGTCGTGGAACGGCGAGGGCGACGAGGTCGACGTGTTCTCGACCGCGCTCGTCGCCAACCTGACCGACGACGACGACAACGGTCGCATCGATCTGTGCGACACGCCCGACGTGCTGGTGATCGCGGCCGAGCGCGCCGTCGTGTCGCTGCGGACCGAGTCACCGGTCGGTCACCTGTACGTGCTCGATGGTGCCGAGGGGACCTCGCGGGCCCGGTTCGACACGCCGGTGCGGCCGACGTACACGCCGGCGATCGGCGATCTCGACCGCGACGGTGTGCCGGACATCGTCGCGGTCGCGCCCGCGGCCACGCCGGACGTGGCCCCCTTCTCCAGTCGCGTGGTGGCGTTTGCGGCCGACGGCACCGTGCGGTGGACGGGAGAGGAGACGTTCGACACGGCGTGGGCCGGGGCCGTGGCGCTCGCCGATCTCGACGGGGACGAGGACGTGGAGATCATGGTGTCCAACCGGGTGCTCGACCACGATGGGCGCACGCGATTCGTCGCAACCGAAGTGGAGGCGCGCGGTCCGAGCGACGTACTGCCGTTCGCGGTCGACCTCGACGGTGACGAGGACCTCGAGGTGCTCTGGGGCACGGCGGCGTACCACCACGACGGCACGCCTGTGTTCGCCCATCTGCCCGAGGTGCTCGGCAGCGGCTACCCGCACGTGGTGCAGCTCGACGACGACCCGGCGCCCGAGATCCTCGTGACCACCGAGGACGGCGTCGCGTTGCTGGAGGCCGACGGCACGATCCGCTTCGTGAACTCGCGCATCGACGAGGTGGCCGCCATGGGCTGGCGTCGGCCGGCGGCGATCCACGACTTCTCCCAGGATGGTTTGCCCGAGATCGCGATGAGTGCCGGGGACGAGTTCGTGGTGTTCACCATCGACCTCGCCAACAATCGCGTGGCCGAGCGCTGGACCGCACCGATCTTCGATCCGGGTGGGGCGGCGGCGGGCACCGCTTTCGACTTTCTCGGCGACGCGGGAGCCGAGGCGATGTACGCCGACCGCACCGAGCTGTTCATCTACGACGAGCTCGGTGCGGTGGTGCTGCAGGCGGCGCGCGCCTCGGAGACGGTGCACGAGTATCCGGTCGTCGCCGACGTCGACAACGACGGCTCGGCGGAGATCGTGGTCGTGTCCAACTCCGGCGCGAGCGCGACCGAGGCCCCGGCGGTGCGCGTGTTCGGGGAGGCGAACAGTCGGTGGGTGCAGGCGCGGCGAATCTGGAACCAGCACGCCTACCACGTCACCAACGTGCTCGAAGACGCCACGATCCCGTTCCCGCAGCGTTCGGTGTGGCTGCGCCTGAACACGTTTCGGACCAACGCGCAGATCGAGGGCGGCGTGGTGTGCAAGCCCGAGCCCTAGGCTAGAGCCGAATCACCAACCCCACGCGCGCCAACGCGCCGACGCGTGACGCGTCCCGCCGATCGATCTCCGCGCCCGACGCGTCGCGAATGTCGAAGTCGGTCGCCACGACCGGACTGAGTGCGTCGCCGCCCAGGCGCAGTCCGAGCCGAGCGCTCAAGCCGACCTCGAAGTCGCCGCCGGCTCGGACTCCGACCCAGGGTCGCGTGACGCTCTGGTTGCTGTCGAAGCCGTGGCCCTGCGCGGCGACGGCCCCCGCGACCACGCCGGCGCAAAGCGCCAGTCGGATCCGGCCGAACGAGCGCTGCGGGCACAGCGACGCGTGGCCGGCCAGCCAGACCGCGGAGGCTTCGCCGTCGCCGAGGGGAAACCGCAGACCGCCCGCCGCGAGGACACCGAGGCCGATCGCCAGCCACGGGACCGGCTCGAGCTCGCCGCTGACCGCCCCGCCGAAGGCCGGTGCACCGACGAGACCGAAGCCCGCGAGACCGTCGACGACGAGCGCACCGCGGAGGCGTCGTGGAGCCGGCGTCGGCTCGGGCTCGGGCTCGGGCTCGGGCGCCGACGGGGTCGCACGGGCGATCGGTGGGGGAGCGGGCGCGGGTGGTGGTGGTGGTGGTGGTGGTTCGGGCGCGGGGGGGACGAAGTCGTCGATCACACTCGCATCGATCGCGAGGGCGATCCCGAGGCCGAGCGCGGCGATCCGATCTGGGCAGGTCCTCGGCGGTGGCGCGAAGGTGCGTTCCACTCGCGGTGTCTCGTCGACGAGGAGGCGGAACGCGTCGGCGCCTTCGCGGGCTTGCACCTCAATGCGGACGCGCGGGTCGACACCGGGATCGGTCATCCAGGCGCCGGCACTGGCGGCGATCCGCCCCGCGTCCAGACACTCGTCCGGCGAGACGGCGATCGCCTGCTCCAGCGGGGACAGGACAACGTTGCTCGCCGACAGCGAAAGCAACAGCACGCCGATGGCCAACGCCACGGCGCAAGGGTAACAGCGCCCGGTGACGGTGGCGGGCGTGCCCCGGGCTCTGATATGTCAGGAACGTGGCCGACGACAAAAGAGAAGAGACGTCCGAGGACGAGGAGGTCGCGGCAGCCCGAGGCGAGGCGTCCGAGGCCGAGGACGACGATCGGTCGGCGGACGACGATGCGCGAGGAGACGAGGCCGAGGCCGACGCGGACGCTGCCGAGGCCGTCGCCGACGCTGCCGAGGCGGACGCCGACGCTGCCGAGGCGGACGCCGACGCTGCCGAGGCCGACGCCGACGCGGACGAGCCCGACGCCCACGCCGGGCAGGCGGCGACCAAGCGTGAGGGCGAGGCCAAGCGCGGCCGGAAGTTTTCGCTGTGGTGGATCTTGCCCGCGGCGATGTTGGTCGAGTTCTACGTCTACGGACGCAACGGCTACATCGACGTGTGCGTGGGCAAGCAAGGGCAGACCGACTTCAGCCTCGTCGGGCAGCCGCGCACCGACGACAACCGCTGGAAGTTTCCGCGCTGCGAGCGACGCATCAATCTCGGGCTGCGCAGCTCGTACGACGAAAAGCTCGCCGACGGCGTGAAGGTCGCCTGTCGCCAGGCGACGCTCTTTCGTCACCAGGGCGAGTCCGCGCAGTGTGAGGCCGCTGACGGGGGCTGGGTCCACCAGGTCGACACCAGCTTCTGTCCGCCGTGGGATCCCAACTACTACAAGCACCTGTTCTGGTTCTTGCAGTGAGCCCCAGCGGGGTGGGCGCGGGGCGAATGGGCCGGTTCGCGGTATCATGACCGCGATCGTGTCGATCGTGCCGTGGCCCCCCGCGAGATAAAGTACTCCGTCACCGGAGAGGGGCCCCCTCGCGACACGGGCCCCCACGTCGAGCTCGACGAGACGATCGTCGGGAGCGAGGAGGCCGAAGAGCCCGAGGTGGACCTGTATCCGCCCGGCACCCAGATCTCGCGCTACGTCGTGCTCGACAAGATCGGCGAGGGCGGCATGGGCGTGGTGCTCGCCGCGTTCGACCCCGAGCTCGGCCGCCGCATCGCCCTGAAGATCCTCCTGCCACGGCGGCGCCGAAAAGGGGGCGCACGCGTGCCCGCCGCGGCCCGTCTGATGCGGGAGGCGCAGGCGATCGCCCGGCTGTCGCACCCCAACGTCGTCGCCGTCTACGACGTGGGCCGCGAGGGCGAGTCGGTGTTCGTCGCGATGGAGTACGTCGAGGGGCAGACGCTGACCAAGTGGGTCGAGGCCCATCGCGGGCCGCTCGAGCCCATGCTCGACATCTTCGCCAAGGCGGGGCGCGGGCTCGCGGCCGCCCATCAGGCGGGTCTGGTGCACCGCGACTTCAAGCCCGACAACGTGCTCGTCAGCGCCGACGGTCGCGTGCGGGTGCTCGACTTCGGCCTGGCGCGGGCCGATCGCTCGACGATGTCGATGTCGGCGTCGATCGACGAGGACTCGGCGCTGTCGGGGGTGCCATCGCTGCGCGATTGGTCGGACTCGGACGTGCTCGCGTCACCGCTGACGCGCGACGACGCGGTGGTCGGCACGCCGCGATACATGGCGCCGGAGCAGCACGCGGGCTTGACCACGGACGGGCGCTCGGACCAGTACAGCTTCTGCGTCGCGCTGTACCAGGCGCTGTTTCGCCAGGAGCCGTTCCCCGCCAAGACGCTGCGGGAGATCGTCACGCTCAAGAGCGAAGGACGCGTCGCGCCGCCGCCACGGGGGGTCACCGTGCCACCGTGGCTGGAGACGCTGGTGCTCAAGGGACTGTCGCCGCGTCCGGCCGACCGGTACGCGTCGATGGACGAGCTCGTCGAGCGACTCACCGAGACGCCGGAGGTCAAGCGCAAGCGTTGGCTCGGCTATGCGATCGGGGCGGTCGCGCTCGGCGGCGTCGCCGGGCTCGCGCTGTGGCCGGACGGCGAACGGGAGGCGCCGTGCCAGGGCAGCGAGACGCAGCTCGCCGACGTCTACGACGAACCGGCGCGCGGGCGGATCCTGCAGGCGATCGCGGCGGTTCCGGTGCCCTACGCCTCGCGCACGGCCGCCGACGTGACGACCCGGCTGGACGGGTACGCCGCCGCCTGGACCGCGATGCACCGCGATGCGTGCGAGGCGAGCAAGGTGCGCGGCGAGCAGTCCGACGAGCTGATGGACCGCCGCATGGCGTGCCTGGCCGATCGGCGCACGCACCTCGGCGAGCTCGTCGGCATCTTCGCCGCAGCCGACCGCGCGGTGGTCGAGCGGGCGACGCAAGCGGTCGCCGCCCTGCCGCGGGTCGACGACTGCGCCGACCTCGAGCGGTTGGTCGAGACCGTGGCGCGGCCGTCGGACGAAAAGACGCGTGCGTCGGCCGACCGCGTGGCGGAGCAGCTGGCGCGCGCGGCCGCGCTGGAATCGGCGGGTAAGTATCCGCCCGCCCTGGAGCTGGTGCGCTCGGCCCTCGCGGAGGCGGAGGCTTCGGGCTACGCACCCGCGAGAGCCGACGCGCTCGATCGACTGGGGAGTCTGCTCGAGCGCACGGGTGACTACGCTGCGGCCGAGACCCGCCTGCGCGAGGCGCTGTGGCTCGCGATCAAGTCCGGGCACGATCGACGCGCCGCTTCGGCGGCGACCGATCTCGTCTCGGTCGTGGGCGATCGTCTCGCGCGACACGACGAGGGGTTGCTGTTCGGCGAGCACGCGACGGCGATCCTCGACCACCTCGGCGCGGACGGGCTCGAGCGGGCCCGGCTGTCCAACAACCTGGGCAACGTGCTGTACCGCAAGGGCGACGTGGCCGGGGCGCGGCGCGAGTACGAGAAGGCACTGGCGATTCGCGAGCGGATCTCGGGCTCCTCGGACCCGAGCCTGGGCGTGCAGCTGGCCAACCTCGGCAACGTGCTGCTGGCCGAAGACGACTACGACGCCGCGCTGGAGAAATTCCGTCGCGCCCAACAGGTCACGTCCGATGCCCTCGGGGCCGAGCATCCGATCGTCGGGATCGCGGTGGCCGGCATCGGCAACGTCCATTCGGAGATGGACCAGCCCGACAAGGCCCAGGTCCAGTTCGAACAGGCGCTCGCGATCATGGAGCGAGGGTTCGGGCCCGAGCATCCCTTCGTCGGGATCACGCTCTTGAACATCGCGCAGGCCCTCAGCGATCAGGGCCAGTACGAGCTGGCCGAGAACAAGGCGCAGCGCGCGACGCAGGTGATCCTCAAAGCGATGGGGCGCGAGCATCCCGACTACGCGTCGGCGATGCACACCGAGGGCGAGATCTACCGGGGTCTGGGGCGCTACGCGGATGCGCGGGCGGCCCACGAGCGCGCCCTGGCACTGCGGCAGCGCGTGTTCGGGGTCGGCGACGAGCGCACGACCGAGAGCGCCTTCGCCCTGGCTCGCCTACGGCGCGAGGAGGGACAGCCGTCCCATGCGATCGAAGAGTTGGGGGCGGTGCTGACCCTGTTCGAAGCCGACGGCGCCGACGACCGACGTCTCGGGAACGTGCGCTTCGAGCTGGCCAAGGCGTTGTGGGACGGCGGAACCGATCCGGCGCTGGCGCGGGCGGAAGCCGGACGGGCTCTCGAGCTGCTGCGGACGACCGGGACCGTCGGCGCCCGCGAGCGTGGCGAGATCGAGGTGTGGTTGAGCGAGCACCCCCTCGACGGGGAGGCTGCCGACGATGGGCAGTGACGACCGGACGGTCGCCGCGTCCCGCACCGTCGCCGTCGAAGGCGAAGGCGAAGGCGAAGGCGGCGAGTCGACCGTGGACGAAGGGGTGGCCGGCGGCGATCGGTGGGCGCCACAGCCCGGGGACCGGCTCGTCGATCGCTACGAGCTGCTGGCGCCGCTGGGGGCCGGGGCACACGGCTCGGTGTTCGAGGCCTACGACGAGCTCGCCAAGGCCCGGGTCGCCGTCAAGATCGTGCAAGGCGTCACGCCGCAGCAGCGCCTGCGGTTGCGCCGGGAGTTTCGGGCGCTCGTCGACGCCAACCACCCCAACCTCGTGATGCTCTACGAGCTGTACGCCGACGACGCGAACACGTTCTTCACGATGGAGCTGGTCGAGGGGCTCGACTTCATTCGCTGGGTGCGCGGCAGCGAGGCGGCGACGCTCGACGTCGAGCGCCTCCACGACGCGTTGGTACAGCTCGCGCACGGCCTGAGCGCGCTGCACCACTTCGGGCTGCTGCACCGCGATCTCAAGCCCGCCAACGTGCTCGTGCGCGCCGAGGACGGGCGGGTCAAGCTCGTCGACTTCGGGCTCGCCGTCGCGCCCGGTGAGCAGGGGCGCGACGAGGTGGTCGGGACGCCGCTGTACATGTCGCCCGAGCAAGCGGTGGGCATGCCGATCGGTCGCCCTTCCGACTGGTACGCCGTGGGAGCGATCGCGTACGAGGCACTGGCCGGCCAGGCACCGCTGTCCGCGCTGTCGGGGCTCGCGCTGCTGGCGGCCAAGCAGACCCGACCACCCCCGATGACGCCGTTGCGACGGCCGGGCGTGCCGGACCGACTCGCCGCACTGACGGCCGCCCTGCTGGCGGTTCCTCCGGGGGCGAGGCCGACCGCCGAGGGCGTGTTCGCTGGTCTCGGGGTGCGCCCGCAGACCCCCGGGCCTTCGGGGCCGCATGCGTTCTTCGGCCGCCGGGCGGCGTGTCGGGTATTGGACGCGGCGCTGCGGCGCCCGGGACCGAACGCGTCGTGCCCCGTCGTCGTGATCGAGGGAGGTCCCGGGATCGGCAAGTCCGCACTGCTCGAGCACTTCGCCCGGCGGCTGCACGCCCGTGGTGGGTACGTGTGGCTGCAGGCGCGCTGCTTCGAGCGCGAGTCGGTGCCGCACAAGGGCCTCGACGATCTCGTCGATCGGCTGCGCTCGCGACTGGAGCTCGAGGGCGTGCCCGTGTCCGACGTGCCCGGCGCGGCCTCGGCCGTGGCGTTGTTTCCGATCCTCGGCGACGTAGTGACCACCGACGAGCACGTACCAGCCGACCCGGTGCGGCGGCGTCAGGATGCAGGCCGGGCACTGGCCGCGTTGCTCGGACGCGTCGCGGGCGACGATCTGCTCGTGGTCGCCTTCGAGGACGTGCACTGGTTCGATCGCGACAGTGCGCAGCTGCTGCGACAGCTGGTCGCGGGCCCGGGCCGGGCGCACGCGTTGTTCGTGTTGACCACCCGCGGAGAGTCCGGCGGGCGGACCGAGGCGGGGCGCGAGCTCGTGGCGTCGCTGCTCGCCGACGGGGCCGCGCACGTCGGGCTGGGTGGCATGGAGGCCGAAGAGCTCGCGCAGATCGTCAGCAGCGCGCTGGCGGGCCGGCCCGATGCCGCCGACATCGCTCGCGCCGCGGCGGCCCAGGCCGCGGGCAGCCCCTTGCTCGCCCTCGAGCTCGCCCGCGGGGCGACCTCGGTGCCCGCCGGCGGGCGTGGGCGCGTCACGCTCGAGGACGTCGTGGCCGATCGCGTCGAGGCCCTCGATCCCGCGGCGCGGCAGCTGCTGCGGACGATCGCCGTCGCGGGTCGGCCGATCGTGCAGGGCGTGGCCTTGCGGGCGGCCGACGTTCGCGAGCGCACGTACGAGTCGTTCGCCGTGCTGCGGGGGTTGGGGTTGATTCGCACCGACGGCACGACGCTGCGCGACCCGGCGGTGATCGGACACGAGCGCGTGGGCAAGGCGGTCGTCGCCGGCCTCGACGTCGCGCAGGCGCGCGGGATCCACGATCGCCTCGCGCACGCGCTGCAGGCGGCCGACGCCGACCCGCAGCAGGTCGCGTACCACTACGCGCGTGCGGGGCAGGCCCGACGGGCGGCGCAGTGCTACGCCGAGGCGGCCCGACGCGCGGCGGAAGGCTCGGCCTATCATGCGGCGGCGCAGCGGTACGCGGATGCGATCGCGCTGGCCCCGGATGCGATCCGGCGCGCCGCCTGGACCCGCGCGCGCGCCGAAGCGTTGGCGGACGCGGGACTCTCGGCGGAGGCCGGGCGTGCCTTCCTCGCCGCGCTCGACGGGGCCGACGAAGCGACCTCTCGCCTCTTGCGCCAGCGCGCCGCCGAGCAGCTGCTGCGTGCGGGGCAGTATCGGCTCGGGGTCGAGCAGCTGCGCATCGTGCTACGCGAGCTCGGTCTGCCGGCACCCGGCTCCAACGTGGGGGCGTGGGCAGGGCTGGCCCTGGGACGGCTACGCGTGCGCCGGCACGGCTTGGACTTCGCGTCGCGAACCGGCGCGGCCGTGGATGCCGAAGCGCTCGCGCGGGTCGACGCGTGCTGGACGGCCGCGACCGGCCTTCTGCAGGCCAACGTGGCGGTCGGTTACAACTACCAGACGCGCCACTTGCTGCTGGCGCTGCAGGCCGGCGAGCCGCGTCGCGTCGCGCGAGCGCTGGCGATGGAGAGTCTGTACGCCGCGACGGCCGGCGACGCGCAAGCCGAGACCGCGCGTGGCCACTTGCAGCGGGCGCGGGCGCTCGCCGACGCGTGCGACGATCCCCACTCGGCGGCGCTGAGCGAGATCGCGGCGGCGGGGGCCGCGGTGTACCGGGGTCGCTTCGATGCCGCGTTGGCCCCGTTGGCGGAGGCGGAGGCGCGGCTGCGGGCCCACGGTCGCGACGCGGCATGGGAGCTGTCGATGGTGTCGACCTTTCGCGTGATGTCGCACTGGTACCGGGGCGACATGCCGCGGATGCTCACCGCCCTCGACGCGGCGCTCGCCGACGCGCGTGCGCGCGAGGACGTGCACACCGCGATCATGTTGCGGGTCGCGTACGCCCCGCTGGCCGACCTCGTGCGGGGTCGACTCGCGCACGCCCGAGAAGAGCTCGCGGCGTGTCGGCGGGAGCTCCCCGACCACCTGCGTCACTCCACGTACCGGTACGTCGAGCTCCTGACGCGGGCGCGGCTGTGTCGCTACGCCAAGGATGCCCCCGGGGCGCTCGCGGCCTTTCGGGGGGCGACGGGACGTTGGGGGCTCGCGCTGCTGCTGCAGCGGGCGCCCATGCTCACGTTCTATGAGCACGACCGCGGGATCTCGGCGGTGGCCGCCGCGACCGAGGCCGGACCACTCGGGCGTCGCCGCGCCGTGGCGATCGCCCACCGCAGCGTGGCCGCGCTGACGGGGCAGGGCACGGCGTGGGCGATGGCGATGGCACGTCCGATCCGCGCCGGCCTGGCCGCGCTCGAAGGTGACGCCTCCGCGGCGGCGCAACAGCTGCAGCGCGCGCGTGAGGACTTCACCGCGGTGGGGATGCGGACGTACGCGTCGGCCGTGGCTTACCGCGCGGCGGAGCTTTCGGGCGATCCCGCGGCGCTCGCCGTGGCCGAGCGCGAGCTGGCCGCGCAGGGCATCGTCGAGCCCCACCGCATGGTGGAGATCTTCGTGCCGCCGATCGCGGCGGCGATCAGAACCGGCCCGACAGTCCGAGCCCGGAAAAACGCGGCCCCATCAGCGGCGTGACCGTGACCGCCGGCTCCTGGTGCTCGGCGTTCTTCTTCTGCTTGACGCCGAAGTAGATCATCGCCGCGCCACCACCCAGCAGCAGGGGCGCGAGGACGAAGCCCGCGATCGTGAGCTTGTTGGCCTGGCGTCCGCGGAAGTCCGCTTCCTCTTGCGCGAGCGCATCGCCGTCGGACTCCGCCTGTTTGTAGTCCTTCTCCGCCTTCGGAGCCCGGACCGCGCCGATGATGCCCATCGTCAGCGCGCCCAAGCCCAAGAAGCCGACGACGGCACCGCCGACGATGAGGCCGTTGCCCGTGTTCTGCGGCTTGAGCACGATGACCTGCTGCCCACCGCCCTCGGGGGGCTTCTTGGGCTCGGTGCCGCCGTCCGGAGGCTTGGTGCCGCCGTCCGGATCGGTCGTCGTCGCGCTCGCGGCAGCCAGCTCTTCCTCGGCCTTGCGCAGCTCCTCTTCGAGCTCGTCGCTCTTCTCCTGCACGGCCTGCGAGACGCCGGCACGATCGCCGTAGGCCTTGCGGTAGCCCGCGAAGTAGGTCTCGAGGACCTTCTTGCCCGAGCGCAGGTGCTCGATGTCCTTGCTGCCGTCGTTCTTGCGCGAGCGGTTGTACGCGTCGAGGTACGCCTGCGTGATGTTGAGCAGAACGTTCTCGCGGGTGGCCTTGTTGGCCTGCGCTTCGGGCAGCATCTCCAGCAGCCGCGACCAGCTGTCGGCGGCGCCGGCGAAGTCGTCGTTGCTGTAGCGTTCCTGCCCCTCGGCGAACAGGCGGGTGACCTCCGAGTCCTGGACCATCGCAGTCGTCGTCGTCGCGGCGAGGACGGTTGGCGAGAAGGTGCCGAGGCTGACCGCGACGGTCGCGGCGAGGATGCGGGATGTCCGCGGGGGGCGAGCTGCCATGCGCGCAAGTGTGTCCAACGCGGCCGGGCGCCGTCAAACACCCCGTGCGCGGGCCTCAGTTCTCGGCTTGGCGCTGTGCGGCCGCCAGGGTCTCTTTGACGGTCGGGGGGGTCGGATACGCCACCGGGTCGAATCCCTCCAGCTTCGCCGCCACCGGGATCCGCTTGTGGACACCCGGGACGAACACCCGCGGCAGCGGGAACGTCCCGGACCACGTGGCGCTGATCGTCTCCTCGTGTGGCCAGATCACCAGGTTCGACATCCGCAGGTTGATCGGCTCGCTGCCCTTTTCGTGCAGGCCGACGATCCGGGGCGGGGCCGGGACCTCCATCTTGATCTCGCGGCGCTTGGGGTGCATGCCCTTGACCTTGATCGGGGCACCGGTGGCCAGCGTCGGGAAGATCAGCCCATGGGAGCCGCCCTGCAGAAACCACGGGTGCGGGCCTCGGGTGCGGGGGCGCGCGCTCATCTCCGAGCGGTAGCCCGCCTGCAGGAAGCCGCGGGCGATCTCGGGCATGCGCTCGTCCTCGGGACCGCGAAACCACGCGTCGGTGTCCGGGTACGCGAAGCAGTAGCGCGGGTACATCATGGGGTGGACGAAGTCCAAGCCCCACGACAGCGGCTGGCGCCACCACTGCGCCGGGTCGCCGGTGACCATGCGTTGCGGCGTCAGCAGCTCTTTGGGATCCTCGACGTTGGGGAGCGGATACTCCTCGTTCGGTCGCGCGTCGACGAGGTAGCCCTTGCCGAACGGATTGCGCGGGTACAGGCCGGGGTGATCGACCGCGGCCTGCACGAGGTAGTACTTGGGGTCCTGCTCGTCGACCGGGACCCGCTTGTCGATCCCGCCGTAGGCGTTGTCCCAAGTGATCGGCATCTGGGTGAACGGCTCGGGCCGCGAGAACTCGCAGACTCCTCGGGTGTCGAAGCGAGCGACGCGATCACCGGTGACCATGACGGATTTCTCCGTGCGATCGACCTTCACCGAGACCGACATCTGGTACGTCGGCGTGCCGCCGGGGGCGAAGGCCATGCCCTTGACCACCACGTCGACCGCCGGCTTGCCGATCCAGTAGTCGCTGCCGGTCGGCATGCGCGGCTGGATGTCCGGATCGCGAATGTCGTGCTCGAGCAGCTTGGGTGCCGCCGGCTCGGCCCGACCCGACGCATACGAGAACGTCTGCTTGGCGATCACCAGGCCCGTCTCGGACTCTCCGGTGACCGGATACAGACCGCAAACGAGATGGGTGTTTCCGCGGATTCCGTCGTCGCTCACGGCGTGCCCCCGCTACCGCCGCCGGGGTTGCGCGAGTCCCAGTTGTGCCCGTCGGAGTGGCCTTGCGTGTGCGTGTCGATGTTGCCGTCGGCGTCACGGGTGACGTGCGCTTCGGCCGACCGCCCGAAGTTGCCTTGGTTGTCGGCGCCGCCGAAGTAGGCGATGCCGACCGAGGCGTCGCCCGGCTGCGACGTGGCGCCGATCTCGAGGATGCCGGGAATGCCGACCTTGACCTCGACCTTCGGCGAGCCCTCGATGAACGAAAACAGCGTGTTGGTCAGCGAACTGACAAGCAGCTTGCCCAGGTCCACCGGGTCGTAGGGCACGAACTTCTTGAGAACGGTCTCGGCGAAGTGCAGGCCCAGGTTGTCGATCGATCCCGCGGGGCCGCCGAGCTTGTCGAAGATGAAGTCGATGACGGCCGAGACCAGCGCCTTGGCGTAGCCCAGCAGCAGGTCGCCCCAGGTCACGCCGCAGTGGACCTTGTGCAGCCAGCTCGTCAGCGAGTGCGACGTGGGCAGGCCCATCGGGTCGCCGCAAGTGATCATCGGGATGAACGGGATACAGGCCATGCCCGTCATCTTTCCGTTCATCTTCACGGTCGAGCAGGTGACCATGATCTTGCGGCTCGAGAAGGGCCAGATGATCGGGTACAGCAGGTTGACCGCGGGAATGGTGACGTCGGGGATCAGCATCCCGATGTCATGGTTTTCGATGACGATCGGAAAGCCGTTGTGCACGACGGTGGTCGTGAACTTGTTCTGGCCGCAGAAGTAGCCCGCGGTCCACATCTGCAGCGCGACCATCTCGATCGAGATCGTCACGAAGGGCACACCGGGAACGGACGGCAGGCACTTGTGCGTGTTGACCCCGAGCGTCACATCCCAAATCACGTTGACTGGACCCATCGGCATCAGGCTTGTCCTCCACGCGGCTGGTACCAGCCTTCTTCGGTGCGCAGCCGGACGCAGCGCTCGTCCCCCTTCCGAAAGGGGATCCAGCTGGCCCAGCGATAGACGATGTAGAAACGGTCTTGATTGGCCAGGATCACCATCAGCTGCGGGCGCAGCTCGAAGGCGCCGCCGTCGGCCCCGACGAGCCAGTCGGCCCACACCGACAGCTTCGGCAGTGGAAAGCTGACCCGCTCGTGCTCGGCGATGCCCTCCATTCGGACCTCGGCGCCCGGCGGCGGTGTCCGGACGACCCACGAGGGATGGGCGCGGTGGTACAGCCGCGGGTCGACGTAGGCGGGGTCGCTGTCGCCGACGGCGACCTTGTCGAAATCGGAGTCGGGGACCACGAGGGCGCGCTCGACCTGCTGCAGCGTCGACATCGGGATCGTCGACCACCCCGCGGGCTTTGGGGTGTCCTCCCAGCGCTGGATGAGCTCGGCCGGATCCTCGATGTTCGGCAGCTGCCGCGCGGCCTCGTACTTGGGAAAGCCCGAAGGACAGCGCAGGTGCTTGCCGAGCTGCTCGGCGGTGGGGCCGGGATCGAAGCCGCGGCCTTCGGGGTTGTGGGGATAGGTGATGTCGACCGGCGACTCGACGTCGATGAGCACCTCCGCGCTGCCTCCGAACGCCCGCTCGCGCGTCAGCGGCATGCGCGAGAACGTGGCCGGCTTGGGCATGGGGTCCTTGCGGCGGTGCCAGACCCGGTCGCCGGCGACGATGAGCTCGCGTCGCTCACTGCCCACCGAGAGTGCGACCTTCATCGCCGTCACTGGTCGAGCCTGGGGGGCGAGCGCTTCGCCGAGCAGGATGACCTCGAACGCCTCGTCCATCCGTGGCAGATCGTCGCGCGGCAGTAGCCCGAGCGGCGTGGCTTCGTCGGCCGGGTACAGCGGGAAGGGGTCCTCGCTGTCGTGGGAGACACGGCCCGTCTTGTCGTAGCGGAACGTGGCCTTCGCGGTCACGAGGGCCACGCGGGCGTCGCTGCCCTCGGGCTTGACCACGTTGAGGGCGGCCGGCAGCGCGGTGGTGTTGATCAGCTCCACGGTGCGCGCGCCCTCAGTTCAGGTTGATGATCTCGCCCTCGACGACGACGTCGTCGCTCGCCTTGATCTTCACGGGGCCCGCGAGCGCCTCGAGCTCGAGGCTCTTGGCACGCAGTCGCAGTCGACCCGGAAGCTCGATGTCGCTGTCGTCCGAGAGCAGTCGCACCACCGGGCCGGTGGGCGTGCTCTGGATCTCGAGCAGCGCATTGCCGGCCTGGTCGCAGACCCGCAGCGTTTCGTCGTTCTTGAGCGCCAGCTCGGCGCCGGTGCGCGTGTGCGGCTCGCGGCGGGTGAAACCGTCGAGGACGCCCGTGACCACGGGCTCGGGCAGGCCCGCCGGCTGCATGATCAGCACGCGGTCGCGCGGCCGCACGGACAGGCCCTGCAGCGTGGGCACCCAGGCCTCGCGCTTGCCGTCGCCGTCGGGGAAGCGGACGCGCACCCGACCGACGAGGGTGGGGTGGTCGTCGGCGACGACTTCGCCCACGACGCAGCCAGGGGCCACCGGGGCCGGGGCCGCGGCGACACCCTCGGCGAGTAGCTCGTCGACGGTGGGTCCCGCGGGTTCGGACACC
This sequence comes from uncultured Pseudomonadota bacterium, assembly GCA_937896535.1. Classification (GTDB taxonomy): domain Bacteria; phylum Myxococcota_A; class Polyangia; order Nannocystales; family Nannocystaceae; genus CALBMM01. The sequence goes on from CALBMM010000154.1 coordinate 117,934, forward strand.
TCGGCCGACGCGGGCCCGCGGGCGGAGGCCGGATCGTTCGAGGCGCTCACGAGTTGAGGTTGATCAGACCGGAGGTGACGGTCGCGGTGCCGCTTTGGAGCTCGACGGTGGACCCGCCGCCGTCGGTCTTGCACTTGGCGCCGGACAGCTCGGCGTCGGCGGTGAGCTTGAGCTGACCCCCGCTCGTGGAGCCGACGATCACTTCGCCGCCCTCGAGCTTGGCGTTGGCGTCGAGCTTGAGCTGACCGGCCGCGTTGCCGCCGAGCTCGGCGTTTGCGGTCAGGTTCAGGCTCGCGCCCGCGTTCGAGGTGATCTTGGCATCCGCCGTGAGCAGGACCTGGCCGCCGCTGACGGACTTGGCCAGCACCTTGCCGTCGATCTTGATCTGCGAGTTGGCATTGGACTGCGCCAGGATGTTCGCGTCCATCTTCATCGACGCGTTGCCACCGGCCGTCATCGTGATGTCGCCGGGCGTCATCACGAGGGTCGAGCCGCCGCACTCGAGCGTGATCGACGTGGGGGCCTTGATCAGGATCGTGTTGGCCACATCGAGGATGTAGTCGGTGCTGACCTTGATCTTGTTGCCCGAGAAGCCCGAGCCCCCGGCGTCACCACCGTCGATCTGCACGACCTGGTTGCCGCCGATCGTGATCGACTCGTCGCCGTCGACCTTGCGCGAGCGGTTGCCACCGACCCAGTGGGATTGGTTGGCCGTGACCTTCGTGGAGTGGTTGTTGAGGACGACCTCGTTGAAGTCCTTTTGCGCGTGCAAGAAGACCTCTTCGGAGCCCGAAAGGTCCTCGAAGCGAAACTCGTTGAAGCCGCCGCCGCCCAGCGAGCTGTTGGACTTGATCGTGGACTTGGTCTTTTCGCCCGGTAGCGCGTAGGGCGGGCGGTTGGCGCCGTTGTAGACGCAGCCGGTGACCATCGGTCGGTCGGGGTTGCCCTCGAGGAACTCGACGATGACCTCCATCCCGATGCGCGGGATGAACATCATGCCCCAGCCGGCACCGGCCCAGCCTTGGCCCACGCGGACCCAGCACGACGAGCCGGGATCGTGCCGCTTGCCGCGCTCGCGGTCCCAGTGGCGGTCCCAGGTCATGACGACCTTGATGCGGCCGTGCTCGTCGACGTGGATCTCTTCGGCTTCGGGGCCGGTGACGATCGCGGTCTGCGGGCCGTAGACGCGAGGCTTGGGCGTGACGATCGGGGGCCGAAAGGGGGCCGCCAGCGACGTGCACTCGAAGGTGTTGCGGTAGTTGGGCTCGCCGTCGCCCACCCCGGCGCCGAGCTCTTCTTCGGGGCTCTCGCCGGTGTGGATGACCCGCGTCAGCAGCAGCTGGCGCGGCGCGATGTCGTGGGCGAGCTCGAAGACGCGGCCGGCGGCCATGCCCGTCACGTTGCTCTCGCCGCGGCCGACCTCGTCGCGGTACGCGAGGCGATCGACCTCCGCCTGGATTCGCAGGCCCGACGCGTTGACGAGCTCGGTGAGCTTCTCGGGCTCGGTGAGGTTGTTGCCCGCGTAGACCTCGCGCACACGGCGGTCGAGGTGGAGGTAGTCCTCGTGCGACTGCTGGCCTACCTCTCCGGGTGGGATGCTCATGCCGGGGTGGTCGATCGGCTCCATCGGCGACAGCCAGTCGTAGTGGCGCACGAACGTGGCGTTCGTCTTGACGGTGCGCGACCAGTCGAAGCGGATGATCGACTCGATGGGCTGCTCGTCGGGGTTGGCCGCGGAGACCGGGATCTCGACGTTGCCGTCGATCGTCTCGACGTCGAGGTAGTTGTCGTTGGTGTCGACGAGGGTGAGGACTTCCTTGTCGCCGGTCTGGTCGAAGAAGTAGGCGATGCCCTCCTCTTCCATCAGTCGGGCGCAAAAGCCCAGGTCGCTCTCGCGGTACTGCACGCAGTAGTCGCGCGGCGGCTCGTACCGCGACGCGTCGAGCAGGTCGAGGTTCGCGGTGCGGTCGTACGCGTCCAAGCCTTCCTTGTCGCCGGGCGCCTTGGCGCCGTGCAGGACGTCGTCGAGGATCGCGGTGACCGTCATGCCCTGGAAGATCCGGGAGTTGCGACGGTTGGCCATCAACGCGAAGGCCGGCACCACGTGGATCCGGCAGCCGAGGCGCTCGTTGGCCCCGCCGCGGTTGAACACGCCCATGTATTCGACGCGCTCGACCACCCCCTGGATGGCGCGCATCAGCGGCTCGCGCTCGAGCGTGAACTCGCAGCCGCGGCCGACGAGCATGTCGGTGTCGGCGTCGGTGTCGATGGTCAGCAGGTCGAGCACGAGGTGGAACGGCTCGGACAGGGCCTCCACGAAGTACATTCGTCGCACCCGCCACTCGGCCTCGGGACCGTCGGGGCACGAAAACCCGTACCGTACGTGCGGCATCCGCTCGTGACCGGCCCCCAGGGCGTCTGCGGCCGCGGCGGCGAGATCGTCCAGATGATCGTTCATGAGCGCCGTCTCCTTCGTGTCACGTCGTCGACCCGCTGCGCGTTGTGCACCGACATTATCCTACGACCCCGCGGACGGGTCCGCACTTGATCACCGCGGACACTGTTGAGTCGTCGGCCACGTGGCCGCGGGATCTGCGGGGCGCGGCGCGACCTCACCCCGTCGCGAGCTTGGCCGCCCTTACGGGGTCGACGGCCGCCAATCGGGCGAACGCCTCGGCGCCCGATTCGTCCGGTTTCGCGCCCTTCTTGATCGCGGCGCGGATCGCCCGAACGAGCCCCTCCAGACACCGCCCCGCGAGCTCGGCCTCCCACTCGGTCAGACCGTGGTCGCGCAGCTCTTGGTCGAGTGCGCTGAACATCGCCCGGGCCAGCTGCGCCTGGTCCGTCTCCAGACACGCTTCCGCCAACGCCAGCCGTCGCACGAACTTCAGGCGCGGATTGCCGGCCTCGCCGATCGAGTCCTTGGCGATCTTCATCGCCTCGGCGCCCTTCTTGGTGGCCAGCAGCGTCTTGACCTTCTTGAGCGCGTCGCCGGGGTCGTTGACGTTGCCGCCGCCACCCCCTCCGCCTTCACCGCCGCCGGACGCGACCTCCTGGGCGATCCACTGCTTGGTGTCTTCGCTGGCGAGGGGCGAGCCGTCGGCGGCGCACAGGTCGAGCAGCTCGGGCATGCGCTTGAGCAACGTCGCGACCTCGCCACACAGCGCCGCGTGCGCGGCAGCGTAGTCGGGGCCGAGGGCCGACAGCGCCTTCGCCGACAGGTAGTGCAGGTCCATGTAGAAGCGGAAGGTGCCCAGCGCCGACTCGGTCTCCTCGAGCAGCGCCGCCCACTTTTCGTTGGCGACCATGAGCTCGAGCGGCGTGCGGCGCTGCGGCGGCAGCGGAGGGATCTGCGTCTTGCCGCCGGGACCCGACGGCGGCGCCTTGTCCAGGTGCAGATACAGTCCCGTACGTAGCAAGCGGTACGCAGCGGGGCTCGACAGCTGCGCGCCGCGAAGCAGGTTCGCGGCGCGGACCATCGCGCGGCCCGTGTCGAGCAAGTACTTGCCGACCTCTTCGGCGGAGCCGACGTCGGCCTGTGCGGCGGGCATTGCCGGCGCGGCGGTGGCCGGACGCGGCGCGGCGGGCTGCGGCGTGGGGGCGGGCGCGGCCTGAGGTTTCGGTTCGGGCTTGGGCTCGGGCTTGGGCTCGGGCTTGGGGATCGCCAGCAGCAACCGCTGCACTCGCTCCTCGAGGGGGCGGGTGCCCGGGGCGTGATCGTCGAGACGCTCGCGCAGCGACGCCCCCATCGCGCGGAGCACCTTGCCGAGCTTTTCGATCGCATCGCGATCGGAAGGCTGCGGCTTGAACTGGCCGAGGCGATTGTCGAGGTGGCCCACGAGCCACGCGACCGCGTTGCCCTGACCGCGCGTACGCTTGGGCCAGCGCTCCTCGGGGAACTCGTCGAGCAGTCCGGTGATCACGGCCAGGCCGACGGCCAGCCCTGCGATGCCCTTGGTGTCGTACTTGGCGTAGGCGAGGTACGACGCCATCAACATGTCCTTGGACTTGCTGCGCAGGATCGTGTCGGCCGCTTCGCCGACCACTTCCCAGTTGACGACCTCACCGCGCGCCGACTCGAGCTTGGCGACCTCGACGCGGGCCGTCTCGTACGCGGGCTCGTAGCGGGCGTCGTCGCCGATCGGGTTGTCGGCCGCGATCGGTTCGAGCCAACGGCGGGCCTCGGCCATGACCGAGGCGAGTGGGTCTTCGGGTTTGGGGGTCGGGGCCGGTTCGGGCGTGGCGGGGCCCGGTGCGGCGGCGGGCGGTGGCGCGTCGACGGCGGGCGAGGGGGGAGCGACGGCCGCGGGCTCGGCGGGCGCAGCGGCGGGCGGCGTGGGGGCAGGGCTCGCGGCGGGCGTGGGGGCGGGTGCCGGCGCGGTCTCGGGTGCGGGGGCCGGCGCGGGCGCGGGTGCCGGCGCGCTCTCGGACGCGGGCGCAGGCGCGGTGCCCTGCGGCGTCGGGGTGGCCTTGGGAATCTTCATGTCCATCCGCGTGAGCGCATCGCGGACGGCACCCATGCCCGGGGCCGCATCCTCCATCTTGTCGCGCGCCGCGGTCGACAGCGTCTGGTACGAGGCCATGACGAGGTCGAGCGCCGGACGATCGGACGGCTGCAGCGGGATCTGGGGCAGCACCGTCTCGACGCGACTGAGCAGCCAGTCCAGGGCGTTGGTGCGACCGCGCATGCGTTTGGCCGGCGGAAAGCAGTCGTCCCAGTACTTGTCGAAGATGCCGTTGATGACGCCGAGCCCGACGGCGAGGCCGGTGAGCTTGTCGGTCTGCAGCAACGCGTACGTGGTGTACGAGGCGACCAGCAGATCCTTGGACAGCCCCTGCAGGATCTGTCGGCCCTCGGCGCCGACGCGCTCCCAGTCGACGTCGCCGCCGGTGGGCGAGTCGAGCTTGGTGACCTCGGCCTTGAGCGACTCGAACGCAGGCTCGTACGCCGCGTTCTGCCCCGCCGGGGCCGCGTCCGAGATCGGTCGAAGCAGCTCTTCGGCACGCGAAGCGATCTCCTGCGGTGTGGTCATGGGCGAGCGGGATTGTCCCAAGGCCGGCGGGCGCTGAAAAGCCCGCGCCGTCAGCCCCACAGCGACGCGAGCGTGTACGGCGATCCTGGCGGGCACCAAAACGAGCCGTCGACGTAGCGCTGGGCGCGATCGACCCCCAGCCCGTCCAACGCGGTGCGCTCGTCCGCGGTCAGCGTCAGTGTGGTGCCCTCGAGATTGGCCGCGATCCGCGACCGCGTCGTCGACTTGGGAATGACCACCGTGCCGCGGGCAAGTGCCCAGGCGATGAGCACCTGTGCAGGGCCGGTGCCGTGGGTGGCGGCGATCCGCGTCACGACGGGATCGTCGAGCAATCGTACCTCGTCGTCGCGGCGCAGCGCCGGCGGGCGGCCGCCCGAGCCCAGCGGCGCGTAGGCGGTCGCGACCACCCCGCGGCGCGCCATCTCGGCGAGCAGCTCGCGCTGGGGCAGGTAGGGGTGCAGCTCGATCTGGTTGACGACGGGCGTGACCCCGACCGCATCGCTGATCGTCGCGATCTTGGACGCGGAGAAGTTCGACACGCCGACGCGCCTGGTCAGCCCCGTGGCGGGCAGCTTCGCCATCGCTTCCCAGGTTGCTTGCAGCGGAAGCTCGTCGAGCGAGACGAAGTCGTCCAGCTCCTTGGGGCGACCCACGCCGTGGCGCAGCGCGACCGGCCAGTGCATCAGGTACAGGTCGACGTAGTCCAGGCCCAACAGCCGCAGCGATCGTTCCAGCCCCGCCTGCACGTGGGCGGGATCGTGGTGGTCGTTCCACAGCTTGGTCGTTACCCACACCTGCTCGCGCGTCACGTCGCCGGCCGCGATGGCCTCGGCGATCCCACGGCCGACCTCCTCCTCGTTGAGGTAGATCCACGCCCCGTCGACGTGCCGGTACCCGATCTCGAGCGCGTAGCGGACGGCGCGGTAGACGGCCTCGGGTTCCGACAGCCACGTGCCGAGGCCGAAGGCGGGGATCTCGGTCCCGTCGTGCAGGGGCAGGGTCGGGTACGCGTGGGTCATCGGGGCCGAGCCTACGATCCGCGGGGGACGGCGATCTGCGATGATGGCCCGCGATGCGTCGTGCGTTGCGTTTCGGGGTGCTGTGCGCACTGACGGGCTGCGACCGCGGCGGGGACGGCGGGGCGGCGAAGGCCGAGGCGGTGAAGGCCGAGGTCGCCACGGCCGAGGCCACGAAGGTGGACGAGTCGCCGCCGCCGAAGGTGCCGGTCGCGTCGACGAACGTGGCGGCGTCGGCAGCGGCGCCCGATCCGGAGCCTCAGCCCGCGACGGTGGTCGTACCCGAGCCGGTCGCGCCGGACACCCTCACGCTCTTCGACGCGTGGACGCCCACGTCCACGATCGATGCCGCCGCGCTGGCCGCGGCGTATCCGAAGCTGCGGATCGAAGCGGAGGACAAGGCTCGCTCGTTCGCGGCCCGTCGCGGCAAGCATCTGGTCTGGCTGCTGTCGCTGGATGCCGACGGCGTGATCGATCACTGGGCGCTGCACGCCAAGGGCCCGACCGTGGCCGGCACCTCGGTCGGCGTGGGGGCCAGCTTCGCCGAGGTCGAGGCCGCCCTGTCGCTGGACGCGTGCAGCACCGAGTGGGGCGAAGATCCGTGGCTGATGTGCATGGCCGACGACGTGACGCTGACGTGGGTGCTCGGCACGCTCGAGGGCGTCGACGACGGTCCGAAGACGATCGACGAGGCGCGCGCGCTCGCCGGCAAGCGTGGCATCGACACGATCGCCCGCTTTGCGCCGTCGCCACCAAGCCGGGAGTGACTTCGTCAGTACGGCTTTTGGCCGATGAAGTTGCCCGGCGGGTCGTACTCGCACACCCAGTAGCGGCCGCCGAAACCGGCGCCCTGCAGCGTCTCGCAATCGGCGAAGGCACAGCCCACGCGCGTGGTGTCGCGCCACACGATCTGCGTGTAATGACCGCACACGCCCGAGCAGCCGTTGCTGTCGTAGTCGTAGTCGGCGACCTCGGAGGCCCACGCGTCGACGGCGTCCTGGATCGTCGGGGTACCCGTGCCGGCGTACAGGTTCTCGCCGAAGTCGTTGCCCGAGTGCTCGAACACGCACGTGTCGGCGACCGTCTGCGCGACGGCGGCCAGGTCGTCGCCCCATGTCAGGTCGGGCAGCGGAGGATCGGCAGCGGGACTGACGGCCTGTCGCACCGCGTTGTGGGCGGAGGCCGCCCCGAGCGGATCGGCGTCGCCGCTTCCCGCGGTGCCGCTGTCGTCTCCGCCGTCGCCGGGAGCGTCGCCGCCGTCGACCGCGCCGCCGGTGTCGCCGTTGGGGTCTTCCTCGACCGGATCACACGCGAGCGAACAGACCATCGCCAACCCCAGCACTGCCACGCGCATTCGCATGGACGCGATCATGCCTCAGACGAACTTGGAAATCCCGGGGGTGTCCGCCCCCGCCTCGCGTGGCTGGGCTAGGATCTTGCCCGACATGTACCGACTTCTCGCGCTATCGCTCGCCGCCGTGCTCATCGCTCCCGCGTGTGACGACGAGTCCGACTCCTCCGCCGACGAAAAGGCCAAGGCGGACGTCGAGTGGCCCGACAAGCCCGCCGATGGCTCGGACATGGTGCTCGAGGTCCTCTCGCACACGGCCGACAGCGCGAAGGTGCGCGTGTTCAACTTCGCCGACAAGGGCGTCGCCGAACTGCACGTGCGCCAGCACTTCCTCGACGAGGCGGGCAAGGAGCTCGACACGTTCCCGTTTTCGCAGATCGGGTCCGTGGTCGAGGCCAAAGGCACCGCCGAGATCGAGACCGTGATGATGGGCGTGCCCGAAGGGATGAAGAAGGTCGAGATCTCGATCAAGACGATCGTCTACGCCGGCGGGGGCGAGTGGAAGGCGAAGGCTCAGTAGCGCCTACCAGCCCAGTCGCGTCTGCAGCTCGCTGGCGAGGTTGGCCGCCATGCCCTCGTGCGTCGCCACCGTGGGGTGGCCGTCGCAGCCCGAGCCGATCCAGTCGACGTTGATGTTGGCCCAGCCCACGTCCGCGTCGCCGGCCGCGTTGCGCTGCTCGACTGCCTCGGCGAGATAGCCGTCGACGAGCGCGACCTCGCCACCGAACAGCGACGGCGAGATCGCCAGCAAGTACGCGTTCGGATACACGTCGCGCAGGTGCGAGAGGAAGTCGACGTACGCGGGGACGAAGACGTTCTGCGGCGGGTCGTTGTCGGTCGAAAAGTCGTTCGTGCCCAGATTGATCACGACCACGTCCGCCTGCCACGCGTAGTCCCAGCTCGATCCGGCGTCGGTCGCGACCGCCCGGTCGTAGATCTCGGGCATCGGCTCGAACATGTCGTCGCCGTAGTTGTAGACCATGCCCTTGCCCGACCATGCGACCGTGTGCAGCTGGGCGCCCACCGTGCGAGCCGCGATCGCGCCGTAGGTCAGGTAGTGGTTTTCCGTGTCGGCCGAGAAGCTGCACGGCGACACACCCTCGTTGCCGTAGCCGCAGGTGATCGAGTCGCCGATCACCTCCATGCGGCGGTCGACCGGCGGTGGCGCCAGCAGCTCTCCCTCGAGATCCACCGACACGATCGTGGTCGGCCCGAACGATCCTTCCGTGCGCCGGTACATCTGTACGGTGTGCTCGCCGTCGGGCAGGCCGGTAGCCAGCGTGTACGTCTGCTCGCCGCCCGAGGTCAGCAAGTTCGGCTGCACCGCACCGTCGACGACCACCGTGAAGAAGCCCGCGGCGTCGTCCATCGTCACGCTCGCGCCGGTGCCCGAGAACCGTACGACGAAGCCCGCGCCCGACCAGCCGAAGCGGTGCACGCCCGGTGCCGGCTCGTCCCAGCGGCCGATCCAATCGATCGCGGGCTCGGCCGGCGGTCCGCCGGTCGACTCGTCGACGCTCGTGTCGTCGGTCATCGTGGACGGGCCGTCGTCGGTGCCGGTCGCAGACGCCGTCGCCGTCGGTCCGCTGGGTCCGGCGGACGGGTCGTCGTCGCTCACATTCGTCGTCGGGCCGGCCGTGCCGTCGCCGGTCAGCGACAGCGGCTCGGTATCGGCGCCCCCCGAGTCGTCGCCGCACGCCGATGCCGCGCCGCAGAAGGTGACGAGAGTGATCGCCGATACGCCCCGAAACCGCACGCCCGAAGGCTACCGCGTGCTGCGGCCCACCGTGCTACACCTTCGAAGATGCGCGTCAGCGCCAGCCTGCTCGCGCTCGGGGCCGTGGCGGTGGCCTGCGCGGGTTGTCCGGGCCGCGAGTCCGAGGCCCCGGGGCCGACGAGCGACGGGGGTGACGAGACGACGGCGAGCTCCGAGGGGGGCGAGGGGGCCGGTTCCACGACGGCCGCGGCGGGATCGACCGGGCCGACGGACGAGAGCACCTCGACCGCCGACGCCAGCGCCAGCGCCGACGACAGCGGCAGCAGCCCCGGCACGTTGGGTACCGGCGAGGCGCCGGCCGAGTTCTGCCCCGAGGGCGTGACCCCGTCGCTGCAGGTCGGCTACGGACCCGGCGACTTCGTGCCCGTCTCGTCGGGACCGGCGCTGCTCATCGCTGGCCATCAAGGAGGCTTTCACGTCGAGCTCGGCCTCGTGTCGTCCGGCTTCGACGTGGCCGACTGGGGCAACGTGCACTTCACCGCCCGCGTCGATGGGCAGGTGGTGGCCGACCACGACGCCGTCGCCGTGCTCAACTGCCAGTACGACCTCGATCCGGTCGTGGCCCACTCCTACTACGTCAACATGATCTTCGACGCGGGCCCGGACCTGCTGCTGGGGGCAACCGTCGAGGTCGACGTCGAGCTGACCGATCGCGGCGGGCAGGTTGCGACCGACAGCGTGCAGTTCGTCATCGGCGACGAGCTGGGCTGACACCGCAGCCGGGTGCGGCGGGTCGACCACCGGACGGCGGGCGGGAACGTCGGCGCTCGGACACCCAGCGCATTGTCGCGACGGCGGCGTGTCCGTCACCGATCCCCTGCTAAGCTCGCCGAGGTGAACGATCGGCTCGAGCGCATGCGACGGCGGCTGCCGGTCGTGACGTCGCTGCCCAAGCCGTCGTCGCGTCGTGCGTTGCCCTTGGCCGAGGGCGAGGCTCCACGCCCCAAGCTCGCGGTGTGGGAGCTGACCCTCGCGTGCGACCACCAGTGCCTGCACTGCGGGCCGCGGGCTCACCGCGCGCGCGCGGACGAGCTGACGACCGACGAAGCGCTGCGCTTGGTCGACGAGCTCGCCGACCTCGGCGTGGGGGAGGTCGTGCTGATCGGCGGCGAGGCGTACCTGCGCGACGACTTCTTGCTGGTCATTCGTCGTTGCCGTGAGCGCGGGATGTCGGTGTCGATGACGACGGGGGGCTGGGGACTGTCGGCCGAGCGCTGCGAGGCGGCGAAGGAAGCCGGCATCCGCAGCATCTCGGTGTCGATCGACGGCCTGGCCGACAACCACGACTTCGTCCGCAATCGGCCGGGGAGCTGGGCGCGCGCGTTCGAGGCGCTGCGGCACGCGAAGGCGGCCGGCATCCACATCGCCGCCAACACCCAGATCAACGCCCGCACGGCGCCCCAGCTGGGGCAGCTGCTCGAGCTGTTGGCCGCGGAGGGGATCTTCGGCTGGCAGATCCAGTTCACGATGGCCCACGGCAACGCCGCGGACAATCCGGACCTGCTCGTGCAGCCGTACATGCTGCTGGACATCTACGCCAAGCTCGAGCTCGTCGTCGATCGGGCGCGCGCGCTCGGGATCCAGATCTGGCCGGCCAACAACGTGGGCTACTTCGGCGCGTTCGAGAAGAAGCTGCGCATGGACGTGCTGCGCGGCAAGTTCTTCTCCGGCTGCAAGGCCGGGATCCGCACGATCGGGATCGAGAGCAACGGCGAGCTCAAGAGCTGCCCGAGCCTCGGGGGTCCCACCAACCTCGGGGGGTCATGGCGCGAGCACGGGCTGGCCGCGTTGTGGGAGCGCTCGCCCGAGATCGGCTACACGCGCCACCGCACCGTCGACGATCTGTGGGGTTACTGCCGCGAGTGCTACTACGCCGACACCTGTCGCGCGGGCTGCACGGCCACGTCCGAGCCGCTGATGGGGCGGCCGGGCAACAATCCGTACTGCCTCCATCGCGCCCAGCAGATCGATGCGATGGGCATGCGCGAGCGGCTCGAGCGAGTGCGCGCGGCCGAGCCGATTCCGTTCGCCAACGCGCTGTTTCGGTTGATCCGCGAGCCGAAGGACCCGCAGGAGCGCGCGCGTGTCGGTCCCGTGCAGATCGACGAGCCTCGCGTCAGCCGCGTCGTCGAGCCCTACGGACCCGGTCGGCCCGTGCAGCTCCGACCCGACGGCGACGCGCCGACGGACTGACGCGCCCGCTCAGCCGCCGGTCGACGAGCCGGTGCCGGAGCCGTCGGTGGACGAGGCCATCGTGGTGGAGGTCGCGTCCGTCGTCGCGGAGGTATCGGCCGTGATCCAGCGTAGCACTCGCCGCCCGGGTTGCCGGACGGCCGGTGCCCACGCGCCGGCGGGCGCTCAGCCTCCGTTGGAGCTCGGACCGGTGCTGCCCGAGCCGGAGCCGCTGTCGGAGCCGCCATCGGTCGCGCCGGTGTCGGTGCCACCCGAGTCGGTCGCGCCGGTGTCCGCCCCGCCCGTCCCCGTGTCGGACGTGCTGTCGTCCGGAGGCGGACCCGACTCGTCGAACGTGTCGATGCCCGGCCCGCCGTACGCGTCGACGCCGACGTCGTTGGTCGGGTCGACCGAGTCGTCGGTGCTCTGCTCGCCGGTCGTGCTCGTCTGACCGTTGGTCTCCGAGGCCGACACGGACGCCGCCGAGTCGTCCTCGCTCGAGCCGTCGTCGCCGCACGCCGAGAACGCGAGCCCGAGCAGCGCGCTCATGACCAAGGGCGCAATCGCCGAGGTGTCGGCGATCGCCGTGCCGCAGAACGGACACGACTTGCCCTCGCGCCGAATGAACCGCTCACAGCCCGGACACGTGTACATGGCCGCGATCGTATCAGCTGACCGGCGGTCATACGGGACAACCTTCCTCGCCTTTGCCGGCGCCCTCCGCGACGGTCCGTCGTCGCGTACGCCGCTGCGGCTGCGCGCGCGCGCCTGCGGCCCCGACGCGCTATGCTCGGCGCGTGGACGGCTCGCCGGGCTCCAACCTGCAGCGACAGCACCGCAAGCTGCTGGCGATGGGGGCGGACCTGATCAAGCTGTCGATGAAGCCGTTTTGCGACGCGCAGGAGGTTCGCCGCCGACTCGCGAGCTTCTCGGGCACGCTGCGCGTGCACGCGGCGATGGAAGAGGAGGGGCTGTACCCCCAGCTGCTGCATGCCGCCGACCCGCAGGTGCGACACGCCGCGCAGCAGCTACACGACGAGCTGTCGGGCCTGTACCGCAAGTGGGACGAGTTCATGGAGCGCTGGCCCAACGCCGCGGCCATCGACGCCCGCACGACCCGCTTCCGCATCCAGCTCGCGGTCGTCCTCGCCGCGCTCGAACGCCGCATGCGCCGCGAAGACGCGAAGCTGTACCCGCTCGTGCAGCAGCTGCACGGTGCCGCGCCCGCCCAGTAGCGGGCGGGCACGGCCACGCTGCGGGCAACACGCGAAACTTCCGCTCAGGGAAGTTCTGCCCACGCGACCGCTGGAGATGCTTGGGTCGGGGGGACTGCGTACCAGGATGCTGTCGTCGACAGCCGCAACGGGTTGGTCATCGCAGCAAGCACCGCGTACATCGCGGCGGAGGCGAGCCTGCCTCCCTACGTCTGCTCCGGCGTGAACTTGACGGAGAGCTGCACTGAGGCGGTCGAGGCCGCCAGCCGCTTTCGTCCGTCTCGACCGCACTGATCCCCACCCAGCGACCCCCAAACCGCCGAAAGCGGAATTTCGGGTGTTGCCGGGCGGGCACGAAAAAGCCCCCCGTGGGATGCGGGGGGCTTTCGCGGCAGGAGGCCGACGACCGGCTAGGTCTTGTCGAGCTTGCCGACCAGGCTCAGCGTGAAGCTGGCGCCCATGTACTTGAAGTGCGGGCGGACCTGGATGGACGAGCGGTACCAGCCGGGCTGACCCGGGACGTCCTCGACGGTGATCTTCGCGGCGCGCAACGGCTTGCGCGAGCGAACGGCCGGGGCCGGGTTTTCCATGTCGGCGACGTACTGGCGGATCCAGTTGTTGAGCTCGCGCTCGAGGTCGCCGCGCTCCTTCCACGTACCGATCTGCTCGCGCTGCATCACCTTGAGGTAGTGCGACAGGCGGGTGATCACGAACATGTACGGCAGCTGGGTGCCGAGGCGGTAGTTGAGCTCGGACGCCTTGCCCTCTTCGGTGTCGGCGAAGATCTTGGCCTTTTGGCACGAGTTGGCCGAGAAGAACGCGGCGTTGTTGGAGTCCTTGCGGAACACCAGGCCGATGAAGCCCTGCTCCGAAAGCTCGTACTCGCGACGCTCGGTCAGCTGGATCTCGGTCGGGATCTTGGTCTGGATCTCGCCCATTGCCGGGTACTGGTGCAGCGGCAGGTCTTCGACCGCGCCGCCCGCCTGCGGACCGATGATGTTCGGGCACCAGCGGTACTTGGCGAACGAGTCCGCCACGCGGGTGGCGAACGCGATCGAGGCGTGCCCCCACAGGTAGTTGTCGTGCTCGCCGACGCACTCCTCGTTGAAGTTGAACGACTTCACGGGGATCGTCTTTTCGCCGTAGGGCAGGCGCAGCAAGAACCGCGGCATGCACAGGCCCACGTAGCGGGAGTCTTCGCTCTCGCGGAAGGCGTGCCATCGGGCGTACTGCGGTCCCTCGAACAGCGACTGCAGGTCCTTGAGCTTGGGCAGCGCCTCGAAGTCCTCCTCACCGAAGAACTCCGGCGAGGCGTTGGCGATGAACGGGCAGTGCGCCATCGCGGCGATCGACGCCGCCGACTGCAGCAGCTGGATGTCCTGCGGGCCGGGGCCGAGGTCGTAGTTGGCGACCATGAGCCCGAAGGGCTTGCCGCCGAACGTGCCGTACTCGGCCGAGTACACCGTGCGGTACAGACCCGACTTGACGATCTCGGGGGAGTCCTCGAAGTCGGCGAGCAGATCGTCCTTGGAGCAGTTGAGCACCTCGACCCGCACGTTCTCGCGGAAGTTGACCTTGTCGACGAGGTACTTGAGCCCGCGCCACGCCGACTCGAGCTGCTGGAACTGTTGGTTGTGCAGGATCTCGTTGATCTGCGCCGACAGTCGCTGATCGATCTCGGCGATCATCGCGTCGACGGCCGCCTTGTCGATCTTGCGGTACTTGTCGGACTGGGTCAGGACCTCGCCGATGAAGGCTTCGACGCCCTGGCGGGCGACGGCGTAGGTTTCCTGATCGGGGGTGACCTTGGCTTCGGCCAGAAGCTCGTCGAGCAGGGACCCGGATCCTTCTTCGGTCGTTACCCCTGCGCCTTGTGCTTGTTGCTGCTCTTCGGACATCGAAACGCTCCTTCGATCTCTCGTCAGTCAGTGAATGGCTGGGACGTCGTCGCGGGCGACTACTCGCCGCCGCCGCCGCCGTCGCCGTCCTTGTTGAGGCCGAGCTCGGCCATGAGCTTGTTCTTGGACGCGTCGTCGTCGAGCAGCTTCTGCATCTGCTTCTTGAACGCGGGGCGGTTGCCCAGCGGACCCTTGAGGGCCGTCAGGGCCGCGCGCAGCTCGAGCAGCTTCCTGAGCTCGGGCACCTGCTCGGCCACGCCTTCGGGCGTGAAGTCCTTGAGGTTCTTGAACTTGAGCGACACGCTCAGCTCGCCCTCGGTGTCGGACAGCTTGTCGGGGACGTTGATGTCCACGCCGAGGTTGTGCTTTTCCATCACCTCGGTGAAGTTGTCCTTGTCGATGTTGATCGGCTTGCGTTCTTCGACCGGGCGGTCGTCCTCTTTGCCGGTGTAGTCGCCGATCGCGAGGATCTTCAGCGGAAGCTCGACTTCTTCGGCCCCGTCCGTTGCGGGCTTGTACACGATGTTCACGCGCTCTTTGGGCGCGACCGATCCTTCCTTGGCCATACTGAATTCCTCGTGGGGGTCGTCGACAGACGGGTGAGGCAGGGGTGCGCGGCGCCCGGTCGGCCGCTCGGGTGAAAACCCCGGCTTGGGCGCGCACGTTATCATAGGGCCGGCACCCGCGGGACCTGTCCAGCCTGCGCCCGGGCCCCAAATCGGGCCGGTGGGCAGGCCCCGGCGACGGGTCGGCGACGGGGTCAGCTGGCGGCCGCGGCGACCACGATCTGCTCGGCGGTCGGGGCCGGTGGCTCGAGCGCGGCGATGAGCCCGGGGGGCAGGCTGGCGCGGCCGCGCTGGATTGTGGTGGTGTTGTCGGTCTTCATCGGCCACAGCCGCTCGGCGGTCAGGTTCGGATCCGCCAAAAAGTGCACGATCGCCGGGTCGGGCGAGCCGAGGGCGAAGATGAGCCGGTGGTCCCGCGAGTCGGCGGCGTTCCAGACCACGCAGGGCGGGGCGGTGCGCCACTGCAACAAAGCGCCGACGAGGCGCATCCAGAACAGGAGCTGAACGTCGTCCGATGCGTGGCAGTCCAGCATCGTCTCGGCGACGTCGGTGGCCGTGCCCCGCAGGCGCAGGCACGCGGCCCGGGCCATGTTCAGCGCGTGGTAGTGCACGCCGTCGGCGAGCGGTCCGAACAGCGCTTCGAGCAGGGTTTGACCCGGCGTGGCCTTCAGTGCCTGGTCGGCCCAGTCGGTGGCCTCCTGGATCTCCGCGGCCGACGGCAGCTCGAGCATCGCGATCTCGTTGGCGAGCTCCTCGACCGAGGCGGTCCGCGCCCGCTCGGTGAAGATCCGCGCCGCGCGGTCCAGGAAGGGCGCGTAGGCCGCGGGCATCGCGGAAAACCGCAGCGTGGCTTCGGTGACGTCGAGCTCGGCGTAGGCGCAGATCGGGAAGCGCCGGCCCACCTTGTCCTGACTGGGGACCATCACGCCGATGCACGCCGTCTGCCCGGCCGGGTCGCGATACAGAAACCGTAGCGGCTGCTGCGGGGGCGGCTTGCGACGTGCGAGCACGTTGTCGATGCCGTCGCGCAGCCACTGATCGAGCTGGCGACCGATCGCGCTGCCGGTGTTGACCGCGATGAAGTCCCCCGCGGCGGGGACCTTGCCGAACATGCCGATCCGTGGATTCACGCCGTGCGCTCGCAGGTCAGGGGCCGGGGAGTCCGGACGATCATTCTTCCTCGTCCCCGCCACCCTTGCAGGAACCGCCGCCCACGAACAGCTGCTTGGGCGGGGTGAGCTCGGGGTGACGGAAAATCTCCATCAGCTCGCTCGGGCGCGCGCGCGTGCCGAACAGCGGCGTGTCCTCGCGCGTGGGCTTGATGCGCATGTTGACGATGCCGGCGTCCTGGGTCCGCAGGTCCCACTTGATGATGAAGACCTCCTTGCCCTTGCCGGCCACGTCGCCTTCTTCGATCAGGCGGAAGAAGCCCCACTCACCGTCGCGGTTGAGGTTGCCCTTGCGGCCCATGCCGAGCGCGCGGACCCGACCACGGGCTTCACCCTCGCCGGGCCACACCATCGGCTGCCACGTCGTGGGGCCGTTGCGGTACTCGATCTCCTTGCCGTCGACCTCGAGCGAGGTCTTGGACACGAACTCGGTGCCCGACTCGATCATCACGTCGAACTCGAAGATCGGCTCCTCGACGTTGTCGGGGAACATGACGCGCTTGATGTCGTCGGCGCGCTCGAAGAACTTGGCGACCTTCGGGTTGATCCCCGCGCGCGTCGCCGCGCCCTTGGTCACGACCACGTAGCCGCCGTGCTTCTTCTGCACGCGGGAGGCGAGGACCGTGTCGTAGAAGGTCCACAGCTGGCCCTTGCCCGGGGCGAAGTACGCGGTGAACTTGGCCAGCTCCACGTCGCGCTTTTGGGCGTCGAAGGGATAGCGATCGGCCAGGGCGTCGAACGGCTTGACGACGTTGTTGCACCAATCGATGAGGATCGTGGCGTTGCCGTCGCCCTCGACGATGCGGCCGAGCTCCTTGATCGGCGGGCGCAGCCACTTCTCGAGGGTCGGGCCCCACTCGCCCACGTCCGAGTCGTTGATGATGCTGTCGACGGTGGTGCGGGCCGCCTTGGATGCGGCCTCGAGCGCCTTGCGCTCGTCGGGACCGTCGACGTCGATCTTGGCCTTGAGGGCGTCGCGCAGTCGCTTGAGCTCCTCTTGGTAGTCGTCGAGCGGCACGGCCGGCGGCGGGGGCGGGGCCGCGCCTTCGGGCGCCGGCGGCGAGTTCTGGAAGCCGAAGCCGGCGAGCTTTTCGAACTTGCGCTTGACGTCCTCTTCGTACTTGAGAAGCGGGTCCCGCCGCACCATCTTCTCTTTGCTGTCCTTTTGCTGGCTGAGGGCGTTGGCCGCCATGCGACCGCCCTTGCCGCCCTTCTTGGCGAGGGCCTGCGCGCCGATCTTCTTGGCCGCGTCGCCGACCCCTTCCTCGATCGGGTCGGGTTCGGGCTCGGGCGGCGGCAAGAGCTCGGAGTGGTACGTCAGGTTCTGACACAGCCGCTTGATCGGCGCGGGGTCGCCGGCGGTCAGGTCGTTGATCATCTCGAGGGCGTCGTTGAAGCCCTGCGGCGCGTCCACGTAGATCGTGCCGATGAACCGGCTCCACTCGTTGATGTAGGCCTCGAGGTACGCCGAGCGCAGCACCAGCATGTCGCGCTCCAGATCCTCCTTGGCCTTCTCCTCGGAGCGGCCGAGCACCCACTCGTCGCCGAGCAGGTTGGAGTTGTCGGCGTACAGCCGGTCGCGCATGTACGTCTCCCACGCCGTGCGCGTGTACGCCTTGCGGACCTTGCGGTTGTCGTTTTTGAGGGCCGTGCGCGAGTTGGTCAAAAAGCGCAGGTCGAGGTCGGCGAGGTCGGGGTAGTCGTCGGCTTCGGCGAGCAGCGCGTTGAGCAGCTCCTGCGTCCGGTCGGTGCGCAGCAGGATCTTGCGCACGTCCTTGACCAGCTTGTCGTCGCGCTCGAACAGCTTGCCGGAATCCTCGGCGAGGATCGTGACGTAGGCGGACGCGACGTCCTTCATCTGCTGCTTGGTCGCCATGTCGCCGGACAGCTCCAGCGGCTCGGCCCACAGCTCGGCGATGCGATCGACCAGCCACGTCTGCTGTTCCTCGGTCAGGCCGGGCTCACCTTCGCCGACCGGGCCGGTCAGCAAGAGGTACATGCGCAGCCGCTCCTTGGCCGCGGCATGCTCGCGCTCGGGCGCGGGCTCGGGGATCGCGACGTACTTTTGGACGAACTTCTTGAGCTCGAAGATGTCCATGTCGCGGATCGGGATGAGCAGCTCCTCGCGGACGGCGCGGAAGTACAGCTCCTGCACCGGCGGATACAGCCGCTTGCCCTGGTACATCCCCATGCGCATCAGCCACGGTGCGCCGTCGGCCTCCCACTCGCGCAGCTGCTTTTCGAGGTCGCGCAGCGGCAGCAGGCGCTCGATCCGAATCGGGTCGAGCTTGGCCTCTTCGTCCTGGGCGAAGTGCTCGTTGATCTTCTCCACCGCGACGGCGGAGTTTTCGAGCATGGCCTTGTTGTCGCGAAACGACAGCACCGGAAGCACGGCCATGCCGATCGCCACGAGCAGCAGCACGAGTGCGATCGCGTGGGCGATCGCTCGCTGCTTGCGAATGCGCGCGGCCGTGCGCGACGCCAGCGTCTTGTCGGGGAAGATGACCTTCGAAAACAGGTCGCCCAGGAAGTAGCTCTTGGCCTCGACCTGCGGCGCCGTGTACGACATCCGCGGCTGGATCCCGAACGCCTGGGCCATGTTGGCCATGATGCGGTCGATCGGGCGGCCTTCCTGGGTGCCACTGGTGAAGTAGCAGCCGCGCATGATCGGCGACTCGTTGTAGATGTTCTCCGCGCACAGCTCGCCCACGAAAATCGACAGGCACTCCTTGAGCGGCTCGAAGTACTGCGGGAACTCGTAGATCTTGTCGCGGCCCTCGATGCGGCGCTCTTCGGTCATGCGACGCAGCGCGCGGCGCTCGACGGTGGTGGCCAGCTCGGCGAAGCGCTCGGCGAACGCGGAGCTCGGATCGGGCACGCGCTTGGACGCCGGGAACGTAAAGCCCCAGATCTGGCCGCGCTCCTTGGCCCCGAGGTCGCCGAAGGTCTCGACGAACCCGGGCAACAGATCGCACTTGGTGAACAGCACGTACACCGGCACGACCATCTCGAGCTTGTTCATCACCTCGTCGACGCGGGCTCGGATCTCGCGGGCTTGCGAGACGACCTCTTCGGCGTGCACCTCCGAGAGGTCGGTGACGGCGATCGCGACGAGCACGCCGTTGATCGGCGCCTTGGAGCGGTTGCGCTTGATCAGATCGAGGAACGCCATCCACTCGTCGCGGTCGGAGTCCTCGGTCGTGTAGCGGCCGGCGGTATCGAGGATGACCGCGTCGTTGGTCATCCACCACTGACAGTTGCGCGTGCCGCCGACGCCTCGCACCGCGCCGCCGCCGGTCTTGGACAGATACGGAAAGCGCAGACCCGAGTTGCGCAGCGCGGTGGACTTGCCCGAGCCCGGCGGCCCGATGATCATGTACCAGGGCAGGGCGTACAGGGCCTCGGACGGTCGCTTGCCGCCGAGCTTGGAGGTCTTGAGGGCGCCGACGGCCTTCATGAACTCGCCCTTGAGCGACTCGATGTCGGCCTGCAGGTCGGGACGGGCGCGGGCGGCGTGCTGGTCGGCCTGGGCCGACAGGGCGCGCTCGATCTCCTTGGCGGCGCGCTTGGCCCGAACGACCCGATAGATGACGACCGTCAGCAGGATCGCGACGATGACGACCGTGGAGACGATCGCGATCCACATCGGCAGCTCGAGCAGCAGGACCGTGGTCCAGACCGCACCGATGAGCAGGATGGCGAAGATGTACTTGAGCATGTTCGTCCGTCCTCGGGGTCAGCCGCCGAGCATGGTGGCGATACGGTCCAACAGTCCCGACGACTGGGTGTCGAGCGCGCGGCGCAGGATGATGATCAGCGCGAGCGAAAACAGGATCGCGAACAGCCCGATCCAGATCGTGATGAAGCCGACCCGCTGGCGGTTGATCCGCTCCTTGGGTCGAAGGTGATGCTTGGACAGCGGCTCGGGCCGAAGGTTGGACCCCAGCGCATCCTGGACCCGGCGCGTGACGGCGGCCAGCTCGAGCTCGCCGCCGCGCACGGCGTACTTGCCCTCGAAACCGAACAGCAGGCACAGGTAGTACACGCGCAGCACGTCCCGCCGGTTCGGGTCGTGCATGATGTACTCGAGCCGGTTGAAGAAGCCTTCGCCGGCGAGGTTCTCGTTGAAGTAGTGCAGCTGCAGCGGCCGCGACATCCACACGTCGCGGATGCCGCCCGGCCGACGCAGCGCGACCTCGTCGGCGAGGGCCACGAGCGCGTACGCGATGTCTTGGACGTCGCGCTCGGGCAGGCCTTCTTGCTGCCCCTTCATGAACAGGGCGTCGATGAAGCCGACGAGGCGGCTGTGGAACATCTCCGGGGCCACCCCGCCGTCGTCACCCAGCGTGCGGATCTGGATGAGCGCGTTGAAGCACTCGGCGGTGACCTGGTTGACGCGATCCATGACGATGGTGACGGCGGTATCGAACGAACGAGCGGGCTACATGCGCTCGGGAATCCCCATGAGCGTGATCTTCGCCTTGGACGGGTCGAAGGGCGGCGGCAGGTAGATGGCGATGGTCTTTTCGGTGAGCACTTGCCGCCAGTACCCATCTTCGGTCTTCACCATGAAATAGACCAGCTTCGGACGCACGGGGACTTCGGGCGGCGGCCGATGCGTGGACGTGAGGGGCGCACCCGGCGTCGCGGACTGCACGATCGCGTTGATCTGCTTCCAGCTCGCGATTTTCGACAGTTTCGGGAGTCGGTTGGCGGTGTCCTGCTGGCTGTTCTCGCCCTCGACGGCGAGCACGTAGCGCGGACACTTGAGCAGGCGATCGTCCTTGAGCTGGCCGATCCACATGCCGTCGGCCCGCGCTTCGAGCGGAACGGTGATGCAGCGCTCTTTGACGGTCGCGCCGAGCATCTGGTTGATCACGCCGAACAGCGGCTCGAAGGTCGAGCGAAGATCGGCGTGGTTGAACTTCGGGAAGGTCGAGGGGTCGACCTCGCTCGAGAAGCTCGTCAGCTCGCCTGCGAGCTGGATGAGCGTCAGGTACAGGCCCAGCGGGGTCATCGCCGTGGTCTCCGCGACGTGGCGCAGCACGGGGATGTGGGTGTTGAGCGCGTTGAGCAGCAGGTAGCGCGTGATGTCCTGGTTGGTGAACTCCACGGCGGCCGCGTCGACCTGGCGGCGCGACTCCGCGAGCGCGCGCTGCTTGGTCAGCATCGTCGACAGAAGGTCCTGCGTGTAGCGCGACAGGACCTTGGAGCCCGACACGCGAAGACACGGCGGGATGTAGGTGTCCGAGAGCACGAACGAGCCGGACGTGTCGCGCACGACCTCGGCCACCTTGAGCGTCTCGAAGTCCTCGCGGCTCTCGCCCGAAAACAGCAGCGCGACGTTGGGCCGACCGAAGCCGATGATCTGCTCGGTCTTGGCGATCGTCAGGTCCGGCACCGGTCGGTTCATCGTGCGGTAGCGGGCGGTGGCGGAGTCGTCGACGGCGTCCTGGTAGTTGGGGATGCCCTCGCGCGCCGACGGCACGGCCAGGTACACCTCGAGGACCGAGGCCGTCGTGGCGAACACGTCCTCGATCGGACGCGCCGGAGGGCCGCCGGGCTCACCCGGGGCGACGTCGAGGGGCAGGCCCCCCGAGAGCACCCCGACGATCTCGGAGACCTTGAGCACGCCACTCTTGAGCTCGCCCTCGTCGACGGTCAGTCGCACGACGCCCCAGTCGGTCGGGGTCACCGCGGCCAGGCGCGCCGCGAGGGTCGCCTCCATGAAGAGGTCTTGCTGCTGCAGGTGCTGGGGACACATCAGCATCCCCTCGCTCCACACGACGCGTTCGAGGTAGC
>CALBMM010000155.1 GCA_937896535.1 uncultured Pseudomonadota bacterium
GGATCCAGATCCGGTGTTCCGATCCAGCGCGTTCGCGCCTTGTGAGCCACTCCCCCCCCTGATCAGGCGCTGATTCGCCCCAACCGGCCAGCGGGCCGGCGACTGTGGATAACTCTTGTGTCCCCCTGTTCTCCCCACGGTGGCGCTGCGGTCACGTCGATTCCATCCACAAAATTTTCCGAGAAGAGATCTTCTCACGGTGGGTAGATCTACTCGCTAGACCTACCTTGGATCTCGAATTCGCGCGTTTCACTTTGCGAGCGCCGGCGGCCCGATCGCGGCCGGTTGCGCGGTCTGCAGGCCGTCGGCATGATGGCCGGCGAGGGTTCTCGCTTCGGATGCGACGCGGCAACTCCCTCGGGAGAGGGAGGTCGCGCAGCGAAGCCGCAGCGCCCAGGTACGTTCGCAGACGGCTTTTGGCAGCCGGTCACGGTCGACAACTCAACGCTACCGCCCGCCGGTCGGGCTTCGCTGTTTCACGCAATCGAATCGAGCGCACATGCCCAAGGATGCGAGCGCCATCTATTCTCAGGTCGGCGGCTACGAGCTGGAGCGCCTCAGCGCCCTCGAAACCCTCAAAGGCCTCAAGAACCCCGAGGCGGTGAGCCTGCGCGAGCTCGTGGGCTTCCTCGATTCCCGCGGCCTGTGGCGCCAGTTCGCCAAGATCACGCTCGGCGACCTGCGGGAGGCCTTCCAACCCGTCGCGGAGGAATCGGGGGCCAAGCGCGGCAAGAAGAAGAAGGCGCGCATTCTCGAGGACGAGCTCGGCGACGCGTACGCCGAGAAGGAACAAAAGGCGAAGGAAGAGCCCAAGGCGCCCACCGACGGCGGCATGGAGACCGAAGAGTTCGCCCGGATCATCCTTCCCTTCGTCGAGGGCAACGGCGACGTCACGCTCGAGGACATCAAGGACTACTGCGACCTCGAGCCCAAGGCGATCCGCCACCATCTGTCGGCGCTCGTCAAAGAAGGTCGGCTCGAGCGGATCGGCACCGGCCGCCACGCGGTCTACTCCTCGGCGCTGTAGCGCGGAGGCGACGACGCGTCACATGACGCGCTTGCAGGTGGTGGTGTCGCCCTCGTTGTCGATGCCGGGGCCGGCCCACGTGCCGGTGAACGCGTCGCTCGCCGGGTCATATTGCAGCATCACCGAGATCGTGTCGGGCATGCCGGTGAACACGGCGTAGATCCACAGACTGGGCCCGCCGCCGCCGACCGGATGCACGGTCAGCGCGCCACACGGCTCCCACCCCGCGGGGTCGGGCCCGCCGTCCCAGCCGGTGCACACGATCCCGGTGATGTCGTACGGACTCGCGTACGCGTCGACCTGCATATAAAAGGAAGGGCCCTGCCCTTCGCAGGACCATCCGCCGAGCACGTCCTCGTCGGCGAACACCGGCGCCATCCCGGTCGAGTCGGCCCCGGGGCCCGTGTCGGGATCGGCGGTCGTCCCGGGACTGGCCGTCGTCACGTCGGCGTCGGACATCGACACGCCCCCGTCCGCCGAGGTCTCCGACGTGCCCTCGGAGGCCGTCGTCGTGTCCTCGTCGCCCTCCACCGAGATCGAAGGCCCGCACGCGAGTGCGCCGCACAGTCCTGCTACCGCGATGACCGACCGCATTGCCGGCAACTGTACCAGCCGGAGGGTGGCTCAGCCGGGCCCCAAGCAGACGTAGGGCGGCGGGGGTTGGCAGATGCCGTCCACGCACTCGATTGCCGCGCACCCGCCGTCGTCGCACAGCGTCTCGCACCCTTCGTAGCCCGACCCGGGCTCGCAGGCATCGCCGACCTTCGCACGCGGCTGACAGGTGTCGGGTGCCGAGGCGTTCGGGCCGGCGCAGTAGGCCTCGATCGAACACGCGGTCGCGTCTGGACACGCTTCGCCGATGCCGACGTCGGGCACGCACACGTATTGGGTGGGATCGCAGTAGCCCTCGTAGTCGCATGGCATCGACTCCTGGCCCGGCGCGACGTCCCTCGTGCAGGGTTGGCCGATCTCCACGGAGTTCAGGAACGGGTAGCCGTCTCTGCAGACGCCATCCGAGTGGCATTGGCTCGACCACGAGCACGTGCTGCCCTGCCCCTCGAGGCCGGACAGCAGGACACACGGCTCACGGCCGTCGCCGGCGAGCAGCGGACACTGGGGTCGGAACGAGAGCGTCTGAGCCCCTGTCTCGCACCGAATCTCCGCGTAGAAATCGAGGATCTCCTCGAGACACGCCGGGCTGAAGTCTAGATCCAGGCCCTCGACCTCTTCGGAGAGCTGCGCGACATAGGCATCCACGCAGGTCGCCATGTCCAGCGGCTCGGCGCAGTCGCAGCGTGACCTCGCCTCGCAGCGTGCGGTGGCCAGGCGGGTCCATGCGTCGGCCGGGATCTCCGTGACGTCGTCGGGCACGTCGCTGCCGTCGTCGCCGTCGCCGCCGAACGAGTCTCCGATGCGGGCGCAGCCGACCAGTGTCAGCAGACACAGACCCCACGCCACACGCGTCACGGTTGCACCGTACCAGCCCGACGCCGCGGCGGGCTACGCTTGGGGGACCGATGGGCGATCCGTACGAGGACAACCGGCGGGCGTGGGACGAGCGGGCGCGGCTGCACCGGGAGACGCCGATGTATCGCGAGTACATCCGGCGGTTGCGGGAGGGCGGCGATGCGCTGCTGCCGATGGACGACCGGGTGCTCGGCGACCTGACCGGGCTCGACGTGCTTCATCTGCAGTGCCACATCGGGACGGACACGCTGTCGCTGGCGCGGCGGGGCGGCAACGTCACGGGGATCGACTTCTCGGCCGATGCGATCGCGCAGGCGCGGGCGTTGTCCGAGGAGCTGGCGATCCCGGCGACGTTCGTCGAGTCGGACGTGTACGGGCTGCCCGACAATCTCGAGGGCACGTTCGACCTGGTCTACACCTCGTACGGCGCGTTGATCTGGCTCGGCGACATCGCACGATGGGCCCGGGTCGCAGCGGGCTTCGTGCGACCCGGCGGACGACTCGTCGTCATCGACGGCCACCCGCTCGCGATGGCCGTGGCCGAAGACGGGCTGACGCCCGATCGCGTCGTGCTGGACTGGCCGTACATGACCGACGGGGAGCCGATCCGCGAGGAGGCGCCGGGCAGCTACGCCGATCCCGACGCGAAGATCGAACAACGCACCCGCTGGGAGTGGAACCACGGCCTGGGCGCGATCGTGCAGGCCGTCCTCGACGCCGGCCTCGTCCTCGAGCGCCTCGACGAGCACGCCGAGGGCTACTGCGCCCGCCACCCCGGAATGACGAAGGCCGACGACCACACGTACCGCCTGCCCGCCCCGCACCACGGCCGGATCCCCCAGACGTTCACGCTGGTCGCCCGCGCGAAGGACTGACGCCAAACGCGAGCCGCCGCGTTTGGCGGTTTCAGATGCGCTCGGTACGAGCGAGTGCACCCGAACCGCCGGAAAGCGGCGGTTCGGTCAGGCCACGCCACGCGGCGCGGCGCTACAGCACGAGGCCGGGGATGTACACGAGGCCGTCGTGCGCGCCGAGGTTTTGCTGGACGAGCGTGCGGGTGTAGCCGTTGTTGGGGTCGTAGCTGTACAGGAAGCCGGACCAGTCGATCGACCAGTACTGGTCGTTGATCGGCTCGTAGGCGAAGCCGCAGATGTCGTTGAAGCCGGGGTTGGCCAGCGAGGTCAGCTGGCCGTTGGCCACGTTGACCTCGAAGATCTGGCCCGTGTTCCCGCACGCCTGCCCCACGAACTGGTTGCGCGTGATGTCGTACGTGAAGCCGTCGAGGAAGTTCGCGGTATTGCCGACGAGCGTCGCCTGCCCGGTCGCTTCGTTCATCGAGTAGAAGTTGTTCATGAACCCGAACACCCCCTCGGCTGCGAACATGTCGCCGAGCGGGTTCATGGCCACGCCACCGAGCTCGAAGAAGTTGTGCGGACCCACCAGCGTCGTCGCACCGGTCGCGATGTTGACCGTGTACAGCGACGCGGAGCCGTTGCCGTCCATCAGGTAGGTCGTGGCCGTCGTCGGGTCGTAGGTCAGGCCCATCGTGCTCACGAACGGCAACCCCGTCGGCCCGATGTCGGCGAACGTGCCCTGCACGATGTTGTACGCGCGCAGCATCCCGTCGTTCTGACGCACGGTCAGCAGCGAGCCGCCCTGGATGTCGCACAGGCCCACGTCGAAGCTGCACGAGGCTTGGCAGCCCAGCGTGCCGCCGCCCAGGCCGAGCGAGGCGCAGGTGGCCCCGCCGAGGTCCGGTCCGTCGCAGGCTTCGGAGCCGCCCTGCGAGTTGTCCCCGCACAGACCACAGCTCGTGGTCACGTAGCCGTCGCAGGTGGCGTTGCACGCGAGCGTGCCGTACTCGAAGCCCTGCGACTCGCAGTCTTCGCCGGCGAGCTCGCCCGTGTCGCAGACGTCGTCGCCGTCGATGACCGAGTTGCCGCACACGCCACACGGCGCCGTGTCGAAGTCCGAGCAGTTGGCGTTGCAGCCCAGCGTCCCGCTCTCGAAGCCCTGCGTGATGCAGGTTTCCTCGGCGGTGTCGAGCGTGTCGCAGACCTCCGCGCCCTGGATCGATCCGTTGCCGCAGAAGAAGAAGAAGCACTCTTCGGTGATCAGCTTGTCGCAGTCGGCGCGGCACGAGAGCACGCCGCCGTCGAAGCCCTGCGATTCGCACGTCCAACCGTCGAAGTTCTCGCCGTCGCAACGCTCGGTCCCTTCGACCATCCCGTTGCCGCACTCCATGAACTCCGGACCGGTATCGTCGGGGTCGGAGTCATTGCCCGAGTCCGAGCTGTCACCGGTGGTCGGAGGCGGCGTGGTGTCGGTGCCGGGCGAAGTCGCAGAGGAGTCGCTGCCGGTCGGAGTGGTCGTCGCGCTGTCGGTCGTGTCGTCGGAGGGAACGGCATCGTCGCCACAGGACGTCAGCAGCGCGGAGCAAGCCACCCAAGTCAACGTTCGATTAAGGGCCATGGCGAGGAGCTTACTGCCGGCCCGGCGCCAACAAAAGCGGCGACAAATCACGCCTGGCCGGTGAAGGACCGCCCAGGCGGAGGCCATGCACCCCCCTGCGAGGGCACCGCAGTTTGCGCTCGGCGGGCGTCGGCGACGCGCGTCAGGAGGGTTCCCCGAAGCAAATCCCCACGTCTCGGGCGACCTGCACCAGGTCCCCCGACGGGTCGACGTTGCGTTCGTTCGCCGTCGCCTCGGAGATCGGAACCGTCACAATTTCCGGGGTACGCAGGGCCACCATGTAGCCGAACTTGCCTGCGGCCAGGGCATCGACCGCCGCCGCGCCGAAGCGAGTCCCGAGCAACCGGTCGAACTGCGTGGGCGTGCCCCCGCGCTGCAAGTGACCGAGCACGTTGACACGGACCTCGAGCGACAGCCGCGGCTCGAGCGCGGCCGCGACCGCGTAGCCGGCTCCGAACAGCTTGGGCATCGCGCCGGCTGCGGTCGGCCCGGCGAACGACTGCGCGCCGCCGACCGGGCGAGCGCCTTCGGCCACCACCACGATCGAAAACGGCTTGCCGATCCCCTTGCGCCCCTGGATGTGGTCGACGATCGGATCGATCGCATACGGGATCTCGGGGATCAGGCACACGTGGGCGCCGCCGGCCATCGCGGCGCACAGGGCAATCCATCCCGCATTGCGCCCCATCACTTCCACGATCATGACGCGGTCGTGGCTGGCCGCGGTGTCCTGCAGCCGGTCGATCGCATCGGTGACGATCTGGACGGCCGTGTTGAACCCGAACGTGTAGTCGGTCGCGGCGAGATCCTGATCGATCGTCTTGGGCACGCCGACGATCGGAATGCCCTTGTCGCCGAGCTTGCCCGCGATGCGCATGCTGCCGTCGCCGCCCACCGAGATGAGCGCGTCCAGGCCCAGCTTGTGGAAGTTGTCCACGACCCGATCCGACACGTCGGTCTCGACCGCGACGCCGTCGCGCTCGACCACGTAGCGAAACGGGTCGGATCGGTTCGACGTTCCCAGGATCGTGCCGCCGCGCGTCAGGATCCCCATCACGTCCGCCGGCGCCAGCCACCGGTTGCCGTGGGGCGAGCGGTAGTCGAGGTCGATGAGGCCTTCGGTCGCGTCCTCGATCCCGAGCACCTTCCAGCCCAGCCGATCGGCCTTGAGCACGACCGCCCGAATCACCGCGTTGAGGCCCGGGCAGTCGCCGCCGCCCGTCATGATGCCGATCCGCTCGATGCCCATCGCGAGCGGTTGTACCCAAGCCCCCGCCCGCCGGCTATCGCGGCCGACGCACGAGCGCGGCCAGCGTGGGAAGTACCAGGATCGCCGTCGCGGCGGCCATCACGATGCCGAGCACCGCGAGCGCACCGATGCCGCGCACGCCTCCGGATGCCGCGACCATGAACGCGGCGAACCCGACCGCCGTCGTCGCCGTGGCCGCGAGGATCGCCCCGCCCGTCTCCTGGAGCGCGCGCCCCAGGCCCACGTCGTCGGGCGGCTGCCGCCGGATGCCGGTCGTCAGGTACACGCCGTTGTCGACCCCGATGCCGAGGATCGCCGGGAGAATCGGCAGGTTGAAGAGCGTGAACTTGAGCCCGATGAGCCCCATCGTCGCCAGCATCCACCAAAGGCTCAGGCCGAGCGGGATGAGCGTCATCACCGTCCATGGCACCGAGCGCAGCTGCCAGAACACCAACACGGCGATGAGCGCCACGGCGATCCCGAGCACGGTGGGCGCCTCTTGCTGCAGCAGCTGGAACATCGCCGCATACACCACCGTCTCGCCCACGAAGATGCTGTCGGCGCCCTCGGGCAGGTAGGCCTCCGTCTCCTGCATGAACTGAAGGCCCAGCCGCATGTCGGCCACGTCGAAGTCCGGGTACGCGAACAGTCCCCACGATCCGTCGTCGGCTCGCAGCTTGTGCAGCAGCACCGGCGGCAGCTGCTCGATGGTGAACGGCTCGGCCTCGAGCATCTTGCGCAGCAGCTTGGCGTCCGCCGGCGTGATGTAGTCCTCGCCCTCGGGCGGGTTCTTGGCGTTGGCCTCCGCCTTCTCTTCGAGCTCTTCGAGGATCTCGGCGTTGTCCTCGTCGAACGCGATGATCTCGTCGTGGCGCGCCTGCATGTCCAGGCCCGGCGCCGGCAGCAGATCCGGCACACCGAACAGCTCGGCCACCCGCGTCGTTCCGCCGCCGGCCACGAGCTCGTCGCGACGCGCGCGAGCGTAGTCGAGCATCTCCCGGGCCTCGTCCACGGTGGGCGCGATGAGCACGGCGGCATGAATGTTCTTGCCGAAGATGTCCGAGATGATCTGCGAGTCCCCCTCGGTGCGCTCGCGGGCGGCGTCGGACTGCAGCTCGCGGGCGTTGTACTCGAACTCCACCCGGCGGGCCCCGAACACGGCGACCACCGACAGCACGGCGAGCACGATCCCCAGCATGCCGGGACGGGCCAGGATCATCTTCGTGACCATGCCGTGCTCGTCGAGGGCGCGACGTGGCTGCAGCTTCTTGATCCCGACCAGGTACGCCAGTGACGGCAGCACCGTCACCATGCTCAACAGGCACAGCGCGACGCCGAGGGCGGCGATGATCCCGAACTCGCGGAAGGCCGGAAACTCCGAGCTGGCCATCACCACGAAGGCTCCGACCGTCGTCGACGACGCGACCAGCAGCGGTGCGATCAGCTCCTGGAAGGCGGCGACGATCGACTCACCGTCGTCGTCTTCGAGCCGATAGCGCTTGGCCCGCGACAGGAAGTGGATTCCCGCGTCGATCCCGACGCCCATGACGACCGTGGAGATCATCGAGGTCATCACGTTGAGCCGACCGAGCACGACCTCCGTGATCCCCAGCGACCACACCACGCCGCACACGAGCGGGACGAGCAGCACCAGCACGGCCCGCTGCGACCGAAACAGCAGCAGCAGGATGAGCACCACCCCGACGATGCCGAAGATCCCCGACCGGAACATGTCGCCCAGGATCGTGGTGTGCTCGTCGGCCTTGGTGATGTACGGGCCGAGGAGGTTGTAGGTCATCTCGCTCCCCGACCACGGCTGATCGGGACGCTCGAAGACCTCCTTGGCCAACGCGCGCATCTGCTCGGTGACGTCCCGGGCGAACTCCAGCTCGTTGGCCGGTCGCAGCGGGTAGGCGAGCATCACCTCGGCCTCGATCCCGTCGCGCTCGTAGCGATCGACGAAGCCGGTGCGCTCGAACGCCTCGTCGCGCTTGGACCGGATGAACTTGCGCAGATCGTCCTTCTTGGTCGGATCCCCCTCGGTCACGCACGTGTCGGGGGCCCGCGAGCACACCTCGTAGTGGCTCCACCCCTGCACGAGGTCGTCGAGCTCTTCGAACTCGGCGCTCGACAGGTAGTACAGCGCGTGCGTCTCGAAGAAGCCGCTGGGCAGTCCGTGCTCGACGTCCCGCAGCAGCGGGTGGTCGCGCAGCTCGGCCTCGAGCGCGTCCGTGAACGCGTGTCGCTGCGCCTTGGTCCCTCCCTTGGCGAGGAAGTTGACGGAGTTGGTGCTGCCGAAGGTCTCCTCGATCTTCTCGAGGCTGAGCACGACCGGATGGTCGTCGGGCAGCAGCACGCGCAGGTCGCCGTTGACGCGCAGCTGCGTCGCCAGCCACCCGGTCACCGCGGTGACGAGCGCCGCGAGGACCAGGATCGCCCGGTGACGGGCCAATACCCAGCGAATCCAGCGCTCGCTCAGTGATCGAGGCTCGCCCAAAACGGGCTGCAACTGTACACGACTGCGCCCGCCGACCCAGGTGCGCCGCCCACACCGCTCTGAGCCGGCGCTAGTGCACGATTGTCCGGCAAAGCGCCGTGGCGCTGGCCGGCCGGCGCCGTCGAAGGGCCCCCACGAGCACCACGAGCACCACGATCGGGCTCGGCCATCGGTGGCGCCCGCCGGCCCGGCTGCAGCCGCATCCGTCGTCGCCGCCGTCGTCCGTCGTGCCCGCAGTGGTGGTGCCGCCCGAGCCGTCGCTGCCGCCCGTCGATCCCGGCTCGACCCCGGTCGCCCCCCCCGTGCTCTCGGCTCCCGTCGGGTCGGGGTCGGCCCCGCACGCGTGGTCGCCGACGTCGCCGCCCACGGCCGCCGCGTCCGGGTACAGCCCGCAGAAGTCGGGCCCGGGCTCGACCTCGGGGCCGACGCCGTCGCCGTCGCCGGGGAAGACCAACGCACGGCCGGGGGCGTGGGCGGTCCAGCTACGACCCTGTCCGTCGGTCGCCGTGGCTCGGAACACGATCGCCTGGTTGATCGCCTCCGGTGGCGGATCGAACGTCACGGCGAACGTGCCGTCGTCGGTCTGCACGTCGCCGCACATCACTTGCCAGCTCGACGCGTCGTCGATGTCGGCGATCCTGGTCCACTCGACGACGACCGTCGTCTCCGGCCCGCCGTCGACGCACCCGACGATCGGAAAACCGTCCGCCTCGTACACGGTGATGTCCGACGCCGGCGAGGTCAGCGCGACCGCGGGACCGATCGCCGCCGTGTCGCCGTCGTGGATCCGCACCACCCCGAGTCGGCGCGTCCACAGGCTCGCGACCGGGGCCCAGGTGTAGCCGTGGACCACGTAGTTGCCGGCCGGCACGTCGGTCGTGTCCCAGTCCGCCCCGCCGTCGATCCCGTCGCAGGTGATCGGCACGCGCTGGGCCACCGAGGTGATCGGCTGCACGCACGAGCCGGGCATGCCGTCGTGCCCCACGTCGTAGTCGGGGTGACCGGCGAGAACGTCGGCGCCGTCCGGCGGCATCTCGAGGACACCCGAGGCGAGCGCGGTGTCGATGTCGGCCTGGTCCAGCCACGAGGGAATCACCTCGTCGATGCGCACGTCGTGGCAGATCCCGAAGAACTGAAACCGGCGCGCATCGGCGGGCTCGTCCGGCTGCAGCTCGGTGTCTTCGAAGGGAATCGAGTAGTCGACGTGGAACACCGGATCCACCGACCGATCGACCACCCGCATGCAGGCCTGCTCGAAGAACACCGGCGGGGTGCGCGGGGTATTGCCGTTGCTGGCTGCGGCGCGCCCCGCGAGCAGCATCAGCGCCGCGGCGATCGATGCCGCGCTCGCTCGTGCCCACCCGACCATGATCGCAGCGTGCGGGTCGCCGCCGGAAAACTCAAGGCGACGGCTCGCGCCCCAAGGTCTGCACGACGACGCCGCGCACGTGATCGGCCAGATACTGGCTCCCGGCCGGCGACAGATGGATGCCGTCGCCGGCGCGGACGCGGGTCGTGCGGGGTCGTGCTTTGCGCTCGGTGTCGGCATCCCCGTCGCCGGCCGCGGCGGCCGCGGCGGCCGCGTCGGCGGGCAGGACCACGCGATCGGTGTAGTCGCCGTTTTCGTCGGCGAGCAGCCGCCAGATGTCGATGAAGAGGGCGTTGGGGCGGATCGCCATCTCGGCCCGGCAGATCCAGTTGATCCGCTGCACCTTGGCGTGGAGCTTCTCCGGCTTCATCACCGGCATGCCGACCCAGAAGATCTGCTGGTGGTCGGGCGCCACGATGTCGCACAGCGTCACGACGCGGCGCGCGTACTCCTTGGGCCACTGCGGCTCCTCGGGAAAGCGGATCCACGCGCCCTTGCCCAGGTACAGGCCCTGCGCATCGTTGCCCCCGACCATGATCACCGTCGCGTCGCACACGCCGTGCTCGGCCACGAGCTCGCGCGCGCGCGCGGGCCAGTCGAAGAAGTCGGGGCGCGCCAGACCGGTCGACGACTTGCCGTCGCGAATCGTCGGGAAGCCGTCCTCGCGCTGGAGGTCACGGGCCAGGTACAGGCCGAAGCCGCCCGCGATCATCGAGTCGCCGATGATGAGGATCCGCTTGCCGCCCGCGGCCACGATGCGAGCGGACGAGGCGAGGGCGAGGGCCCCGGCTCCGAACAACCACCCCCGGCGGGTCAGCGACGACCTCGACACGTGCGACACCATGGCGCGACCGCCGTCGACGCGCCAGCGGGCCCGCGCCTTCCCGGGCGGACGCGACCGGGCGCAATCTCCGCCTCGCCGACGGCCCGGCCGGGTTGTATCGTGCGCGGCAAGGCCCATGTCCGACGAGCAGACGCGCAAGTACATCGAGCATCTCGTGTCGCAAAACCGAATCGTGTTGTTCATGAAGGGCAACCCGACGTTCCCGCAGTGCGGGTTCTCGGCCGCGGTCTCCGACACCCTCAAAAAGCACGGCGTGGCCTTCCACCACGTCAACGTGCTGCGCGAGCCCGCCGTGCGCGAGGGGATCAAGGCGTACAGCGACTGGCCGACGATCCCGCAGCTGTACGTCGACGGCGAGTTCGTCGGCGGCTGCGACATCATCCGCGAGCTCGACTATCGCGGCGAGCTCGGACCATTGCTCGCGGGCGAGCCCGCGTCCTGATCGGCCGCGTCTACTGACGGGTGTCGGTGCCCGGCGGCGGCGGACCGTCGTCGGTGCCGTGGTCGGCGCCCGAGGTGCTCGTGCTCTGCCCGGCCGTGCCGCCGGAGGCGGAGGTCGCCATCGTGGTCCCGTCGGCGCCGGTCGCTCCGCCGGTGCCGCCGCCCGTGCCGTCGGTCCCCTCGGTGGCGTCCCCGGTCCCGCCCGGGACGACGGGCGACGTCATCGTGTTGGCGGTCGACATCCCCAGCGGCGCGGGGTTCGTATCCTCTTCGCCACACGCCCCACCCGCGACGATGATCGCCAGTGCCCAACGCTGCATGGGCCGATCCTAGCAGTCCGCGACGACCGAGGGACGAAAACGACGAAACCCCGCGACCGAGCCGGCCGCGGGGTTCGAACCAGGACCTGCAGAGAGGATCAGCCGGCGCACTGCGCCTGGCAGTTGCCGAGCAGACACTGGTTGTACGCCAGCAACGTCTGCAGCTCGCCGACGAACTCGGCGCACATGTCGTTGATGCACATCATGATGTCCGGCGAGCCGTTGCAGTTGGTCGCGATGCAGTTGTTGAGCTCCAGGCACGGCGTGTTCGCCACGACCGTGTCGTCGCCGAAGCACGCCTGCCACTGGTCGCAGCAGTTGGCGTGGGCGCACTCGTCGCACGCCGCGTTCTGCGTCATCACGTTGGTGGCGCACTCGGCCGGCATGCCGGTGTCGCCGCCGCCGATGCACTGACCGGCGACGCACATCGCCCCGCCCTCGCACGGCGGATCGCACGTGACCGGTGGGTCGGTCGTCGCCGGCATGTCGTCGCCGGCGGAGTCGTCGGCGGGGTTGGTCGCGCTCGACGTACCGTCGGCCGAGGTCGTCATCGCGTCCTCGTCCCCACCGCCGGTTGCCGGGGTCGCCGTCGTCGTCGGCGTCGCCGTCGTCGTGGCGTTGGTGTCCCCGCCGTCGTCGTCGCCCGAATCGCAGGCGCCCAGTGCCAAAGAAAGGCTCGCCGCCGCGAGCCAGGTTCCAAATCGCTGCATGTTCATCGTGGTCTCCCTTTTGTGCCCCGTCCGCGACGGCCAGGATCCGTCCCAGCCTCCCTCGAGCCGGCCCAAGCTGCCACAAAGCTTCACAATCTCGCAAACACCACAACACGCCCTGCATGGATGCATACCGCGGCCTATCGCTCGTTTTCGTCGCGAGGTGGCTCGATCCGAACGGAATCGGCTACCATCGGCTGAGAATGGTCACGGCAATGCCACGGTCCCCCCATGACCCGTCCCGGGGGCGCGGGCGCGCTTTGCTGGAGCTTGGATGCGTACCGCTCGTTACGCTCGTGGGCGCCCTCGCCGGCTGCACCCCCGCCGGGGAGGCCGGCTTTTGCGACGAGGCCACCCCGTGCCAGGGACGCGGCCAGTTCTGCGACACGATGACCAACGTCTGCGAGACGGAGGCGTTCGTCGCCGAGTCGACCGAGGACAACGCCCCGTCCGACTTCACCGACAAGATCGTGCCGTTCTTCCGCGGCCAGATCTGCTTGCCCACCGAGGTCGCCTCCGGGTCGGCGATGCCGGTGTCGATGTCGGCGTGCCTGCACCCCTGCCTCGAGGTCACCGACATCACCTTCCGCCACAACTTCGAGTGCATCGGCTCGAGCTGTCAGGCCTTCGCGACCATGTTCGTCACCGCCAACTCCGCGGCCGGCGGCTGTCCGGCCGACGCGTTCGGCCGCTTCGACCGCGGCATGTGCCAGTTCGCGGGCCCGGCGGAGTTCACCATCGACACGAGCGAGGGCCCCGACGGCGACATCGCCGGCAGCATGCTCATCGAGGTGCCGTTCTTGACGAACGCGGACATGGAGATGATCGTCGACAGTGGGCTGGATCAGGACGTGACCGCCGAGCTCGCCGAGCAGTATCCCCAAGACGCGGGTCGAATCCCGGGCGCGCGTGCGGTCTGGATTCTGCCGCAGCATCCGGAGCCGCCGGCGTCGTGCGTCGAGACCCCCGCCGGCTGCACCTGCTTCGACATTGGCTTCTGACGTCCACGCGACCGTGAACCCCGACGCGCGCGTCGGTCTCGTCCTGTCCGGGGGCGGGGCACGCGGCGCCTACGAAGTCGGGGTGCTCCGCTACGTGCGCGAGCGGCTGCCGTGCACGACGCGCTTTCACGTGATCACGGGCACGAGCGTCGGTGCGATCAACGGCGCGTATCTGGCCGCCACCTGCGATCGCCCGCGCTCGCAGATGCGCATGCTGCAGCGGGTGTGGGCCGAGCTCGACCTCGACCAGATGTACCGGTTCGGGTGGGGCCAGCTGCGCAGCATGCCGCAGGTGTTGTTCGGCAAGAACCTGCCCCGCCTCACCGACGGCGACACGATCGGCGGCCTCGTCGACTCGGCGTTCATCGAGTCCGTGGTGCGCCAGCGCGTACCGTGGTCGGGCATCGGCAAGAACCTGCGCGCCGGTCACCTCGATGCTTTCAGCTGCAGCGCGACCGAGCTCGCCACCGGGCTGACCACCGTCTTCGTGGAGACCGCCGACGGCACGCTGCCGCCGTGGCCGCCCGACACCGGGCAGATCATCGTGCCCACCCAGATCACCGCCGCCCATGCGCTGGCGTCGGCGGCGATCCCCGTGCTGTTTCCCGCCGTGCGGGTCGGCGAGCAGTTCTACGTCGACGGCAGCCTGCGACAGAACACGCCGATCCGCCCCGCGATGCGTCTGGGCTGCAACCGGCTGCTCGTGGTCGGCCTGCGCCACGAGCACGCCAACGAGGTCGCGTTCGAGCGCGCGCGCCGGGCGGCACAGGCCGTGTACCCCAACGCGATCTTCATGCTCGGCAAGATGCTCAACGCGCTGATGCTCGACAAGCTCGAGGCGGACCTGCAGCGGATCCAGCGGACCAACGAGCTCGTGCACGCCGGCCGCGCCCTGTACGGGCCCGACTTCTCGGCGAAGATCGGCGCGGCGATCGAAGGCCGCCGCGGTCGGCCCTACGAAGAGGTGAAGGTCTCGCTCATCCGACCGAGCCGCAACCTCGGCGAGGTCGCGTACGAGGTCATGCGACGCCACCGGCTGCAGCGCTACAGCGGGGTGATGGCTCGCTGGCTCAAGTCGATGGTCGAGGAGGGCCAAGCCGTGCCCGAGCACGACCTGGCCAGCTACGTGCTGTTCGACCCCGAGTACATCGGCGCGCTCATGCAGCTGGGCTACGACGACGCGTCGCACCACCACGACGAGCTCGTGGACCTGTTCACGTAGCGCGCCGCGGCGACGCTCCGGCTACGGGGCGGTGATGAAGAAGGCGCCCAGGCACATCTCGTCCCGGGTGCCGTCGCCCCAATTGACGTCGCTGTCGCCCGCGGCGTTGTTCCACTCGCACTCCAGGCGCAGCTTGTCGCCGGGATTGAACCGCTGGGGCTCGGCGAACCGGTACTGCGACTGCCAGTTGAAGTCCCAGCGGGGCAGCGACAGCAGACAGGTCTCCGAGCCGTCGGCGTGCACGATCGAGTGGCGCCCGCGCGTCCCCAGCGTGTGCATGTGGTGGGTCGCCGCCATGATGACGAACGGCTCGTCGACCGGCACCACGTCGGTGAACAGATTCACGTAGGGCGTGGGGTCGAGCTCGAACTCGTGGCTGACCGATGCCTGTCCGGCCGGGATCGGCATGCCGCCCTGCAGCCAGCTCGGGTTGGCCCACAGCATCATGTGCGCCGGCTTTTCGACCTGGTCGTCGACGCGAAACTCCACGGCCGTCTGGTCGGGGCGCGGCTCGGCGACGAGCGTGTTGTAGTGGATCTGCAGCACGACCTTGGCGCCCGGCTCCATGCGGATCCCGGTCCCCTCGGGGAAGTCGCCCGCGATCGATCCCGGGGCCCACGCGCCCAACCACAGGCCGGCCGAGTCGACGTCGGTGATCTCGCCGCCGGGTCCACCGAAGCAGGTGTAGCCCGCCCCGGGCTCGGCCGCGTCGAGGGCCTCGTACTCGGCGACCTTGTCCGGCCCGACCCCGAAGGCGATCACGTGGTGGACCATCGTCAGGTCGTCGGGCACCGTCTGAAAGCCCGTGACGTAGGTGACCTCTTCGTGGGGCCAGTCGAGCAGAAAGCAGCGGTAGTCGTCGGGGCTGGCGGTCGGCGTGTACGGCTCGGGGGACGACAGGCTCACGTCCACGCGCGACAGCGACACGTTCGGGGGCAGCTCGGGGGCGACATAGGCGTCGGGCGCGCCTTCGGCGGCGCCGGACTCGACCCACTCGTGCAGCGTCGCGATGTCCTCGGCGGTCATCGTCAGATCGCCCACGTAGTCGCGGCAGCCGGCCTCGGGCATCCACGGCGGCATCGTGCCGGCATCGACGGCCGCGAGGATCGTCTCGCGCAGCGGCATCACCTCGTCGTAGGTCGTCAGGGGAAACGGCGCGATGTTCCCCGCGGTGTGGCACGACACGCAGTGCAGCTCCAGCATCGCGCGGACCTGCCCGTGGTAGGTCACTTCCGGCGGCGCCCCGGTCGAGCCGGCATCCTCGGTCGCGGTGGCATCGGTGGTCGCACCGCCGCCGTCCGATCCCGTGCTCACCGCCTCGGTGTCGACCGCGAGGCTCGACGTGCCGTCGTCCCCACAGCCGACGGCCCACGCCACGACGATCGCGACTGACAATCCCCTACGATCGATCACGGCCCATGATGCCATGTCTGCCGCTGCGCCGTTTCGCGCCCTCGCGTGGCAATTTGGGACGTTGGCGCACCGCGCCTCGACGCGGCCATGGGCTCGGGCGCGCGTCGCAACGGTAAGCACTCAAGATCGCTACGAACCTGCGCTTGCCCGATGCATGCAAAGGGGGCCGGTCGGCGTTCGCCTCCCAGGACGCCGGATGTGCTCCCGATGCAACCCCCCCTCTCTGTTCGCCACAACCGTCCCACCGAGCCGGCGTTGCCCGCGGTCGAGACCTCGTCGTCCTCCGACGCCACGTCGGTGCGCGTCCGCGAGTCCGACGAGTCCGAGGTGATCGGCGCTCTGTGCGAGACGCTCATGCTCCTGCCGCTGCAGCCGCAGCACGGCGCGCCCACGATCGGCTGGGTCGCCGAGCGCGCGCGACGGACGACGCGCGCGTTGGAGCGACTCGCCGGCGCCGCCTCGTTCTCGCCGATGATCGATCGCGAACGCTCGCGCCGCATGGCGACGCCGGTCATCCGGCGGGCCGCCGAGATCCTGATCTGGAGCCGGCAGCTGCAGACCGCGTGTCCCGACGACGAAGGCACCGAGGCATGGTCCGGGCTGCGACGCGCGGTCGTGGAGACGCTGCACGAGGTCTCGGCGCTGCTGACCGACGGCGACGCGCTCGCCACCGCCATGCTCGACGAGCTTGCCCGGACGCACGATCGTCGATACGTCGCGGCACTGCACGCCCGTGCCGCCTACCAGGGCTACTGCGTGCAGACCCACGAGCGGGACGGCGCGCAGCTGCTCGAGGCCGCCGCCGCCTTCTGCCAGCGACTGCTGCATCGCCCGACGACCGCGTGGCTGCGCGAGGCGAACCTGCGCGTGCTCAAGGCACGAGCGGCCGAGCTCGCCCGCGAGCACGCGGTGCTCACCCGCGGGGGAATCGCCGCGGCTGCGCGCGTGCGACGGCTCGCCAGCCGGCTCGAGCGCGCGCTCAAGACGATCGCGAGCGACGAGGCACGGCACGCGCAGTGGAGCGGACCCGCGACGCTGTCCGGCGGCAACGTGGGCTGAGCCTACGGATTGGCGCCGCCGTCGATCCAGTTCGCGATGTCGTCGAGCTGCTGCTGCGACAGCGGCGAAGCCCCGCGAGGCATGCGGCTGCCCGTGCCGCCGACCGATCCCTGCGAGCCGTTGACCTTGTGCCACAGGTAGCTGGCCTCGTGGTCGCCGGGCTCGACCTGTCGCAGCGACGACTGGGCCGAGAACGCCCCCACGATGTCGCCCCACGGGTCGTTGTCGAGCGGAAGCTCGGCGTAGTCACCACCGGGCTCGTGACAGTCGGCGACGCAGTTGTCGGCGATGATCTGCTCGATGACGAAGAACGGGACATCCTCGGGTGGCTCGCACTCGGCGGGGATCGCCTGTCCCGCGCCCTCGAGCTCGGCCACGAGGTCGTTCCACTCCATCTGGCAGGTTTGGTTGCAGGCCGAGGCCTCGTCGGCGCCGTCGGTCCAGCAGCTGCCGTCGGGTCCGAACATCTCGTCGAGCGTGTCGGCGCCCGGTGCATCGAGGGCCGCCGCGCACTCGAGATAGCGACGACACACCAGGGTCTGGCTCGGTCCGCCGCCACCGCCCGAGGTCATCGGCAGCGGTGGCAGCGTCGTCGCCCCACCGGTCGAGGTGGTGCCGTCGTCGCCGCTGATCGGCATCCCGGAGCTCGCCGGGGCGCTCGTCGCCGTGCCCGACACGTCCAGTCCGTCGTCGCCGCCACACGCCGCGAGCACGAGCGCGACCACCAGCAAGGCCCCCCGACTTCGCATCACGATCACGATACGACCACGATACGACAAAGGGGACGACCGCCTATAGGCGGTGCCCCCCCAATCAAAAGGGGGCAGCCGCCCGTAGGCGGTGCCCCCCAATCATGGTGGTCGGTGAAGGGGCCCTTGGGCCCCTCCACCTCCCTCGCCTACAGGCAGCTCGCGAACAGCGGGCCCACGCAGGCGTTTTGCTGCGACGCCGTGGTCGACCCGAAGAACCCGCTCGTGAACGTGGTGTCCGTGACCGAGAACTGCGCGTCGACGACCGTCATCCCGCCGCCGTCGACGTGGGTGATCGACACGTCGCTGCCCGTCGGCGTGTAGTCGATGGTGACCGTGTAGGTGGTCGCCTCGACCCAGCCCTGCGTGGTCGTCTGTGCGGGACCGAGCAGGAACGTGGAGCTGAGCGTGTCGTTGGGGCAGTACACGTCGGCGCCGGTCATCAGCAGGAAGCTCGGCGCCTGGACGCGCTTGACCACGATGCCCGCGGGCACGGTGCACCCGAAGAAGCCCTGGGACCCCGCCTTCCACGTCAACGAGTAGAAGTTCGAGTTGTCCTGAGCGCCCCAGACGAAGCCGATCATGTCGTTGTCGTTCTGGTCGTTGGAGACGTCGAACGTGCCGGTCAGCTGGGTGTTCTCGAAGACCACGCCCTCGCACAGGTGCAGGCCGAAGTCGTTGTTGCCGTTCTCGCACGCCCGCGTGCCGCCCATCGAGTAGGCGATCGACGCGTTGGGCGTCGCGACCCCGAGGAAGTCACCCTGGTAGAGGGTGCAGTTGCCCTGCAGGTCGAAGGGCGCGGTGTTGACCACCGTGACCGTGTCCTGCGCCGTGCTCACGCCGTCGTCGGCGGTGACCGTGTACGACTCGAACCCGGTCGGCGATGCGTCCGGGGTCGGCGACGTCGGATCGTCCAGGCCGGTGGGAGGTGCCCAGTCGTACGCGTAGACCCCGGTGCCGCCCGAGGCGACCGCCGTCAAAGACACGGGCGTCACCCCGTCGTACTCCGAGCACGCCGGTGAAGCGTCCACCGTCAGCGGGGCCGCGCACGTGTTGTTCATCAGGCACACGCCGTTGAGGCAGTCGCTGCCGATATTGCACATCTCGCCGGTGTCGCAGCCCGGGCAGCTCGCACCGCCGCAGTCCACGTCCGTCTCGTCCTGGTTTTGCACCCCGTCGATGCAGGTCCGCGCCGCGCACGTGTTCGTGCCCGGGTCGCAGACCCCGGAGATGCAGTCGCTGGGCACCAGGCACATGTCGCCGTCGGGACACGCCGGGCACGTCGCGCCGCCGCAGTCCGCGTCGGTCTCGTCCTGGTTCTGCACGCCGTCGCTACACGTCGGCGCCGAGCAGGTCAGCGTGCCGGGGTC
Source organism: uncultured Pseudomonadota bacterium (assembly GCA_937896535.1). Classification (GTDB taxonomy): domain Bacteria; phylum Myxococcota_A; class Polyangia; order Nannocystales; family Nannocystaceae; genus CALBMM01. The sequence goes on from CALBMM010000155.1 coordinate 19,211, forward strand.
GCAGACCCCCGAAGTGCAGTCGCTGCCCACGTCGCACATCTCGCCGTCGTCGCAGGTCGGGCACACCGAGCCGCCGCAGTCCACGTCGGTCTCGTCTTGGTTGAGCACGACGTCGGTGCAGGTCGGGGCATCGCACGTGTTCGTGCCCGGGTTGCAGACCATCGAGATGCAGTCGCTGCCGAGGATGCAGTCCTCGCCGGTATCGCAGCCGGGGCAGCTCGCGCCACCGCAGTCCACGTCGGTCTCGTCCTGGTTCTGCACGCCGTCGATGCACGTCCGCGCCGCGCACGTCAGCGTGCCCGGATCGCAGACGCCGGAGGTGCAGTCGGTCGGGTCCGTGCACATCTCGCCGTCGTCGCAGGTCGGGCACAGCGCCCCACCGCAATCGACGTCCGTCTCGTCCTGGTTGAGCACGCCGTCGGTGCAGGTGGGTCCGGTGCAGGTGTTCGTCCCCGGGTCGCAGACCATCGACGTGCAGTCGGTGCCGACCATGCACATCTCGCCGTTGTCGCACGTCGGGCACAGCGCGCCGCCGCAGTCGACATCGGTCTCGTCCTGGTTTTGCACACCGTCGGTGCACGTCGGCGACGTGCAGGTGTTCGTTTGGCCGTCGCAGACCTGCGACGAGCAGTCGGTGCCGACCATGCACATCTCGCCGTCGTCGCAGCCCGGGCACGCGCCGCCGCCACAATCGACGTCGGTCTCGGTGCCGTTTTGCACACCGTCGGCGCAGGTCGGATCGAGGCACAGCATCGACTGCGGGTCGCACACGCCCGAGATGCAGTCGCTGTTGTCCATGCAGCCTTCGCCGCCGTCGCATGCCGGACACGTCGCCCCGCCGCAGTCCACGTCGGTCTCGTCGCCGTTTTGGACCCCGTCGTCGCACGCCGCGGGCGTGCAGGTCATGTCCATCGGGTCACAGACCTGCGAGGTGCAGTCCATGCCCACGTTGCACATCTCGCCGTCGTCGCACGCCGGGCACATGCCGCCGCAGTCCACGTCGGTCTCGTCGCCGTTGAGCAGCCCGTCCTTGCAGGTGGCCGGGACGCAGATCATCCCTTCGCAGGTGCCGGACTGGCAGTCCGTCGGCTCGACGCACATGTTGCCGTCGGGGCACGCGTCGCAGTCGGGGCCGCCGCAGTCCACGTCGGTCTCGTCGCCGTTTTGGACGCCGTCGTCGCACGCCGGCGGCGTGCAGGTGCCGTCGTCGCACTGCTTGGACCGGCAGTCGGGCCCCTCGTTGCACATGTTGCCGTCGGGGCACGGATCGCAGACCGGACCGCCGCAGTCCACGTCGGTCTCGTCGCCGTTTTGGACCATGTCGTCGCACGCCGGCGGCGCACACGTGCCGTCGGGCAAGCACACGCCGGACATGCAGTCGTCGTTGCTTCCGCAGCCCTGGCCGTCGCCACAGGCTGCGTCGCACGATCCACCGCAGTCCACGTCGGTCTCGTCGCCGTTCTGAATGCCGTCTTCACAGGTCGCCGGACCGCCGGAGCTCGAGTCGGCCGACGTGTCGGTCGTCGTCCCGGGTCCGTCGGTGTCGGTGGCGGTGGAGCTGACGGTGGGACAGCTCGCATCGCGCGATTGCTGCAGCCCGTCGTCGAGGCAGGGGTCGGCGCAGCCCGATGTCAGGCCCATCAGGGCCCAACCAAGGGCTGCGGTTACGTATCGAAAGCTCGGTCGTTTCATGTGGTGACTCCCCTACCTACCTTTATTGTTCGAGCAGCTTGAACTCGATGCGCCGGTTCTTCGCTCGTCCCTTTTTGGTCTTGTTGTCCTCGATCGGCTCGTCCTCGCCGGCACCGCGGGTCTCGATGCGGCTGGCGTCGATGCCACGCGCGGTGAAGTACTCCTTGACCGCGTTCGCCCGATCCTCGGACAGCTTCTGGTTGAATCCGTCGTTGCCCTTCGAGTCGGTGTGACCGCTGATCTCGATGCGGACCGTCGGGAACTCGGTGAGCACTTCCACGGCCTTCGTGAGCGTGGCCTTGGACTTGGGCCGGATGGTGGCCTTGCCGGAGTCGAAGTAGATGCCTTCGATGACGCCGGTGAACGTCTTGACCGCTTCGGGCACCTCGTCCGGACAGCCGTCGTCGTCCTCGAAGCCGTTGCGGGTCTCGGGCTCCTCGGGGCACTTGTCTTCCGGATCGAGGAAGCCGTCCCCGTCGGTGTCCGGAATCGGACAGCCCTTGTATTCCTCCACGCCCGGCACGTCGACGCACTCGTCGTCGGGGTCGAGGATCCCGTCGCCGTCCGTATCCGGGATCGGGCAGCCGTCGTACTCCTTGACGCCCGGCTCGTCGACGCACTTGTCGTCGGGATCGAGGATCCCGTCGCCGTCGGTGTCCGGGATCGGGCAGCCGTCGTACTCGGGCACGCCCGGCGTGTCCGGACACTTGTCGTCGTCGTCGAGGATGCCGTCGCCGTCGCGGTCGCTGGGCTCGGGCGGCTTCTCCGTCTTCTTGCGACCAAAGGTGAACGACAGACCGCCGAGGATCTCGATCGAGTGGCCGACCGAGTCGCCGACGCCCTGCTTGGCGGTCAGCGTGTCGCGGGCGTCGATGCGCAGCATCACCCACCGGTTGAGGAAGATCTTCATGCCGGCGCCGAAGTGAAAGCCCAGGTCGATGTCGTTGCCGACCGCGGCCCGATCGGACACGACACCCAGGCCGGTGGGACCGGCGACGAGGAACGGCGTGATGCTCCAAAGGCCCAGCTGCGCGATCAGGTGACCGCGAGCGGCGTACATGAGCGCCGAGTCGCCGCTCGCGACGCTCGTCGGCATGACGGCGCCCTCGAGCTCGAAGCCGAAGTGACGGATCGGCAGGTACGCGAAACGAAGGCCGACGTCGGGCGCGAGCGTGTCGTACTTCTGAAAGCCCTGGTCGGGCAGGCCGAGGTCGGCCTCGAACAACTCGAGGTCGCGCGAGGGCAGCATGATGCCGCCGAACACCCCGAGCTCGACCATGTTGCGCTCGGGCTGCCAGCGCTTGATCCACGGGATGTCGCCGCGGTCCTTTTCCTTCTTCTTGCGCTTTCCGCCTTCGGCGGACGAGTCGCCTTCGGCGGACGCATCACCTTCGGTGGAAGCACCGTCGCCGCCGACGGCGACCGATGCGGAGCCGGAGGCTTTGCCTTTCTTCTTGGCGATGGCGACAGAGGGAACGAGCGCGACGGCCGCGAGCACGGCCAGTCCACGAAGCGATCGGAAGCGAGTTCGAGACATATTGGAGAGCTGTCGAGTGTGGGGGCGAGTGACAGGCCTGTGATGCCCGACACCGCCACATCTTGCCAAACAAACCGGCGTAACCGCAGGGGCGTTTTCGGCCGAGTTTCGGGAGTCGTGCGCCACGGGTGTTCGGATCCCCGTTCGATCGCAGGTTGGAAAAATCGGTGGGCCCCCCGCACACCCGCGCACGAAAAAAACGACATGAGGCCGTGACTTGGGGTGGGAGGTTGTGCCCGGTTGAGCGATCATGAACGTGGGTGAAGATGGCGGACATGGCATGGTGGGTGGCGGCGGGCCTGAGCGTCGCCTCCGTGACCGGCTGCTACGGCGGGCGGGACGGCTTGGACAACGGTGCGGCCGACGGTGGCGACGGGGCCGACGGCGATGGCGGTGACGGTGCGGACGGGGGCGACGACGGGGGCGGAATCGAGTCCCAGTGCGGCGAGCCTTCGCCCGGCGCGTCGCCTATTCGACGACTGACGGCGTGGGAATACGACAACACGATCCTCGATCTGCTCGGGGACGACTCCCATCCCTCCGAAGGCTTTCCCGAAGAAGGCGGCTCGGGCTTCGACAACAATGCCGACGTCGCCTCGGTCACCTGGCTGATGGCCAACAAATACATGCTCGCGTCCGAGGAGATCGCGGCGCGGGCAGTCACCGACCTCGGCACGCTGCTGCCGTGCGACCCGGGCGCCGACGAGAGCGGCTGCATCGGTCAGTGGGTGAGCGATTTCGGACGTCGTGCGTGGCGTCGACCTCTGACCGACGAAGAGCAGGCCGCGATGGTCCAGCTGTTCGTCGACGCGCGGGTCGGCGAGGACCTGCCGACGTCGGTGGGCCTCGTGCTGCAGGCGTTCTTGCAGTCGCCGCACTTCTTGTACCGGGTCGAGCTCGGCGTCCCCGGCGAGTCCGGTGACCTCGCCGTGCCGCTCGACGACTTCGAGATGGCCTCGCGCCTGTCCTACTTTCTGTGGGGCACGATGCCCGACGACGAGTTGCTGTCCGCGGCGGAAGCGGGCGAGCTCGGCAGCCGCGACGAAATCTCGGCGCAGGCCCGTCGCATGCTCGAAGACCCGCGCGCGCGACGGATGGTCTCGCACTTCTACGAGCAGTGGCTGGGCTACCACGAGCTTGCCTTCTTGGACAAAGACACCGGGATGTTCCCCGGTTGGAGTCTCGACATCGCCGCCCTGCAGCAGGCCGAGTCCGACGCGTTCGTCGAGCACGTCATGTTCGAGGACGATGCGACGCTACAGACGCTGCTGACCGCGCCGTACACCTTCGTCAACGACGAGCTCGCCGCGTACTACGGGCTGCCCGCGCCCGGTGGCGCCGACATGCAGCTCGTGGCCGCGGGCGAGCAGGAGCTGTCGGGCATCCTGAGCCTCGGGGGCGTGCTCGCGTCCCACTCCAAGCCCGACTCGACCAACCCGATCGGCCGCGGGATCTTCGTGCGCGAGCAGCTGCTGTGCACGATCCCGCCACCACCGCCGGACAACGTGGACCTCAACCCGCCGATGCCGGACCCCAACGCCACCACGCGCGAGCAGTTCGAGCAGCACCGCTCCGATCCCGCGTGCTCGGGCTGCCACATGCTGTTCGACCCGATCGGCTTCGGGTTCGAAAACTACGACGCGACCGGCAAGTGGCGGACCACCGAGAACGGCTTCGACGTCGACGCTTCCGGTGAGCTCGCCGGCACCGACGTGGACGGCGCGTTCGTCGGCGTCACCGAGCTCGGCCAGATGCTCGCCAGCAGCGAGGACGTCGCGCAGTGCGTGTCGCGACAGTGGTTCCGCTTCGCCTACGGCCGCACCGAGTCCGAAGCGCTCGACGAATGCAACATCGAGACGATCGACGCCGCCTTCGTGGAGTCCGGGTACGACATGCGGGAGCTGCTGGTCTCGCTGACCCAGACCGACGCGTTCCTGTTCCGAACCGCCTACGCCGCCGAAGGAGGTGAGTGATGAAGGCTCTGTCCCGTCGCACGTTCCTGCGCGGTGCCGGTGGCATCGCGATCGGCCTTCCGTTCCTCGAAGCGATGATGGGGTCGGCCCGCGCCACCGGCGAAAGCCCGTGTCCGCGCTTCGTGGTGTTCTTCTCCGCCAACGGCACCATCGACGAGCGCTGGCAGCCGGTCGGTAGCGAGACCGACTTCCTGCTCGACGATCCCTCCGACCCCGGCCGCATCCTCGCGCCGCTCGAGCCGTTCAAGGATCGGCTCGTCGTCGCCAGCGGCATCGACATGAAGTCGCGCGACCATGGTCCCGGCGGCAACGGCCACGACCTGGGCATGGGGCACATGCTCACCGCGACCGACCTCGTGGTCGGACCCAGCGGCGTCGGCGAGTTCTCCCACTTGCCCGACGGCTCGGCCGGCGGCCCGTCGATCGACCAGGTCATCGCCGACGCGATCGGCACCGAGACGGCCTTCCGCTCGATCGAGTTCGGCGTGCGCGCCAACCTCGACCTGGCCCGCCAGGTCACCAGCCGCATGTGCTACCGCGGTCCGTTCGAGGTGCTCCCGCCCGAGAACGACCCGCGCGCGGCGTTCGAGTCGTTCTTCATCCAGCTCGGCGCCGACCCTTCGGAGATCGCCAAGCTCAAGGCGCACCGGCACTCGGTGCTCGACCGGGTCAAGGACGACTTCGACAAGCTCAACGCCAAGCTCGGCGGCACCGATCGGCAGAAGCTCGAGGCGCACCTGCAGGCGATCCGCGACGTGGAGCAGTCGATCGACGCGATCGGGGGTCCGCTCGCGGGCTGCGCGACACCGGCCGAGCCGGCCGACATCGATCCGCAGTCCAACGACAACTATCCGGCCGTCGGACAGGCCCAGATGGACCTGCTGGCGATGGCGCTGACGTGCGACCTGACCCGGGTGGCGAGCCTACAGTGGTCCACGGCGCAAAGCGGCGTGCGCTTTTCGTGGCTGGGGCACTCGGTCAACCACCACAGCCTCTCGCACGAGGCCGACAACGACCCGGTCGCGCGGGCCCAGCTCACGGAGATCAACCACTGGTACGCGCAGCAGTACGCGTACCTGCTGGGCAAGCTCGCCGACCAGGCCGAAGGCGAAGGCACGCTGCTCGACAACACGATCGTGCTGTGGGTCAACGAGCAGGGCAACGGCGACACGCACTCCAAGACGGAGATCCCCTTCGTCATCGGCGGCAACCACAACGGCCGCATCGACACCGGCCGCTACGTCCACTACGACGACGCCTCGCACAACGACCTGTACATCGCGATGCTCCACGCCGTCGGGCAGACGGACGTGACCACGTTCGGCAACCCGATGGTGGCGACCGGGCCGCTGCCGGGGCTGTTGGTGTAGACGCGGCCGTGGCTACTTCGGACGCTTGAAGCACCAGGTCGCTTCGCCGCCCGCGGCCGCCATTTCCCACCCGTCGGCGCCGAGATGGTTGGCAACGTCGGTGACGCGGACGCCGGCCGCGGTGCAAAAGTACTCCCACTTCTGAATCGTCGCCGGTGCGGCCTGGGCCTGGGGTACGACCGCGTTGGTCGCCAGGACCGCGCTCGCGCAGCCCGCCGTGAAGGCCACGAAGAGGTAGATACCGAGAGCAAAGCGTTTCACGGGCCCAGGATCCCCCTGCGGCATGCGTCGCGACAACCGGCGAACGAACGCCGTGGTCCCTGCTAACGTGCGGCCATGGCGTGGACGCTGTCTTCCATCGCGGTCGCCCTGGGCGGGCTGCTACTGACCTCGGCCCCCACCATCTCCACGCCGACGGCCAAGCCGGCGACCAAGGCGAACGCCAAGCCGGCGAAGAAGGTGCCGCTGTCGGCGCGACTGGTCGCGCTCGGGGACGTGTGCCAGCGCGAGCGCGGGATCTCGTCGGTGGCGTTCGGCGAGCACTTGCGGCGACGCACCGCGGAGCGGGCGGGATGGACGGTCGCCATCCGGGGTGCGTCGGCGCAGGCGCGGATGCACCAGGCCACGCAGCTCGCCGAGTCGCTCGGCGTACCGCTGACCGTGGTGCGTCCCGACGATGTCGTCGGCAAGTACATCGGCGAGACCGAGAAGAACCTCGACAAGCTCTTCGCGGCCGCGGACACCTCGGGCGCGATCCTGTTCTTCGACGAGGCCGACGCCCTGTTCGGCAAGCGGACCGAGGTCAAGGACAGCCACGACCGCTACGCGAACCTGGAGGCGTCGACGATGGGCAAGCGTTTGGCCGAGCGCCCCGAGCTCGTGCTCGTGGGCGTGGGCCACGACACGAAGCCGGCCGCCGCCCGCGCGCTCGCCGACGCGATCGTGGAGGCGCCAACGCTCGCACCCGACGAATCGCCGCGCCCGGATCCGCCGCCGTGGGCACAGCTGTGCTGGCCCCCACGGCAGTAGCGAGCCGCGCTACGGCGAGGGGAACGGCAGGCGCCAGACCGACCCCGACTCGTCGGTCGCGCCGCGGAGAATGAACATGGCCCGGCTGCGACGAGGTCACTGCCGGCTTCGCGTGGTCTTGGCGTGCGCCGACATCGGCGCGACTGGATCGCTTGCTCGCCGCTGACGCGCGACGACGATCTGCCACGCGTTGGCGTAGCGGCGCTTCGTGGGTGCGGCGATCGTCACCCGTCGCGCGCCACCGGCGCTTTGGCTGGCCGCAGATAGCCGCGGACCAGACGCATGATCGCGGCGACGAGTTGCTCGTCGTCCACGGACTCGGGTGGTCGCAGCGCACCTTCGTGCGTGAGGCTGTGGATCGTGTTGACCAGAACGAAGCGCGCCGTCGCGACGTCTTCGTCGGGCAGTCTGTCACGAAAACTCTCCAGCAACGTCACGAGTCCTTCCGCGGCCGACTCGACCTGCTGCCGGAGCGCCTCGAAGCGCCCGATGTGTGGGACCTGCTCGAGCAACGCACGGTGAAGCACCGCGTCCGTGGCTCGGAACGCGAGCGCGCCGCGAACGATCGACTCGAGCGCCGATTCGAGGTCCGCGGCAGGCACACGCGGGATCCAGGCCGCCATGAACTCGCGCTCCTGCTCGGCGCGTCGAGCGATGAGCTCGGCGATCAGCGAATCCTTGTGCGGGAAGTACTGGTACAGAGATCCGATGCTCGCTCCGGCCCGTTCCGCCACGGTGTTGGTCGTCATGCGCTCGTAGCCGTCCTCGATCAAAACACGAGCCGCCGCCTCGAGGATGTCGTCGACCATCGCCTGGGAACGGTCTTGGACGGGCTCTCGGCGAAGCTGCAGTCGTTTGGGGCGGTCGTCTTCAGACACGGCTCGAACGCGAGTTGAACGGAGGATGGCGGATCCCGAGGATTTTCGCATGCGCGTGGCAGTGATTGGGGGTCGGGGTCATTTTGGACGGTCCGTCGTGGCCGGACTGCGCGAGCACGCCGACATCGAGGTCGTGGTTGCGGGACGTTCCGTTCACAACGACATTCGCGTCGACTTGGCGGACTCCGCCTCGCTGCACGCACTGGACGAGCACGACGCGGTCGTCAACTGCGCGGACTCGCTCGCGGCGCCGCCGGACATGCTCGTCCGACGGTGTCTTCATGGGGGGCCGCCACTGGTCGAGACGGTCGGGGAGCCCGTGGCGATCCGTCGCATTCTGCACAGCGTCGCCTGCGACGACACGCCACCGAGGAGCCCTGTGCTCCTTGGTGCCGGCATCTTTCCGGGCATGTCCAACCTCGTCGCCGCCGAGGCCATTGCGGCGGTCGAAGACTGCAGCGGCGTCGAAGTTGCGATGCGGTGGAACCCCATGTCGGCCGGCGGTGCCGGCATGGTTGGGCTCGTTCCTCACCTGCTCGTCGTTCCGACGCACCGCATCGTCGACGGCGCCGTCGTCGAGGGTCCATCCATGGGCCCCGGCCCCGACCTCCCCTTCCCCGACGGCGTTCACGGCTCGTTGCACCTCCCGTTTACCGAGCCGACCTTGCTCGCGCACACCCACCCGCACCTGCGCTCGATTGCGGCATACGGTTCGGTCGATCCCGACGTCATGATGTCGATGTTTCGGTGGTTTCCGAAGTGGTTGTTGTGTTGTCGTCCGATGCGCGCGCTGCTGTGGCTGCAGTTCACCGTCATCCGACGACTCGTCCGCCGCGGCACTCCAGCCCACGTACGGATCGTGGCCCGGGCCCGCAACGACGCCGGAAAGGAGGAGATCCGGACGTTCGAGGCCGAGGACGGAATCGCGACTGCGGGACGAATCGTGGCGGCGATGCTTCTCGAGTTGCGCCACGCACCGCCGGGTCTTCATGTTCCGGGCGGATCGATCCTGGGGGGGGGCATTCGAGACAAGTGGGCTTCCGCGGCGATGGCGAGTCCCTGAACGACGCGCCAGCCGACCCGACCACGCGGCAGTGTCGCAAAGTCACGGCGCGTCGACGACACGCGGCGGCGTCGCGGCGGCCCGCGCCTGCCGCACGGGTGAGGATCCGCAACGTTTCGCGTCACCGCCCGCGCGGTGCGGTGCGGTACACCATCGGCAATGCCGTACAAGCTCGTCACGCTCGCTGGAGATGGAACTGGACCCGAGGTGATGGCCGAGGGAATGCGCGTTCTGAACGCCGTCAGCGAGCCGCTCGGGATCACGTGGGACGTCGACGACATCCCGTGCGGCGGGCAGTACTACCTGCAGCACGGTGACCTCGACTGGCCCCAAGGATCGGACGCGCGCTGTGCCGCCGCGGATCTGATCCTGCTCGGCGCCGTGGGCTGGCCCGACCCCAAGGGCTCGGGCCCCGTGCTGATGAAGGACGGCAAGATGGCGGGCTTTTCTCCGGTGATCGGCAACCGGACCAAGCTCAACCTCTACGCCAACATTCGACCGGTCAAGCTCTACAAGGGCGTGCAGCACCGCATCCACGGCGCGCACAAGCAAGTGTGGGAGCCCGGGCAGGTCGACATGGTCTTCCTGCGCGAGAACACCGAGGGTCTGTACGCGCCCACGGGCGGCAAGCTCGAGCCGGGCGGTCGCACCGAGGTCGCGATCGACACCCGCGTGATCACCCGTCGCGCGTCCGAGCAGATCATTCGCCACGCGTTCGAGCTCTGCAAGAAGCGCAACAAGGGCGCCCCCAAGGACGGCAAGCTCCGCGTCACCGCCATCGTCAAGGACAACGTCCTCAAGGGCTGTCAGTTCTTCCGCGACGTCTTCTTCGAGATCGGCGAGGAGTACCCCGAGATCGAAAAGGACACCGCCATCGTCGACGCGTTCACGCAGTGGCTCATCGGCCAGCCCGAGTACTACGACGTGCTCGTGACCACGAACATGTTCGGCGACATCGTCACCGACCTCGCGTCGGTGCTGCAGGGCGGCATGGGCATGGCCGTGGGGGCCAACGTCGGACACGAGCACGCGATGTTCGAGCCGATCCACGGCAGCGCGCCGCGTCACGCCGGCCAGGACAAGGTCAACCCGATCGCGATGGTTCTGTCGGTCAAGGAAGGCCTCGAGTGGCTGTCGTTCCGCAAGGACGACCCCAAGCTCAAGAAAGCCGCCGACGCCGTCGAGCAAGCCGTCGTGGAGATCCTCGAGGCGGGCGCCCCGTTGACCTACGACATCGTGGGCAACGACAAGGCCGCCAAGTGCTCCGAGGTCGGCCAGGCCATCGCCAAGCGCGCGGGCAGCATCGTCTCCGGCTGAACACGCACGTACGCTGCGCACCGGCGCAGGCGCAACGCGCAGCGGCCGAGCGCGTGTCGACCGGACCGGCCAAGCGGCCGGCTCGTCGTCCTCGCTCGTTGTTGGTCGACGGTCGCCGCCCGTGGCACGCTTGCGGTCCGTGGTTGCGATCGCGTCCGCCCTGGTGACCGGTCCGCTGGTCGGCCTGCTGACCCTTGCGGCGGCTCCGCCCTCCGGCGGGGGCTTCGACCTCGGCGGCAAAGCCAAAGGCGCCGCCAAGAGCGACGAGGGTCTGTCCAAGCGGACCGATCGCCCCTGGATCAAGCGATGGGCGCCCGAGCGAGGGATGCTCGAGGTGGGTGTGTTCGGCGGCGTCTTCCTGCCGTCGGCCAACCTCGAGCTGTTCGAGCCCAACCCCGACCGACCTGAACAAGGCGTGCGTCCGTACGCCAAGCTCGCCCCCGACGTCGGCGTGCGCTTCGCCTACCTGCCGATCCGCCACTTCGGCATCGAGGTCGAAGGCGCGTACATGCCGACGACCACGACCGACTTCGATCTGCCGGTCAACCTCTTCGCGGCGCGCGGGCACGTCGTCGGGCAGATCGGCTTGTGGAGCGTGACGCCGTTCGCGGTGGTCGGCGCGGGTGGGCTCGGCGTGCTCAGCGAGGACTACGCGGTCGGCAACGACGTGGACCCGACGATCCACTTCGGCGTGGGCGCGAAGTTCTTCATCAATCGCCGGATCATGGCGCGGCTGGATCTGCGCGACACCGTCAGCCCCAAGGTCGGACTCGACGGCGGCGCGGCCAACAACTTCGAGGCGCTGCTGGGCCTGAGCATCACCTTCGGCCGCGAGCGCGACCGCGACGACAAGGAAGCCGAGCCCACCCCCGAGCCGGAGCCCAAGCCCGGCGACAGCGACGGCGACGGCTTCCTCGACCCCGACGACAAGTGCCCCGACGTCCCGGGCGTCGCCCCCGACGGCTGCCCACCTCCGGACACCGACGGCGACGGCTTCATCGACGCCGAAGACAAGTGCCCCGAGGAGCCGGGGATCGCCCCCGACGGCTGCCCCGACCGCGACCCGGACGGCGACGGGATCCTCGACCCCGACGACCAGTGCCCGACCGAGGCCGAGAGCTTCAACGGCTTCGAGGACGAAGACGGCTGCCCGGACGTGCCGCCCGAGGTCAAGTCCTTCGAAGGCAGCCTGCCCGGCGTCAACTTCGACACCGGCAAGGCGACGCTTTCGAAGGGATCGTCCACGACCCTCGACAAGGTCGTGGCGACCCTCGCCAAGTTCGACACCGTGCGCGTCGAGATCAGCGGGCACACCGACGACACCGGCTCCCGGGAGCTCAACATGAAGCTGAGCTCGGACCGCGCCGCCACGGTGCGGCAGTACCTCATCGACCACGGAATCGACGCCAGCCGGATCGAGAGCCGCGGCGCCGGTCCCGACGAGCCGATCGACACGAATACGACCAAGCCCGGCCGAGCCGCGAACCGACGGATCGAGTTCCGCGTGCTGAACTAGCGCGGGCCGTCGTCCGAAGGCATGGGGCAAGATTCCCGGGGCGTGAGGCCCCGAGCGCCCCTGGGTCCCGGCGCCGCCGGCGTTTCGAGCGACGTTCCTCACTGCATCGCGTCACTTTCATCCAGCGGTGCGGCGGTATCTTGGTGGTTATGCAGCGCGCTGGCTTGCTTTCGGCCCTCGGGCTTTCCTTGACGGGGCTCGGGTGTCCGGCCGACACGATCGACTCGATCGACTCGACCACCTCGCCGACCACGGGGGTCGTCGCCGACGACGACGGCTCGACGAGCGGGACGCCGCTGACCACCGGTGTCATCGACGACGGTGAAGCCTCCACCGACGACGGACCGGAGACCACCGACGACAGCAGCGGCGGCCCGGCCCCCGATCCCGTGTGCGGCAACGCCGTGGTCGAGCGCGACGAGGACTGCGACGGCGACAACCTCGACGAACAGACGTGCATGACGCAGGGCTTCGACGGGGGTGACCTCGGCTGCGAGGACGACTGCCGCCACTTCGACACGAGCGGCTGTTGGTTCGACTTCTGCGGCAACGGATCGATCCAGGGCGACGAGGTCTGTGACCTCACCGCCACCGGCGACGAAACGTGCATCACCCAGGGCTTCGAGAGCGGCACCCTGACCTGCAACGCCAACTGCACCGACTACGACACGTCGACCTGCGGCATGTGTGGCGACCTCGAGATCAACGGCGACGAGGACTGCGAAGGCGCGGCGCTCGGCAACAACGATTGCGTCGATCTCGGCTTCGAGGGCGGCACGCTGGGCTGCCAGGCCAACTGTGCGTTCGACACGAGCGACTGCTCGATGTGTGGCGACGGGGCCGCGACCGGCTTCGAGCCGTGCGACGGGGCGGACCTCGGCGGCGAGACGTGTGCGTCGTTGGGCCTGACGGGCGGCAACCTCGGGTGCGCGGCCGGCTGCATCTACGACTTCTCGGGCTGCGACATCCAGGGCATCCCGTTCGGCTCCGACACCGGCTACAACGGCTTCGAGCTCAACGCTGGGGGCGCCCTGCCCTGCGACGACATCAGCGGCACCGGCACCGCGACCGCCCTCGGCGACGACGAGGTCGTGTCCGTGCCGATCGGCTTCTCGTTCACCTTCTACGGCGTGCAGTACACGGACGCGACCATCAACTCCAACGGAAGCTTGCGCTTCGGCGACGCTGGCGAGCACGGTCTGGCCAACTCGTGTCTGCCCACGACCTCGGCGTCCACCACCAACGCGATCTTCGCCTTCTGGGACGACCTCGACCCCGGTGAAGCCGGCGCAGAAGTCCGCTACCAAACGCTCGGACCGGTGGGCGACCAGCGCTTCGTCGTGCAGTGGGACACGCCCCACTACCCCGGCGGCGGCGACTACATCCGATTCCAGGTCATGCTTCGCGAAGCCGGCGGCCGCGTCGACGTCTGCTACCCCGACGTCACGAGTGTCGGCAACGCCGGCGACCTGGGCGCCGAGGCCACCTCGGGTATCCAACAAGACGCCAACAACGGCTTCGAGTACAGCTGCGACATGCCCGACCTCTACGACGGCCTGCAGCTGTTCTACCTGCCGACGTAGGCCCGCGACGCGTCGCGGGCGGTCGTCACCCTTTGCAGCGTAACCAAACGCTCAGTGGGCGATCGGCAGGCGATCGAGCAGCAGAGCGACCACGGCCAAGACCGTGCCGGAAACGAGGACGGCGGCGAGAAAGCTCATCGGCGACAGAAGACCAAAAGGTGGGCGTCCGCGCCAAAAAACCGGCTGCGAAGGCCCTGGTCGATTCCCCCTTGAAGGCCGTCGCGGTTACCCTACACCGCGAGCGGCGCCGCTTTGAGCACAACTCTCATTTTCGTCGCCGTCGTGGTCGCGGCCTTCGTCGGTGGCCGGGCGATTTCGGCGTACGCGTCCCGGCTGCAGCTGCTGTCGGGGGCGGAGTATCTGCTGCTGGGGTTCCTCATCGGGCCCCACGTCGCCAACGCGATGTCGCACGAGGTGCTCGCGGCCCTCGACCTGTTCGTCTCGTTCGTCCTCGGGGTCATGGGGTTCCTGGTCGGGCTCGGCCTGCGCCACGTCCGCGGCGGGATCGAGGTGGGCCTGGCCGGCGCCGCGGCCTCGATGGGCGTCGTGGTGGCCGTGGGCGGGCTGGCGATCTTCGGGGTCCAAGCGCTCGATCCGCAGCTGCTGGGCGTCGAGGATCCGATCTTCGCGCTGCCCCTGCTGTCGGACGGCGATCGTCTGCTGTCGCTTTGGATCTCGCCGCAAGCGCTGTGGATCGGCCTGTCGATCGGCGCCGCGGCGGGTGTGTCCTCGGTTGCGCTCATCGAGCTCGCCGGCAAGCGGCACGCGGTGGCCGAGGGCAGCCTCCGATTGCTGCGCAGTCTCGGCTCGGCGGGCCAGGTGACCACGGTGATCGCCTTCGGCGTCGCCATGGCCGGGGCGCGAGCCACCGATACCGCCGGCGCCCTCGGCCTGACGCTGACCGAGTGGGGAATGATCACCGTCGGGGCGGGTGCGGCGTGCGGCGTGCTGTTCACCGTCTTCATGGGCCAAGAAGACGACTCGATGCGGGTCCTGGTCGCGTCCGTCGGCGCGATCACGTTCTCCGCCGGCATCGGCACCGCGCTCGGTGTCTCGCCGCTGTTCGTCAATCTGATCGCCGGTGCCCTCGTCGGCATCACGTCCCCTTACGCCAAGGTGCTCGACGCGTCGCTGGCTCGACTGCGCTTTCCGACGCGGGTGCTCGTGCTGCTGATCGCCGGCGCGTATTGGACCCCTCCCACGGGACTGGCGTGGATGCTGCCGCTCATCTACGCCGTCGCGCGCGCTCTCGCGCTGCGGGTGTCGGCACCGTTGGCGGCCGGCACGTTCCTGCCCGGTCGTAGCGCGGGGATCCGACTCGACGCCGGATTGTTCGGCCAGGGCGCGCTGGCGGCCGCGATCGCCGTCAGCTTCGCGCAGCGCTTCGAGGACGTCGCCGGGTTCGTCACGACCACCGTCCTGGGCGGCATGATCCTCACCGACATCGTCAGCGCGAGGATGCTGCGCCGCTACCTCGCCGACCAGGGCGCGATCCGGCCCCACGAGGAGATCGCCGCCGAACCCGAGTCCGAACCCGAGGCCGAGCCCGAGGCCGAACCCGAACCCGAGTCCGAACCCGAGGCCGAACCCGAGGCCGAACCCGAACCCGAGGCCGCACCCGAGTCCGAGCCCGAACGCGAACCCGAGGCCGAGTCCGAGTCCGGGCCCGAGTCCGAACCCGAGCCGGAGGACGACCCATGAGAATCGTCGTGATCGGAGGCGGTGGCGTCGGCCAGCACCTCGCGAGTGCAGTGGCGCCCGGGGCGGCCGTCATCGTCGTGGACCCCAACCCCGAGGCTCTCGCCGAGGTCGAAGAGCGCGTCGACGCCTTGACCCTGTGCGGCAACGGAACCCACCGCGACACGCTGCGCAAGGCCGAGGTGCACAAGGCCGACCTCGTCGTCGCCGTCAGCGACAACGACACCGCCAACATCACCGCCGCCGCCCTCGCGAGCGGCCTCGGCGCCCGCCGATCGGTCGCGCGCGTCGACGACCCGGGCTTTTACGACACGACCGCCGCCTACGAGCGCTCGGTGCTCGGCGTGCACGCGGTGCTGTGCGCGTCGCGACTGGTCAGCGGCGAGCTGCTGCGCATGCTGACGGGCCGCGACTGCCGTCACACGTTCGCCCTGGCCGGCGGCGCGCTGCACGGTGCGATCGTCGAGGTCGGCGAAGGCTCGCCCGCCCTCGCCCAGGCCCCGCAACGGCTCGCGACCGCGGGATCCGAAGTCGTCCGTGCAGTCGTGCGTGGCGGCCGTGTCCGCGCCGCGGCCGAGGTCACCTCGCTCGGCGAGGGCGACGCCCTGCTGATGGTGGGCAACCCGATCGACGTCGCGCGTGTGGTCCGCTACGTCCGCGACCAGCAGGCCAGCCGCGCGGTGCTCATCGGGGGCGGCGAGATCGGCAGCCAACTCGCCGCGTCGATGTCGCGGTTCGAAAACGACGTGCGGTTGCTCGAGCAAGACCGTGCACGCTGCGAGACGCTGGCCGCGACCCTGCCCGACGTGCGGGTCATCCACGGGGACGGCACGAACCTGTCTCTGCTGCGCGACGAACGGATCGGCCTGTGCGGCTCCATGTGCGCCGTGACGCAGTCCGACGAGGTCAACCTGATGGCCTCGCTGCTCGGTCAGGAGTTGGGGGTCAAGCGCACGCTGGCCCTCGTGCACCGTCCCGGCTACGCGCAGGTCTACGACCATCTCGGCATTCACGGGACCACGAGCGCCCACGAAGTGCTGGCGAGCGTGCTTCGCTGGATGCTGCCGGGACGACGAATCGTGACCCGGGCCGGGCTCCCCGGGACCGACGACGAGGTGATCGAAGCCCGCGTGCCGCCGATCGACGGGCGCCGCCTCACCCCGCGCGACCTGCCGCTGCCGGTGGGTTCGGTGCTGCTGGGCACGCGACGGCCAGACGGCACGAGTGCCCGCTCCGACGACGACCTCGTCGGAGGCGAGCACGTCGTCGTCGCGATGCGTAGCGGCCAGGGCCGAGAGCTCGAGCGCGCCTTCGAAAAGCTCGGCGGCCGAAAGGACCCCGCGTGAACCTGCGCGTGGTCGCGGCGCTGACGAGCCAGCTGATGGCTCTCGTGGTGGTGCTGATGCTGGCGCCGCTCGGGCTCGCGATCCACGACGGCGAGCCGCAAGCGATCGCCGGCTACGGCGTCGGCGCGCTCGCCACTGCGGCCGTCGCGATCCTGCTGCGGCGCCTCGGCTCGGACGCCGGCAAGGACATCCACCGCAAGGACGCACTCGGCGTCGTCGCGCTCACCTGGCTGTGCCTGGGTCTGTTCGGTGGCCTGCCCTTCATCGTCGAAGGCTCGATCCGCGACGTGCCGGCCGCGGTCTTCGAGGCCGTCTCCGGCTTCACGACCACCGGCGCGACCGTCCTCGGCGAGATCGACACGCTGTCGCGCGCGACGAACTTGTGGCGCTGCCAGATGCACTGGTTCGGCGGCATGGGCATCGTCGTGCTGTTCGTCGCCGTGTTCCCGCAGCTGGGCGTG
The DNA here is from genome assembly GCA_937896535.1 of uncultured Pseudomonadota bacterium. Lineage (GTDB taxonomy): Bacteria > Myxococcota_A > Polyangia > Nannocystales > Nannocystaceae > CALBMM01. Next base: position 36,674 of record CALBMM010000155.1, read on the forward strand.
GGCGCCAAGCACCTGTTCCGCTCCGAGGTCCCCGGTCCGATCACCGAGGGTCTGCGTCCCCGCATCAAGCAGACGGCGCTGGCGCTTTGGTGGGTCTACGGTGGGCTCACCGTGCTCGCGGTCGTGCTGCTGATGCTCGCCGGTCTGCCGCTGTACGACGCGATCGTCCATGCAATGTCGACCCTGGGCACCGGCGGCTTTTCGTCCAAGGGGGCGAGCGTCGGCGCCTACGAAAACCCGCTCGTCGAGTGGATCATCCTGATCTTCATGCTGATCGCGGGCCTCAACTTCGGCCTGTACTACGGCCTGCTGCGCGGACGCTGGCGCGAGCTGCTGATCAACTACGAGCTGCGCTTTTATCTGCTCGTCAACGCGATCGTCATCGCCGTCATCGCCGTCTCGATCTCGAACACGCACGACACGGCCGAGCACGCGATCCGGGCCAGCGCTTTTCAGACGCTCGCCGTCACCACCACCACCGGGTTCATGACCGAGGACTTCGACACGTACCCGGACGTGGCGCGCTACCTGCTGTTTCTGTGCATGTTCATGGGGGGCTGCGCGGGCTCGACCGCGGGCGGGCTCAAGGCCTCGCGCGTCTACGTGCTGATCAAGGTCGCCGCGCGTGAGCTGCGGGCGCTGCTCAATCCCAACGTCGTGTCCTCGGTGCGCATCGGCAAGGCCACGATTCCCCAGCACGTCACGTGGGGGATCGTCGTGTTCGTCACCACGTACCTGGGGATCTTCGCGATCGTGTCGCTGGCGATGGTCGGCATGGGTCTGGACCTGCTGTCGGCGATGAGCGCCACGGTGGCGTGTCTGTCCAGCGTCGGCCCGGGCCTGGCGGACGTGGGCCCCACGCAGAACTTCGGGTTCGTCCCCGGGGCCGGCAAGCTGCTCCTGTCGTTTTGCATGATCGCCGGTCGTCTGGAGATCTTCGCGCTGTTCGCCGTCTTCTCTCCGGAGTGTTGGAGGCGCTAGCCGATGCGTCGCGCATTCGTCGTCCTCGTCTTGCTGGCCATGATGGTCGGCCTCAAGGCGTTGCAGACCCACGCCGACGACGGCAGTGATTCGATGACGCTGGCCGCGATCGGCTTCGTGGTCCTCGCGGCCTTTGCCATCGCCGAGCTCGGCGCGCGGATGACCCTGCCGAAGGTGACCGGCTACATCCTGTCGGGCGTCGTCCTCGGGCCGTTCGCGCTCAAGATCCTCTCGGGCGACGTCGTGGTGGAGATGACGATGTTCTCCAAGCTGGCGCTGGGGCTCATCGCGACGAGCGCCGGACTCGAGCTCGATCTTCGCGCGCTCAGCAAGCTGGCCAAGACGCTGTCGACCACCATCGCGATCAAGATCGTCACCGGCGTCGTGTTGGTCGGTGGTGCCCTCGTCGCGGGCGAGATGACCTTGAGCGTGCTGGGGATCGAGGACACGTCGACGATCGTCGCCCTGGCGATCGTGTTCGCTGCGCTGTCACTGGGCACCTCGCCGGCGATCGCACTCGCGATCATCTCCGAGAACAAGGCCAAGGGCCGCCTCTCCGAGCTCGTCCTCGGCGCCGCGATCGTCAAGGACGTCGTCGTCGTGATCGCGCTCGCCGTCGCGGTGGCGATCGCCAAGGGGTTGATGCCCGTCGACGAGGCCGCCGCCGGAGCCCACGATGGTGGCGCCGCCGCCGTGCTCCTGCACGTCGGCCGCGAGCTCGGCACCTCGATCGGGGCGGGGGCCATCCTCGGCGGCCTGCTCATCGCATACCTGCGCTGGATCAAGGCCGAGATGCTGCTGTTCGTCGCGGCGATGGTCCTGGTCGTCGCCGAGGTCAGCACGGCGCTGCACCTGGAGCTGCTGCTCGTGTTCATCGTGGCGGGTCTGGTGGTCCGCAACTTCTCGCACTACGAGCACGACCTGCTGCACCCCCTCGAGACCGTGTCGCTGCCGGTCTTCATCGTCTTCTTCACGAACGCGGGAGCGAGCGTCAACATCGACGCCACGCTCGCCGTGCTGCCGCTGGCGTTCGCGATGTCCGTGGCGCGTGCGTTGGGCTTCGTCGCCGCGGGGCGGATCGGCGGGCGGGTCGGCGGAGAATCGGAGCCGGTGCGACGGCTGGCGTGGCTGGGGTATCTGCCGCAAGCCGGCGTGACCCTCGGCCTGGTCGGGCTCGCCTCCGATCAGCTGCCCGAGCTCGCCGAACACATCGTCACGCTCGGGATGGCGGTCGTGGCGATCAACCTGCTCGTGGGCCCGATCACGATGCGCGTCGCGTTGCGGGCCGCCGGCGAGATCGGCGACGCCGCGGCGACGAGCAGCGTCACGTCCGGTGACGACGCGGACGCGGCGCCGACAGGGGTCCCCGGAGAAGAGCTCGAGTCCCCCGTCCTGCGCGAGATCGTTCGAGAGGTCCATCAAGGAGACCAGGCGGCGTTGCGCCGGTTGATCGACCGCAACGTCGCGCCATGGACCCGAGCGATGGCGCGGCGCTACAGCGAGCCTCTGCGCGACACCGCCGAAGAGGCGGCGCTGACGACCATCGTGGACCTGCTCGAGCGCATCCCGGCCGACGACGCCCCCGAGCGCGTCGAGGCAGCGCTCGCTCGCTTCGCGGATCGGAGCACGGCGCTCGAGTCGATCCCCTCCGAGATCGCCGTGCCGCTCGAGGCCCAGTGGCGCAGCCGACAGCCGGACGACTCGTTCACCACCGGCATGCGCAAGAGCCTCGCGCGCCTGCGGGACATGCTGCGCCTGCGCTTTGCCGGCGGACGGACGCGAACCGTACCCACACGCATGGCCGCGCGAACGGTGGTCGAGCCCGCGCTCGCCCACGGCCTCGAGGAGGCCATGTCGTCGTGGTACCGGGCCGAGGCCAGGATCTTCGAGGAGCTGCGACGGTGTGCGCTCGGATCGCGCACCGCGGCGGAGACGGCCGATGCGATCGACGAGACGGCCGCACGCTTCATCGAGAATCTGCGCATCGACCTCGACGTGACCGCCGACCGCAGCGCCCATGCCCTCGCCCACGAGCTCGCGCGCGTCGGCAGCCCGGTCCGCTCCGTGTCGCAGGTTCGCTATTCACGCGTCGAGCCCGAGCTCGCGCGGTGGCGCGCGCGTCTGGTCGAAGACGCCGAGGCCTGGGGAAGCCGCCGCGACGCCGCGGCCCGACTCGTTCGGATCACCACCGTGGTCGCGCTCGTCGAGCGCCGGCTTCGTCGCATGCTCGACGACCAGATCCTCGCCGTCGCGCAAGAAGCCTTCGAGATGGTGGCCGAGGAGGTGCAGGGGCAGCACCGGCGACTGCAGCAGATCGTCGAGCAGACCCGGGCGCTGCCGGCTTTCGACGAGTCCGCCGTCTCGCGATTGAAGATGGAGGTCTCGGCCCTCGTGCCGCGGCCGGTTCAGAAGAAGCTGCGTGCCGTCGCGGGCCGACTGCGTCGTGCCACCTCGGGCACCGCGCTCGGCAGCCTGTCGCGCGAGGCGAGCGTGGACGCGGCGGGCAAAGAGTCCATCGTCCACTCCCTGGCCACGATCATCGACGCGCCGCGACCGGCGAAGGCCGAGGTGGTCACGCTCGACATCACCGAGACGGTCCAGGCCTATCTGTCCGCCGAGCTCGGCCCTGCGCTCGAGCAGCTGCTCGGGGAGCTGTGGTCCAGCTTCGCCGCCGCGCGCGAGACGATGGGGACCTGCGAGAGCGCGGCGGAGTTCGTGCTCTCCACCACGCTGCGCGAGGACGCCGAGGAGCCCGCCACGCCGGAGGCGGTCGCACAGCACTTGGCCCAGACCGCCGAGCCCCTCGCCGGCGCCGACGAGACCGTGCGCGCCCGCGGCACGGCCCTGGCCGAGCAGATGCACGAGGCCGTGGGAGGGATCGACGAGCACCTCGTCGACGCGATCGCGCGCGCGACGGGACGCACGACGAGCACGGGCCCGGTCAGCCGAGCGGAACGGATTCGCGCCTGGGGCCAGGCGCTGTACAGGCGCTACGGCAAGCCGGCCGTCGAGCTCGCGCAGCGTGGGATCCGGCGCCTGCGGGGCGAGGCGGCCCACGGCATCGGCCGGCACTACCGGCTGCGCTCGGGGGCGGAGCGAGCCGACGCGGCCGATGTCCGCGAGTACCTGCGGGAGCAGTACGGGGAAGTGGGCGCCGAGCTTCCGCCGATGTACCGCGCGTTGTTTTCGCCCGAGCCGGTCCGCGACCCACGACTGTTCGTCGCCAACCGCGACGCCCTTCAGGAAATCGTTCGAGTCGAGCGCGCCTGGCAGCAGGCCCCGTCGCAAGGCAACGCCGTCCTCGTGTGCGGCGGCGTCGGCATGGGCAAGAGCTCGCTGGTCCAGATCGCGCGGCTGAAGCTGGCGACCCGTCGGGTGATCGTCGTGCCCACGCGCGACCGTGCCGAAGAACCCACGTTGTTCGCCTATCTCGCGCGCGAGCTCGGTTGCGAGCCCGACGCCAAGTCGGTCGAGACGGCCCTGGCCCGCGGACGCACCGCCATCGTCGTCGACGACCTGCACGAGTGGGTCTCGCTGGGTGCCGACGGCATCGAGGCCCTCGACGAGCTGCTCAACCTCATCGTGCACACGCAACCGTCGACGTTCTGGCTGTTGTCGATCGCCCGGCAGCTGCTCGAGGTCGTCGAGCTCGTGCTTCCCATGCGAGGTGCTTTCGCCCAGGTCGTGGAACTGCGCGGGCTCGGCCGCGACGACCTCGAAGGCCTCCTCTCGGCCCGTCAGCAGCTCTCGGGCCTCGAGCTCGAGTTCCCCGCCAGCCTACGCGCCCGCTGGATCGGACGGCTGCTCCGTCGTTCGCTGCGCGAGTCGTACATGCGCGCGCTGACGACGTCGTCCAGCGGCAACCCCCGCCGCGCCCTGCGGGCATGGCTGCGTCGCGCCCACGCCCTCGACGACCGCGTGATCTCGCTCGACCCCGTGGGCCTGGAGTGGGGCCTTCCGTTCCTGCGACAGCTGACGGCGACCCAGCTCGCGATCGTCGCTCTGCTGGTTCGTTCGGGGCGTCGGCGCGCGTCCGAGCTCGTCGCGGCGCTGTCGATCGAGGCGCACCACGTCGAGCGCGAGCTGCGGTTCCTGACGGCCTCCGGGGTCGTCCGCGAAGACGGCGATTGGTTCTCGCTCGCCGCGGTCGTGCGTGACGACGTGTCCAAGGCGCTCGCGGAGTTCGGCGCGACGAGGGGGGCGGCGTGATGCTGGAACCGAGCGTGATGGACTTCGGGACGACGCTCGTCGACGAGATCGGCCGCGTGCGCGACGTCTTCGGCGTCCGCCTGGTCATCTGGGTCACGGGCGTGGTCGCGGTGACGATCCTGGCCCGTGCCGCGCTGGCGGCGGTCGTGCGGCTGGCGTGGCGCGTGGGCCTGGACCGCGCCCGTCGCCTCGGCCGCTTCGCCGCGCTGCTGCGGGTCCTGTTGTGGGCCGTGGGTGCCCTCGCCGCGCTGCGCCCGATCTTCGTGCAGCTGCCGGTGCTCACCACGCTGTCCCTCGCCCTGTTCGGAGTGATCGCCGCGATCGCGACCCCGGGAATCGTGCAGAGCATCGTGGCCGGACTGTCGCTGGCCCTGCGCGCGCGACTGCGCGAAGGTGACCAGATCGCGGTCGACGGCTACCACGGCTCGGTCCGCAACCTCGGACTCGTGCGTACCCAGCTGCGCATGGAAGACGGCTCGGTCGTCTGGCTGCCCAACTCCATGCTCGACGCAGAGGCGGTCAAAGTCGAAAAGTCCAGCGGGGCCGCCCCGGTCCGCGTGCGCTTCGAGATCGCCCCGGATCATCGAGCGAAGACCTTGGCCGCGGTGACGCGAGCGGTCACGATGTCTCCGTTCCGACGCGCCGGGTCGCGTCCGCGCATCGTTCCGACCTCCGAAGACGAGACCCAATGGGAAGTCGAGCTGCAGACATGGGCCACCCGCGAGCTCGAGCTCGTCCGCGGGACGCTGCGGCGGATCGTCGACGCGGCCACGGCTTCGGTCCACGAAGGAGACGTCGCATGACCCGGCTGGCCCGTCGCCTCGCCACCATGTGCCTCGTGCTCGCCGCCTGCAAGCTCGAGGTCGTCGGCGAGCTGCCGCCGATGGAGGACGAGCCGAGCCGGACCGCGCCCGGCTACGTCCTGCGTCCGGAGCGACACGTCGTGGACGAGGAGACCTCGCTCGTCGACGCCGAGCTGCGGCGACAGCTCTCGCTGTTGGCCAGCGACGTGCTGGGCGGCCGGCGACCGGGAAGCGAAGGGGCGACGCGCACCGTCGCGCATCTCGAGCGCAGCATGCAGCAGATCGGCCTGTCCCCGGCGGGGGTCGGCGGCGGCTGGCGACAGCCCGTGGTCGTCCGGATCCGCTCGACGGAAACGGCGGAGCTCACGTTGCCGCCGCGCGTGGACGGAGCCGAGGCGGAGACGTTGCGGCACGGCGAGGGCATCGTGCTGTGGCGAACCGAGCCCGGCGCCGGGGTCTGGAGCGAGAGCGCAATGCTCGTCGACGCCGGCTTCGGGATCGAGGCCGACGAGGTCGACCATCACGACTACGCGCGCCTGGACGTGCGCGGCAAGATCGTCGTCGTCCGGGCGGGAATTCCCACGGACGCGGGCTTCGACCCCTCCTCCCAGGAGCAGTACGGAACGGTCGAGTACAAGGCCGCCCTCGCCGGTCGCAAGGGCGCGCTCGGGTGCCTGGTCGCGACGGGCTCGCTGTCGAACGGGTCGACGTGGGAGGAGCTGGCGGCCCGCCATGGTGCACCTTTGCTCGAGGACGCCGACGAGCCCGACACCGACACCACGGCGATCGTCGGCATCCTCTCGGCCGAGGGCGAGGCCCAGCTGCGCGCGTGGCTGGCCGCGGGCGCGAAGGCGGACGCAGGTGCGGTCCCGAACGCGGCGCCCCTCGTCGACCTCGCCGTCACGACGAGCGAGCGGACGATCGTCGACTCGAGCGTGGTCGGTCGGATTGCCGGCAGCGAGCGCCCGCGCGAGGTGGTCGTCGTGGTCGCGCACTGGGACGCCGGCGGGACCTCGGCGCCGCTGGCCGAAGGTGGCGCCCTGACCGACAACGCCACGGGCGTGGCCGCACTCCTGACCGTCGCACGCAGATCCCAGGAATGGGTGCGCCGCGGCCGGACGCCCGCGCGCTCGATCGCGTTCGTCGCGACGGCCTCGGACACGCTGGGGATGGCCGGGGCCAAGGCCCTGCTCCGCGACGGGCCGCTGTCGCGCGCGGAGATCGTGGCGGTCGTCTCGCTCGACTCGCTCGGTCTGCGCGTCGGGGCGCCGCCGCTGGGCGCAGTCGATCTCGCGGCGAGCGAGCTGCAGCCGATGCTCGAGGCGATCCGCCCCTCGCTGCGCGCGCTGTCGCCGGCCGACGGTCCGCACGTGCCCGGCAGCCATACGCCGGCCCTCGAGGCGGGCATCGCCGCCGTGACCCTCACGCAGTACGACCCCAGCCTCGCGTCCGACGAGACGTTCGAAGTCGGCGACGTGCTGACTCCCCTCGCGCAGACGGTGAGCTTCGTCTTCGACGCCGTCTGGCGCATCGCCGAGTCGACCACGACCCCGAAGGTCCGCCCCCCGAACGAGACCGACGACTGACCGCGGGCTTTCGGCTCGGGGACCTCGAAGCCGACGCTACGCACCAAGAACCCAGGACGGGGTCGCCAGGTCCCCGCATTGTGCCCGGGTGCGCTCCACCGACGCACGATGCGCCGGCGCCTCGTCGGCTTGCAGGCGGATCATCGCGTCGCGGAAGACGGGCTCGACCGCGAGAGGCCGGCCGATCTTCGTTCGCCGCAGCGCCGCCTCGACGTGCCTGGCCCAGGCCCTCGCCGCCTCGACGTTGCCCTGCCGTTCCTCGGCGAGCATCGTGTAGGCCGCGGCCGTCGCCGCGCCAGCGTCGTCGCGTTCGGACGCCGCGAGCCAAGCGGCCTCTTGGAACTCGCCGACCGCCGCTGCGAAGTCGCCCGCGACCGCGTGCGCGTGCCCGCGCTTGGCGCGAGCTCTGGCGACCCCGAGCCCGTCGTCGTGCGCCGCCTCGATTTCCGCGGTCGCCGTCTCGACCGCCGTACTCGGATCGGCCGCGGCGACGACGAGCCATGCCGTGAGGGCCTCGGCCTCCCGCTGGGCCGGCGCACAGATCCCCTCGGGCCCCGAGGTCGAGCGCGACGCATCGTCGCGCACGACGCCCCCGCTCGGTGTGCCCGCCGCTTCGTTCGGCGACGTGCGGGCCGGCCCCTGAGCATGGTCGGGCCGGTCCACACCGGTGCACCCGAACGCCAGCCCGACGACGATGCCACCCGTGGCCACCTGCATCGGCCACGACCACGAGCGTTCGCCCTCGAGGGCGCGCAGTCGCGACTGCAGGTCCGTGATCGGACCGAACCCGAGCGTCGCCGAGGGCATCCACCGCGCCCGCGCCTGTCGCAGCAACACGCGTCGGTAGCCCGCAACGCCCCGCACCGGCAGCTCTCCGATCACCGCCGCGTCGGCACGCATCTCCATGAGCAAGCGAATTCGTCGCGCCGCGATCCATACCGGGAGTACCGGCCACGCGACGATGCAGGCGAGCGAGAGCAGCACACCGATCGCGGGGTCTCGGGTCCGCAGATGGGCCCGCTCGTGCGCGAGCACGGACGCCTTGTCCTCTTCGGGCTCCTGTAGCAGCGACTGCGGCACGATGATGGTCGGCGCGAAGATGCCCGCCGCGAAGGGACCTGCCGTCGGATGGACCCTCACGCCGGGCCCGAGCTCGGGCGCAGGCCGAGCCTGCTGCACGTGCCGACGCGTGCGCGCGAGGGCCACGCCGAACGCCGCCAGCCAGAGCACCAACCCGCCGCCGTAGACCAGCGAGCCCCACGACACCCGGCTCGACGACAGGCGCGGCACGACGACCGGATGCGAGATCTTCGGCGAGGGCGCCACGTGGCCCGGCGTCTCGATCGCCTTCGCCGCGAGCGACGGTGCGGACGCGACGACCGGCACGACCGAGGGTTCGGTCTCGGACACCGGCGACGACGCGAGGACCCCCCATGGTGCGTCCCACTGGACCGGCAGGCACAGGCGCACGAAGACGGCGCCGTACAGCGCCATGCGCAAGCCCGGCCGCATGCGTCGGCCGAACGCACGCTCGACCGCGTACGCCGCCAACAACACCACACCGGTCCACACGGTCATGCCGACCCACCATCCGGGCGAGAAACCGAGATCCGAGAGCACGAGATTCACGCATCACCTTCCTCGTCGAGCAGCGCCCGCAACTTGGCGCGCTGCGACTTGCTCAGCCGCTTGTCCCCGGCCAGAAGCGCAAGCGCGGGATCGACGGTGCCGCGGAACACCGTGTCGACGAAGCGGCTCCAGGCCGATCGCTGGGCCGCCTCGCGCTCCACGAGCGCGCGGTAGTTCCACACGTTGCCGACACGGGTCGCCTCGACGAGCTCCTTGTCGACCATGCGGTCGAGCATCGTCTTGACCGTCGAGTAGGCCCAACCCTTGGAGGCCACCAGCGCATCGGTGACGTCGCGCGCGGTCCCCTGGCCGCGTTGCCACAGCACCGCCAGCAGCTCCCACTCGGAATCGTTGATCGCTGCGGACTCGCTCACTACAGATGTAGTAACATCACTACAACTGTAACGCCAGCAGGAATCATCGGCCGTGGCGCGCTACCCTGCGTGGGTGCGGGGCATCGTCGGGATCGTGGTCGCAGCGGGACTGCTCGCGTGTCGGCAAGAGCCGCCCACCGGGCCCGGCGAACCGTCGACGGCCCCGCCCGCACCGCCGGTCGCCGGCGCGTCCGAGCCCGAGGCCGCGCCGACGCCCGCGCCGCCCCGCCCCGACGGACCGGTGCTCGTCGTGCACAACCCCGGTGACGGCGATGTCGATCTGTACGGGGCATACCTCGTCGACCGCGACGGCAAGCTGGGCACGCGCGCGCTGTGGCCCCACCGCTACGACTGCCCCGACGTCGAGGCGATGCCGCACCTCGTCCCCGGCAACGGCACCGGATGGTTGCCCGCGCCGACGCACGCGTACGAGGCCGACGATTGCACGCCGAGCCCCTTGCCGCCGGGCGAGTACGTACTGCGTCTTCACTCCGGCTATGCCGACAGCTTCTACGCGGCGGCGACGATCACGTTGCCCCTGCGCGATGCAGTCGAGCTCGAGCTGAGCAACCACGACGGGCCACCGCCGTGCACGCCCGAGCGTGCCCGACGGGCCGCGACGCTCGCCCTCGCCGCGGCGAAGGCTGAAGGACACGTTCCACCGGAGTTCGAGCGCGAGTGTGACGTGGCCAAAGCGCGGTGCGGTACGCTACCGCTGGACGACACGATGCCGCCGACGACGTGCACCATCACGCTGCACGAGACGCTGCTGCGGTTCGAGCGCGCCGCCGGGACCGATGCGATCCGCTACCTCGACGCCTGGGTCGACGACACGGTCGTGTTCGCCCAGCGTCCGGAGATCCACGCCACCAGTGCCTCGCGCGTCGTCGTCGACGGCAAGCCCGTCGTCATCGCCGGCGAGGCCGACCACCGTCGCCACGAGCACGGCGGCGAGGCGGCCAAGATCGGGCACGCGACCTTCACCGTCGACAACGGGCTCGGCCGACCGCTGTCGCTGACCGTGTCGAAGGTCGAGTTCCTCACCGATCACTCGTGCGCGCTGCCCTGGGACGTTCGCGCCGAGCCCAAGGTGTTCGAGATCGATCCGGCCGAGGTCGGGCCGGGCCGCAGCGAGGTCACCGTGTCGTTCGCGGCCCAGGGCGCCTACCAGGCCCATTGCGATCGCTTCGCCACGCGCGTCACCTTCCGCGTCGACGGCAAGAAGACCCCCGTCACGGTCGAGCACGAAGTGATCCGCTTCGAGCCCTTGCGCGAGCGCTGAGCCGCTCAGCCCTTTTGGTCGACGAGCTCGCCGGGCAGCAGCGGCGATTTCTCGCCCGGGCAGATCAGCCACAGCTGATACGCCGCGCGGGTGAGCGCGATGTGCATCAGGTGACGCGCCTGCGTGCTGTCCGGATAGTTCTGCCGCGTGGGATCGAGGATCACGACGTAGTCGAACTCCAGCCCCTTGACCTGGCGGACGTCGGTGACGTCGATGCCGGCGGTGAACGTGAAGTCTTCGCGACGCACCCGCCGCAGTCGCGGCACTTCGGCGATCTTGAGGGCGTCGTAGTACATGTCCGCCTGCTGCGGGTAGCGGGAGATCAGCGCGACCGAAGCCGAGGGCTCGCGCGCCATCAGCCCCCGCAGCGCCTCGCCGAGGAACGCGACGCCTTCACCCTGGTCGGTGAACTCGAAGTAGCCGACCGGTGCGCCATCACGCGCGATGAGCTCGTCCTCGGGGTTGTGCAGCGGACCGAGCACGTGCCGCGACAGCTCCATGACCTGGCGCGTCGAGCGGTAGGTGATCTTCAGAGGCTGGATCGCGACGTGCGGCAGCCCGGCGTCGCCGAGCAGCTGCGGCCAGTCGGAGAAGCCGTTGTCGAAGATCATCTTCTGCGCCCGGTCCCCGGCGATCGTCACGCTCTTGCCCTCGGAGACGGTGTCGAGCATCACGCGAACTTCGAGCGGACACAGGTCCTGCGCCTCGTCGATGACCACGTGCTCGTACTCGAACCGCTTGCCACCCACGAACAGACCGCCCTGCTTGACCTGCATCAGCCGCAGCAGGATCGCGTCGTCTTCCTCGTCGAGCAGCGACTCGCTGGGCAGCGACTTGGGGTCTTCGCCCTCGTCGAGGTCGAGCGCCGCCTTCTTCGCGCACCAGCGGACGATGACGCCGATGTCGTTGTCGGAGAACGTGTCGCGGGCGTGCTCGCCGATCGCGGCACGGATCCGGTCCTCGGCGGTGTTGAGCTCGAGGAAGTCCGCGACGATGTCGTTGACCGACTCCATCGCGGCGCGCAGGATCGTGGTCGCTGGCGCCTTGGTCTTCGGCGGCAGGCCGCGCCCGGGGCCCTTGGCCAGCCACTCGAGCATGCGCTCGACGCGGCCGGCGGGTGGCAGCCGCTCCAGCTTGTCCCATTGGGCGACGATCTCCTCGCCCTGGGGCCGCGAGCCGGCCTTGTCCTGCAGCTGGGCGCGCACGTCGTCGAGCTGCTCGCCCACGAGCTCCTCGATCATCCGAATGACGACCGGGTGCTTCTTGAACCGCACAACCGCGTCCGGCGTGGCGTCGGTGTGGCGGATCGGGATCGACAGCTTGGTCCGCTTGATGAGCTGAGACGACCAACGGCGGTACGTGGTGACCGTGACCCCGTCGACGCCCAGCGACGGCAGCACGTGGCGGATGTACTCCACGAGCGCCTCGTTGAAGACGACGATGAGCATCTTGCCCACCGAAAACCGCTTCGGGTCCTGAAACGCCAGGTAGGCGACGCGGTGCAGCGCCACGGTCGTCTTGCCCGAGCCGGCGCCACCTTGGATCAGCACGATGCCGGACTCCGGCCGCGTGATCAGCTCGAACTGCTGCTTGTCGATCAGCGCGGTGATCTCTTGCAGGTGCTTGTCGGCGCGCAGCGGCTCGTCGTCGCCGTTGACCCCGAGCTTGCCCTTGTCGTAGCGGGTCGCCTTGCCGCTACCGCCTTCGAGCGTGGGAATGGCGCTGCCCTCGGCTTCGCGCCACTGCCCTCGGCCGTTGACCGCGAACGTGCCCTGGGGGGCCGCCACACGACGCAGCTCGCCCTGAGAGACCGCGAGGCTGCGTCGGATCAGGATCTGACCCTCGATCGAGCGCTCGTCGAACTCCTCGTCGTACTCGTCTTCTTCCTCGTAGCGGTAGTACAGCCGGCTGACGGGCGCGTTGCGCCAGTCGACGATCGTGACCCCATCACCGTCGTCGAGCAGCGTGTGCCGGCCGATGAGCACGTCGCGCGTGCGACCGCTGCGGGCCTCTTTGAGGCGCAGGTGACCGAAGTACGGGCTCTTGGGATCGATCGGCAGGCTGCGACCCTTGCCGCGCTTCTTCGACAGCGCGGCGACCTGGTGCATCTGGTCGATGAGCGACGGGACGTCCTCTTCCTTCGCCTCCGCGATCGCATCGCGCAGCTCGATGAGCGCGGCGTCGAGGTCCTCCATCTCGTGGGGTGTGGCCTCGGCCTCTCGCGTCAGCCGCGCCTGCACGCGCGCCAGAATCTCGAGCTCGGCCCCGACGATCCGGCGGCCCGAGTCCGACAGATCCGCGATATTCGCGATCGCGTCCGACTTCGCGGGGGACTCCACCGAGGTTCGGGACATGAGTCGTACTTCCTAGCAGAACCGGCGGGCCAAAGAAAAGGGCCGTAGATCGCCACTGGGATGGCGTCCGCGGCCGTTTGGCGCCGGGGGGTGACGCGAGTTGCCGCACACACGGTGTCCGAGACGACCAACGCCGCCGGCACCCTCGGTGGGCGCGGGCGGCGTGATGCAGGCGCCGGTCACGACACGTGGTCGCGACCGGTGGCGTCGTCGCTACTTGGCTTCCTTCTTGTCGCCTCGCGGGGCGCCGCACGACTCGCACTTGCCGTGATCGTGCTTGTTCATCGTGCCACAGAACTCGCACTTCCAGTCGGCGACCGCCGCTTCGGCGTCGGCCTTCTCCTTCGCGTCGGCGGCCTTCTTGTCGTCCTCGGCCGCCTGCTTGGCGTCCTTTTTGTCCTTGTCGACCTGCAGCACCTTGTCGATCGTCGCCTCGGCCGTCTGGAGATCTTCGAGGACCTTCTTGAGAACCGCGTTGGCGGACGCGTCGTCCTTGGCGCCGCCCTCGAGCGTCTTTTCGATGCGCGTCAGCGTCTTGTCGGCATCCTCGGCCGCGAGCTTGGCGGCCGCGGCGCTCTGCGCGTCGCCGGCCTTCGCCGCCGCTTCGACTCGCTTCTCGCGGACGGCTTTGATCTTGGCGTCGAGCCCATCGAGGTCGCTGACGAATCCACCACGCAGCTTGCCGTTGGCGGCGGAGAGCTTTTCGATCTTCGCGTCGTCCGACAGCGACCCCGCCTCTTCGTAGATCTTCTTGGCGGCCTCCAGTCGCGCATCGAAGGCGGCCCCGAAGCCGGGATATTGCGCCTTGAGCTCTTCGACCTTGGCCACGTTGGCCTTCCAGGCTTTCTCCTCGCCCTCGACCGACTTCGAACAGCCACCGACCAGCAGCAGCATGAAGGCGAGCAGAGCGAGCAACGCGTGCGGCAACTTCGTCATGTCAGGCACCTTAGACGGACCTCGCGCGCCGATCACCTCACCCGGGTCGACGTTTCGACGACCCGGTGAGTGAACGCACTCGGTTTCGCGCATCGTGTGACACTCCAACCACGGTAGGTCAGTCGAACCCTCGCCATGCGCCGTCTCGCCCTCGTCTGTCCCGCCCTCGTCCTCGCCCTCGCCTGCCAGCCCAAGGGCGCGACGACACCCCCGCCCGCCGCGGCGGCCCCGGTCGCGCAGGAGGCCAAGACCCCGGAGATCGATTCCGCTCGCCTCTTCGGCGTGGTGGAGCACCTGGCCTCCGACGAGCTCGGGGGCCGGTACACGCTCAGCGGCGACATCTCGGTCGCGGCGCAGTACCTGGCCAAAGCGTTCTCGGACGCAGGCGTCGCCCCGGTCGGCAAGGACTACGCCCACGAGTACGCGCTCGTCGTCGGGGCGCGCACCACCTCGCCGCCGACGCTCGCGCTCGGCAAGCCCGGCAGCGAAAAGCCCGTGGCCGCCACCGACTTCGCCCCGCTCGCGTCGAGCCCCTCCGGCACGCTCGAGGGCGAGATCGTGTTCGCGGGCTACGCCGCCAAGTCCAGCGACGAGACCCATCCGTACGACGATCTCGCCGGGCTCGATCTGACCGGCAAGATCGCCCTGGTCCTGCAGCACCAGCCCAACTCTCCGGACACGCGCGCCTTCTTCCGCGCGATGCGGGCACAGCGACGCGCGTTCGACGAAGCCGCCGCACCGCTGCGCGCCAAGGGTGACACCGCCGGCGTGGCCAAGCTGCGCGACAAAGCCATCGGCAAGATCCTGACCATGGCCGCGCCGTGGGTGCCGACCAAGAGCCTGACCGCGGACGAGCGCGCCGCCCTGAGCGAGGGCGATCCGATGGGACCGCTGGACACGATGAAGATCGCGACCGTGCTGCAGCGCGCCGGCGAGCGCAGCGGCCCGCAGTTCGAAGGCTTCGGCCGCCTGCGCGACAAGATCGATCGCCTGGCCGCGGCGGGTGCGACCGGCGTGATCGTGGTCGAAGGTCCGCGCAGCTACGTGACCGCCGAAGACCGCGAGGCCGACGAGCTGCCCTCGCTCGAGGACAGCCACCCGCAGTCCAAGCCCTACGCCCTGCCCGTCGTGCAGCTGCGCCACAAGGCCGCCGACAAGCTCGTGCGCATCGGCGGCAAGAAGCTGTCGGCGCTGCAAAAGCAGATCGACACCAAGCTGCAGCCCGCCTCCGCGGCCACGGGCGCGACCGCCAAGCTCGATCTGAAGCTCGAGACGATCGAGAAGAAGGCACCCAACATCCTCGCCACGATCCCCGGCACCGATCTCGCGGACGAGATCGTGCTGTTCGGCGCGCACTACGACCACATCGGTCGCGAGGGCGAAGGCGACTGCCACGGCCGCGAGCTCGACGGCGGGGCCAAGGACGGCATCTGCAACGGCGCCGACGACAACGCATCGGGCACCGCCGTGGTCGTGGAGATCGCCCGGGCGATGGCCGCCGCCGGCTACCAGCCGCGCCGCTCGATCGTGTTCGCGCTGTTCTCGGGCGAGGAGATGGGCCTGCTCGGGTCCAAGGCGATGGCTGCCGCCCTGCCGACCGAGGGTCCGTTCGCGAAGGGGAAGGTCGTCGCGATGGTCAACATCGACATGGTCGGGCGTCTACGCGACGAGGGCCTGGCGATCGGGGGCGTGGCCTCGGGCTCGACCTGGATGGAGATCCTCGACGACGTGGGCACGTTCGGCATGCCGGTGCTGTACGACCGGGCGATCACCACGCGCAGCGACCACGCGGCGTTTTACGAGCTGAACATCCCCGTGCTGTTTCTGTTCACGCACACGCACGACGACTACCACGGGCCCGGCGACGAAGCGCCGCAGATCAATCAGCAGGGACTGACCGACATCGCCCGCCTCGTGCAGGGCGTCGCCACCCGTCTGGGCGACGGCCACGCGATGGCGTTCGCGCCTCCGACCTCACCCGCCGAAGGCCTGACGCGCATGCTGCCGGGCACCAACCCGGCCACCGTCGAAAAGCGCGTCCCCGCGGCGGACAAGGCGACACCGACCGAAGGCGCCGAAGCGCCCGCGGACGCACCCGCGACCTCGAGCCCGTAGGCGGGCCCGGTCGGCCGCGGGGTCGCGTGCTCTCGCGGATTCGCAGCCACGAGATCCGCCGATGACGGCTGCCCGAGCCGACTACTCGGGCGCGGCTTCGGACCCGTCCTTCGGGTAGCGCCCGAGCAGATCCCGACACGCATCGACGGCGTCGCCGGTGACCTTCGTTTCCAGCGCCTTGTTCGTGCAGTAGACCAGCGCGTCCTTGGCGGTCTTCTCCGGGCCCTCGGCCTGACCCTCGAGCGCGTCGCAGTAGGCCTCTTTGACCTCGGCCTTCGCGAGGCTCTTGGGGATCGGCGCCGCGGACAGCTCGTCGGCCATGTTCTGCGACAACCATGCCGTCTTGAGCGCGGCTTCGATCACGACGTGGCCCTCGCCGAATTTCTTGAGACCGGCGAGGTCCTTCGTCAGCGCGGTGCCGAGCTTGGTCTTGGCGTCGAAGAAGGCCTTGAACTTCTTCATCGAGGCCTCTTTCTTGGCGACCTGACGCTCGTACTGCGCCTCCCACTTGGGATTGCCGCTGTCCTTTTTCCACTCCTCGACGAAGAAGTCGAGATCGGTCGGCATCGTCAACGCCAGGAACGCTTCCATGTCCTGGTCGAGCAAGGCGATCTTGCCTTGGGCGAGCGCGGCCGCGAGCGCGGCCTTGTCCCCGGCATCGCTCGGGTCCGGCAGCGCTTCGGCCTTGGCGACCGCCGCCGCGAGCTTCTCGCGTGCGACCTCGCCACGCTTGCCACGCGAGCGCACGTCGATCGCTCCGAGACGACGCGGCGCGCACCGGCCCGCGGGCGCCTTCGCAGCGGGCGGGGTGACCTGCACGCAGAGACCATGCGCCCCCTTCTTGCAGCTGCCGTCCCACGCGGTGAGTGCCGCGTCGATCTCCGCGATCGAGGCGGTCGCATCGGCCGATGCGGCAGCGGCCGGGGTCTCGGCGGGTAGCGCGAAAGTCGCGACGATGAGCAAGGTAGCGAGCGATTGCATGGCGTCCTCCCAGGACAATGGTTCGTGCCGCGGCCCAAAAGGTTCCAGCCGCCGACGAAAAACCGCCGATCAGGGGGGCAGCAACCCCACCAGCCGCCGGATCCGCTCCATCCGCGCCTCCATGAGCGCGAGCTTGTCCGGCAGGATCGTCTCGATCATCTTCGCAAACGACAGCGTGAAGAAGAACGTCAGGTTGCGCAGGATCCACAGGTCGATCGCACTGGCCGACGTGCCCACCGTCTCGTCCGGCTCGATCTCCTCGCGCAGCGCGGCGATGCGATGGTCGACCGCCCAGCGGAAGGCGTCGGTCTCGCGCTCGCCCCAGTCGGCGTGCACGAACAGACTCACACCGGCGCGCAGCAGCCCGCGATAGGCGATCATCTGACCGGGCAGCAGCTTCGAGGCGAGCTCGCGATCCTGTGCTTGCGTCATCGCGTCGGCGAAACACCACGACCCGTCGCCTTCGTCGCTGCGCCCGCGGAAGACGCAGAACGTGATCCGCGGACTGCGGGCCTGCGCCTCGCGCAGCAGCGTCTCGTCGAGCGCCGACATGCCGTCGACGTGCTCGACCGCGGACAGGCCGACGCGCACGTGCGTGCGCGGCGTGATGACCATCGCCGTGCGATCACCGACCTTGGTCGGGACGACGTAC
Source organism: uncultured Pseudomonadota bacterium (assembly GCA_937896535.1). Classification (GTDB taxonomy): domain Bacteria; phylum Myxococcota_A; class Polyangia; order Nannocystales; family Nannocystaceae; genus CALBMM01. Next base: position 54,576 of record CALBMM010000155.1, read on the forward strand.
TCGCTGATCTGCACAGACACTGAGGGCCGGACCTGCCCCATCGTCTCGCGCGCGGGCCCGTCGCTCAAGGGCGCATCGCGATGGCATCCGCGATCGCGATGCCGTCGAGGGCGGCCGACATGATTCCCCCGGCGAACCCGGCCCCTTCCCCGCAGGGAAACAGGCCGGGCAGCCCGGGCGACTGTAGGTCTTCGCGGTCGCGATCGATGCGGATCGGCGAGGACGTGCGCGACTCCACCGCCACCGCCACCGCCTCCTCGCCCACGAACCCCGGCATCTTGGCGTCGATGGCCCGTAGGGCGGTCCGCAACGGGGCGTACAGCGACTGCAGCAGCTCGTCGACCCGCGCCGGCGCGACCCCGCGGGGATAGCTGCACGAAGGAAGGTCGGTGGATGCGCGACCGGCGACGAAGTCGGTCAGTCGCTGCGCGGGCCCGACGTAGCCGCCCCCACCGGCCTCGAACGCGGCGGCCTCCAACGCGCGCTGGAGCGTGACGCCGGCGAAGACGTCGTCGGGATCGAGGCCGAACGCCCGAAGCTGCGGCGGCCCGATCTCGGTGACGAAACCCGAGTTGGCGAACCGACCTCCGCGCGCGTGGGGGCTCCAGCCGTTGACCACCTGCCCGCCCGGCTCGGTGGCCGCGGGGCAGATGAAGCCGCCCGGACACATGCAAAACGAAAAGCAGCTGACCTCGCCCACGTTCTGCACCAACCGGTACGCCGCTGCGCCGAGCGCGGGGTGACCGGCGAATGTCCCGAACTGCTGGGCGTCGATCCAGGCCTGGGGATGCTCGACCCGCACGCCGAGCGCGAACGCCTTGGCCGTCAGCCGACCTCCCGCGGCCACGACGAAGCGGTGCACGTCGGTGGCCGAGTGACCGGTCGCGAGCACGACCGCACGCGCGTCGATGCGTTCGCCGTCGGCGAGCACGACCCCCGTGACGCGCCCCTGCTTGGTCTGCAGCGACTGCACCCGCGCCGAAAACCGCACCTGCACGCCGGCGGACTCCATGTGATCGCGCATGCCGCCGATGACCCGCGGCAGGCGGTTCGTGCCGATGTGCGGCCGGGCGTCGACGAGAATGTCCGCGGGAGCCCCGTACGCCACGAACGCGGCGAGCACGTCCGAGGTCGCGCCCCGCTTCTTGGCACGCGTGTACAGCTTGCCGTCGCTGAACGTCCCGGCCCCACCCTCGCCGTAGCAATAGTTGCTGTCCGGGTCGAGCTGCCCTCGCTTGGTCAGCGCCGCCAGATCGTGCCGACGCGCCCGCACCGGCTTGCCGCGATCGACGATCACCGAGCCGATCCCGCGCTGCGCCAGGCGCCAGGCGCAGAACAACCCGGCCGGGCCCGCGCCCACGACCACCACCTCGGGGGCGCCCAGACTCGGCAACGCGAGCGGGCTGGGCGTCGCGTCGTGGACGGGAGGATCTCCCACCATGCGCAGGTCCACGGTCAGCCGCAGGCGCACCTTGCCCCGTCGGGCATCGATCGCGCGGCGACGCACGACGACCCGCGCGACGTCGGCCTCGCGCACCTTCGCCTCTCGGGCGGCCGCACGACGCAGCGCGGCGTCGTCGAGGACGACGTCGGGGTGGACGACGAGGTCGACCGCCATCACCGAGGCCGACTACCGCTGCCGCAGGATCTTCATGACCAGGCCGCCGAGCGCGTCGCCGAGGCCCGGAATGATCCGGAATGGACGCAGCAGCCAGAAGGCCGGGAAGATCCTGATGAGCTCACGCCCGATCGCCTTGCCCGCCAGGGTCTGGTTGCGCCCTTCGATGGTGAGCCTGATCTGCCCGCTGGGCAGCGACTCGTCGGCCGCGAACGCGACGTGGTGACCGAGGTCGAACGAGCGCAGCAGCGATGCCCGGCGCACGCTCGCGTCGTCGGGGTTGTGGTGGATCGTGTAGACCCGCGCCGCCTTGCGGTAGATCAGTCGGTCGGCGGGCGAGAGCAACACGCGCAACGCCTTCTTCTTGCGGATCGGCCGGCCGCCCTCGCCCGGCGCACACGGCTGCGACGCCAGGTAGCGCCACCCCGCCTCGATCTCGTCACCGGACAGCCACGCGAAGTAGACCGCCATCATCACGTTGGCGAACGTGCCGACGTTCATGCCGACGTCGATGCCGACGTGCATCCCGAATCCGACGACGAGCCAGAACCGCTTGCCGAGCAGCCACAGTCGCAGCGCCCGGTGCACGCGGGGGAACTTCGCCCGCAGGCCCAGGTACAGCGCCGCGAACACGATGGGGATCGCGATGCCGATCGCCGTGAACACGGTGATCATCTGCGCGCGCGGGATCGCGATCTTGCCGTCGGGGATGTAATAGAACGCGCCGAGGCCGGCGATGTACGCCACACAGCACCACGCGCCCATGAACAGCAGGTAGCCGATGCCACGCCGCCACAGTGCCGCTACCGGCCAAGTGCCCTGGGCGCGAGCCTTCTCGTAGCCGTTGAGCGCGACGCCGACGGCGGCCACCGGGAACAGGATCTCCCACCAGTGCACCAGGATCGTCGTCGCCGGAAGCACGCCGATCCAGTGCAGGAACGTGGCCACGCCGGTCATCGGCGCCCGGTAGAAGTGGTCGAGGTTGAGCGCGAAGTACAGCGCCGTGCCGTCCGCCCACGTCTTGCCGCTCTTGAGCAGCCCGGTGGCGCTGTAGATCATGCACAGCTGCAGCATCATCAGCCGCATCGGCCACGCCGGGATGAGCCGTCGCAGCGGCTGCGAGGTCGCCCCCTTCGCGAGCACCGCCTTGCGCGTGCGTCGCCAGGCGTCGACCGAGTAGGCCTCGCCCCAGCGCGCGAACATCCCCAGGAACAGGAAGACGCGCACCACGGTGTCGCCGCCCGTGTAGAAGACGGGGCTGTAGCGGTAGACGGACTCGACGAGGATCCACGACAGGATCGTGGTCCAGCGCGTCCACACCCCGAGGATCATCAGCCCGAGGCTGATCAGCATCGCCGAGTAGACGGCCCACACGAACGGCGGATCGGATCGGAAGTGGAGGATCGAAAACTTCCCCCACATCGCCTTGAAGACGTCGTCCCAGTGCTGCCAACCCGCGTGGGGGTCCCACAGCGTCTTGACCTTGTCGCTGTAGTTGGACCGCGCCATGTCGGTCAGCCACAGCCCCTCGTCGGTGAACAGGAACCTCGCGACCGAGTCCTCGAGCGGACCGTGCGGCTGGAGCAGGTCCGTGAACGTCCACATGACCACGAACCCGAAGGCGATCCGCATCATCGCGACCGGGCGGGGGTCCACCCGGCGCATGAACAGCCGCTGCCACAGCTCCGGCCGGATCACGAACATGGCGATGACGAGCGCGAACGCCCACAACGACAGGTCCGTCGCGAGCTCCAGGTGAGGCGAGACGTCGACCTCCTTGTCCTCGAACATCGCCAGCATCGACGCGATCGCGATCATGGGTCCCGCCTCCTTTCCTGAAGACGTGCCTTGCGCTCCTCGGCCTCGCGCTGCTGCTCCTGCTCGACGTACCAGGTGCGGATCGTCTGGTCGCGGAAGTAGTTTTCGTCCTCCAGCGGCAGACCGTAGCGCTCGCGCAGATAGTTGGGCAGCTGCGCTTGACGGGTCGTCGCACAGCGGAAGGTGTCGGCCTCACGCTCGTGCAGCTTGAGCTCGAGCGGGTGGTAGCCGAGATAGCGCAGGTCGTAGTTCTTCTGCTTCCAGCGCTTGATGACCTCGTCGGGGTGCGGCACCTGGGTCCACATCTTCACGAAGATGACCTCGTCGGCCGCCTGGCCACCGTGCGTCCGTTCCCACTCGCGACACACCCACGCCGCGTAGTGGCGGCGGTAGCCCTTCTGGTCGACGATGCGGCGGTTGACCTTCCCCATGCGGTCGTAAAACAGGTACGGGTAGGTTCGCTTGCCGTAGATGTCGTGCTTGAGATCGAAGATCTCGCCGTCGGCATCCTTGACCAGCACCTTCATGAAGATGTTGGAGCGATGGGGGTTGGGCGCGAACATGGCCCAGCTCTGCGTATTGCCCGTCGCCTGGAAGTAGTCCCGCGCCTGCAGCTTCTTGTTGAACCAGGTCATCAGGCCCTTCGACAGGCCCTTGGCCGGCAGGTTCTCCACCGTCAGCACGGCCGCGTGGTAGAGCACGAAGAAGGACACGAGCACGCGGGCCCATAGCGGGTACGCGTACGGCCGCTTGGGATCGTCGGCCTCGACGAGCGGTCCGGCCAGCAACGTCGACGCGAGACCGGAGTCGGCCACCGCGGCACCGCCGTTGGTGTCCTCGAGGCTGCGCCCTCCGGTGGGCGTGTCCTCGTGGGGCTCGCCGTTGTCGGAGGGGGCGCCCTCCTCGGCGGCCTCGTCGTCGGACGCCGCGTCCACGCCGGGATCGTCGTCGGGCCGCGCCGTGTCGGCCTCGTCGTCGGATCCGCCCTCGGCGGCTTCCTGCGCGGGCGTATCGGCCGGTTCGACCTTCGCCCCGTCTTCGGACTCGCGTTCGTCGCTCATCGCGTTCTGTCCATAGTACCCGGCCCCGCGGGGACCGACACGTCGTCACATTGGAGGCGCTTCGTCCTGGTCCGGTGCGCCTTCGTCGTCCAAAGCGCCGCCGGAGCCGCCGGGATGGTCCGGTTGTGCGCGATCGATGCGGGCCTCACGCGAATCGCGGCGAAGCTGGGCTTTCACACGCCGCTCTTCCTCCTCGCGCTCGGCATCCCACCAGCGTCCGAAGTCTTTGCGCTTGTCCCAGTTCTCCTTGCGCTTGAGGAACTTCCTGTCGTAGGCCTCCGCGGCTTTGCGCGCCTCTTCGAGGTCCGCTTCGGTGATCGGAAAGCCGTAGCGCTCCTTCATGTACAGCGGCAGCCGACCCTCGCGCGAGCACTTGTGGGTCTGGATCGCCACCTCGGTCGAACGGAGCTTGCGAGGGTGGTACGGCCCCTTTTGCGCCACCATGTCCGGCGTGGGAATGCGCGTGATGATCTTGGAGACCTCGATCTCCTTGGGCGGCTCGCCCGTGGCCAGCTCCCACTCCCGGCACTGGTACGACGCCCAGAACCGCAGGTACCACTTGCCCTTGCCCGCCATCCGGCGCTGCATCTTGCGCATGCGGTCGTTGATGATCCACGGGTTGGGGCGGTAGCCGAAGGCGTTGTTGCGAATGTCCCAGCGATCGCCGTCCTCTTCGACGACGACGGTCTTGAGGAAGGTGTTCGCGCGCGGGGGGTTGGGCGCGAACATCTGCCAGCTCTGCGCGGTGCCGGACGCCTTGAGCCACTCCGACGAGTACGTGACCGTCCGCGTCTTCGCGCGCCACTTCGAAAACACCGGGTACGAGGGAAACAGCGAGATGCCGACCGCCACCGAGTGGTAGACCAGCGCGAACAAGGCCAGCGCCCGCCCCGGCGCGGTGTAGGCCAGCGCCGGTCCCGGCTCGGTCTGGCGAGCCAGATCCTGGGTGCGCGGCGGCAGGAAACGACAGGCGACCGCGCCGGCCAGGCACGTGCCCAGCCAGATCATCGTCCACATCTTGAGATGCTCGCCGATCCAGCCCGGCATCCACTCCGGCGCCTTGGCCTCGAAGTAGATCAGGCCAAGGCCCCACACGCCGAGCGCCGCCAGGGCCCACCACGGGACCGTGCGTCCGCGGACCGGCACGGTGCGCGCCGACTGGGCCTCGACGAACCAGCGCTCGTGGCCCTTGGGCACCAGCCGTGACAGGCGCTTGCGCCCCGCCACCCAGCCCACGATGCCCTGCAGGATCCGACGCCACTCGTCCCCGGACAGGAACGCGGCGTACGTCATCAGCATGATGAACGGGAACATCCCGATGTTCATGAACAGGATGAGGAACCCGTGGAACATGAAGCCCAGCGTCAGCCACGTCCGACGCCCGAGCAGCCAGCCACGCAGCCCGTCCTGGGTGAACCGGATCTCGGGGATCCGAACGCGGGGGAACTTCGCGGTGACCTTCGGGATGTCCCGCCCCCCGCGCAAGAGCACCGGCTCCCAGCGACCGAGCACGTACCACAGCACCACGAACGCCGGAATCACCACGCCGTACGCGATGTGGATCTTGTCCCATGCCGGCTGCGGCGGCTTGGGCACGTCCTTTTCCATGGCGAGGCAAAACGGCAGCACCAGGTAGTTGATGCGCCACACCAGACCCCAGATCGCCACGAGCACCAGCCGTGCGCCCCACTTGCGGACCTTGGTGTCCTGCGCGCGGTACCAGGGCTGGTCGCGATGGCGCTGGGTGAAACGAAGCGCGACACCGACGAGCACGAACGGGAACAGCTGCTCCCACCAGTGCGTCACCCAGGTCATCAGTCGAAAGACGTTGGTGCCGAATACCGCCGAGATCTGCTGCGTTTGCCACTCGAAGCGGTAGAAGTGGTCCATGTTCAGCGCGTAGTACAGCGCGTCACCGGCCGCCCAGATGCCGCCGGTCTTGACCGCCCCCGTCGTCAGGTACAGCGCCGCCAGCTGCAGCATGAACAGGTAGCGCGGCCACACCGGCACCAACCGATAGATCGGCTCCTTGCCCGCGTTGTCCTCGGGGGACTTGTCGGGGTCTTCGAGCTTGCCCTTGGCCTTCAGTCTTCGACATCGCCACCAGTTGTCGAAGCTCCACGCGTGCCCCGTGCGGGCGAACAACAGGATCAACCAGAACGCGCGGTAGACGGTGTCGGTGCCTTCCCAGTACAGGGCGTTGCGGTTGTAGATCCCGCTCATCAGAAACCAGGAGACGATCCCGGTCGTGCGCGAGAAGACCCCGGCGCCGTACAGGCCCAGGATCGCGAAGAACACCCACATATAGCCGACGACGAAGTCGGGGCTGCCCCAAAAGTAGTGCAGCGAGGGCTTGTTCCACAGAAAACAGATGATCGCCCAGCGATCGTAAAAGCCCTCTTCGGGGTCCCAGCCCCGCAGCGCGCCGCGACCGAGCTTGTCCTGCGCGTACTCGAGATCGAAGATCCCCTCGTCGCTCCACAGCATCCGCCAGTACGGCTGCAGGTTGACGAAGTTGATGATCGTCATGATCGCGAAGCCGATGCGCAGCACCGCGAACACCCGTGGGTCGTCGAGCGCGAGCACGCACCGACGCACCGAGTCGGCCCGAAGCCACGCGTACAGCCCGACGAGCGCGAGCAGAGCGAAGATCAACCAGCCGATGTAGAGCTGAAACTCGGGAGGCGCGGTGGGGTACTTCTCCCCCTCGGCCAACAGCGCCATCGGCAGCCCGAGACTCATCGGCTGGCGCGCTCCGCTTCCGTCACCCCTTCGGCGACCGCACGCAAGAAGTCGAAGCGAGCCTGGAAGAGCTTCGCCTGCAGCTCGAGCCCCTCGATGTGGTGGCCTTGCCCTTCGAACTCCACGTACTGCACCGGACGCTGGAGCTTCTTGGCCTCGGCCGCGAACTGGCGGCTCTCGTCGACGGGCACACGCCAGTCGGCGCTGCCGTGCGTGAGCAACAACGGCGCTTGCAGCAGATCGACGTGCGCCATCGGGCTGCGATCACGCATCCGCACGAGCTCCTTGGGCACGTTCGGATCGCCGCTTTCGAGCACGACCCAGTCTGGAATGTTCGTGGCGTCGTAGAAGGACTTGATGTCCGAAAATCCTGCGTGCGACATCCCGAAGCCGAACGCATAGCTTTCGTTGCGGCCGTTGGTCTTGGGCGGGTAGGTCAGCGCGCGCATCGTGGCGTAGCCACCGTGGCTGCCGCCGAAGACCCCGATGCGGTCCGCCGGCAGCCCCGTGCGCTTTTCGAGCCAGCGCGCGGCGTAGAACAGGTCGACGATCTCGTCGCCGCCGAGGTCCTTGTCGTTGAGGGCCGAAAAGGCCTTCCCGAACCCGCTCGAGCCGCGCACCGCCGGCGACAGGACCGTCAGTCCCGCGGCACACATGACGTGGTCGAAGGTCGAGTAGCGATTGCTGCCGCCGTAGAACGCCGTGATCATCGCCAGCTGTCGTTCCGGCTTGGCGATCGGCTCCTTGGGCTCGAGCAGGAACGCGTGCAGCTTGCGATCGAAGGTGGGGATCTCCACCGCCGTGGCCTTGCACGCGACGATCTGGTCCTGCAGGGCCTCCGACAGCTCCACGATCGGCGTGCTGGCGACGCCGGGCTTGGACAGGTCGACGCGCCGCTCTTCGTAGCGGATGTCGGCCGAGTACTGGGTCAGGACCGCGACGTCCCCGAAGGCGTCGGAGACCGAGACCTGACCGGGCAGCTTGTCGGCCGCGAGCTCCTTGCCGCTGCGGGCGTCCAGGCGCACCACCGTGGAGCCGGCGGGGGTGCCGTGCACGCCGACGACCTCGGTGCCGACGAGCTTGGCGCTGTCGAGGTCTTCCTTGTAGCGGGTCAGCTGCTTGGTCGTCTTGTGGGCGCGCGAGTACGACCACAGGTTGTCGTAGCCGTCCTCGTTGGACAGGTACAGCAGCGTGTCGTCGTCGAGCCAGCCATCGAGGATGGTCGGCGAGTTGCGAGGCTTGCTGCGATTGGTGATGACTTCGAGCTTGGGCGTGCTCGCCTTCAGATCCACCCGCACGAGCTGCACGCGATTGCGGTCGCCGGAGACCTGCGCGTCGAGGAAGACCTCGTTGCCGTCCTTGGAAAACTGCGGCGACGACCAGGTCAGGGTCAGCGCCGGCGTGTCGCAGACGATCTCGCGATCGTCGCGCGTCTGGACGTCGAGGATGTGCAGGCAGCTGCGAAACGGGGCCTTCTTGCCCGAGCGCGGCAGGTAGGCGATGCGGCCCGCGGCCTCGTCGAACCCGAACCCGTACACGTAGTCGTGCTCGGTGACCTGCGTCAGCTCCCCACTGTCGAGCGAGAGGGTCCACAGGTTCATCTGCTCGTCGTTGCGCGCATCGGCGAGCAGCCACAGCGTGTTGCTCGGCGCGTGCAGCTCCAGGCCCCACAGACTGCGTTTGGACCAGTCGACCTTCGAGACCGTCTTGGCCGTGGCGAGTTCCCACTTGCCGGCGCCGCTGGCAGGTGGGACCTCGAACATCTTGAGCGCGTAGTCCTCGGACTTGTCGGTGAAGAACACCCGGCCGTGCTCGAGGTCGTGGTTGAAATCGGCGTACGGAAAGCCGGCCAAGAACGGGTCGAGATCGACCGTTCGATCGAAGTAGGTCGCGACGCCCAGGGCCTTGCGCGGCGTGGGGTCGTCGGGCGGGCCGTCGGTGGTCTTCGTCGGCGCAGCCCCGCCGTCGGGGGGCTCGGTCGCCGGGTATGGCGTGGCATCGTTGGGGGGCGCACACGCAACGACGACCGTCGCCAATGCGCCGGCGCCGAGTCCTGGCCACATCACGCCCCGCATGCGCCGCAAGCTCCACTTCCACCGCATGTGCGCGATGGTGACACCCCTCGTGGATCTGACAACCCCGCCGCGGGCCCGCCTACGTGTCGTACCTCTCGGCACCCGGGTCTATGTAAAGACTGCGCAGCTACGCATTTTTTAGTCAGCCGGGTGCGCGCCAACCGTCCAAAAGTACTCCGATCCGCGCTCTGATCGGTTCTTGCAGGTCCCGGCCCGGGGAGCGTACGCCCATGGCGCGAGCACTGAGAACTGGATTCCGGCGGCTACTCGTCCTGCAGATCTTCGCGGCCTTCGCGGTGATCCTCGGGGTCTCGGTGCTTGCGCCGAAGGACACCCAAGCGCGGGTCCAGCCCTACTACATCCTGCGCACGGCGACCGGGGCCGAGACCATCGTCCCCCGCGTGCTGTTCGTGCTCGATACGTCGGGCTCGATGACGGAGGAGGCGCAGTCGTCGGCGCCGCCGTGCACGTGGGCCGACTGCGAAGCCGCGGCCACCCAGAACACCACGGACGAGAGCCGCATCGCCGCCGCGCGCCGCTCCATCCAGACCGTCGTCGCGACGCTCGCGGACAACGCGAAGTACTCGCTGATGACGTTCGAGCAGAACGATCCGCACACCAACAACGCTCCGTCGCAGTGCAACAGCTACGGCCCGGTCGGCGCCACGGACTCCAACTGCTGTCGCGGCCACGCCACCACCGGCTGTGACAACCCGACGTGCTCCGCGGACGTGTGCGCGATCGACTCGTTTTGCTGCAACGTCGAGTGGGACGACATCTGCCAGGACGAGGCCACCGACGAGTGCCCCGGCCTGTGCGAAGACAAGGTCACCCGCTTCACCTGGGCCTACGACTACTGGGGCGGCGGAAGCTGGCGCCCCATCGACGGCATCGCGGCCGAGCAGGGCACGTGGCACCTGTGTCAGGGCACGCGCACGCGACCGTACCCGTACCTGCGCTGGGACGACCTGGGCGCGGGGTCGGTGGTCGCGGCCAACAACCAGGCGAACACGCCGGCCTCCCCGCTGGTCGATCCGGGCCAGTTCACCTCCTTCGAGAACGCGCAGCGTGGGGTGCAGTGGTTCCCCTCGTTCGAGGGCGTGCACTGGCAGCCCAACGACACCACGGACCCGGGCCGCGTGATCTCGTACGCGTCGGTCGGCGACTACGGCACCTCGACCACCGACATCGACAACAACGTCTGGCAGCAGGACTTCTACTACTGGCCCTACGTCGACGGGTTCCCGGGCTACGCCAACTTCGACCTGTGGCCCGAGTACGGCGGATCGATGGAAGGCGGCGTCGCCGGCCAGGACAACACGGTCAACTCCGGCAAGCTGTACGCGCCGTTCTACCTCGACCTGTCGAGCACGCCGGTCAACCCCAACTTCTGGGGACCGTCCGACGAGCAGGACGCGATGGACAAGGTCCTGGCGCACTCGGGCACGATGGTCCAGGGCGGCGTCGATGCCGGCGGCAATACCCCGTGGTACTCGACGATCGGTCCGATTCCCGCGGCACCGTCGCAGTCCAACGCCATCTTCGCGCACTCGACCGTCGGCTCGTACCTGAGGTTCGTGACCAACATCGACGCGCCCGACGTGTGCGCGCCGACGGCCGCCATCCTCATCACCGACGGTAACCCGTCCGGCGGCGAGGGCGGCTCGGGGCTGTACGGCCGCATCGCGAACCTTCGCAGGGACCTCAACGTTCAGGTCTACGTCGTCGGCTTCTTCCTCAACGGCAGCACCGCCCTCAACGACATGGCGTGCGCCGGCGCCGGCGCCTGCGACGGTACCTGCTCGACGCCGTGCGACGACGCATCGTCGGACAACTGGGACACGTGCCGCGATCCGTCGAACCCGACCACCAGCTGTGCCTTCATCGCCAACTCGTCCAACGAGCTGACCGACATCTTGTCGGGCATCATCAACCAGCTCGGCGACTTCGACGTACCGTCGGGTCCCGGCGGTACGGTCAACGACTTCGGCGTCGGCGACACGGGCAACGACGACGGTCAGGCGCTGCAGACGACCCTGATGGCCTGGACCGACTACCCCGAGTGGGAGGGGCACCTCGTCCGCGAGCTGTGCACCGACGAGGTCTCGCCCGGCGTCCTCGCCGACTACTGCATCGAGCCGGCCGTTCCGTGGCAGTCCGAGGAGCTCGAGGAAACCTTCGGGCCCTGCCCGCAGAGCCGTGAATGGAACGCCGGGGACTGCCTGGAGCTGACGAACTGGACCGCCCGTCGCCTCTACAGCCACGACGCCAACAACGACGTGTATCAGATCAACGATCCGGGCGGCACGGCGTCGGCCACGTTCGTCGCCGAGCTGCAGACGCAAAACATCGTCGGCGGTGCCACGGCGCAGGCGGACGCCGACGAGATCGTCGCGTTCATGCTCGGTCGCGACGCCCCGGGCGGCCGCAAGCTGCCCGGCCTGGCCAACTCCGCGCCGATCATCGCGCGCCGAATCCCGCCGTACAACGAGGAGACCGCGCCGTCGGTGCCGATCCGCGACCCGCACTGCGGTGGTCGCCTGCTGTCGTTCAACGACCGGCTGCCGGAGACCCTCGAGGACTTCGCGACCGACACGTGGGACATCGCGCTGCAGATCCCCAACCCGTCGCCGCACTACGAGTACCAGGAAGCGGTGCTCGTCGGCGACGACATGGGCATGCTGCACGCGTTCCAGCTCAACTCCGGCAACGAGCTGTTCGGCTTCGTGCCGCGCGTCGCGTTGCCGACCGTCGCGGCTCAGTCGGCCAACGGCGCCGCGACCTACGGTCAGCCCGACGACATCGAGGACCACATCTACGGCCTCGCCGCCACGATCAACCACACGTGGGTCTACGACGACTCGTCGGCGAACACGGCCGAGCACCGGTGGCGCCACCTGGCGATCATCGGCATGGGCGTGGGCGGCACGAGCCTCATCGCGCTCGACATCTCGCACATGAGCCCGGTCGCGACCTCGGGCAACGGCATGCCCGTCGAGGTCATGTGGACGACCGAGCGGCTCAGCGACAACGCGGTCTCTCCCACCGACAACGCCCTGTACGCGCAGTACAACGGCGAGACGTGGGCGCGTCCGGCGATCACGTACCACGTGCCCAACGAGGACGCCGAGCAGGAGCCGGACGCGTTCGTGGTGTTCGGCACCGGCTACCAGCCGAACGCGGGCTACAACCCCGAGACGCACAACTCGGCCGACCCGCGGGGCCGGGTGCTCTTCCGCTCCGACGCGCTGACCGGCGACGTGCTGTCGTACGTCGAGCTTCCGGAAGTCACGCACACGACCTACGAGACCGCGTACGGCACGCTCGTCGACACGGCCGTCGGCACGCACTGCCGCTCGCGGCTGTGGGCCGAGGCGCAGGAGGCGTACATCGCCGACCCGGCCGGCCAGCTGTTCCGCTGGGACCTCGGCCGCGACAAGGTCGACACCGCGCAGGCGGCCGACTCGGGCAACCAATGGGTGACGACGCCGGGCAACCTCGGCACCGCGATCGCGGCCACGGCCGCGGTCCCGTTCATGCCCGCGTGCGTCGGGGCGACCGCGCCCTGCTCGGTCAGTGGGGCCAATCCGGCCGATCCGTTCCTGTTCCCGCCGGCGGTCAGCTCCAACGACCGACTCGACGACTTCTTCGCCGCGTCACTGCAGCCGATTCCGGAGACGGACCAGTTCCTGGTCGCGCTGATCTCCGGCTCGCCCGCCGACGACTCGTTGCCGGCGACGACGAACTTCCACTCGAGCCTGTACCTGATGGTCGACGACCACAGCGGGGCCAACCAGTACGGCGGCTTCAACATCCCGCCCGGCGCACCGCCGACCGCCCCGGGGACGGACGCGAACTTCATGCGCGTGCCGGTCACCGACATCACGCGAACCCGCAGGTTCACGCCGTACCAGGGCGCGTCCCAGGTCGTGGAGACGCGGACGTTCAACCCGACGACGCGCCCGAACCGCGCGCCACGTATCTTCGTGACGGGCGCGATCGAGGACACGGCGAACGCCCAGACGGTCATCCAGGGCGTGGAGGTCTACTTCATCGAGTACACCGTCTACGAGCCGCCGACCGAGGCGTGCGACGCCAACTTCTACGACGCCGCCAACGACACCTGGTACCAGGACCCGGGCTCGAGCTTCCGCATCACGTACCGGCTCACCGCCGACGTCTCGAGCGGATTCAACTTCACCGCGGGCGGCAACGGCACGGTCGCGGACTTCGGACCCGGCTTCAACGAGGGGCTGACCCTCGTGTCGGTCGAGCAGCTCGACGACGGTGGCGTGTGCGCCGACGGCAACTGCGGCGCGGTGGTCGGTGCGAGCAACGACCAGCCCTGCGACCTCAACGAGGACCAGGCGGGCGGGGCGATCTCGACGGCGTCCTTCTCGATCCCGATCACCCAGAGCGAGCTCGAAGGGTTCTCCCCGATCGAGTAGCGGGCGGAGCCCGCTCGCGAGGGGTGCTTGGAGGTCGGCAGCAAGCTGCGGGTTCCCCCCGCGAGCGGGGGGACTGCCGCCGCGAGCGGGGGGATTTCTGCCGCGGCAGCGTTTTGGATGCTCGTGGCAGCGCCGGCTACGTGGGGACGAGGCGGGTGCGGATGCTGGTGTCGAGGGCCGAGATGCCCTCGCGTAGCGCGGCGGCCTTGGGGTCGCCGGCGGCGACGGGCACGTCGATGAACAGCAGGCCGACATCGTCGTTGGTGGCCAGGGCCTGGCCGACGATGTTGACCTCGGACTGCGCCACGACCTGGTTGATCTTCGACAGCACGCCCGGGACGTTGGCGTGGATGTTGATGATGCGGCTGGAGCCACCGCTGGCGCCGCGCGGCGGATGGACGTCGAGCGGAGGCAGGGTCACGCAGCCCAGCGTGGCGCCGAGCTGCAGGTAGCGCGCCAGGGCGCTGGCCACCTCTTCGCCGATGTTGGCCTGGGCCTCCAGGGTGCTGCCGCCGATGTGCGGCGTGAGCACGACCTGGTCCAGCCCTCGCAGCTCGCTCTCGAACGGGTCGGTCGTGCTCGCCGGCTCGCGGGGGTACACGTCGACGGCGGCGCCGGCGATGTGCCCGTCGTCGAGCGCCTTGCGCAGCGCAGGAATGTCGACGACCTTGCCGCGGCTGAGGTTGAGCAGGAACGAGCCTCGCTTCATCTTCGCGAGCTCGGCCGCGCCGATCATCCCGCGCGTGAGCTCGGTGTCGGGCACGTGCAGGGTGACGAAGTCGCTGCTCTCGAGCACCTCGTCCAGTGACGACACGGACCACACGTTGCCCAGCGGCAGCTTCTTGTCGATGTCGAAGTACAACACCCGCATGCCGAACGCCTCGGCGAGGATGCCGACCTGGCTGCCGATGTGGCCGTACCCGATGATGCCGAGCGTCTTGCCGCGCACCTCGTGGGCGCCGGAGGCCGACTTGACCCACCGACCCTCGTGGGCGGCATGGCAGCGCATGTACAGCTGACGCGACAGCATCACGACCTCGGCCATCACGAGCTCGGCGACCGAGCGGGTGCTCGAGAACGGGGCGTTGAAGACCGCGACGCCGCGGCGTCGCGCGGTGGCGAGATCGATCTGGTCGGTCCCGATGCAGAACGCACCGATCGCGATCAGCCGGGGTACCGCCTCGAACACGCGCGCGGTCAGGTGGGTCTTGCTGCGGATGCCCACGAACACGGGGCCGTCGCCGGGCAGGGCCGACAGCGCCCCGATGAGCTCGTCTTCGTCGAGTCCGCCGGGCTGACGACTGACGTGTACGTCGTGCGCGGTCAGGAGCGCTTCGGCGGAGGCGTGGACGTTCTCGAGCAACAGGGCGTGGGCACGCGGCACGGCGGGGACTATGGCCCACCGTGGCGCGTCGGGCCAGCCTCTGCTACTGGCAGCGGGTGTCCTCTCTAGCGCCGCACCAACATCGGCTTCACAAGGCCCTGCGCCGTCACGCGGCCAAGGGTTGGCAGCGAGCCGTCTTCGCCCGCCCCGGCGACGACCCCCGCCCCACCGAGCTCGTCGGTCCCGAAGGAACGCCGGCCGCGGCCGACGTCGATGCGCTGCTCGCGGCCGCAGACGCCGCCGCCACACAAGGACGGGTCAAGGTCACGCTCGTCGTCGACGACCGCACCAAGGTCCGCATCGACGCACGCCACGGCCGAGCCAAGCTCGTCGCCCTCGACGAAGATCGTGCGCGCAAGATGATGGGCGGCAAAGATCGCGCGCTGCGTCCCGACGACAGCGCGCCGTTGCTGCGCGTGATCGGCCTGATGAACGCCGACGGCACGATCTCGACCAAGCACGCCAAGAAGTACAAGCAGGTCAACCACCTCGTGGAGCTGTGCCGGCCGATCTGGGCGCGCTGGGAGGACAATGCCGGCGAGCAGGAGGGCCGCATCGCGCCCCGGCGCATCGTCGATCTCGGCTGCGGCAACGGCTACCTGACGTTCGTCATCGCCGAGGCACTGCGCCTGGCCGGGATCGACGCCCTCGTCGAGGGGATCGACGTGCGCGGCGACGTGGTCGACCGCGCCAACGACCGCGCCGCGACCCTGGGCTGGGATCACGTGCGCTTTCGTCGGGGCACGATCGCCGACGCGTCGCGCAAGCCGACGCCGGACCTCGTGGTGTCGCTGCACGCCTGCGACACCGCCACCGACGACGCGCTGGCCTTCGCCATCGAAACGGGCGCGCGCGCGATCTTGTGTGCTCCGTGCTGCCAGCGCGAGCTTTCGACCCAGCTGCACAAGGACACCGTCCCGGTCCACGCCCTCGCCCAGCACAACCTGCTCGGCCGCGACTACGCCGCGGTGCTCACCGATGCGCTTCGGGTCGAGACACTCGTCGCCTGTGGCTACGCAGTCGACACGCTCGAGTTCGTCGCCAGCGAGCACACGCCCAAGAACCTGCTGCTGCGCGCGAGCCGACGTCACGCCGACGCACCGGTCGACCGCAGTCGCTGGAAGCTCGACCGCATCCGCGAGCGCTGCCACGCCCTCGGCGTGCGCCCCCACCTGCTCGAGGTCCTCGACGGTCAGTCCGCGAGGGCCTGATCGAAGTCGGCGATCAGATCGGCGACGGTCTCGAGCCCCACGCTCATCCGTACCAGGCCCTCGCCGATCCCGATCGCGGCGCGTTCGTCCGGTGTCAGCCCGGCGTGCGAGGTCTGCGACGGTCGCGTCACCAGCGTCTCGGGTCCACCGAGGCTCGGTGCGTTGGTCGCGATCCGCAGCCGCTGCAGCAACCGCGCCGCGGCCTCGGCTCCCCCGTGCAGCTCGAAGCTGAGCATGCCGCCGAAGCCTTCGAAGCTCGCCCGCGCGCGCGCGTGTCCGGGATGCGAGGCGAGCCCCGGGTAGTTGACGCGCGCCACCTTCGGATGGGCGTGCAGGTGCTCGGCGACCGCCTGCGCGTTGGCGCATTGCTGTCGCACGCGCACGGCGAGGGTCTTGAGCCCACGATGGAGCAGAAAGCACGCGTGGGCGTCCAGCGAAGCGCCGACGAGATTGAGCAGCTTGCGGGCGCGCTCGATGTCGGCCCGGGTGCCGGCGATCACCCCGGCCACGATGTCGGAGTGACCGTTGAGGTACTTCGTCGCGCTGTGCACGACCACGTCGAAGCCTTCCGCGGCCGGTCGGTAGACCACCGGCGAGGCGAAGGTCGCGTCGATCATGGAGGTCAGCCCCTGGTCACGACAGAACGCGACGATGCCCCGGTGGTCGGCGACGTCGAGCAGCGGGTTGGTCATCGCCTCGCAGTAGAACAATCGCGTCGTCGGCCGCCTCGCCGCCGCCCACTGCGACGGATCGTCGCCGGCGACGAACGTGTGCTCGATGCCCAGCTCGCCCAAGTGGCCCACGAGCAGATCGTGCGTGCCGCCGTACAGGCACCGCTGTGCGATCACGTGGTCGCCGGGCCGCAGGCGCGACGCGAGCGCGACGAACACCGCCGCCATGCCGCTGGCGGTCACCAGCGCGGCCTCGGTGCCCTCGAGCGTCGCGAGCTTGTCGTGCAGCGCGACGTGGTTGGGAGAGTTGTTCAGTCGCAGGTACCGCAGATCGTCGTAGGCGACCGCGCCCTGGGTCCCTCCACCGTACTCGTACGTGGAGGTCTGAAACACCGGCATCGCGACCGCGCCGGCGATCCGCGGTCGCGGCTCCCCGGCGTGGATGAGCTTGGTCTCGATTCCTTCGTCGCTCATAGCCTTCGTACGAAGGCGACGATGTCATCGATCTCCTGCGGCGTCAGCTGGCCCTTGTAGGCCTTCATCTTCGTGCCCGGCACGCCGTTGACGACAGCAGACTCGATCTTGCCCTTGCTCAGCCCCGACAGCCCGGTCAGCTCCAGCTTGCGGCCGAAGGCGGTGTCGCCCTTGCCGTCGGCGCCGTGGCACGTCTTGCACTTGGCCATGAACAGGCTCCGACCGTTGTTGACGTCGGCCTTGGGCGCAGCGGGCTTGGGCGGCGCCTTGGGCTCGGGTGCGTCCGTCGTCGGGTCGTCGGTCCCCGCCGCCGCGGCCGCTGCGGGGTCGACGTCGGCGGGCTTGGCCTTCTTCTTGCGTTTTTTCTTGGGCTTGGAAGCGACCTCGACCTCCGCGACGGGGGTCTCGTCGGCGTCGGGCTCCGGCGCCGCCTCGACCTTTGCATCGGCCTCCGCCGTCGCCGTCGGCGCGTCGTCTCCCTCGGGCGCCGCGTCCGGCAGCGGCGAAACTGCCCCCGCCTGGGCCGGGTACTTCTGCGCGAGGTACTCGGCGATCTGCGTCGCCACGGCGTCTTCGAGCTCGCACCCCTCCTCCACCATCGCCGCCACGACCGATCGCCAGCCCGCGAGGTCGTCGGGTCCGTGGTTGTCGTTTTCATCGAGCTCGTGACACGACGTGCAGTTGTCCTGCAGGAGCTTGTCGCCGATCGCGGCTTCGATCTTCGGCGTCTGCGGCGTGGCCTCGGCGGCATGGGCGAGCGCGACCATCGCGTCGGTGTTCTCCTCGCCCTCGCGCTCGAGCTTGCGCTGATCCTTGGTGGACTTTTGAATCTCGGGGGTGATCGCCGCGAGGTAGGCGGTCACCGGGGGGATGTCTTCGGCCGTGAGCTGGTCACCGAAGACCGAGGGCTTCTCCAGCATCCGGATCGACACGTCGAACCATTTTTGGGGCGTGCGCGGCTTGGCGAGGATCGTCCGCATGTCGTGGCAGACGATGCACTGCTTGACCAGCACCTGACGGCCGTGCTCGAAGCCGGCCTCGGTGGTGATCGCCTCGATGTCGACCTCCTGGTCGCCCCAGTCCACGTTGGCGAGCAAGCGCTTGACCCGCTCGACGTTGTGAGGGTCGCTCGTCTTGCCCGAGAAGTCGTGGGCCTGCAGCGCGTACGGGATCGACAGCGTCGACAAGATCACCGTGCACAGCAACAGACCGAAGCCGTAGAACGGCATCGACTCCTCGAAGTGCCGGAAGAACAGCAGGATCATGATCTTGCAGATCAGCAGGACGCCGATCGTGATCCCCACGACCGCGTGGAACACGGTGCGCGCCGGCAGCTCGTACTGGTACTCCCACAGCCGCGGCAGCATGTTCCACATCATCACGACGTAGATCACCGCGTACGCGTAGCCGGCCAGCGCGTGCATCCGTAGCCAGAACTTGGGCGCCTCGGTCTTCTTGAGCTCCTCGTTCCAGAACTTGGGGCCCCACAGCCACGCCTGCAAGAGCACGGCGATGATGGCCAGGGCCAGGAAAGCAATGCCCAGCCACATGCTGATGGTCGTGTTCATCGGTCCTCCGTCGGCGCGCGGATCGTACCCATCTACGCGCCGGCGGCGAAACCGTTACCGACCATCCGGCATATGTCGGAAAACCTAGCCTCGCTTGAGGGTCCGGCTCTCCCCCTGAGAAAGCACGATGCTCTCGGTGAGGACCTTGCCGTCGGGCCACTCCCACGTGATCTTGTGCCGCTCGCAGGTGACCCGGTAGCCGGCGATCGGCGTCGTCCCGATCCGCACGCCGTCGACCTTGATCGCCGCGGGATCGACCCCTCGCCGGGCACCGAGGCGGATCACGCACGACTTGGCCACGGCCGGGCTCGGGCTGGGGTTCGGCTCGGGGTCCTTGGCGCGGGGCGGGACCGGGGCGCTCGGCCGCGTCGACGGCAGCTTGGTCAGCTCCATCCGCAGCGTCGCTTCGTGCCCCTCGACCTCGATGCCCGTGCGCTGCACGACGTAGCCGTCGGCGCTCGCCTCCACCACGTAGCTGCGCCCCGATTGCGGCGCCGGAAGGACGAACGTGTCGTTGGCCCCCCCGGCGACGACCTCGGTCGGGCCGTCGAACACGCGCACACTCGCGCTCGCCGGCGTCACGTCGACCGTCAGGTTCAGGGTCGTCGCCTCCGCCTCGGGCAGTGGGGGTACCGGCACGGGCGCCGCGACCTGCGTCGGCGCGAGCTCGGCCGACCTGGGCTCGGCGGGCGCCGGGGTCACGACCTCGACGACCGTGGGCACGCGCGCGTGCGGGGAGATCGGGCGCACCCACCACAGCAGCACCGCGGCGGCGGCCAGGCCGGCCGCGAGCGCGGCGATGCCCCATCGACGCCATGCCGCCGAGGGCTCGGGCAACGCATCGAGCGGGGCCGCCCCCCCGCGCGCGAGCTCGGTGTGCCACGTCTGCACCACGCGATCGGCGAAGTCGTCGGGAAGCTCGGGCACCGTCCAGGTATCGAGCGTCGCGCGGGGCGGCAGGTCGGGCGTCTCGGGTCGTTCACTCATGGCCCACCTCACCCAGCTGTTGTGCGAGCGCCTTGCGGGCGCGATGCAGTCGCGACTTGACCGTCCCCACTTCGACGCCGAGGGCCTCGGCGATCTCGGGATAGCTCATCTCGTGGTAGGCGCGCAGCACGAACGCGGCGCGGATCTCCGGCGCGAGCGCGTCGGCGGCCTTCTTGACCGCGCGTGCCGTGCTCGCCCACTCGGCCGCCTGGTCGGGCCGCGCGTCCTCGGTGCCCGGCGGGGCGACCACGTCGAGCGCGGTCACGACGGGCCGACGCCGGCGCAGCTCGTCGATGGCGGTGCGAACGGCGATCGTCAGCAACCACGCCGACATCGGCTTGTCGCCGCGGATCTCGAAGCGCGGCAGCGACCGGAACGCCCGCAGGAAGACCTCTTGGGTCACGTCCTCGGCGTACGTGCGTCGACCCGGCGAGCCGAGCATCCGCCAGACGACCGAATGCACGATGCGCTGGTAGAAGCGCACGATCTCGCGAAACGCCCAGGCCTCGCCGTCGATGGCCGCCGAGACGATCGCGGGCTCGATCTCCACGCGATTCCGAGGACTGGGCTCGGACCGGGCCACGACAACCACGATCGGACAACTCGCGGGGCGCGGCAAAAGGGTTCCCCGACCGCCGAATTTCGCGGCGCGGGGGCGATTTCAACCGTCGAGGCGGCCGATCGAGGCCAGGTAGCGGCGGGCGAGGTCGTAGTTGTCGTGGTCGTCGGGATGAAACCCGGGCCGCAGGTAGGAGGCGATCGCGCGCAGCATCCAGACCCGGGTCTGGTCGCGGCGGTCGGCCTCCCGACGCTCTCGGCGCAGCCGCGACTTCGTCACGCGGCCGGCCTCGAGGTCCTGTGCGATCAGATGCTTGCTCGCCGAGCGCCAAAAGCCCAGCAAGCCGACCGTCGCGATGACGAGGCCTGCGAGCCGCACGCCGTAGCGCGAGTCGACCTTCTGCAGCACGTCGAACGCGACGGACTTGTGCTCGATCTCCTCGCACGCATGCCAGCGCAGCAGCTTGGACATGGCCGGGTGGGCGTCGTCGAGCAGGCCGCTGGACAGGCCCTGCTCGGCCATCGTGGCGGTGAAGTGCTCGAGCGCCACCGTGACCGACAGGTGCATGACCGGCGAGAACCGGCCGGCGAGCTTGTCGAACGCGGTCTCGCGGTACCACGCGAGCCAGCCGTCGATGTCGTAGCCCTGTGCCTCGAGGATCTGAAAGGCGGTCTCGTGGGCGTGCCCGTGGGCGCCCTCCTGCCCGAAGAACGCACGGACGCGGGCGCGCAGCTGCGGGTCGTCGATCTCGTCGAGGTAGTGCTTGACCGAGCGGATGAAGAACCGCTCGCCCTCGGGAAACAGCAGGTTGAGGCCGTTGGCGAGGTGGCTGGCGAGGGCGCTGCCGAAAAACCAGTGCCGCGGGACTCCGGAGAAGTCGTGGTCGAGCTTTCGGACCCGAATGGTCGGGCGCGGACGAGAGGGTGCGAAGGAGCCGTCGGCCATGAGTTGAACCGGATTCAACACTAGCAGTTATTGAACTAGGGTCAACAACCGCGTATCGTCCGCTCCGGGTGACCGCACGCCTTCGCACGCGGCTGAACATGGACGCGCGCCGAGCGCAGCTGCTCGAGCTCGGCCTGCGATTGTTCGCCCATCGGCCCTACGAAGAGGTCTCGATCGAGGACATCGCGGCGGAGGCCGGCGTGTCCAAAGGGCTGCTGTACCACTATTTCGGCAGCAAGCGGCAGCTGTACGTCGCCGTCGTCGACCTCGCGGCGCGACGGTTGCTCGAGTCGATCGTCCCCGGCGACAACGTCCCGCTGCAGCAGCGGCCGCTCGCCGGCCTCGACGCATATCTGTCGTTCGTGCAGACCCATCGCGAGTCGTTCTCGGCGCTGATGAACGGGGGCCTGGGTGCCGACCCGCAGATCTCGGCGATCGTCGACCACGCCCGCGAGGCGATCATCGGCCGGATCATGCTCGAGCTCGGTCTACGCGAACCGCGGCCGACCTTCCGCATGGCGCTGCGGGGGTTCATCGGCGCGGCGGAGGCCGCCTCGATCGAATGGCTGCGGCACGGGGCGGACAACCGCTACCCGGTGCTGATGGTGCTCCTGTCGTCGCTGTACGCCGCGGTCATGACGGCGGCGATCCTCGACCCGGAGGCGGGCGTGCAGCCCGAGCCTCCCGATCCGCTACTGCCGCTGGCCCGCGTCCTCCGTTGAGGCCCGTGCATCCGATGTACGGCACAGGTACATCGGGCGCTCCACACGAGCGGCCTCCGCAAGCAATTCCAAAGGTTTGCGGTGGCGGCACGACGGTTGCTCTGTCAGCGCCCCGATGTACGTTGCCCTGCTCGTCGGCCTGTTCGCGGCGGTGATGATCCTGATCGAGCGGCGCCGGCCGGGCCGGGCGTTCCCCCACGTGCCCGGCTTCGTCGCGCGCGCGGGGCTGCTCAACGGTGTGCAGGTCGCCTCCGTCTTCGTGCTCGGGACCCATGTCGATGCGTGGCTGCAGGCACACCGCCCCTGGTCGGCGGCCGGCCTCGGCACCTTCGGGGGCGCGGCCGTCGGCTACCTCGTCATCACGTTCGTCTACTACTGGTGGCACCGACTCCGTCACGCCTCCGACTGGCTGTGGCGATGGGTGCACCAGGTCCACCACAGTCCCCAGCGGCTCGAGATCCTCACCAGCTTCTACAAGCATCCTATCGAGATCGGCATCAACGCCGTGCTGTCGTCGGCGATCCTGTACGGACTCGTCGGCGTCACGCCGGCCGCGGGCGCGTGGGCGGTGGCGGTGACCGGCGTCGCCGAGCTCGTCTACCACTGGAACGTTCGCACGCCGCGATGGCTCGGCTGGTTCTTTCAGCGGCCGGAGATGCACTGCGTCCATCACGAGATGGGTCGCCATCACGGCAACTACGCCGACCTTCCGCTGTGGGACATCCTGTTCGGCACGTTCGACAACCCGGCGACGTTCGACGGCCGCTGTGGCTTCGCCGACGACGCCGAGACGCGCCTGCCACAGATGCTGCGCGGCGTCGACGTGCACCGTCCGCGACCGACCCGACGTTGGGATCGCGTCTCCACGGCGACCGCGATCGTGCTGACGCTCGGCGTGGGTCGCATGGCCGCCGACGTCGTCGGCTTCGGCAAGCTCGGTGGCCTGCTCGCCGCCACCGGGGCCGGCCCCGCCCCGAAGGTGTTCACCGCCTACGGCGACTTCGAGCCGTTTTCGACCCGAGCGTCGCTTTCGTGGGTCGACCGCCACGGCACGCCGCAGCAACTGGCGCTGACCTCGGAGGTCTACGCCCGGCTGCGCGGGCCGTACAACCGCCGCAATCCGTACGGGGCGGTCGTGGTGTTCGCCCCGGTCGCGGCCCAGCGGCCGGAGCTCGCGGGCATGTTCGACGCGGTCGCCCGTTCCGCGCTGTGCGGTGAGCGGCCCTTGCTCGCCGAGCTCGGCGTCGACCCCCCCGAGGTCACCGGTGACGTGACGATCGTCTACACGCCGCGCGACGGCGCGGCGGCGATCACCCCCGTGA
Source organism: uncultured Pseudomonadota bacterium (assembly GCA_937896535.1). Lineage (GTDB taxonomy): Bacteria > Myxococcota_A > Polyangia > Nannocystales > Nannocystaceae > CALBMM01. The sequence goes on from CALBMM010000155.1 coordinate 78,181, forward strand.
CGGTGCGCTGCGCGACGGAGGTGGCCCGTGGCTGAGTCGTACCTCGCTCGGGCGTGGCGCAACCCGATCGCGATCGTGCGCGTCGCGATCGGCCTGTACGTCGCGGTGCACTTCGCGATGCTCGTGCCGTGGGCGGCCGAGCTGTTCTCGAGCGCCGGCATGCTGCCCGATGCGAGCGCGAGCCCGCTGGCGCGGGCGTTCCCCAACGTGCTCGCGATCGTCGACGGCCCGATGTTCGCCACCGCGTTCGTGGGTCTCGGGGCGCTCGCCGGGCTGTGCCTGGCACTCGGCCACCACCACCGCTCGTTCGCCGGCGTGGCCGCGTACGTCCTCGCGTGCACCTTCGGTCGCAACCCGCTGATCGCCAATCCCAGCCTGCCGTACGTGGGCCTGTTGCTGGTGACGTGGATGCTCGTGGGCGACGAGGCCACGCGACGCGGGGCCTGGCCGCGGCGGATCTACGGCGCGCTGTGGATCGCGATGGCGGTCGGGTACACGTACTCGGGGGTGACCAAGCTCGCCGCGCCGTCGTGGGTCGACGGCACCGCCCTGCAGCACGTGCTCGCCAATCCGCTCGCGCGCCCCGGGGGCCTCGGCGACGTGCTGCGCGCGTGCCCGGGCTGGGCGCTGCAGCTGGCCACTTGGGCCACGCTCGGTCTGGAGATCGTCTTCGCCCCGCTCGCGCTGTCGCGGCGGCTGCGACCATGGGTGTGGACCGCGATGGTGGGGATGCACGTGGGTCTGATGCTCGTCGTCGACTTTGCGGACCTGTCGGCCGGGATGCTCCTGCTGCACCTCGCCACGCTCGATCCACGCGACTTTTCTCGTCGACCGCGCCCGTTGCGCACCTCGGACGGCCTCGGGCGAGCGTCCCCGCAAACCTAGCGCATAAATACTAAAACAAACATTATCGACAAATCGCGGAACAGGGTTACCTTCCCCCACGATGCTGCTCTTCGGTGCTCTGGTCATGGCGCTCACCGGCGGAGACCTCGCCGTCGACGGCGAGTTGTTCGGTCGCGAGGTTCGCAAGGTCGACACCTTGTCGGCCGACGAGGTGCAGGCCCGACGCGACGCCTTCGAGGCCAAGTTGCTCGAACAGGGCTGGGTGCAGATCGGCGACGAGGTCCGCCCGGCCGCCGCCGACGGCAGCTTCGCCCAGCCGATCGAGCCGCAAGCGGCCTGGTCGTCGCCGGCGCACCGCTCCACGATCTTCCTCAACTTCTTCGGCGCCACGCTGACCAACGGCACCAACGCCGCGCTCGACGAGTCACCGTGCGTGACGGGCACGATCGACTGGCCGGGCTTTTCGGGCAACGAGCAGCAGGCACTCGCGCTCATCCAGGTGTTCGAGAGTCAGATGGCGCCGTACGGCGTGCGGATCGCCTACGAGGAGCGGCCTCCCGCGCACCTGCCGTACGCGATGGTGATGATGGGCGGCACGCCGCAGATGCTCGGCCTGGGCTCCAGCGTGCTGGGCGTGTCGTGCAGCTCCGACTGTGGTGACCAGTGGTGGCGCGACACCACGTTCGCGTTCACCGACAACATCAATCCCAACAACGCCCCGATCCTCGGCACGACCGCCCTTCACGAGGCCGCGCACGCCTTCGGCCTCGCGCACATCGACGACGGCACGAAGATCATGAACCCCTTCGTGGGCTCCTCGGACGTGACGTGGAGCGACACGTGCACCCCGTTCAACGATGCGACCGGCGGGATCAACTGCCGCTCGACGCACCGGGAATTCTGCGACGGCCAGGAGGCACAGAACTCGGACGCGGAGCTGATGGCGTACTTCGGTCCCAACAGCCCGGACACCGAGCCGCCCACGGTGGAGATCCTCGAGCCGGCCGACGGCACGGAGCTCGCGGTGGGCGGAGCGGTCGACGTCGAGGTCGACGTCTACGACAACTTCGAAGGCATCGGCTGGAAGCTGACCATCGTCGAAGCGGGCATCGAGGACGTCGCGTACACCTTCCAGAAGAAGTGGCACCTGTCGGACCTGCCGCAGGGCGTGTACACGCTGCGGGTCGAGGCGATCGACCACGAACGCAACGTCGGCGCCGACGAGGTCAAGATCTACGTCGGCGAGTCCGCCCCCGTGAGCGGCGACGACCCGACCTCGCCCGAGGACGGGCCGGTCATGGACGACCCGGAGGATCCGGACGACGAGCCGGCGCCGGCCGATACCGACGGCGACGCGCCCGGCCTCGACGGCGACGACGGCAAGGACGGCTGCGCCTGCACCACGGACCCCGACCGGCGCCGTCCGGCGTGGTGGCTCGCGCTGTTCGGACTGGGCCTGCTGCGTCGCCGGCGGTAGCCCTCGCGGGTGTCCCGAGACGGGCTCAATCCAAGCACACGCCGATGAACGGGTTGCACCGCAGCGGCGGTGCGGACCCGTCGTACCAAGGTACGCATGCCTTGCCGGGCGCACACGGATCGCTGCCGGACAGATCGCAGACGTCCAGGCAGCACCCGTCGACGCCGCACACGTCGCTGCACAGCTGACCGATGGCGCAGTCCGCCGCGTCGGTGCAGGGGTCGTACGCCAACGCCGTGGGTGCGAGGCTCGGCGCGCACACGAAACCATCCGTGCCCGGGGCGGCGTAGCACCCCATCGTCGGCGGACAGTCGACGAGGAGTGGATCGCACGCGTCGCGACAGACGCCGAACTCGCTGTTCGGCGACTTCAGGCACAGCTGGTTTTCGCCCGAGCACGTCGGCTCGTCGGGGCCGCAGCCGCACAGCTCGAGGCAGCTGGGTGCGACGGCCATGCTGCCGTCGAGGCACATCAGGCCCACGTCGCAGCTGTCCTGCGGCGGAATCGGACCGCCGTGGTCGAGCGTGCACGCCTGGCCGAGCTGTCCCGGGTTCGCGATGATCGTCACGCACCCGGTGTAGTAGACCCCGCCGGCCTCGACGGGCAGACACTTCTCCCCGACGGCGCAGTCTTGCGCCCATACGTCGCACGTTCCGGGGCCCGGCCCCCGCGACGGATTCGTGCACGTCGACGGTGCGGGATCGCAGGTCGGCGGTACCACCGTGCCACCGGTGGTGTCGTCGCCGGCCGACGTGGAGTCCACGTCGCCGGTCGTCGCCGAGCTCGAGGCCGAGCCGCTCGTGTCGTCGACCCGAGTCGTCGCCGCGTCGGACGTCGCCGTTGTGTCGCTGGTGCTGCCGAGCGTCGCACTCCCGGCATCGGCCGACGGCAGCGTCGGAGGCTCTCCCGCACACGCCGGGAGCATCAGCCCCGCGGCGATGACCCACCGTCTCACGGGGCTATCTTGTCACATTGGGCGCGTGCGGTGCCCACCGCCTACGCGAACTCCATGACCCCGTCGTCGACCCTCCCGTACCGGATGAGGATCGCGTCGAGGAGGTAGTTCTCGTACAGCCGCCAGGGCCACTTGGCGCCCTGCTTGGGCAGGATCGACAGCGCCCGCTGCACGTAACCGGACGAGAAGCGCAAAAACGGCTCCTCGGTCGCCGAGGTGTCCCGCTGGCGCGGGGTCGCGCGCAGGTACCCACCCTTGCGCATGTGGTTGAGGACCCGGCAGACGTACTCGGAGGTCAGGTCCGCCTTGAGCGTCCACGACGCGTTGGTGTAGCCGAACGACATCGCCAGGTTCGGGATGTCGCTGAACATCATGGCCTTGTAGCACATGGTGTCGTTGGGCAGGACGTCCTCGCCGTCGACGTCGACGGTCATGCCGCCGAACACCTGCACCACGAGACCGGTCGCGGTGACGATGATGTCGGCCTCGATCTCTTCGCCCGAGCGCAGCATGATCCCCTTGCTCGTGAAGCACTCGATGTGGTCGGTGACCACCGACGCATCGCCGCGCTTGATCGCGTCGAACATGTCGGAGTCGGGCACGAGGCACACGCGCTGGTCCCAGGGGGCGTAGTCCGGCGAGAAGTGCTTGTCGACCGGGTAGTCGCGGCCGAGCTCCTTTCGCACGCCGCCGACCATCAGCTTCTTCATCTGCTTGGGCAGCCGCTGCGACAGGTCGAAGAACGCCCGGGACACGAGCACGTTCTTCCACCGCGTCAGAAAGTACGACATCTCGTCGCCGGTGCGTCGTCGCAGCGCGTTGGCGATCTTGTCCTCGGACGGCCGGTTGACGATGTACGTGGGCGAGCGCTGCAGCATCGTGACGTGCTCGGCCTTCTTGGCCAGCTCCGGCACGAGCGTGACCGCCGTGGCCCCCGAGCCGATCACCACGATCCGCTTGCCGGCGTAGTCGAGATCCTCGGGCCACTTCTGCGGGTGGATGATCGTGCCTTCGAACTGCTCGCGCCCCGGGAACTCGGGGGTGTAGCCGCCCCGGTAGTCGTAGTAGCCGCTGCACATGAACAGGAAGTTGCACGTGAGCGTGGCGGTCTCGCCCTCGCCACGGTCGATCTTCAGCGTCCACTGGGCCTCGCGCGTCGACCACGACGCGTGCGTGACCTTGTGGCGGTAGCGGATGTGCTGGTCGATCCCGTTCTCGGTGGCCGTCTCGTGGAGGTAGTCGAGGATCGCGGGGCCGTCGGCGATGGCCTTTTGGGCCTTCCACGGCTTGAAGCGGAACCCGAGCGTGTGCATGTCCGAGTCCGACCGCAGGCCGGGATACTTGAACAGGTCCCAGGTCCCGCCGAGCTTGGCGCGGCCTTCGAGCACCACGTACGAGCGGTCCGGGCAGCGCGTCTGCAAGTGGTACGCGGCGCCGATGCCCGAGATCCCCGCTCCGACCACGACGACATCGAAATGCTCGACGACGGGCATGCCCCGCAGCCTACCAGCGGCGGCCGAGCCGTTCCGTGAGCGAGGTGTGTCGGTGGCGCCAGCCGCCCGGCGTTCGACTTTCGGAACAGGTCGCAATCCCACGAGGGCCGATGAAACGACCACAATCCGTGTCCCCCTCGCGAGCCCTGCTCGCGTTTTTTCTGACTCGGCTCACCGTCGCGTGCGCGCGACGCCCCGCCCACCCGTCAGAACGCCCCGCTCGTCGCGCCCTACGTCGGCTCGCTACGCGGATCTTCGTAGGCACGCCACCGGAGGGTGGGACGCCCGACCAGCTGCTACCGTGGACCGATGCGGCCTTCGGTGATCGGTTGGTTGGTCGGGGCGGCGATCGTGACGATCGCGGCGCCGGCCCGCGCGGGGGACGTGGCGCCACGTCCCTTCGGCAAGGTGATGGGCGACGGGCTCGGCGGGCCCGGCGAGCTGACCACCGATCCCCCGGTGCTCGAGGGTGCCGTGTGTGCACCCGGCGAGACCCTCTTCGGCATCGACGTCTCCTACTACCAGGGCAACATCGACTGGAACGCGGTGGCGGCCGACGGGGTGACGTTCGCGATCGTCCGCGTCTCGCACTCCACCCAGTTCTTCGACCCGGAGTTCTACGACAACCTCGCCGGCTCGCGGGCGGCCGGGATCCACACCGGCGTGTACCAGTACTTCGAGCCCGACGAAGATCCGATCGCCCAAGCGGATCTCATGCTCGATGCCCTCGGGCCGCTGCAGCCCGGAGACCTCCCGCCCATGATCGACGTGGAGTCGACGGGCGGGCTGGGCCCGGCCGCGGTCGCCAACGCCGTGCAAGCGTGGATCGATCACGTCGAGGCGGCGCTCGGGGTCAAGCCGCTCATCTACACCGGTCACTACTTCTGGAACGACAACGTGGCCTCGGCCGCGTTCGGCGAGTACCCGCTCGTGCTCGCCTGGTACAACGACTGCCCCGGCGACGTTCCGATTGGCTGGGACATGTGGACGATGCACCAGTACTGCGACTGTGGATCGGTCGCGGGCGTCTCGGGCAACGTCGACGTCGATCGGTTCAACGGAGGACTGGCCGACCTCGTGGTCCTCGCGGGTGAGGCCGAGTGCGGCGACAGCATGTGCACGGGCGCCGAGGACACCTTCTCGTGTCCCGCCGATTGTCCGCCGTGCGGGGTCATCGGTCCCGACGGTGGCACGATCGACAACGCAGAGGCGTGCTACGAGCTGCACGGCAACGCCGAGTACTGGCGCGAGGAAGTGGCCGGTCAGGGCGGCTCGCTGGTGTGGACGCACGCGACCGACTACGACCAGGCCTACAACTACGCGCAGTGGCGCTTCTACCTCGAGGAATCGGGACGCTACGACGTGTCGGTGCACATCGAGTCCGCGTTCGCCGAGTCGACGCAGGCGGCCTACGTGGTCTCGCACGCCGGCGGCGAGCAGACGGTCGTCATCGACCAGACCGCGCAGTCGGGCTGGGTGTCGCTGGGCGAGTACGAGTTCAATGCGGCCAGCGACCACGGCCTGTACCTCGGCGACAATACGGGCGAGTCCGTCGACTCCGAGACGATGATCGTCTTCGATGCCGTGCGGCTCGAGCGACTCGACGGCGCCCCCACGCCCGAACCGGGTGGCAGCAGCGACGACGGCGGTGACTCCAGCGACGGAGGCGGCGGCGACGACGTGCCGGCCGGCACGAGCGGCCCGTCCGGCGACGACGAGACGTCGGGCGGCGGCGAAGCCCTTCCGGGTCAGAACGCCGCGAGTGACGACGGCGGCTGCGGCTGCCGAGCCGACACCGGGCAGCCGCGAGGATGGGCGGCGACGGCGTTCGCGTTCGTATTGCTCGCGGCCACGCGTCGGCGTCGACGCTGAGTCGCGGTCGGGCACCGGCGCGGTGATATCCTGTCCTGGATGCTCCGCTCGCTCCGTCACGCCGGGTGCAATGCGGCCCTGGGGACGGTGATCGGATGGTGCGGCCCCAGCTGCGGCGGGGACGACGTGTTCGCGTGCGTCTCCGACGAGCAATGCGCGGCCGGCGACGGCCGTGACGGCCGCTGCGAGAGCACGGGCTACTGCAGCTTCGACGACACCAGCTGCGAGTCGGGTCGCCGCTACGGTAGCCACGCGACGACCGGCCTGGCGGGCGCCTGCCTGCCGGTCGACGAGGGCGGATCCACCGGCCCGACGACGAGCCCACCGGGCACGTCGGGTGCGACCGGGACCTCGGGCGACGACGGCGTGAGCGACACGCTGCCCGTCGGTGGCTCGACCACCACCGGCGTCTCCTCGACCACGTCGAGCTCCGACGGATCGGGCGCCACCGACGACACCGGCGACCCGGCTTGCCCCGACATCTTCGACGACTTCGAAGACGGGATCGTCGATCCGATCTGGACCGCGGGGATCCCGGAGTACGTCAAGGAGGTCGGCGGCGAGCTCCAGCTCGTCGTCGACGCCAGCTCTTCCGACTACGCGACCCTCGCCACGGCCCCGATGGACCTGAGCCAGGGTTGGGCCCGCGCGGAGCTCGGCGGCGCGCTCCCCGACCTCATCGAGGTGCAGGTGTACCTGGCCCTGTACGCGACGGGCACGGGCGACTACGCGATCGTGCTCGTGGAGGGCAGCTCGCTGGGCGCGAGGTCCGGGAGCGAGGCCGGGTTCGAGGAGTACGCCTACACGCCCTTCGACCCGAACCTGCACCGGTGGCTCCAGATGCGAGGCGCGGGCGGCAAGCTGATGTTCGAGGTCTCCGGCGACGGCATCACGTTCGACACGCTGGCCGAGGCCGACGCGCCATTCGACCTGTCCGCCGTCGAGATCGTGCTCGTGGCCGGCAACTGGGGTCCGATCGGCTCCGACACGGTCGTCTCGTTCGCCGAAGTGCAGGCCTGCACGAGCCCCGGCCCCTGACACGCGAGGCGGCTGCCGCCCGGACTAGAACCCCGGGTGCCACACGTAGCGGGGCTGCCCCGAGATCACGCGCGCCGCCAACATCCCCGACTGGGTCGCCGCTTCCACGCAGCCGCAGTTGAGATCGGTGCGCGTCCAGTCGCCGCACAGGAACAAGTCCCGCACCCCGGACTCGTCCTGGCCGAGGCGATGCCGCATCTCGAGCGGTCGCGACAGCACGTACAGGTCCGAGGGTTGGATGCGCGAGGTGAAGTACTGCCATCGCAGGCGGTCTTCGCCCTTCAGCTCCGCCGGCGCCGTCAGGGCCGCGCAGAAGTCGTCCCAGCCCTCGACCCGATCGAACATGTGGCCGTGGTTGTCGCGCAGCCACGCGATCATCTCTTCGGTCGTCTCGGCGGCGACTTGCTGCGGCCACCCCTTGTCCGTGAACGGGTGGTCGTCGAGGTAGGCGCCCGCTTCCTTGGCCCCGGTGAAGTACGCCAGGTACTTCGGCGTCATGTCGGCCGGCCAGCCTTCCCACTGCACGAGGTGCGTGAAGTCGCCCATGCTCGGCCACGGCACCGCGAAGCCGGTCAGTAGATCCCGCGGCGGCCCCGAGTACAGCTCCTCGGCCGTCCGGTCGAACCACAGCTGGAACGAGAACGTGCGGCACACCGTGATGCCGGCGATCATCTCGGCCCACGCGGGCGAGAACGACTCGGAGCGATCGTCGGTCAGCTGGCGCGACAGCGGCGCGAGTGCGCCGTGCGGGATCCCGAGCACACAGATGTCGAAGTCCTGCCCCTGCTGCAGCAACACGTCGGCGACCCCGCCCCAGCCGCTCCACGCATCCTCGAGATCGATGCCCGCCTCGCGCAGCTGCTCGCCTTCTTGCAGCTGCTCGTACCGCGGCGCGTGCGGCCAGGCCCGCAGTCCGTCGGGGTCGACGCGCTTGCCCGGCGGCAGAAACGGGTCGTACGCGCTCGAGCCCGCCTTCACGGTCGCCTGTCGACGCATCCGGATGCCGGCCAAGCGCCGCTCGTCGCCCTCGCCTTCGATCTGCAGCTCGTCGACGCGATGGAAGAAGTGGATGTCGACCCCGAGCTTCGTCAACGCCAGGTAGTACGGCGTGAGCATCGTCTGCGGACAGCTGTACCGAAAATCGTAGGCCGGATAGCCCTCGTAGCCGAACGCCACCAGCAGAAACCACCGCACCGCCACGCCGCACGCGAGCTTGTCGTCCCGCACGGGTTGCCCGGGTACGGCATCCGCCGTGGCGAACAGGGTCTCGTAGACCATCTCCACCGTCGACGTGTGGGAGTTGCGCTCGTCCATGCCGTGGGCGACGAGCCACTCTCGAAAGTCGTGGCGGTCGAGCGCGTCGAGCTGGGGCGTGCGCGACTCGATGATGCCGATCGCGATCGTCAGCGTGACGTCGAGACTGCCCCACTGAAACCACGTGGTGGCGTCGGCGTCGACTTCCTCGTCGTCGTAGCTGCGCACGAGGGTCGATCGCACCAGCCGCAGCAGCCACGCGATGCCGTCGAACAGCGCGCGGCCCTTGGCGATCCCGTCGACGACCTCCTCGACGGCGATCTCCTGCACGTAGTCGATGCTCCGCTCCAGTGCCTGCACGAGGCTGCTCTCGCGCACGTTGCCCACGATCTGATCGAGGGTCTGCACGAGCCGATCCCACATCGTCTCGTCCTCGGCCTCCACGAGATGCTGCCCGAGCTTGTCGCCGAACGTGGGCAGGTCGAGCTGCCGACGGATTTCGCTGCGCACCCGGTCGAGGACGCCGAGCATGATGTCGCCGAAGCCCGGCAGGCGCTCGCCCTCGGTCAGGGGAATCGAGCCCGGCACGCCGTCGTTACGCACCTGACCCGTCTCGAAGAAACGCCAGGTGCCGCGGTGCTGGTCCATGAGGCCGACGTCGAGCTTGCCCTCGAACGCGCCGGCGACCGGCCCTTCGTCGGTCGCGATCGGCAGGCCCGCCTCGGTCCACACCTCGCCGATCGTGCGGATCGCATTGTTGTAGAAGCCGAGGAACGCGTGCAGGCCGTGCTCTTCGATCCGCTCGGCCGCCGTGGAGCTGCGGCCGGCGGCGCACTTGCCCCCGAGTCGCCAACCCAACGTGTACATCGACACGTCGTAGCGATCGCGCTGCCGCGCCAGATAGAACGCGGCGGCACACGCCGAGGGTCCCCCCCCGAGCACCACCACCTTCTTGCGTCGCAGCGGCGCACCGCGGGGGTAGTCGGTGTCGGCGGCATTGCCCGGCATCGACACGCGCGAGGGAAGCTTCATCCGGAACGCGCCGAACGACGACTCGGCGAGGCTCGGCGGCTCGTACGTGTCGGTGGGCAGCGCCCGCGGCTTGAGCCGCTTGGTCACCTCGAGCTTGGCACGCACCGGCTGCACGGTCGCCTCCGGGTCGTCGAACATGTACCGGATGTTCGAGCACACGAAGGCACTCTCGATCGCGTCGCGATAAAACGCCTTCGGGTCCACGATGCGCGACGACTGCGAGATGGTCGGCATCTCCAGCAGATCCCGGATCGCCTCCAGCCGCAGGTCTCGCGCCGAGGCGAACGCCTCGCCGTCGGCCTCGTACTCGACCTTCAAGATCAGATCGTCGTCGGCCTGCCGCACCGTGACGCGCCCCGAGTCGCCCTGGCGCGAGTTTTCGATCTGGGCTTCGAGCTTCTCGAAGCCGTACAGCAGGTTGCCGAGCAGCTTGGGGCGCTGCTCGTTGAGGTACAGCCGCGGCATGTACAAGAACGGGCCGCGGTTGGGGATGTGCGTGTCGGTCCGGCGCACGAACGGTACGGCGACGAGCACCTCGTCGTAGGACATGTCGCCGAACCACGCCTCATAGAGGTTGTGCCCGGCGATGACGACGACGGGGTGCAGACCTCGCGCGACCACCGGCTGGGGGGCGAGCTCGAGCCCGCGCGGCAGCAGCTCGGCCACGTCTTCGGCCTCGAGCACGCGCACCACGACCACGGCGTCCATGGTGCCCCTGGCCTCGAAGTCGCCGGCGAGCCCGGCTTGCACCTCCTCGGGATCGAAGCCCGCGAGGCCCGCCATCTTCGCGAATGTCCGCGCGACGCGACCGGTTCGTGCGACCTCTCGTGCCTGCGCGCCGATCTCGGCCGCGTGCTTTTCGATGAGCCGGGAGCTCTCCATGCGTTCGTCGGCCCCCATACCACGCCCGAGGGGGTTCAGTCGCGCGCGAAACCGGGCGCGTTCATGGCGATGAAACGCTCGGGGCGTTTGACCCCTTGCGCCGCGTAGTAGCTCGTCGCCGCCTCCCGCAGCTGCGTGCCCTCGTCCCCGCCGACCAGTGCGCCGAGACGGGCCCGGGCCGCCGCGGCGAAGCCCGTCATGTTCGCGACTTCGAACAGCTCGATCGCCTCCCGGCATGCTTGCACGGCGCCGGCCTCGTCCCCGCGCAACGCGAGCGCCCCGGCCCGAGTGATCGCGCCGTAGGCACGACCGAACGCGCTCGGATGCTTGGCCACCTTGGCCGCCGCTTCCAACGCGCAGTCGATGAGGGGCCCGGGCGCCTCGCGCTCGGTCGCCGCGGCCAGAGCGCAGGCGCCTCGCCACAGCCACAGCTCCGCGAACGGATGCGGCGAGCGGAACAACGCGAGCTTGTGCAGCGCCGGCCACTCCTGCTCCACCAACGTCCACGCCTGGCCGTACTCCCCGACGTATCGCATCAACGCGGCACTTTGGGCGATGTAGTTGATCCGGTGCGGCTGGAAGCGCTTGGGCGCATCGCGTCGGTAGATCGTCAGCTGCTCGCGGGCCGCGTCGACGCGGTCGGCGGCGAGCATCACGACGTTTCCGATGATCCCACGGGCGAATCCCTCGACGTAGGGATTGGCGCGTTCGAGGGCCTCTTCGAGGAGCGCATTGGCCGTCTCCGACAAGTCACGAATGTGGCCGAGATAGAACCGGCACACGGCCGAGTGTGCGGCCCCGACCGCGATCTCCTGGCTGACGCCCGTGCACCGCGAGCGGAAGATGTCGGCGGCGGCGTCGAGGTGCTCGCGACACTTGGCCCACTGACCGGCGCCGATCCACACGTGACCACGAAAGTACTCCACCAGCCCGCGCGCGTAGTCGCTGTCGGCCTTCTCGGCCAGCTCGGCCGCTTCTTCGATCAGCGCGTTGGCCTTCGCCAGTCGGTTGTCGGCGCCGATGGCCGTCATCATCTGGGCCTCGAAGCCGAGCGCGCGGCAGATCCGAACCGGGTCGCCGCTGCCGAGGGCGTACCGCAGACCTCGTCCGTGGAAGTCGGCGGCGACGATTCCGTCGGTGAACAGCAGACCGCGGGCCGCCGTCCAGCACGCGTCGACGCGCTCGATCTCTCGCGTCGACACGTCGGAGGCGTGGCGCAGGCGGTACTTGAGCCCGCGCAGCGACAAGATCGCGCGGTGCTTGAGGATCGAGCCGATCGCACGCGCGTCGGAGGCGGGCAGCGAGATCCCCACCGCCCCCAGCACCTTGTCGAGTGCCTCGCGCCCCTCCTCGGTATGACCGCTGCCGAGCAGGTGCTCGGCCGCCAGGCGGGTCCACTCGAAATGCTCACGGTCCTCGCCGCCTCGGCTGGCCCGCAAGTACGCGGCCGCCGACTCGTACAGGCGCCCGGCGTTGGCCAGCGCCGCCCCGAGCTTGGCCTCGACCTCCGGCACTTCCTCGTCGGGCAGCACGCCGAGCTCGAGCGCGATCTTGTACAGCTCCGCGGCGCGGTCGAACGCGAGGGAGGCGGCCGCCTGCTCCGCCGCCGCGATCGTGTGGCGCGTGGCGAGCTGGTCCTCGCCGGCCTGCCGAAAGTGGTGCGAGAGCGCGACGGCATCGGCGTCTCCCGTCGCTTCGAGGGCGCGCCCGATCTCGAGGTGGATCTGCGGCAGCCGCTGCGGCCCGATGTCCCGCAGCGTCGTCTCGCGAATTCTCGCGTGGTAGATCTCCACCGAGTCGGCCTCGCTGGGCCCGTGCGCGCGCACGAGGTGCTCGGCACGGAGCTGGTCGAGCGCCGATCGATCGCCCGTGTCGCCCATCGCCACGCGGCTCGCGATCCCGAGAGCGACGCGACCACCCGCCACCGCGATGACGTCGAGCAGTCGACGCGCGGCCGCGGGCAACCGCGACAGGCGGTGACGGATGACGTCGTCGAGCTTGACCCCCGACTCCGTCTCGCCCGGGTCCGACTCCTCCTCGGCTCGCTTGGCGTAGCGCACGAGCTCCTCGACGAAGAACGGGCTGCCCTCCGACTCGCGGGCGATCTCCTCGGCCACGACCCGGCTGCGCTTGGTCTTCGGACCGAGCAGCCGCACGGCGAGCTCGACCGCGTCGGCCTCCGCCAGCGGCCCCACGTGAACGCGCTGCAGCAGTACCGGACTGCCCTCCGACTGCAGCGACGCCAGCAGTCTCGCCAGCGGCCCCTCGCCGACGTCGGCCCCCTCGCGGAAGGTTCCGAGGATCATCAGGCCGGGTGCGTCGCCGTGCCGCAGCAACCCCTCGAGCAGAGCGACGGAGTCCGAGTCCGTCCACTGCAGGTCGTCGATCGAGATCACCACGCGCTTGTCGTCCGCGAGTCGGCCCAAGAAGTCGCGCAACGCCGCGAAGGCTCGCCCACGCGCTTCCTTGGGGTCCATCGCCTCGCCTCGCTCGCGGCGGGGCGCGAGCGCGACCGCCGGCACGGACATCAGCACCGGAAACAGTCGCGCGACCGCGTGGATGTCCCGTGGCAGGACCGCGCGCACGTCGGCCGTGCTCGGCAACGACCGCAGATAGTCGCTGCATGCGTCCATCACCGAGTCGAGCGCCTTGTACGGGATCGACTCGCGCTCGGAGCACTTGCCGGTCAGCAGCACGGTGTCGGGCCGACGCCCGACCGAGTCGAGGAACTCCTGCACCAGGGCCGTCTTGCCCATCCCCGACACGCCGTCGATGCACGCGACGACCGGCCTTCCTGTGCGCCGCTCCGCGAGCAAGCGGTGCAGCTGACCGAGCTGCTCGTCGCGACCGAGGAAGACCCCGCGCATCGACACGTCGGGCTCGACGGCCGACGGCACCGCGATCGAGCCGAGTCGCGCGACGATCTCGTCCCCGGTCGGTCGGTCTTCGGGCTCGGTGGCCAGCAGGTCCATGCACAGGCGGTCGAGCTCCGGAGGGATCCCGACGACGCGACTGGAGGGCGGCGGAGGCAGCTCGTCCTTCTTGGCGGCGAGCAAGCCGAGCACCCCGATCCCCTGAAACGGCGCACGACCCACGAGCGCCTGGTACATGACCGCGCCCACGCCGTACCAATCGCTGGCCGGCCCGACCTTGCCGCCGACGGCCTGCTCCGGTGACATGTACAGGGGCGTGCCGAGCACGGCGCCGTCGTCGGTCAGACTCGTGCCGGCGTCGAGCTGATGGTGCCGCACGAGCCCGAAGTCGAGGATCACCACGCGCCCCTGCTCGGTCACGAGCAGGTTGGACGGCTTGATGTCGCGATGCAGGATCCCCGCGCGGTGGATCGCATCGACCCCCGCGACGAGCTGTGCGAGCGCGCCGCGCAGCTTGGTGTAGTCGCGGCACGGCGGAAGCGTCTTGGGGTCGTCGGCCTTGGGCTCGCCGCACACCCAGCGCGTGAAGGTCTCTCCGCGCACGAGCTCCATCGTGTAGAAGAGCTGCCCGTCGTGGAGCGCGAGCTCGTACAGGGACACGACGTTGCGGTGCTGGAACTTGGCGAGCGTTCGAAACTCGCGCTTGAACCGGTAGACCCCCTCCGGGCTCATCCGGGTGATCATCTTGATCGCGACGGCCGAGCGACTGGCCGGGTCCATCGCCTCGTAGACGACCCCCATCGCCCCCTTACCGAGGCGGCCCAGGACCTCGAATCGGCCCAGACATGCGGGATCGGTGACCTCGTCGACCGACCACGCGCGGTCGGGCGCCGCGTCGACGGGCAGGTTTCGAGTCGGGACCGCGTCGTCGTCGGCGCTACGATCGTCGGCCACCGTCGGCCAGACTCCCGCGTTTTGCCCAGCGTCGCAACCGGGCGAGACGCCTAGCGACTCGCGTCGATCCAGCCCGCGCCGTCGCCGACTCGCTCGCCGGCGAACGCTCGATCGTAGCGCTGGTACAGCCCGGGAAAGCTGGCTCGAAACTCGCGCTGGTCGAGCATCGTCGCGAGGACGACACCACCGGACGCCGCGACGGTGAAGCGCAGCTCGGTGTCGGCGGCGTACACGGTCACTTCGTGGTCACGCGTCTGCAGGATCGTGATCACCGGCAGCTCGGGTTCGGGGGGCGCGACCCGAACGGCGTCCGACTCCACCGCATCGGGGCTCCGGCGCTCCCGCTCGTGGGGCGTACACGCCATCGCCGCGACGCTCGTCGCCCCGACCGCCGCCAGCACCCACCTCGAGCCCCGCTTCATCGCCTGTCATCCTACCGATCGGGTTGTCGGCACGCATCTCAAAACGACGACGCCCGCCCCCGAGTGCCGGGGACGGGCGCCTGCGTCCGTGCCTGGAGGTACGTTCAGCCAGCGTCGGCAGCGCGCGCCGCCTGGTACTGCTTGGCGAGCGTCGCGTCCGCGCTGATCTCGTAGATCATCGCCTCGAACTCGGCGCGCTCGAGGCCCGCCTCCGACAGCACGTCGTCGACCTTCTCGGGTGCGGCTTCGATCGCCTTGGCGAGCTTGGCCGCCTTTTGCACGCGCTCGTCGTAGGCGGGCGCCGCCTCGTCGGGCGCATCCCCACCGTCGGCGGCACCGTCGTCGGCCGCGGCGGCATCGTCACCTTCTGCCGCTGCATCCTCGCCCGCTGCCGCATCGTCGCCGGCCGCGGGCTTGCCCGCGTCGTCGCCGGCGGCCGGCTTGCCACCGTCGGCCTTGTCGCCGCCGGCCTTGGCCGCCTTCGGATCTTCCTTCTTGCCGTCGTCACAGGCGACCGCGCCGAGCGCAACGCCAGCGGCGAGCACGAACATCGAGATTCGTTTGCACATCATCTTACTTGCCTCCCTTGGCCTTGACCTTGGCGTCCTTGGCATCCTTGCGCGCGTCCTTGGCGTCCTTGCGCGCGTCCTTGGCATCCTTGCGCGCGTCCTTGGCGTCGTCGCGTGCCTCCTTGGCGTCCTTGCGCGCCTCCTTGGCGTCCTTGCGGTCCTCCTTGGCGTCCTTGCGTTCCTCTTTGAGGTCGGCGCGAGCGGCCTTGACGTCTTCGCGCGCTGCCTTGACGTCCTCGTGCGCCGCCTTCATGTCCTCGTGCGCCGCCTTGCGATCTTCGTCGGTCTCGGCGTCCTCGAGATCTTCGGCCGCGTCCTCGAGCTCCTTGACCGCCGCCTTGAGGTCCTTGGCTTCGGCGATCAGCTTGGCCTTGTCTCGCTTGAGCCGCGCCTGGTGATGGGCGTGGATCGCCTTGCCGCGGAAGTGCAGCGCCTTGCCCTCGGCCGCGAGCGTCTTGCGCCGGGCCTTGAGCGTCGCGCGCTTGGCTTCGTTCCTGGCCTTGAGCGCGACGAGCTCGGCCTTCAACGCCTCCTTCTCGGCGTCGTCGAGCTCCTTGCCTTCGTCCTTGCGCGCCTGGATCGCGTCCGCGAGCGCCTTGCCGTGCACGCCCTTGGCGACCTGCACCCGCACGAACAGCCCGAAGCCGGGCCGCTTGCCTCGCTCGCCGCGGGCGGCGACGACCTCGGCCGCCACGATCTCGGCGGCCTGACCGGCCGTCAGTCCCGCCTCGCGGGCGCTGTCGATCGCGAGCGTGACCTCTTCTTCGGCAATCCCCTCGTCGCGCGCCTCCGCGGCGATCACGGGAAGGTCGATGACCAGCAAGATGTCGTCTTGGAGGGCCTGGTCGTCCTCGGACGCGGGCTCTTCTTCGATTTCGAGGGGGGCGTCGGCGTCGGCGGCCGCATCGGCGTCGGCCTCGGCCTCGGGGGCCTCGGCGGTCTCGGGCTCGGCCGCGATGGCCAGCGTCGACACGGCGGCCAGCGACAGTCCGAACATCACGGAAAGTGGGGTGCGTTTCATCGGCATCTCCAGGTGCTTGGGTAGCGGTCACGCACACTAGGAAGCCGGCACGACGGCGGCAAGCGGTTCGCGACGCCTTTACCCAGCCATGACCGAGTCATGACGATCCAACGTCGGTGTCCGCGAACCTTGCTACATTGGCGTGAAATTGGCGCGGGACGGCTCACGTGATTCCGACACGGCCTCGTCGTCGGCACAACCGGACGCATGGGGATGGATCGCGTTCGCGCTCGGCATCGTCGCCGCGATCGCGTTCCAAGGGTTGACGCGCTGGGTCGGTGTGGCGGCCGTGCTCGCTACCGCGCCTCGGTTGCGTTGGACGATCCCCCCGACGCGACGTCGATCCCTGCTCGCCGCCGCGCCGCTGCTCGTGCTGGTCGCGGCCTGCATCGTGCTGTTGTGGCCACTTTGGTGGGGGATGCCGCCCGCGTCCCGCGACCACGGAATCCACTATTACCAAGTGCACCTGCTCGTGCACGAGATGCTCCCTCGCGGCGCGCTGTCGGGCTGGGTCACCGACTACAACAACGGCTACCCGTACGGCGAGAGCTACCCGGTGCTCGGCTACCTGTGGTGCGCCGCGCCGCATCTGCTGTCGTTCGGGCTCGTCGGTCTGCGCACGAGCTACGCGTGGGGACTGCTCGGCGTGTGGCTGCTTTCCGTGGTCGCGATCTACCGGCTGGGTCGTCTCGTCGCCGAAGAAACCGGTGACGACCCCGTGCTCGCGCGCTGGGTCGGCACCGTCGCCGCGCTGGTGTGGCTGCTCGATCCGGGAGGCAGCCGGGTCGGCGGCTGGACGTACACCATGTTCCACGGCGTATGGACGCAGCTTCTGTCCACGTCGCTGTGGGTGCTGTCGCTTTCGTACACGTGGCAGGCGTGGCGCACTCCGACGCCACGTCACCTCGCGCTGGCCACCGCGTTGTTGGGCGCGAGCATCCTCGCGCATCCGTTCGGTCTGCTCACCGCGGTCGCTTCGGCGTTCGTGTGGCTCGGGGTGCTCGTCTTCGGTCGACACGACACCCCGCCGGGACGGCTGTGGTGGTGGGCACTCGTCCACGTCGGCGCGGGCCTACTCGCGGCCGGCGGCCTGACGACCTTCTTCGCCGCCGCCGACTCGATGAACCGCGGACCGGTCGCCTGGGACGATCTCGCCGGTCTCGCCGCGGGTCTGGTGCGCGGCGATCTGTTCGCGGGCCCGTGGGTGTGGGCCGGGCCCGCGACGCTGGTGGGTGGCTTCGTGCTCGTGCGCCGCGCCGGCCCACGCGGCTGGCTCGTGTTGGGTCTGGTGGCGACGATGCTCGTGCTCGGCTCGCGCGATGCGATCACCGTGCTGCGTCTGGACCTGGTCTCGTCCGGCTTCAAGAACCTGCAGTTTCCGCGGTGGGCGATCTCGGTCAAGCCGATGCTGTTCGTCGTGGCCGCCGTCGGCGTGGTGGCCACGGTGCGCTCGGTCGCCGCCGCCGCGCCCCGCCGCATCTCGGACGCGACCATGCCCACGCGCTTCGTCGCCGCGCTCGTGTTCGCGCCGCTGTGCGCGGCCGTCGTCGCCGAAGCCGAGCGTCTGGTCCCCCGCCCGATCGGCGGCATCGACACGCTGCAGGAGGCCGGGCTCGACGACGACGACGCCGCCCTCGTCTCGTTCCTGCGCAGCGAGCGACAGGCCTACGGTGGCCAGATTCGTGTCGCGTTCATCCGTCGGGGGATGACCGGCGCGATGTGGCCGCTGCTGTCGCTGGCCGACGCCCGCGTGCCGATCGTCGTCGACGGGCACGTCGCCACGATCAACTTCAAGCACCGCGTCTCGTCGCGTCAGCCCTCGGTGCTCGCGGCGATGGGCGTCACGCACGTGCTGTGGGACGGCAACCTGCAGACCGAGCCCGACCTCGCCAACGGACTGGTCGAGGTCGCGCGCTTCGGACCCGTCCATCTCGCGAGGCTGGCCCAGCCGCCCGCGCTCGTGCCGGCCCAGCTCGTCGGCGCCGGCACCCTCGAGCTGCATCCCGCTCCCGGCGGGGGGCTGGATCTGACGCTGACGGGCACTGCGTCCGACAGCCGGTTGATCCTGCACAACCCGCCGCACGCCAAGTGGGTGCTGCGCCACGACGGCGCGCGCGTGCCGCTGGAGGAATGGGGCACCGCGATGGTCCGCAGTCGCGTCGTCGCGCCCACCGACGGGCACTACACGCTGCGCTACGAAAACACGCCGAAGGAAACGCGCGCGCGCTGGCTGAGTTGGATCGCCGCCGCGCTCGCGTTCGTCGGCCTGCTGCTGCGCCGGCCGCTGCGCGCACGCGGGTGGACCCCGACCGCGGGCCAACGCCGCGTCCTCGTCGCGGGCGCCGCGGTGGCGCTGCTCGCGATCCTCCTCGGCGTGGCCTCGCGGCAGCGCACGCAGCTCGCCGACCGCTGGACCGAGTACGCCCGCAGCACGCGACCTCCCAATGCGCCCGAGGTCTCGTTCGTCCGCGACCTCGTCATCGACGACGACATGCAGGTCGAGCGCTCGCCCGCGATCGCCTGCAACGGCGTGCACACCAAGGACGCGCTGCTCGACTGCGTCGAGGTCGACGACGCACCGCGCATCGGCATCGCCTACGACGAGCCCTACCTGTACCGCTGCCTGCAGTTCGCCGTACCCCCGCGCGGCGAGGCTCGGGTCACCTTCGACGACATCGCGTCCGGCTCGGTCGTGCTCGGCACCGTCACGCACGTCGGCGACGGCACGAACAAGAAGCTCGCCTTCACCGTCGCCGGCCAGACCCGGTCGCTGGGGCGGCACATGCGGCACCTGCAGATCGAGACCGCCGCCGACGGCGAGCCCCTCGGGGACATCCTGCTGGAAAACCCGCACCGGCAGCCCCAGAAGGTCTGCATCGCCGCCGCCGCCTTCGCCGTCGAGGAGTGATCGGCGCGCGTTGCCGGTCGTCCCCGGCCTGGCGTACGCTTGCGACCATGTCGATGGCGGCAGGCGGCAGCGACGACGGCGTGCTCGTCGAGATCAACGTCACCCCGATGGTCGACGTGCTGCTGAGCCTGTTGATCATCTTCATGGTCGCGCAGCCCAAGCCGCCCAACGAGAGCATCCCGATGGACGTGCCCAAGGACACGCCGACGGAGATGCCCAGCGACCCCAACGCCTCCTTGCTCGTCAAGATCAAGGAAGACGGCTCGGTTCTGCTCGGCACCGTCCCGATGTCGAAGAACTACGACGAGATGGTCAAGCAGCTGCAGAAGAACGAGAAGGCCCAGACCGACGGCAAGATCGTCATCAAGGCCGAGGGCAAGATCAAGTACGGCTGGGTGATCCGCGTGATGTCGGCGGCGAAGGAAGCCGGCATCGAAAACGTCGGCCTCGCGTCCGACAAGTTCTGATCCGCGGTACGGCGGTACGGCGGCACGGCGGTACGGTGGCCGAGCGACTGTTCGTGTACGGCACGCTGCGCCGCGACGTCGAACATCCCGAGCACGCCAGACTCGCCCGCATCGCGACGTTCGAAGCGCCTGCGCGCGTGCGTGGTCGGCTGTACGTCGTGGACTGGTACCCGGGCCTGGTCCTCGACGCGCGGGCCGGCCCGGTGACGGGCGAGCTGTGGCGCTTGCAGACGGACGCCGACCTGACGGCCCTCGACGCGTACGAAGGCTGTGCGCCCGACGATCCAACCCCGCACGAGTACGTGCGCACGATCATCGGCGCCCAGCGCACCGACACGCGCGAAGAGGTTCCGGCGTGGGCGTACCTGTATGCCGGCGTGACCGCGGCCCTGCCCGTCGTCGCGTCCGGCGATTGGCGCGACCGATAGCGGCGCGCCCCGCTCGGGGGCGGGCGCCGCTACACTGCGCCGCATGAATTCGAAGACTTGGATTGTCGGTGGGTTCGCGCTCGCCCTCGCCACCGCGTGTGGCGACGACGGCGGCTCGCCCTCCGACGACACCACCGCCACCGGTAGCGCGACGACGGGGCCGACCACGTCGGCCACCAACACCAACACGGACCCGACGACCAACCCGTCGACGGGCGGACCGGACGACACGACGGGCGATGGCCCGGGTCAGACGGACTCGACGACCGGCGAGCCGGCGACGGACTCGGGCGCCGCCACGGACTCGGGCTCGGACTCCGGCGGCGCGACCGACTCCGGCTCGGGCTCGGACTCCGGCGGAATGATGGCGGTCCACGGCTGCGACGGTCCGGACAGCGCCACGGACATGACGGGCATGGCGATGGTCGAGCTGACGTGGGAGCTCGTGCACCAGCAGTGCATCCTCGTCGATGCCGGCACGACCGTGCGCTGGGACGGTGACCTGAGGGCCCATCCCCTCGTCGGCGGCGTGACGCCGACGGCGGACGCGGCCAGCCCGATCACGCAGGCGGGCGGCGTCGCCGGCATGATGGTCGACGTCACCTTCCCCGCCGCGGGGGAGTACCCCTATTTCTGCGGGCTGCACCTGGCCGCGATGCAGGGCGTGGTCTACGTGCAATAGCGCCGCGTCGGGTCAGCCGGGCTCCAAGCTGAACGGGTAGGTCACCTTGACGACCCCACCCCCCGTCGGCTTGGGGAACTTCCAGCGCTTGACCGCCTTGGCGATGCACTCGCTGACCTTCGAGTCCGAGATCGTCTCGCTGGCCACCGACGAAGTGGAGACCTTGCCGGTGGCGTCGATCGTGAAGTCGATCGTGACCTTGCCCGACAGTGACGGGTTCTTGACCAGCCCCTGGTTGTAGCAGTAGCGCACCTCGTTGATGTGCGCGCGCACGATCCGGCGAATGATGTCCTTGTCGAGGCTGCCTTTGACCTCGGCCTTGGCCTGACGCACGCTCGGCACCCGGGTCCCGCGGCTACCGAAGCCGGCGCCCGCGCCTCGGCCGTATCCGGACCCGGTGCCGAAGCCATAGCCGGTGGCAGACCCACCTTCCTCCGCGTCCTCTGCGGCAAAGCACAGCCGTACCGTGTCTTCGGGGCCGCTGAAGCTCAGCGGAACGTCCCAACAGCGCAGCTGGCCCTCCTCGGTGAACGCGGTGGAGAAGCGATGCTCGTTGACCACCGATCCGGCCGGCGTGCCGTCGGCCCACAGCACCTTGGTGCCGACCGCGACGGTATACGAGACCAACGACGAGCCCACGAGCCCGAGGCCGCCCACGCCGTAGGCTTCGCCGATCTCGGTGCCGGTCAGCCCGCCCCAGACATCCTCGTCGTCGGCCTCGGCGGCGACGATCCCGAGGATCCCCGCGTCCTTGGCCATCCTCTCCGCGTCGAACGAGCGTGCCATCTGCGGGACCGCGTCCTTGGGTCCCTTCATCGCATACAGCCCGCCTCCCGCCACGCGGTCGCGGGCGGAGGCCCGACGTGCGTTCGAGACGAGCACTTTGGCCTCGAGGCAACGGTGGCCGATCGTGGCGAGCACTTCGCCGTCCTTGGGCGTCTCCTCGTAAAACGGCAGGCCCAGCGGCTCGAGCAGGTGCGAGACGTCGAGCGTTTGCCCGTCGGCGTAGTGCAGCGGGTCGCCGTCCTCGGGCAGCCAACCGATCTTGTCGGCCGACAGCACGGCCTCGCCCGGCGAAAAGAACCTCGCGACGTCCTTGCCCTCGACCGGCAGTCGCGCGGTCACCCCGAGGGTCTTGGCCGTCGCACTGGCGAGCGGCGCCCGCGTCACCGGCACGCCGACCCCCAGCTCGACCGACGTGCCGTCTTCGAACTCGTGCGCGACGACCTGCTTGGTCACCTCCACGAACGACTTGCGGTCGACGAACAACCGCAGCGAAAAATCGCGCAGGCCGGAGAGGTCTTGCGTGCAGCGCTTGTCCTCGGCGTCGACGTGCGACTCGATGCGCACGCGCCCACCTTCGACCTCGCCCTTGGCGAGCACGACGATCCCATCGTCGAGCGTGTCGGGTAGGTGAGCGATCGGCTCGCCGGTCGGTTGCGCGTAGATCGCCGCGCCGGCCCCGAGCACGCCCCAGCCCTCGGCCTTCTCCTTCGGAGGCTCGGGCGGCGGCTGCGGTGGCGTGTCGGTGGGCTCGACCTTCGCCGCCGCGTCACCGGGCTCGGCGTCGGCGGGTTCGGACTTGTCGTTGGCGGGGGTCGGCTCGTCCTTGCATGCACTGGATGCGACAGACAGCGCGAGGAGGGGCACGACGAAGCTGCGGGGGCGCACGGGGCGAGCGTAGGCCACCGCGTGGGCTCGCGCGACCGCGTCGTGTGATCCACACTTCGGCCGTGCGTCCCCTCGTCACGACCGCGATCGCCCTCGCCGTCGTCGGATGTCGCCCCAGCGGCAGCAACGAGCGGCAGGCGCCCCCCGCCGCGCCCTCGGCTCCCGCGACCACCGAGCCCGCGGCCACCGCGGGCGCGTTCGCTTTTCCTCTATCACCGGCCTCGCCGACCGCACTGCGCGCAGTCCCGGCGTTCGAGACAGCGACCTTCGACCGCCCCGTGTTCTTGACCGCGGCGCCCTCCGATCCCGACCACGTCTACGTCGTCGAGCAAGCGGGTCGGGTGCGGCGGATCTCCACGCGCCCGGACGAAGCCGAGGACACGGTGGTGCTCGACATCCGCGACCGCGTACGGATGGAGCACAACGAAGAGGGGCTGCTCGGCCTGGCGTTTTCGCCCGACTACGCCCGCCAGCGCGACGTGTACCTGTACTACAGCGCGTCGCGACCGCGTCGCACGCAGGTCTCGCGCATGATCGCGCGCGCCGACGGACGGATCGAGCCCGCGAGCGAGCGCGTGCTGCTGACGATCGAGCAGCCCTACGGCAACCACAACGGCGGCATGATCGCGTTCGGACCCGACGGGATGCTCTACGTGGGCGTCGGCGACGGGGGTGCGGCCGACGACCCGCACCTGCACGGGCAGAACCTGTCGACCTTGCTCGCGACGATCCTGCGACTGAAGGTCGGCCCGTCGATCGCGACCTACGAGATCCCGACCGACAACCCGTTCGTCGACACCGCCGGCGCACGTCCGGAGATCTGGGCGTACGGGCTGCGCAATCCGTGGCGCTTTTCCTTCGACCGCGGGTCGGGTCAGCTGTGGGTCGGCGACGTGGGCCAAGACCGCCTCGAGGAGATCGACCTCGTCACGCGCGGCGGCAACTACGGCTGGAACGCGCGCGAGGGAACGCAGGCGTTCCGCGCCCGCACGCCGGCCGTCGATCCGTTGCCGCCGGTCACCGAGTACGGTCGCGACGAGGGCGAGAGCATCACCGGCGGCTACGTCTACCGCGGCACGAAGCTGGCGGACTTCCGCGGCATGTATCTGTTCGGCGACTACGTCACGGGTCGGATCTGGGCGATCGATCCCAGCGCGGACGACCCGAGCGCACGCACGCACGTGGCCACCGTGCCGGCCCTGTCGTCGTTCGGCGAGGACGCGCAAGGCGAGCTGTACGCGCTGAGCCTGCACGGGACCGTGTACCGCTTCGAAGCGAGCGACCCGTCGGTCGGCGAGCGCACGTTTCCGACCAAGCTGTCGCAGACGGGCCTGTTTGCGGACCTGGCCACGCTCGCGCCGGCATCGGGGCTGTTGCCCTACTCGGTCGCGGTGCCGTTTTGGTCCGACGGCGCCGACAAGCGCCGCTGGGTCGCGCTGCCCGAGGGCGGCCGGATCGAGGCATCCAACGACGGCCCGTGGGCGTTTCCCGTCGGCACGATCACGGTCAAGCACTTCGATCTGCCCCTCGACGACGGCGAGCCCGACAAGGTGCGCCGGCTCGAGACGCGCGTGATGGTCCACGAACGCGGCGGCTGGGCCGGCTACAGCTACCGTTGGAACGACGCGCAGACCGAAGCCGACCTCGTCACCGCGCCGACCGAGGCCAGCTACGAGGTCGTGCGCGCCGGCAAGGCGAAAGCATGGGCGTGGTCGTACCCGGCGGGCAGCGACTGCCTGCGCTGTCACACGCCCGG
The DNA here is from genome assembly GCA_937896535.1 of uncultured Pseudomonadota bacterium. Classification (GTDB taxonomy): domain Bacteria; phylum Myxococcota_A; class Polyangia; order Nannocystales; family Nannocystaceae; genus CALBMM01. The sequence continues at coordinate 102,781 of CALBMM010000155.1, forward strand.
TTACGGTCAGGTGCTCGGGATTCGCACGCGCCAGATCGCCAGCGACGCGACGCTGCTGGCGGCGCTCGTGGAGCGTGGCCACTTGGCCTCGGCCCCCGCGGCGATCTCCCATCCGGCGCTCGACGACGACACCGCACCGTCGAAGGCGCGGGCGCGGGCCTACCTCGACGTCAACTGCGCCCGTGCCACCACCCCGGCGGACCGGCACCGGGCAGCATGGACCTGCGCGTGCAGACCAGCGAGACCGCGATGAACCTCGTGGGGGTCGGCCCCGAGGATCGCCTCGGCCTCGCCGACGAGCAACGCGTCGCCCCCGGCGCGCCCGAGCGCAGCGCCGCCTGGCAGCGGATGCAGCGACGCGACACCGACGGTGCGATGCCCCCGCTGGCGTCGCGTCACGTCGACGACGCCGGCGTCGCACTCATCGCCGCGTGGATCCGGTCGCTGTAGTCTGCCGGGGCCATGTCCAGAGCCCCGAAGACCGGCCCTTCCGCCCTCCACGGAGCCATCCATCGCGTCGAGGCCGTCGGCGCCACGCTCGGCTCGCTGCTGCGGCTACGCGGGCTCGGCGAGTTCCACGTCAGCCAGCCGGGAAGCCCGGCCGGCATCGAGCACTTCGATCCGACCTCGAGCGAGCCTTCGGCGGGAGAGGTGCTCCTCGTGCGTGTCGACTACTCGCCGACGCAGATGCACTCGGAGTCGTCGGAGGCTTGGGCCCGCCTGCTGGGCGAGCAGGCTCCCCTCGAATCCGACGTCCGCTGGTGGGACGTGCGCGGTCTGCATCCGCGGGTGGTCGAGGGTTTCCGCGACAGATACGGATTTCACACCCTCGCCGCCGAAGACGTGCTCGTCATCCCGCAGCGACCCCGGGTCGAATCCTACGACGGGCACCTGTTCGTCGTCGCCCGCTTGGTCAAGCTGCGCGAGGGCAGAGTGGAGGCGGAGCAGATCTCGTTCTTCCTCTTTCCCAACACCGTGATCACGTTCCAGGAGGATCCCGACGACTCGTGGGAACCGCTGCACCGGCGACTGGAAAACCCGACCTCCAAGCTGCGCAACTCGGGCGCGGGCTTTTTGTTGTACGCGATGCTCGACATGATCGTGGACCACCTGTTCCCGATCCTCGAGCACTACCGCGACGTGATCGAGGATCTCGAGGACGAAGCCTTGGCCAACCCACGCGCGGGCCTGCTCGAGCGCATCCAGGGCATCAAGCGCGACCTGTCGGTGCTGCGGCGCGTGATCTGGCCGACCCGAGACCTCGTCGACCAGCTTCGACGCCTCGACACCCCGCTGCTGGACGAGTCGACCCGCCTGTATCTACGCGACGTGCACGGACACGCGGTCCAGGTCGCCGAGTCGCTCGAGACGCTGCGCGAGTCGGCGACCGGCCTGTTGGACATCTACCTGTCCGCCGCGTCTCACCGCGCCAACGAGACCATGAGGGTGTTGACGGTCACCGCGACCGTCTTCATTCCGCTGACGTTCCTCGCGGGCGTCTACGGCATGAACTTCGACTACATCCCCGAGCTGAGCCAGCGCTGGGGGTACTTCGCGTTCTGGTTCGTCTGCCTCGTCCTCGCCGGCAGCCTCATCGCGTTCTTCCGACGTCGCGGATGGCTGGGCTGATCGGTGCACGACCGCGAGCGCAGCCACACCGAACGACGATGACTAGGACGCGACGGCGCGCAGGCCGAGCCAGGTTCGGGCGTCCTCGCGGTGACGAAACGCCTTCATCGTCTGTCGGCTCGCGAGCGCCATCGAGGCGATCACGGCAAACCACAGCGGCTTGACCACGACGATCGCCAAGGCACTGATCTCGTCGCGATGGGCCCGGTTCCACTCGACGAACACCGCGCGGGCCGCGAGGTCGTAGCCGGTCATCGCCGAGCAGTCGAGCAGGACGGCCCGAGGCCGCGAAGCGCCGATCAGCTGACGGTGCACGCGGCCGAGCTCGGCCTCGAGCTGCTCCGTCGTCAGGTGCCCGTGCAGCTGGGCATCGATGTGGGCCGCATCCAGAGCGTCCAGAATAAACGATGTTTCCATCGACGTGGGCGCGCAACCGCCCCGAACACGGTTCATCGACGGCGGCGATGTGCCCGCCGGCCCTGGTCAGCCCGTGGGGAGGTCGCGGCGGCGCAAGCCCCGACTGGCCCGGAGCCAATCGACCGCCTCCGGACCGCTCGCGAACGCGCGTAGCTTCGCCCGTCGCGCGAGCGCATCCATGTTCACGCGCACGGCGGCGAGGTCGGAGTCGAGCAGCAGCGCAGCGCGATGAAACGGACCCGACTTCCGCGTCACCCACGAGAACATCGCTTCACGGACCTCGGCCGCGACGGGATCGGTCTTGCGGTTGTCGAACACCGCCAGATCGATCCCGGTCGCTTGCACGCGCGCCTCGACCGCGCGCTGCAGCGCCAGCGCGGCGTCCACCGTCTCGAGCAACCCCACCTGGATCACCCACATGTGATCTCCGCGTTCGTCGATCGAGTACGAGTGGGGCAACCGATGGAGCGTACGAGGAGGGGCGGGCGCGCGCATGTCGTCCCGATTTCAGGACGGTGTCGTCCGGTCCATCAGCGAGACCTCGGCCCGGACCTTCTCGCGGCCCAATCGACGTTCCTCGGCGTACAACGCTTCCCACTGCCGGGCCGTCGCGACGAGCTCGGCCCCCTGGTAGCTGCGGTACTCGTTGGCCTGCCGCAGCGAGAACCCCGACAGGGCCACCGTGACGATCGCGAGCACGATCTTCTGCTCGACCGCGATGTCCGCGACGCCGAACAGCGGCACGTTCCACAGCAGCACGGCGACCATCAACCCGTCGAACGTGGCGCTGAGCACCCAGTAGCGCTTGACCAGGGCGAACGACTGCGAAAGCTCCGGCAGCGTCCGCAAGAGCACCCACAGTCGATCGTACAGCTGCCGCTCCTGGCCGGCCCGCAGCTCGCCATCGAGGTAGAGGTCCGAGAACTGCTGCATGTCGCACAGCGGGCCCGCGCGCTTGGCGAACTCCTGCAACGACAACCCGAACACGCTCGCTCGCACCCAGCGTCCGATCGCGAAGCACAACAGCCCCGCGAAGTAGGCGATCACCACCAACAGCGCGCCGGTCGTGATCCCGATCCCCGCCAGGTCGAACGGCGTGACGCCGAACATCATCGCGCCCGCGCCGACCGCCACTGCGCCCGACACGAAGAACGACAGGTCGAAGACTTCGAGGAGCTCGACCAGCTTGTCGGCGAACTTGCCGGCGGCGTTGGCAAGCGGCGACATCTAGCTCCGAATTACCACGCGCGGTGCCGTGCCGTTACGCCGCAACCGCTCAGGCGGCGCGTCCGTCCAGGGTCGCCACGGCGAGTGCGACCTGTCGCTCGTGCTCGTTGGCGTCGTCGTGGACCGCCAAGCCCATCTGTACGGAGCGGGTCAGCAGCGACTTGGCCTCGAGCAAGCGGTGGAAGACGGCACCGCGGCGGTCTTCGAGGGCGCGCAGGCGGTCCAGTCCCTCCAGGATCGGACGGCGTTTCTCCCCCGGCTCCGCCCGCGCCTCGCTCGCGGCCAGGGCACGGACCATCGCGCCCTCGTCCAGCCCGTCGAGCTCGGCCCCGATCGCGACGAGCTCGCCGACGAGGCGCTCGATCTGTCCGACGAGGGGCTCGACCGGGGCGGTGAGCATGTCGACCTCGGTCGGGTCCCGCACGAAGCGGGCGCGATGGTCGACCAACCGTTGCACCACGAGCGCGAGCTCGCCGACGACCTCGCGCGTGTCGGCGGCGACGCCCTCCTGCAGCAACGCGGCGAGTCGAGCGACGAGCGGGTCGGAGGCCGGCAGCGCGGCCGGCAGTGAGCGCAGCCGGTACCGCGGCAGCGAGCGCTCGACCCACGAGCGCCGCGACTGGTACCGCGAGATCGCCATCAGGCTCAGCAACGCCCCGAAGCCGATCGACAGCCCCATCGCCACCCACGCCTCGATCACGGCGAAGAGGGTGATGAGCATCGTCGTCGTCACCACGACGCCGAGCGCCGCGAGGGCCGAGCGACGCACGTCGGCCTTGCCCACCACCGCCACGTCGAGTCCCTCCGCTTTCATCGACGCCTCGAGCTCGCGCGCCGTCTCGCCGTCGAGGTTGCCGTACAGCCGCGCCGGCACCCGGATCCGCTGGATGCGCTCGTCGTCCGAGTACATGTGGATCGAGCCGACGAGAAACTCCGGCGGCCGGATCGGCGCCTCGGAGATGTCCATGATCAGCCCCTGCAGGTACTTGAGCTTCTTGGCGTCCTCGTCCAGGCCCACCAGGTCGAGCCCGTACTCGTCCGCGCCCGCGTCGGCCGCCTTGAACTTGACCGACACGCGCCCGCACGAGAGGCACAGCCGCTGGCCCACCCGCAGTCGCGTGCCGCAGTGCTGGCAGATCGTGGTCGCGAGCTCGAGCATCGACGTGGGCGCACCGCCCCGCAGGACCCAGGTCAGATCGGCGGCGGTGTCCGGGCGACGGTGCGGGACCTCGGCCAGACACGCGTGCAGCAAGCTGTCGAGCGCGGCCGGCACCTCGGGTCGCACCGAACGCAGCGATGCCAGCGGCGTGCGCTCGCGCAGGAAGGCCGGGCCTTCACCGAACGGCAGCTGGCCGGTCAGCGCCTGCCACATCATCACGCCGAGCGAGTACAGGTCCGAGCGCTGGTCCACCGCCGTCTTGTGCACCTGCTCGGGCGCGGCGTAGGCCGAGCCCTGCATCAGCAGGCTCGAGGCGGTATGGCTCGACAGCACGTCGACCCGCGACAGCCCCACGTCGGTGAGGACCACGCGACGGTCCGAGGTCAGCACGATCTGGCTGGGCCGGAGGTCACGCAGCACCGCGCCTTGCCGATGCACGGCGTGCACCGCATCGGCCACGCCCACGAACACCGCCGTGAACTCCTCGAGCGTCACCGGAGCCCGCGCCAGCCACTGCTGCAGCGTCTCGCCTTCCGGATCGAGGCGGGCGCGCCACGGTGGGTCGGCGGCCGGATCGCGCGGGTCGGGGCTCGGTCCGATCTCCACGATCGGCGCGACCGTGTGCACGGCCAGCGCCTGCAGTCGCTCCGCGTCCCGCACCCAGCGACGCCGAATCGACTCGTCCTTGGCCAGGTCCGGCGCGAGCTGCCCCACCAGCAAGCGGCGGCCGTCCTCGGAGCGGACCTTCCAGCGTTGCTCGCTGCCCTCGTCGATCGGGCCCGCGAGCACCTCGTGTGGCCAGGGAAGGAACGGCAAGGTCACCGCTGCTGGACCTCCTCGAGGGCCTCCACCGTCGCCCGCAGATCGTCGAGCGCGTCGTCGCCGTCGGCCGCACGCAGCATCGCCCGCGCGCTGGCCTGGCGCGCCACGAACGAGTCGAGGGTCGCCGTGAGATCGAGCAACCGCGCCGACCACATGTCGCGCTCGTGCATCAGGTCGCGGTGCGTGGGGTCGGCGGGATTGAAGTCGGGCCGACTCATCATCGCGTCGAGCTCGTCCATGCGCAGCGCGGCGCCGGTCGCCAGCGACAGCGCGTGATCGATCTCGGCCTCCAGCTCGGGATCGGACTTCACGCCTCGGCCGAGCTCGACGACCCGGTGCACGACGGCACGCAGCGCCTCGCGGTGGCGACGCTCGCGGATCTGCTGCACCGCGCCGTGCATCGTGCCGAGGCGCTTTTGCACCGAGGCCGGCAGCGACGAGGCCTGGCCCGCGCCGATCCGGATCGCCTCGCGCCCGGTCACCGCCGCCGTCACGCCCCAGGCGATCGGCGCCGCGAGCAGCAGCAGCGGCACCGACCCGATCAGAAACAGCGGGTTGGCCACGGCCGGGGCCGCCAGGATCGCGAAGGGCACGGTCATGCGACGCAGCGCGAGCTTGTTGACCTTGCGCGTCATGCCTTCGTAGGCCAGTCGCCCGCCCCGCTTCGCGATCGCAGAAAAGCCGAGCGCCTCCAGCGAGGCCACGAACGAGGACGCGCTGCGCTCGTCGAGACTGCGCGCGAGCACGAAGGGCAAGCGAGGGATCGTGCGCTCCAGCGGCGAGGCGTCGATGCCCAGCGACGCGTTGGCCGAAAGCCAGGCCAGCAGGCGATCGCGCAGCGGGCTGTCGAGCTTGTTGGACTCGCGTCCGGGGCCCGTCACGAAGACCGACCAGTCGCCCGGGCTCACCGACAGCTGCGGCAACCCGCAGCGAAAGCACAACCGAACCTCGCGCAGGACCTCGGCGCCGCACCGCGCACACTTGCCCTCGGCGATCGCATCCGGGCTCGGCGCCATCGCGCGCGACCCGACCGGCACCAGCGCTCCGTCGCGGCCGTCCGAGAGCATGTCGACGACCGCGCCGGCCGATTGCGGACGATCACCCGGGGACTTCGACAGCAGCTTGCGAATCAGGTGCGCCAGCGAGCGCGGCATCGACTCCGGCAGCTCGGGAGTCGGCGCGTTGCGATGTTGGTCCAGGACCGCGAACGGCGTGGCGCCCCCGTAGGGCGGCTGGCCGGTCGCCATCTCGTAGGCGATGCACCCGAGCGCGTACAAGTCCGTGCGCGGGTCGACGGCCAGAGGCTCGAGGCACTCCGGTGCCATGTACTGCGGCGTGCCGAGCACGGTCAGCGCGCCCTTGTCGGCGCTGGCGAACGAGGACGCGCGCGCCATGCCGAAGTCGGCGATCTTGGGGACGAGCGATCCGTCGGACGCGGTCGCGAGCAGGATGTTCGCGGGCTTGAGATCGCGGTGGATCACGCCCTTGGCGTGCGCGAACGAAAGGCCCTTGGCGATCCCCAGCGTCAGCGCCTCGACCGTGTCGGCGTCCATCGGTCCCGTGCGCGCGAGGTGGTCGGCGAGCGTCGGGCCCTCGACGAGCTCCATGAGCAGCACCGGACGGCCGCCGAGGAACTGGATGCCGTAGACCCGCACCAGGTTTTCGTGCACGAGCGTGCTCGTGAGCTCGGCCTCGCGTTGAAACCGCCGATTGGCGCCACCGTCGCGCAGGTGCCGGTCGTGCAAGATCTTGCCGGCGTACTGGTGGCCGGTCGCACGCTCGACCATCCGGACCACGGTCGCGACCGCGCCGCTGCCGATCTCGGCCGTGACCTCGTAGGGCTGCAACGCCGCGTTTGCCGACAAATCCATGGGGTCGAGATCGGATCGTCCCGGGCGAGAAGCGGGGGTGCAACGATAACCCCGAAAAGACGCATCAGGGCCCGATATTCGTGGCCTGGGCGCCTTTCACGCCGGCCGCGAGACCTGTATTCTTCACGCCCTTTCGCAGGCTATGGCCAACGAGTCCAAGACCGCGCTGAACATCGAAGACGAGATGCGTAGCTCCTTTTTGGACTACGCCATGAGCGTCATTATTTCGCGCGCGCTCCCGGACGCGCGCGACGGCCTCAAACCGGTGCATCGCCGAATCCTCTTCGCGATGCACCAGCTCAAGAACACGCACCAGCAGGCGTACAAGAAGTCCGCCCGCGTCGTGGGCGACGTCATCGGCAAGTACCACCCGCACGGCGACTCGGCGGTCTACGACGCCCTCGTTCGCCTCGCGCAGGACTTTTCCATGCGCAACCCGTTGGTCGACGGGCAGGGCAACTTCGGATCGATCGACGGCGACTCTCCGGCGGCCATGCGCTACACCGAGGTGCGGATGCAGAAGCTCACCTCGGAGCTTCTCGCCGACCTCGAAAAAGACACCATCGACTGGGTTCCCAACTACGACGACAAGGAGCTCGAGCCCTCGGTCCTGCCGACCAAGGTGCCGAACCTGCTCCTCAACGGCGCGGTCGGGATCGCGGTCGGCATGGCGACCAACATCCCGCCGCACAACCTGACCGAGGTCGTCGACGCCTGCATCGCGCTCATCGACGATCCGGACCTGGGCGTGCGCGAGCTGATGGAGCACGTCAAGGGACCCGACTTCCCCACCGGCGGCATGATCATCGGCCGCGCCGGCATCATGTCGGCCTACGCGTCGGGTCGTGGCTCGATCTCCGTGCGGGCCCGCTGCGCGATCGAAGAGGACGCCAAGGGGCGCGAGTCGATCATCGTCACCGAGATCCCCTACCAGGTGAACAAGACGCGCCTCATCGAGCGCATCGCCGAGCTCGTCCGCGAAAAGCGGCTCGAGGGGGTCTCCGACATCCAGGACTACTCCGACCGCACGGGCATGCGGATCTGGATTCAGGTCAAGCGCGACGCCGCCGGGCAGGTCGTGCTCAACAACCTGTACAAGATGACGGACCTGCAGACCTCGTTCGGGATCAACATGATCGCGATCGTCAACGGTCGGCCGCAGGTCATCGACCTCAAGTCCGCGCTCACGCACTTCATCGACCACCGGCGCACCGTCGTCACGCGGCGCACGAAGTTCGATCTGCGCAAGGCGATCGAGCGCCGCGAGATCGTCGAGGGCATCGGCGTCGCCATCGACGCGATCGACCGGATCATCGCGATCATCCGGGGCTCGCGCGACGGGGACACCGCCAAGGCCGCCTTGATGGCCGAGAAGCTCGAAGGCTTCGGCGGGTTCCTCGAGCGCTGCGGTCGTCCGGCCGAGGAGATCGCCAAGGCCAAGGAAGGCCCGTATCAGCTCTCGGAGCGCCAGGCCAAGGCGATCCTCGACATGCGACTGCAGCGGCTGACCGGTCTCGAGCGCGAGAAGGTCGAGGGCGAGTACCGCGAGCTGTGCGCCGAGATCGCCCGTCTCGAGGAAATCCTCGCCGACATCGGCGTGCTGATGAAGGTCATCCGCGACGAGCTGTCCGCGATCCGCTACGAGTACGGCGACCCCGAAGGCCGCGACTCCGGCCCCGGCGGCCCCGACGACAAGGGCTCGCGCCGCACCGAGATCATCGAAGCGGTCGACGACATCGAGCCCATCGACCTCGTCGCCGACGAGCCGATGGTCGTGATGCTCACGCGCAACGGCTACATCAAGCGCCTGCCCACCGAGGAGTATCGGGTGCAGGGCCGTGGCGGTAAGGGCGTCAAGAGCGGCGGCGGACGCGACGACGACGACGTGATCACCTCCGTGATCAACGCGACGGCGCACGCGAACCTGCTCATGTTCACCGACACCGGCCGCGTGTTCCGCAAGCGGGTGTTCGAGCTGCCGGTCGGCCGCCGCGACGGCCCGGGCAAGGCCCTCGTCAACTTCCTCGAGCTGCGCGACGGCGAGAAGGTCCTCGAGATGGTCCCGTACAACGAGGACGAGATCGACGACGAGCACTTCATCGTCACCGCCACGGCGGCCGGCTACGTCAAGCGCACGCAGCTCACGGAGTTCAGCAACATCCGGACCACGGGGCTCATCGCGGTCAACATCGACGACGACGACCGCCTCATCGCCGTGCGCTTCACCGACGGCAAGCAGCACATCATGCTGTCGAGCGCCAACGGCATGGCGATCCGGTTCGACGAGAACGACACGCGTCCGATGGGCCGCAACGCCCGCGGTGTGCGGGGCATGGGACTGCGCGACGGCGACCAGGTCGTCGCCCTCAACACGCTGTCCGAAGACGACGACCACGACGTGCTCACGCTGTGCGCCAATGGCTACGGCAAGCGCACCGCCTCGACCGACTACCGATCGCAGACACGCGCCGGCCTCGGCCTCATCACGATCAAGGTCAGCGAGCGCAACGGCCCGGTCGTGGCCAACCTCCTCGTCCGCCCCGAGTACCAGATCATGGTGATCACCTCGTCGGGCAAGGTGATCCGGACTCCGGTCGACGGGATCAGCGTGCTGGGTCGCAACACCCAGGGCGTGCGGATCATGCGACTCGACGACGGCGAGCGGGTCGTGGCCGCGGCGCGCATCGACGAGGAAGAGGACGACGGCGAGGCCAGCGACGCGTCGGCGGACGCGGCCGCGTCGGCGACGACCGAGCCCGAGGGCGAGCCCGAAGGCGCGAGCGACGACGGTTCCGACGGCGACGAGGCCTGAGCGCCCGTCCAACGTCTCACCGGGCCTTCGACGGACTCGGGGCCGGGAACAACGCCCGGCCCCGATCGGTCGTAGCATCATCGCGCCATGCCGAGCCTCGTGACCGACCACGCCCCCGCGTCCGATCCCCTCAGTGACATCGCGGAGGGCTCCGGTCTGACCTGCACCGGCGTGGAGCGCTGGTCACTGCGGGCGCCGTGGGGGATCCGCTATCCGGGCTCGGGCAACGCGATCGTGCACACGGTCGTCCACGGCGAAGCGTTCGTGGTGGGCATCGGGGACAAGCCGGTGAAGATCCCCTCCGGGGGCGCGGCGGTGATGCCCCACGATCTGCCGCACCTGGTCGTGAGCAAGTGGCCGATCGCCGACCGCCACCTCGTCGACGCGCCCTCCGATGCGATTGCCGGCGGCCGGATCCACACCCACACCGCCGGGGGCGGAGCCGACACCGTGTTGCTGACGATGCCGTTGGCGGTCCCCAGCCGCGCGGGCCTAACGGCGCCGCGCACCGAGCCGATGATCGAAGTCGTGCAGCGGCCGGGCGAAGATCTGCTCGAGCTGATGATGCTCGCCGCCAAGCTGGCGATCGTGCCGGGGCTGGGCCAGCGCTACATCGTGTGCCGGCTCGGCGAGGCGATCGGCGCCAAGCTGCTGCAGCGCCTCGCGGGGGAAGACGGCGACACGTACGGGCTGTTTTCGATGTTCGCTTCCGCCGGCGTGCGCGCGTCGCTCAAGGCCATCGAAGGCGACCTCGCCCATCCGTGGACCGTGGCCGAGCTCGCACAGATCGCCGGGATCCCGCGGCACGCGTTCCGCGAGGAGTTCCAAGACGTCGTGGGTGCCGATGTGTCCGAATACGTCACGCTGCGTCGCGTTCGTCGGGCGCAGGCCGCCGTGCGCGGGGGCCTCGCGGATCTGGAGCAGGTGGCGGCCTCGGTCGGCTTTCGCACGATGGGCGCGTTCAAGAAGGCGGCCGGCATGGTCGGCGGCGTCCGTCCGTTCGCGGCCGTGCGTGGGCTGCTGTCGCGACAGTGACGACGGACGGGTCACAACCCGACGACGTCGTCGTGCACCACGAGCGTCCACGACAGCTCGAGCTCGTCGTGGCCGAAACCTCGCACGCGCGCATCCCAGGTCACGAAGCCGTCGTCGTCGGCCTTGGCCCCGTGGCTGGCCTCGACGAGCTCGACCTCGACCTTGTCGACCTCCGACACCGCGATGCGCTCCTTGACCTTCAGCGGTCGTGGATCGGGCGCGAGGTTGCTGAGCTTGACGGTCACCTTGCGCGGCTTGCGGGTCCACGAGCTGAGCGTCTTGCGCTCGTGCGGCAGGTGCTCGACGTCCCGGGTCACGCGCAGTGTGGAGTCGGGGCCCCATCCGAGCTCGAATCGCTCGCCGGGCGCGACGAACAGCACCGACGTGCGACCGACGAGGCCGCCGTTGCGCACCAGATCCACCGGGCCGGCCAGCAACGGACCGCGGCCGGCGTTGACCTGGCGCGACCGCAGCATCACCGCCAGTGCGAGCTCGGGCGTGCACACCCACTGCGCATCGGCGGACGTCTCGAACTCGTCGATCGGGATCCGGTGCGGACGACCATCACCGGGGATGCTCGCGCGGGCCCGCCCCTTCAGCTCGAGCGCGTCACCGCCGTCGTCGATCCCGGGTAGCTCGTCGTCGACCGCCGCGGTGGCCGACTCGCCGTCGAGACCCGCGGCGTGGATCTTCTGATCGCGCGCCTGCACCTCTACGGTCGACGCGCGCTTGCGGATCGCCAGCTCGTCGGTCTGCAGCGTGGGAGGTGACACGCCCAGCGACGGACGCTCGGTGGAAAACCGCACCTGCACGTCGTTCCAGTTCTCGCCGGTCGCCTGCCACACGCACCCGTCGGTGCGCAGCGACACGCGAGCACCGTCGGCATCCTCGACCAGGCGCGCCGTGTGCCAAGGCCGCCACATCGCGCCGGGAACCAGATAGTCGATCTGCAGCCGTACGTCGATCGGTGCATCCGTGCCGTTGACCAGCTCGGCGATCAGTGCGGCCGAGGCGACGGCGTCCAGATTCGCCGTCCCGGCTTCGAGCCGGCGCAGGTCGTCGAGATCGCGCTGGGCGAGGCGACGTCGCTCCTCGACCTCGCAGCGCTCCTGGCCGAGCGCAGCGATGCGGCCGTCGAGATCCTCGAGCTCGGCAGAAGCGGCCTGGAGATCGCCGCGGCCCCAGCCGACATCGACGTTGAGCTCGTCGATCGATTGCGCCGCGAGGGCCGACAGCGCTTCGACCTGCGCGTCGATCACCTGCAGACGGTGCACCAGCGCGTCCTTGTCGCGGGCCTTGTCGCGGATCTCGGCGGCGAGCTCGGCCACATCGGCGGGGCGATCGGCATCCTGGGTGATCCACTTGCGGACGAGCCTGACGTCGCGAACGTCGACGCCGTCGGGCACCGGCTCGCCGTCCGGGGTCGTGAGCTCGCCGGCGAGCGTCTTGTCGACCAACACCGGCGCGACCGACCCGATGTGCACACGGCTGCGTCCGGGCGGCAGCATCAGCCTGCCGCGCCGACGAACGACGGCGCGGTCTTCGAGCAGGGTCACCTCCGCGACGGCGATCTCCGCGGAGAGCTCCGCCACGCCGTCCGTACCTGACTCGCCGCCCGTGGATGCGATCGATGGCTCGCCCATGTCAGCTCTCCCTCCGGTTGCCACCGATCAGCTCGTGCTGGTTGGGGATCTTGGCCACCCAGTGCGCCGACAGCTCGCGGCTGCCCCCGGCGGGAACCTCCACGCGCCACTGCCGGCCGCCTCGCAGGGGCGTGTCCTTGGGCTCGTAGTCCTCCCACGGCGGCTGCACGTCCTCGACCTCCACCTCGATGTCGCTCTCGAAGCGATCGGGGACCACGGGGAGCCGCTCGCGAACCTCGACCAGCGCCGGCCTCGCCAGATTGTTGCGGAGCTCGATGCGGATCCGGTGCGACAGCTCGTGGTGCTTCTTGATGAGGCCCGCGGTGTCCTCGGCGAACTCGACGTTGCGGGCGATCTTGATCGCCTGCTCCACGCCCAACCCCAGCTCGATCCGACCGCCGGTCGGGGTCAGCTCGACGTCGGAGGTCAGTGCGAACTTGCCGTCGACGTACACGTCCGCCGGTCCGGGCAACAGCGGAGCGTCCAGAGGATTGCGGAACGCCACGATGCGGAACACGTCCTGCGACTCGCGCGGCACGGTGACGAACCGCGGGGTCGCTTCGCTCGCGCGCGCGAGCACGGGGATCGACGTCTGCGCGTCGGTGCTCGGCACGTCGACGGCCGCATCGGTGACGTAGACGTAGTCGAAGCCCTTGTCGCCCTCGGGCCAGTGATGACGCGCGGGGGCGTTGCGTGCCTCGAGCGCGCGTGCCCCCGAGATCGCGGTGCGGATCTGCGTGAACGCGACGTCGAGCTGAACCGACGCGCTCACCACTTGCTGGTACATCGCGCGCGGTCCCACCTTCGTCAGCGTGCCGCGACCCGGTTCGTGGGCGGCCGGCATCGACAGCCGCGCGTAGTCGAGGAGATCTCGGCCGGCGACGATTCCCGACGCCGCTTGGGCCGGCTCGAACGCGTCGTCGACCAAGCCCTGGGCAGGTCCGCCTCCGCCGCCGAACGCCGCCGCGATTCCATCGACCGCGCCGCCGATGAGGCTGCCCAGCCCGCCCCCCTTGGCGCCGCGAGACGCGGGCGCCACCATCGGTGGACCGTGGGGCATGGCATCCGCCACGGCGGCGCGAGCCCGCAACGCTTGCTGCTCGAGCACGGGGGCAGGCGGGGCGGACGGGGGCGGTGGCGGGGCCGCGAGTCCCGGTGGTGCCGCGCCGCTGCGCGCGATGGCGGGTGCGGGCTCCTCGTCCGCAATCGGCACCGCATGGCCGGGTGCCGCCGCCTGCGGGGCCGCGGAAGGTCGAGGGACGGGCGGCCGCGGTGGACCCGGACGACGGACGGGGCGACGACCGAGCGCGCGATCGTAGTCGGCGTACAACTCGGCGGTGCCGATCGGCGGCGGACGCCAGCCCGTCTTGGGCGGCGGCGGCTGGGCCCGGCCGATCCGCATCGAACGCAGCTCGGGCAGCTCGGTCCACTGCTGCGGCGATGCGGTCGACAGCGTGAGCGCGACGTTGGTCCAGTCCTCGCCCGTGGCCTGCGAGACGAGCGCGCGCACCTGCAGCTGCCCGCGCGTCATCTCGCGGTCGAGACGCACGGTGTACGACGGCGCCCACCGGGCTCCCTCCACGCGATAGCGCAATCGCAGGACGATCGGCGCCGTCGCGGCGCCTTCGTGGTGCAGCCCCACGACCGCCGCCTTGCGGATCTCGTGGGTCCGCACGTTGCGGTCGTCGGAGGCGATCCGCCGGCGCTCCTGCAGAGTCTCGAACCGCTCACGCGCCTCGTGGACGGTCACGATCGCCTCTTCGATCCGCGCATGCAGGGCGTCGGCTCGGGCGCGCCGAAGCTCGAGCAACCCGAGGCGGGCGGCGGTGGGAGAGCGCTGCGGCGGCTTGCCTTCTTCGGGCTCGCCGCGCGGTGCGATCGACAGCTCGTCGACGCGGGCGCGCGCACGATGCAGATCCTGGAGCCGGCGCTCGGCGATCGCGAGGGCGAGCCGGGCCGCGTCGAGCTCGGCGTCGTCGGGCGGCGGCAGCTTCGGGTCCTGGGGCGGCACGCCGACGGTCATCCGCAAGTCGTGGGCGATCGGCGCGCCCGGTCCCGCGCCGACGACCTCGACCTGCACGGATCCGTCGTCGAGGGTCAGGGGCAGGCCGTCGATGCGCACTTGCGCCGGAAATCGGCCGTCCGTGGGGGCCACGGTGGCCTCGCGAAGGACGATGGCCCCGCGTCGGTACACGGTGACGGCGGTGACGGCGGACTCGGCGACGTGCATGGGGGCACGCGAGTCTACTGCGAAACGGCGCGGCCGCACGCCGACGGCGCTACGCCGGCTCGATCTGCACCATGACGAACTTGTGGTGCGGGATCCCGGTGAACGGATCCCGTGCGAGCGTCGAAGTCAAACGGTTGACGTTGACCCCGACGTCGACGAGCTCACCGCGATCGTCGGGCCAGCGCGTGCCGAAGCCGTTGGGGATCGCGACGTGCCCGGGTCGCATCGTCGCGTCGATCGCCAGCGGCACCCGCACCTCGCCCGCGGGGCTGTGGACCCGCACCTGTGCGCCGTCGGCCACGCCGATTTTCGCGGCATCGTCCGGGTGCACGTACAGCGGGCAGTGCGGACCCCGTCCCTTGCGCCACTTCGGGTCGCGCTGGATCGAGTTGGCGTTCCACCGCGTGCGCCGCCCGGCCTGCAGCACCCACGGATACTCGGCCGGGGCGCGCAGCGGGTCGGCGATCGCTCGCTCGATCTCGTGGAGCATCGGCGCCACCGCGAGGCGGATCCGGCCATCGGGATGGCGCACGTTCGTCTCGAGGTCGGCCTGCGGGTCGACGCGGGCCAGCTCCACGCCCTCCGGATGCGACAGCAGCAGCTCGAACATGTGCTCACCGAGCGCGAAGCCCTTGCGCCGATCGCCGAGGCTGCGGTGCACGTCCGCCTCGCGACCGCGCGCGAACATGTGGCAGGCGCCCCACGGTCCCACGAGCGAGGGATGGGCCAGATGCGGCCCGACCAGCTCGTAGATCCAAAACAGTGCATCCGCCTTGCGACCGGTCTTGTTGGCCCACGCGGTCACGGCCACCAAGAACGCGGTCCCGAGCTTGCGGGGACTGGCCACCTTCGTCAGCTGACGCAACGGCGCGGGCGCGCGCTGCACCACCCCCATCGCCAACGCGAGGCGGTGGTACAGCTCGGGCTCGGGCAAGCCTTCTCCCACGCGCGGCACGACCGGGGGTCGCAGCTGCGCGTAGATCTCCGGGTAGCCCTTGGGGAACATCGCCCACTCCCACTTCTCGTAGCCGGTGGGCGTGGGCAGCACGTAGTCGGCGATCTGTGCCGTCTCCGACATCGACGGCTCGATCACCACGAGCAGGTCGAGCTTGTCGAGGGCGCGCTCGATCCGATTGGCGTCGGCGTACTGCACGATCGGATTGCTGCCCTCGACGATGACGGCCCGGATGCGCTCGGGGTGATCGGCTTCGATCTCCTCGGCGAGCAGGTTCGGCGAGTAGTAGCCGGTCTGCCCGAACATCGGCAGCCCGGGGATCCCCGACTGGGGCGCCAGCGTGGCCGGACGACTGCGCGGGCCGGGGTCGGTGAGAAACGTCGACAGAAAGTACGCACCGCCCGGACGACACAGGTTGCCCGTGACGACCAGCAGGACGCGCATCAGGTACGACAGCAGCGTCGAATACGGCGCCTGCTCCACGCCGAGGTCCCAGAACACGGTGGCGCTCTCGGCCTTCGCGAACCCGCGCGCCACCTCGCGCACCTCGGTGGGGTCGAGCTCGGCGCGTCGACACATCTCGTCGACGTCGACGGACGCCAGGGCGGTCGCGAGGCCTTCGAAGCCCACGGTGTGCGCGTGCACGAAGTCGGCGTCGTGCAGCCCCTCCCCGACGATCACGGCGGCGAGCGCCAGCAGCAGCGCCACGTCCGTACCCGGCCGGATCGCCAGGTGCCGGTCGGCCTTGCGTGCCGTCTCCGTCTGTCGCGGGTCGACGACGACGAGCGTCTTGTTCGGGTCGGCGTGGATCTCGTTGACGACCTCGGTCGGGCGCAGACCTCGATTGGAGATCACCGGGTTCGTGCCCAGCATGAGGATGAACGCCGAGCGCTCGATGTCGCCGTGCAGGTAGCGGGTCGGCGGCGCGTTCATCATCCAACCGTCGACGAGCGGGTGCTGCGTCTTCTCCTGCGCGAGTGCATTGAAGATCCACGGCGAGCCCACCGCCCGCATGAACGCGGTCGCGAACGGGCCGTCCATATGGTTGCCCTGCCCGCCGATCCCGGCCAGGGCGATCGCCCGCGGCGAGTGCTCGCGCCGGATCCGGGCGAGGCGCTCGCCGATCTCGCGCAGCGCTTCGGTCCACGTGATCTCCTCGAACGAGCCGTCCGCGCGCCGCCGCAGCGGTCGCTCCACGCGCTGCGCGTGGTGAACGTAGCGCGCGATCGAGTAGGCCTTGTTGCAGCTGTACCCGCGCGTGAAGGGATTCTTCGGATCCGCACGCACGTCGCGGATCCGGCCGTCGGCGACGTCGACTCGCAATCCGCAGTTGTGGCTGCACAGCACGCACGCGGTCGGCAGGTCGGTGGCGTCGGCGGCGGGGTGAGAGGGGGCGACCATGGCCGCTACGGTAGCCCAGGGCGGTCGCGCGCGGCGCTGCAACCATGCAGGCCGTCACGGCGCGAACACCTCGGCGGACCGGCGCGCTACCATGGACACCGTGCCCGCCCCCAACCTGCTCACCATGTCCTCCTACGAGATCGGCCGCATCGTCGGCATGGTCTTTCTCGGCCTCATCGTCGCGAGGGTGCTGTGGCAGATGATGCGCGGCAACTGATCGCCGCGGTCGCCATCGCAGTCGCGCTCGGGTCCGGCTGCGGCGACGAGGCCGAGTGCGAGTTCACCGAGCGCCCCGCCACCGTCGACGAGCGTTTCGGCAACGTCGACATCGGAGGGTTGCGCGAGGACCTGCAGCTCCCGCGCGTCGGCGAGTTGGCCTGGGAGAGCGACGTGCAGGAGCTCAACGACATGGCGCCCATCGGCGTCACCAGCTTCACCCTGCAGCTGCAGATCGGCGACATGCCGACCGTACGCGAGGGAATGCGCGTGGGCGGACGCGACGAGGAACGCTTGGCCTGCCCTTCGTTCGTCGACTACGACGTCACGATCGCGCTGACCACCGGCGACGGCGTGCTCGACGAGCGCTGGGAGGGGATCGGATCGGTGACGGTCGATCAGATCACGCAGACGCTCGAGATCACTATGCTCGATCCACCACTGACGCTGCCGCTGGTCGTGCCCGACGACGTGATGACCGACGACCCCCAGTTGCGCGTGTCGCTATGGCTGCCCACCGGCGAGGACGCCGCGATGCCGCGCGGTTCGATCTCCCTGTTCGCAGGGACCTCGGCAGATGCCGGCGCGGGCCGCTTCTGGCCGATCGCGCGTCTCGGCCCGCCGTAGCGCGATCGCCGTAGGCCGCACGACGTAGTGTCGGTGGGCTGCGCCGCGGCCGCGGGCAAAGTGTCCGCGGTGATCCCGTTGAAAGACGCCCGGCTCCAGCGTACGGTCAAAGGTAGGGGGTTATCGGACACTGACGGTTTTGCGAGGGCCCTTTGGTGAAGTCTACGAGTTGTCGTCGTGGGCGATGCCAGGGCACGGACACTCGCTTTCGGCGGCCAAGCTGTTCGACCAGCTGCGGGCGTTGCGGCTGCTCGCGGCCGAACCCCACAACTTGCATCAGCTACAGCAGCTCGTGCTCCAACACGTGCCGCGCGATGCGTACGCGTGGACACCTCCGACGCCGCACGACATCGTGCGGCTGCTCGTCGAGGGCATCGCGCGCGGCGATCTCTACCTTTATCGGCAGCGTGAGCAGTTCAAGCAGCCGGCGCTCGTCAGCCCGTTCGATCGCGGCGTACCGCTCAAGGATCTCGCCGGTCCCGATCCCGAGCCCGAGCCGCAGCCACCGCCCGAGCCGCCCGAGGAGAAGATCCTCGACTGGAACATCCAGTGCAAACACATGATCGACGACGACCCGCGCACGCTGGAGCGCGGGACGTACATCCACGTCGTTCCCGACGGTGACGGCAAGGCGTTCGATCTCAAGGACGTCGTGCAGGTCCTGTACCGCGACGACTACAAGCCACCGCCCGGTGCGCTCCAGGCCACGCCCACGGGGGGCGCCACGGTGGCGGCCAACTCCAACGGCGCGGACGGGGCCTACACGCGCTACCCCGTGGAGGTCGAATACCTCGGCGAGAAGGACTACGTGAACTTCCTTCGGCCGGCGTACTGGCAGGCCTTCAACTCGGTGACCAAGTATCGGATCACCGAGGGCCCCACGCCGATCACGGTCGACGTTCACTACCCCTACCACTGGAAGTTCACCTTCTCGCTGCCGCCGATGCGCAGCTTCTCGGCCGGCGCCAAGTACGACGAGAAGATCGAGCACAACAAGGCCGACGGCTTCTCCACCAAGTTCCACGAAGCCACGGTCACCGAGAACGTCTCGTCGTGGAGCCCCTCGTCGTTCAAGGGCACCGCCGTGCGCGGCTGGGGCTCCGACGACCCCAAGAACGGCACCGTCGTGGAGGTGGGCGCGGTCCAGCGCACGCGCGTGGTGCAGGCGGTCAAGCTCGAGCGCAGCGACGGGGCCGAGATCGCGTTCGACCGCGCGGAGATGCTGGCGAAGTTCTTCTGGCTCGCCAACAGCTTCAACCGCGTCATCGACTCGCTGATGGACGTGGTGCCCAAGGTGGGCTTTTACGCGGACATCAACTTCCAGCTCATGCAGGGCTCACTCATCGTGGCCTGGGGCTGGAAGGAGCACACCGACCACCGCGCGTACCGCTGGGTCGACGTCTGCATCGAGATGACGATCTTCTCGGTCAAGCTCGAGGCCGGCGTGGGCATCTCGGGCCTGACGTTCGCGGCGCAGGTCTACGTGGCCGTGCTCGGCGAGCTCAAGGTGTCGATCAGCGGCAGCCGTCCGTCGCCGGAGGCCGAGGCCACGGTCAAGATCCCCGTCGAGTCGAGCATCAAGGGCCAGGTCGGCGTCCGCTTCGAGGCCGGCTACCTCGTGCAGATCGAAGGCCACGGCGAGACGGGCCTGCAGTACAACGGCGACGTCTCGATCAACGACGCCAACCGCCCGATCAGCCTCAACGGCCAGATTCAGTGGCTCGGCCTCGTGTTCCGGGCGAAGGTCTCCGTGGGCCTGTTCGGTCTGGGCGGCACCAAGACCAAGCAATGGCAGCCGATCCAGGCGCAGACGCTGACGCAAGTGCAGTGGCCGGAGCCGGAGAAGTACAACCCGCCGTTCATCCCGCGCTCGCGGATCGAGCAGATCCTGGAAGCGGCGCTCACCCGCGGCCTCAACATTCGGGTGTTCCGTCCCTCGGGCAGCATGTTCAAGTCCGACTACAAGTGGCCGATCAAGGACATCGCCTCGCGGCTGACCGACAAGCTCGACGCCAGCCCCACGATGCGACGGGATCGCAAGACCATCGAGGCGATGGCCCACGGCATCCGCGAGGACCTCGACGAGATCGGCGCTCGCTGGTTCCGCGACTGGATCAGCGAGGACGACTTCCTCGCCTACGTCGACGGGGCCAAGCTCGCCAAGCGGATCGACGAAGCACGTGACCTCGGCCGCGAGCTCGCGCTGCAGTCCGGCTGCGCATGAAACGGCCCGAGCCTCACCCCATCTACCACCTCGATCTGCAGATCGAGCACTGCCGGGCGCGCGTGAGCCTCAATGGTCTGCCGATCATTCGCCTCGCGGCCGGCGAGGATCCGCGCGGCTTCATGCCGCCGATCAATCCGTATCTGGTCGGGCGCAACGAGGTGTTCGTCGAGCTGATGCCCGAGTCTCCCGAGGACGAGAAGTTCGAGACGTTCGGGCTCGCGCGACTGCACGGCAGCGTACGGCGGTTCAAGAAGGGTGGTCCCGCCTCGCCGACCGGCGGCGTGGAGATCCTCGAGATCGAGATCCCCGATTGGATCGCCGAGCAGGAAGAGAAGACCCCACCGCTGGGGTTTTCGTTCGAGTTCGACTCCGACGACGCGACCTCGTTCGCGCCCGAGCTCGTCGATGCCCCGCGCGACCGCGACCGGGAGGCCGCGATCGACTACGGGATGAGGCTGTGCGGCATCGTCTCCGAGGGCGACGTGGACCGGCTCGTCAAGGAGATGGAGCCGAAGATCGAGGCCTACGCCAAGGCGTTCGACGAGCCGACGCTGGCGTTTCGCAACGATCTTTCGGAGTACCTGCGCACCGAGTTCTTCCCACTGCAGCCGCAGGTCGATTTTCCGCGCACGCAGGTGCGGGCCCAGCCGGTGTGCGGCGGGCGCCTGTGGCACATCACGCGCGACGGCGGCCCGCTGCTGCAGACCAAGCCGGACGCCGAAGATTCCACCCGCGAGATCGAGATCTACGCCGGCCGCTACGAAGGACGGCTCCGAATCGCCCGTTGAGCGCCGTTTGACGGCGTAGGTGGTAGCCTCCGCGCGATGACGGATCCCGCCGCGCTCTTGCACGCCATGCGCCGGGCCGTGGCCGAAGCGTCGGTCGTGTGTCGCGAAGTGCGGCGACGCGACGACGACCCGGCCCGCCTGACCAAGGCCGACGACAGCCCGGTCACCGTCGCCGACTTCGCCGCGCAAGCCGTGGTGCTGCGCCGGCTGACCGACGCCCTCGGGCCGGTGGCCGTCGTGGCCGAGGAGAGCACCGGGGCGCTGCAGCGTGCGCCGGCCCTGCGCGCGAAGGTGTGCGAGGCGGTCCGCATCGTCTGGCCCGACGCGAGCGAAGACGACGTGCTCGGGGCGATCGACCTCGGCGGCGCCGAGCCGCCGAGCACCGGTCCGTGGTGGGCGCTCGACCCGATCGACGGCACGAAGGGCTTCGTGCGCGGCGAGCAGTTCGCGATCTGCCTGGGGCGGATCGAAGACGGCGTCCCCACGTTCGCGGCGATGGGCTGCCCGCATCTGAGCGTCGATCCCGAGGCACCGGCGACCGAGGTCGACCGACGCGGCGCGCTGTACATGACCGATGGACGCGTGGTGACGGTCGCGAGCGTGGAAGCACCGGCCAAGACCATGGCGGTCGCCCCGTCCACCGTCGGCCACGACCCGGCAATCGTCGCCCGCTCGTTCGAGTCCGGGCACACCAAGGTCGACGAGATCCAGCGCATCATGGACGCGGCCGGACTCGCGTTCACGGAGCTCGCCGTCGACAGTCAGGTCAAGTACGCCCTCGTGGCGTCCGGGCGCGCCGACGTGTATCTGCGCCGGCCCCACGACCCCAGCCGCCGCGACCCGGTCTGGGACCACGCCGCCGGGGTCAGCCTCGTGACGGCCACGGGTCGGGTCGCCACCGACATCGAGGGCAAGGCGCTCGACTGGACGGCCGGCGCCACGCTCGCCAACAACATGGGGATCTTGTGCGCCCCACCTTCTCTTCACCAGCGACTGGTCGCAGTCACCGGGGGGACGACATGACCGACACCGATCTCGAGGCACTCGACGACGAGCTCAACGCGCTGCTGCGACAAGGTCGCGCCCTCGAGGCGTTCGAGAAGTTCTACGCCGAAGACGTCGTCATGATGGAGAACGACCAGGTCTTCATCGGCAAGGACGTCAATCGCACCCGCGAGCAGGAGTTCTTCGGATCGATCGCCGAGCTGCACGATGCGGGTCTGGGCCACACCGCGGTGGGTGACGGCGTCAGCTTCTGCGAGCAGTGGTTCGAGGCGACCTTCAAGGACGGCCGGCGGCTGCGGCTCGAAGAGGTCTCGGTCCGCACGTGGAAGGGCGGCCGCGTGATCAAAGAGCGCTTCTACTACAAGGGGATGTAGGCCGCGGCATACGCGCAGACACGGGCACGAGACCCGTGATCTCGCGAGGTTGCGACTTGCGACCTACATCTGACCACATGTCCCGTACAATCGCGGCCATGCATGCGGTGCGGGGACTTTGGGCTGCGGCTTTCTTGCTTGTCGCCTCGTGCGGCACGGGTGACGGCGACGACTTCGTCCCCGACCCCGCGGTCGGAGGCAAGGCCGACGACTTCGCCGACGCACGGCAGTGGCAGGTGTTGCTGACCACGCCGCACTGCGACGTGTGCACGTCGGCCGACAAGAACGTGCTGCAAGCCAACTCCGAGATCGTGGCGCGGATCCTCGAGCTCGTCGAAGGCGCGCAGACCTCGATCGACGTCGCCCAGTTCACGTTCTCCAACCGCGACATCGAAGCCGCCCTGCTCGCGGCGCACGAGCGTGGGGTGACCGTGCGCATGGGCATGAACGCGGCGCAAAAGAACGGCGACACCGTGTCCAACCGTCTCGCGGCCGCCGGCCTGAACGTCCACTTCGTCGAGGGCAAGGCCCAGAGCAGCTTCAACGGCCTGCAGCACGCCAAGTACATGGTGGTCGACGGGTCCACGCTGCTGATGGGCAGCAACAACTGGTCGTCGACCGGCACCTCGATCAACAACGAGAACACGGTCGTGCTCACGTCGGCGGCCGACGACCCGCTCGTGGCCGCCTTCGCCTGCAACTTCGAGGCGCTGTTCGACGCCCGCATCGACGACTCGGCCAAGTGCAGCAACGACGAGGTCAAGTTCACCCCGAGCTCGAGCGCATTCTCGCTCATCCGTGATCAGATCCGGCTCGCCGAAGACAGCGTGGACGTGCTGATGCACCACCTCGTCTTCGACGACGCGGTCAAGCTGCTCGCCCAGACGGCGGAGCGTGGCGTGACCGTGCGCGTGATCGTCAACGCCGCCGACCGCGACGAGATCAAGGGCAAGAACTGGGATCGCTTCTTTGCCGCCGGCGGCCTCGTTCGCTTCAAGCAGACCAACGGCGAGCTGTTTCAGATCATGCACCACAAGCTGGCCGTCATCGACGACCGGGTGCTCGTGCTCGGCTCCGGCAACTGGTCCGGCAGCGCCTTCTTCAACAACTACGAGTTCTACACGCGGCTGGACGCGCCCGAGGTGGTGACCCCGTTCGCGACCAACTTCGAGCGACTGTGGCAGTGGTCGCTGACCGCCGAGTCCCTCGATGCGGGACGCACCGCGGCCGAGCAGGAGGTCGAGGCCACCCGCGTGTTCTTCGGCAACCTGCACGCCCACTTCGCGGCCGACGACGGCAACGGCAAGAAGTTCGACGACGGTGTGCTCGAGCGCGACGTCGAAGGAGAGATCGTCGATATCAGCGGGGAGGTCACCGGCGGCGACACGGCCCGTCATGCCTGGGAGTACGCGCGCGACGTGGGCGGCATGGACTTCATGGCGTTGACGCCCCACTCCGTCGACGACCGGGTCGACGACGCGCCGGACGTCGCGTCGATGAGCGAGGACGGCTTCGGCAAGCTCCGCGAGCTCGCGGCCACGATCAACGGCGAGGCCGACGGCACGTTCGTGGCTCTCGCCGGGGCGGAGTGGAGCACCAACAGCCTCGGCAACCACGTCAACGTGCTCGGCACCTCGGCGATCCCGAAGGTGGAGCGTGGCAACTTCGCCGACCTGTACGACGGCTTTCTGCCCGAGCGCGCCGCCGAAGGCGACGCCCCGCTGCTGATGCTCAACCACCCTCGGACCTTCCGGCGCCACGAAGAAGAGGCCGTGCTCGACGGTGCGTGGGACCAGATCTTCGGAGTCAACCTGTCGGAGATTCCGCGGGCGGGCGAGCGCACCAAGAAGTTCAACGACTTCGGCATCGACGACTATCCGCCGCTGGCCGACGTCTGGGACAGCTGGATCGCCGGCGACGCGCTGCCCGACGAAGAGGTCGTGGCCGAGACGCTCGCCAACGTGCGCGAGGCCTCGGCCCCGTACGCGCGACTCATCGAGGTCACCGTCAGCCGCGGCAACGAGTTCAAGTCCGAGATCCCGCGCAATCCCAGCATGACCGAGCTCGAAGACGGCACGGTCGAGCGATTCGTGAAGATCGACGACTGGACGTACTACCTCTCCCACGGCTTCGAGCTCGCGCCGGTCGCCTCCCACGACAACCACGCGGCCAACTGGGGCGCCGGGCACACCTCGCGCACCGCCGTGATCGCGCCGGCGCTGTCGGAGAAGGCCCTGCTGGGCGCGCTGGCCGACCGGGCCGCGTACGCCAGCGAGGACGAAAACCTGCAGATGCGCGTGTACGCCGACGGCCGCATCCGCGCCGGGCAGCGCCTGACCACGGTCGAAGGCAAGGTCACGCTCGACGTGCGACTGTCGGATCCGGACTTCGCCGGTCCCTTCGCGGTCACCGTGCTGCGCGGCACCGTGGGCCGAACCGAGGTCGTCGAAGCCGTGCAGACCGAGCTCGCCGCCGACACGTGGCAGGGGATCTCGGTCGAGCTGCCGGGCAGCGGCGACCACTTCCTCATCGTGCAGGTGCACGAAGCGATCCCGGACCGCATGGCCTGGAGCGCGCCGGTCTTCGTGACCAAGCACTAGGAGAAGATCGAAATGCGTGCGCGTGCATTGGCGAGTTTGTTGATCGCGTGGGCGACCGCGTGTGGCGACGATGGATCCGGCGACACCGCCGCGGAAACCTCCGCGGCCGGTAGCACGGGTGGGCCTGCCGGAACCGGCGACGCGACGACCGGCTCCGGCGGGGTCGACGAGTCGGGCTCGGGCAGCGAAGACACGACGGACGGCATCATCGAGATCGACTGTACGGAGGCGTGCGCCGACACGGCGAGCGAGGCGGGCATCGCCGTCTGTTACTCGTGCCGGTGCAAGGCCGCGATGGACGGCTACATGCCGCCGGTGGAGCTGCTGCAGTGCAGCGAGGCCACCGACCTCGGGGTGTTCACCGCCGACCTGTCGGGCGCCGAGCCGACGCTGGTGGAGCTGACGACCACCGAGGACACCTGCGTCAATCCGGCGCTGCTGACCGAGACGTGCGGCACCGGCAGCCGGCTCGGCCAGATCCGCGAGGGCAACATCTCGATCAAGTGGATCTGCCGCGACCCGGTCGGCCCGCCGATGGACGTGTACTCGGACGTGGGCGTGATCATGTACAACCGACGCAACGGCGCGTCGTGTTGGTTCGACGACATCGACGTCGTGACCAGCGACGACAACCTGCCCGACCTCGACCTGATGGAAGCGGGCGAAGACAACCTCGCCGGCTACCTCGAGCGGTTCTACTTCACCGACGGCGACTCGTGCAGCACCAGCTGCCACGACGCCGACCCGTTCATCTACACGCCGTACCTGCGCACGACGGCCTGGGACACGGTGCACGCGCTCGGGCCCTACACGCGGATCTCACTCTCCGGTGGACTCGATCCGGTCAACTCCTCGCACCTGGTCTCGCCCGAGATCGAGCCGTGCGCCGAGTGCCACCGCGTCGGCTCGGCCGCCGGCTGCGAGTGGCTGGGTCCCGATTCGGTCGGCGACTTCAAGACCGCCGCCCACGAGCAGTCCGTCCACGACGCGACCGCGCCCGGCAGCCCGAACTGGAAGCTCGCGTACTGGATGCCGTACGGCCCACAAAAGGACACGCTCGCGGACTGGAACGCGACCTACGGCGCGGCGAAGGCCCACTACGCCGAGTGCTGTCAGAGCCCCGGCGTCTCGCAGGGCGCTTGCATGTGGGAGCCGATCCCGACGCAGTGAGCGCGACGTCGCGCCCGCTGCATCGGGAACCGACGAGGCGCACTACAGCTCGGTCAGTCCGCCGTCGACGACGTACTCGGATCCGGTGACGAACGAGGCGTCGTCCGAGAGCAGGAACGCCGCGACGGCCGCGACTTCTTCGGGCCGGCCGAAGCGTCCGAGCGGAACCTGCGGGAGGATCTGCGCGGAGAAGCCCTCGATCACTTCCCGGGGCATGCCGGCTCGCACGAAGAAGTTGCTCTCGATGGGCCCGGGGCTGACGGCGTTGACGCGGATCGAGCGCGGCGCGAGCTCGCGAGCCAGCACGCGGGTGACCGTACGCAGCGCCCCCTTCGTGGACGCGTAGACCGTTGCGCCCGCCAGGCCGATCGTGCGGGCCACGGACGTGTTGAGCACGACCGCGCCGCCTCGCGCCAACAGGCCGGAGAGCGCGCGCACCTGCAGGATCGGGCCGCGGACGTTGACGGCGTATTGCTGGTCGAACTCGGCCGCCGTCACTTCCTCGATCGGCTGGAACCGACCGGCGCCGGCGTTGAGGAACGCGCCGTGCAGCTCGCCGAGCTCGGACCGCACCGCGTCGGCGAGGGCTTCGGCGGCCCCCGGTGCCGCGGCATCGTTGCGAAGCGTGGCGACGCCGAGCTCTTTGGCCGCGACGTCGAGTCGACCCGGATCGGTGCCGGTCACGAGGACGCGAGCGCCTTCTTGCTTGAGCCGCTTGGCCGTCGCGAGCCCGATGCCGCTGCTGCCGCCGGTGACGAGGATGTTCTTTGCCTTGAAACGAGACATTGCGTTGCTTGCTTTCTTTTCGTCGCGAGTCCTATTTGGGACCGATCGGTCAACAATTGAACAAAAAAAATCATTCGAGCGCGGAGAGGGTCAGATCGACCGTCTCCTGGGCCGCCGCCTTGGTCAGGCCGAGCTTGCCGCGCACCTGCAGCCCGTCGATCATCGTCGTCAGCCACCGTGCGGCGGCCGCGGGATCGAGGCCCTCGCGGAACTCGCCGGCATCGATCCCCGCGGCGATGAGACGCGTGTAGATCTGCTCGAGCCCGCGTGTTTGCTTGCGCAAGCGCTCGCGCAGCTCTTCGTCGTGCGGAGCGAGCTCGATCGTACAGTTGACCCCGAAGCATCCCCGTCGCACGCCGGTGCACGTCGCCATCGACATGGCGTTGGTCAGCCACGTCCGCAGGGTCTGCTTGGGCGAGCCGGCCGCCGCCGCGAGGTCGAGCGAGGTTCGTCCCTTCTCCAGGTAGCGATCGAGCGCGGCGAGGAACAGCTGCCGTTTGTCCCCGAAGGCCTTGTAGAGGCTGCCCTTGGCCAGGCCCGTGGCCTCGAGGAGATCCGTCAGCGACGTGGCCGCGTAGCCGTGCTCCCAGAACACACCGAGTGCGCGCTCGAGGACCTCGTCCTCGTCGAACTCCCGCGGTCGTCCGGCCACGTCGCGAAGCTAGCATTCGAGACCGAACGGTCAACAATTAAATCGACCGCCCGAGAACGTGACGGCTCGCCGCATTGGCGCCCCCCTCGCCGCCCGTGACCGCAGGCGCTACGCTGCCCGCATGCGAACTCGGCTCGGCCTGGCGTGGGTCGTCGGCGTCGTCGCGATCGTCGGATGCGGCGACGATGGCTCGTCGTCGGACGCGGGCAACGACAGCACGACGTCGGCCGGCGACGGCTGCAACCTCGAAGAATGCACGGTCACCGACACGTCGATCGGGATGGTGACCGGGCAGGACAGCACGTCCGCCGCGTCCTCGGACGGGCCCGGCTCGAGCGGTCCGGGTCCCACGGGTGGCGACGCGGGCAGCTCGTCGTCGGCCGGCGACACGTCGACCGGCGACACGAGCTCGGGTGACGACTCGGGCTCCGGCACGACGGGCGCGCAGGGCAACGTCGTCTACTCGGCCCAGGCGCTGCCGGGCGGGCTCGATCGGATCCGGATCTTCAAGCGCGACCTCGATGCCGATCGCTGCACGTGGGTCGTGCTCGTCGCGCCCGCCCTCCCCGGCATGTATCCGGTGACCACGCCGGCGGGCTGGAGTGTGGAGTCGATCTCGATCAGCGACGTGGGCGCGGCGTGCGACTCCGCCTCGCCGGCGATGTTCGGGTCCGAGCCTGCCACTTCCGCCACGGGCGATGTCGCCTTCGGGATGATGGGGGCCGTGTACCCCTGCGAGCTCGACATCGACGTCACCGCCGACTTCGCCGGCATCCTGCCCGCGATTCCGCCGCAGGACACGCTCTTGGCCGCGTCGATCCCCGTCACGGGGTGCTGAACGGACGCTCCCTCGGCCGACAGCGGGTATCCTGCCAACGTGGGCAGATTCGTCGTCGCCGCATGCGTTTGCGCGGCGGTGCTCGCGGCGTGCGGCACCGGGGCGTTCGCCTGCACCGACGACAGCGAATGCGAGCCCGGCATCGGTGGCCGCTGCGAGCCTTCGGGCTTCTGCTCGTTCCCCGACGACGCATGCGACTCGGGCTACCGCTACGGCGACCACGCCTCCGACGAGCTCGCGCGCCAGTGCGTCGACCCGGTCGCGATGGCGGCCACCGACTCGACCGGCCCGGGCACGTCCGAGGACGGTAGCGGATCCACGACGGCCGATCCCACGACGACGATTCCGATCGACGACGGCAGCACCGGTCCGACGTGCCCGGACTGGTGGGACTGCGCGTGGCCGTACCGTCGGGCCGTGACGCTCGCGCCCGGCACCATCCCCGAGACGCTCGACGGCTTCGTGGTGCCGATCGTGCTCACGGACGTCTCCGATCCGCTCCGGTTCGGACCCACCGGCTACGACGTGCGGGTGATCGCGGCCGACGGCAGCGAGCTTCCGTTCGAGGTCGACGGATGGGGCCCCGAGGGCGAAGGCGTGCTGTGGGCGCGGCTGCCTTCGGTCGACGGCGCGAGCGCGACGGTGGCCCACGTGTACTACGGCCTGCCCGACGCCGCGCCGGCGGGCGACCCCGCCCTGACGTGGAGCGACTACGCGGCGGTGTGGCACCTGACCGGCCTCGCCGACGCCACGGGGCATGCCACCGACGCCACCGACGAGGGCTCGACCCTGGTGCAGGGACGCTTCGGCGGCGGACGATCGTTCGACACGACCGGGCAGCGCCTGCGCGTGGCGCCCACGCGAGCGCTCGCCGACCTACCCGCCGACGGGATGACGCTCGTGGCACTCGTACGGCCGAACTCGATCGGCGTGGACCTCGGTGGTCGCATCTTCGACAACGCCGACGGCACCAGCGCCACGTCCGGACTGACGGTCATGCCTTCGCAGCAAACGATGGGCCTGGAGGTCAACCGCGGAGCCGACGTCGCCGAGGGCGGCTGGCACAGCACCGAACCTCTGGCCTTCGGGCGGTACAATCACGTGGTCGTGGTGCTGCACGACGAGGGCACCGCGGCGGCGTGGATCAATGGATCTCCGCTGGTCTGGGCCGTCGAAGAGCCGCCGATGGGCGTCCCGCTGTCGGACGCGATGGCGGACATCGGGATCGGCGGCGCCCCCTACGACGACACGCACACCTTCGACGGCGTGATCGACGAGCTGCGGCTCGTTCGAGGCGTCCGCTCCGAGGCGTGGGTCACGGCCCAGCACGCGGTCATGCTCGCGGGCGCAGTGTCGGTCGGCGAAGAGGAATCCGCGCCGCCCTGAGTCAGCGACGCCGACGCTCGGCCCGCTCGCCCAGGCGCACGCGCGTGCGGCCGAACGCGACCATCACCCCACCGCCGGCCACGAGCGGCAGGCCGGCGAGGAACGCAAAGCCGCCGCCCTTGCGCTTGTCGTCGTCGTCGTCGGCCAAGGTGAGGGTCGTCGCGCCGCCGATCACCGCGGCGGCGCCGACCGACGCGAGGATCCAGCCCGCGATCATCAGGCCCCGTCGCCCGGGTCGCACGGTGACGTTCAGCTCCGCGGGCGCGTCGATGATGGAGAACGTCAGCGACCGGGAGATCCCTCGGCCCCCGATCGCGAACTGTTGTCCCTCGCGACCGTCGACGATCTGATCGCACGGCGCGGCGCAGACCTCGACGTCGGTCGCCGTGCGCGCGCCGTCGAGGCGAGCGGTGTCCGGCCGAGACTGCACCTCGTACATCCGCACGTCGGCGCTCCCTCTGCCCTCGATGTCGATGTGCACGCGCGGCCGACCCGGGGCGGCGATCGACCTCGGATCGGGACGCTCCTCGACGTGCTTGCCCCGCTCCACGCGCTGCACGTTCGCCCACGGGATCCGACGCACCTCGCCGCTGCCTCCGATGATGATCGTGACGTGCGACTTCGGCTCGGCCTCCGTGACCACGCCGCGCACGAGACCGCCGCTGGTCAGCGAGACCTCGTCGGGCCCCGCGCCTTCGATCCCGGGCTGGGCGGGCGTGACCGCGGTCGTCTCCTCGGGGGGCGCCTCGTCTTCGGGGGTGACGGGCGCGTCCTCGACCGGCGCCGGGGCAGCGGTCCCCTCCTCGACCGGTGGCGCGGCTGCGTCCGGCGGCGGCTGCGAAGGCGTGGCCTCGGGTTCGGCGCGCACGGGACGGGCCACACCCATCGCCGAGACGAGCACGAGCAGCGACGCGACTGTCGGTCGGAACGTCCTCACCGCGGCGGAGGATAGCGCGGAACACCCGACCGACAACGACAGGTGGCATCGTGTCGCACCCGACGTGCGCGCGTTCGCGCGATATCATGGCCGCACGATGGTGGGCGGCGGATCGAAATGGTGGGGATCGATCACGGTGAGTCTCGCGCTGACGTTCGTCGGCTGTGGCGACGACGACGGCGACGGCGGCGGCGATGAAGCGGCCGATGGCGGCAGCAACGGCGATGGTGGTGGTGACGGCGACGGCGACGGCGGACCTCCCGTCGACGTTCCCAACCCGCTCGACATGCCGACCGACGGTCCACCCGCGGGCAACCCCGAAGGAGACTGCGACGTGCCGGCCGAAGCGGGCCTCGCCGACGTGTCCAACCCGACGACGGTCGTCGGCGACGGCACGCCCGAAAGCTGCACGGGACAAGCGGTGATCGACGCCGTGGCCGGCGGCGGCATCATCACGTTCGACTGCGGGCCCGATCCGGTGATGATCACGCTCGACGAGCCGGCGCGGATCTTCAACGACACCGGCCCGGAAATCGTGATCGATGGCGGCGGTCTCGTTACGCTGTCGGGCGGCGACGCCAATCGGATCCTGTACATGAACACGTGCGACGAGGCGCTGGTCTGGACGACGCCGATGTGCAACGACCAGGACCACCCGCGACTGACCGTGCAGAACCTGACGTTCATGAACGGCAACTCGGTGGGCGAGCCCGAAGACACCGCCGGCGGCGGGGCGATCTGGGCGCGCGGCGGCCGACTCAAGGTCGTCAACTCGCGGTTCTTCAACAACACGTGCGCGCCCACGGGCCCCGACGTGGGTGGCGCGGCGATCCGCGTGTTCGACCAGTTCGCCGACCAGCCCGTGTACGTGGTCAACAGCACGTTCGGCGGCGCCGAGGAGCTCGGCAACGAGTGCTCCAACGGCGGCGGAATCTCGAGCATCGGCGTGTCGTGGACCGTGATCAACTCGTTGTTTTCCCACAACCGTGCGATCGGCATGGGAGCCAACCCCGCGGCCGACGGCACGCCCGGCGGCGGCTCGGGCGGCGCGATCTACAACGACGGGAACACGATGACGTTGTCACTGTGCGGGACTCGCATCGAGGCCAACGAGGTGGTCGAGCACGGCAGCGCGATCTTCTTCGTGTCCAACGACCACTCGGGAAACATCGTCATCGACCAGTCGGTCATCACGAACAACGTCGGCGGTTCCTGGTACCCGACCTATCCGCAGATCTCCGGCCACGACGACACCCCGATCGACGTGACCGACTCGATCGTCGAGTAGCGACCGAACCGAGATCGCGACGGGTCCGGGTAGTCGCGCCGCGACCCGCAGCCGCTGGCGCGTGACGAAACCATGATGGCCGCGCCGATTGTCGCGCGCGGCCGACCGCGGTACGAGCACTGACATGCGCCCCCTCGCCGTGCTCTCGCTCGCCGCCCTGATCCCTCTCGCCTGCGACAAGGGAGGTGACGCCGCCGACGGTGGTCCCGACGCCGTGGAGAAGGAATCGGTCGCGTCGACGCAAGCGGCGACGCCGAGCAGCGCGACCGCTCCGGCGGTGCCGCGCCTCGAGGGTGCGATCGTGCTGCCCGCGGCGATTCCCGCCGAGGCGGCGGCAGTGTTCGCGGTGCGCGTGCCCAAGTCGCTGTTCGACTCGGTGATGGGCGCCGACCCGCTGGGGATCGCGACCGAGGGCATGGACGACCTGAAGAAGGACCTCGACGAGTTCCTCGGCAAGACCGTAGGGATCCAGATCCTCGACGCGACCGCGGTCGCCGGCTTCGCGATGGCGCCGCAGGACTTCGGCGTGGTGGTCTCCGGCGTCGCCGGCGACATCAAGGGGACGAAGGCCGGTGCGCATGCCGGCGTCGATCTGTACGAGGCGGGAGGTGGACCGATCCGCCTCGCCAAGATCGACGACGCGCTGATCCTCGGAACCGAGGCCGCGACCAAGGCGGCGATCGACGCCTCCAAGGACGCCGCGAAGTCGGCCAAGGACGGCAACCTCGCCAAGCTCGTCGCCGCACACACCGACGGCGCGACGTTGGTGCTCGCGGCCGATCTCGGCAAGGTCCCGGCCGCGCTCACGCGCGGGATGCCCGAGAACTTCAAGGTCGACCGCGGCATCGTCGTCTTCGGTGCCGACGGGCTGATGGTGCGGGCCGAAGGCGACAAGGCCAAGCTCGACGCGCTGGCCCAGGCGATCACGGCGGGCCTGAAGATGGCGACCGACGTGGCCGAGCAGCAGCGCAAGCGAGCGCTCGAGGACCCCGACGACGTCGTCGAAGGCGCGGCGACCATCATCGGCGCGCACTACATGCGCTCGGCTTCGAAGATGCTCGAGCCCAAGGTGGAAAACGACGCCCTGACGATGCGTGTGCCGATGAAGGCGGGCGACCCCGCCATCCTGGCGGCCATGGCCGGCATGAGCGCCGCGATCGCGATCCCGGCGTTCACCAAGTACATCCGTCGCTCCAAGAGCTCGGAGGCACGCGTGCAGATCGCCAAGATGTTCGACGCGGCGTCGGCCTACTTCAACGAGGAGCACGTGACCCGCGGCGCGGTGGCACTCGACGGTACGGTCGCGGAGATGGCGGCTCACATGTGTCCCAACGACGGCAAGCCCAAGGGCGAGTCCGGCATCACGCCGCCGTTGTCGGTGGACTGCAACCAGGGCCCGGGCGGCCGCTGCGTCCCGACCGTCGGTGGCGCCGGGGGTCCGGGCCACTACGACATCGAGCTGTGGACGGACAACGCCGTGTGGAACGGGCTCAACTTCCAGCAGGAGCAGGGCCACCACTTCCACTACAACTTCAAGTGGGACAACAGCGGCACTGGCTTCGGCGCCTGCCAGTTCACCGCGCAGGCCTTCGGCGACCTCGACGGCGACGGCATCTTCTCCACGTTCGAGCGAGCGGGCGCGGCGGACGAAAACGGCGTCAACGCGGCGGCCGGTCTGTACATCGACAACGAAGTCGAGTGACGCCGGCTGAGTCCGCAATCCGGGGACGCAGGACACTAGGGCGCCGGCAGTGCGATCGGACCCGCCCTCCACGTCAGCTCGAGCTTCTTGGACCAGCTGCCGCCGGCGACCCGCACCCGGACCTTCATCGACGTGTTCGGGTACGGGATCGGCACCGGTCCGGCCGGCGGGGTCGGGATCGTGCGGACCTCGGGGAACTGTGGGCCCGGCCCGTAGATCTTGACCTCGATCGGAAACGGGAAGGGGTTGTGCAGCTTGAAGATCTTGTCGCCCGCGGGCGACGGGTCGAGGGCAGCGTCCTCGAAGTCCTCGGAGTCCTCTTCGTCGGCGCCGTCGATGTCGTCCGGCATCGCGATTTCGAGCGCATCACCGTCGACGCCGGCATGCGACACGCTGGCGACGGCCGACAGGCCCACGATCGAGACGACGGAGAGCAAGACGCGCAAAGGACGGGTGGTCATGGCAGCGGATCCGGCAAGCACGACACCGAAGTTGCGCGAGCCCGCGATCCGCTCCCGGGGTCGGTCGTTTTTCGCCCGAACGCGCGCGAGGCCATCGCCGTCGCGGCCTACGGCAGCAGATCCAGCTTGCACCACTTGATATTGGTCACGTCGGGCATCGTGACCTGCAGGACGTAGATGCCCTCGGCCCCCTTGGGCAGCGTCGTGTCGACGAGCATCTCGAACGACGCGTGCGGCTTGATCTGCACGGATCCGTCGGTCTTGAGCGACTGCGGCGGCCAAAAGCCCTCCGTGTCCAAGATCTTGTTGTACGTGACGAACTCGCCCTCGCCGTACGTGCGCGCGATGACGTCGACTCGCACCATCTCCGTGGTCTTGTCGTAGTGGCACTTGAACGCCACCTTGCGTCCCATCGCGCCCTTCACCGGGTAGGTGATGCGCAGCTGCTTGGTTTTCATGTAGCCCTTCTTCCCGCTGGCGAATCCCTCGAAGCTGCCCCACACGTTGTCCCAGCGCAGCTGCTTCGCCGAGATCTCGACGTGCGCCGGCGGCATCGCGTCGAGCACCTTC
>CALBMM010000156.1 GCA_937896535.1 uncultured Pseudomonadota bacterium
ACGCGCGGTGGATGTACGAGGACGTCGCGCACGCCAACAAACTGTTCGCCGAGATCGGGGTGGGATTCACCGTCGTCGACGTGGACGGCCTGTCGGCGGAAGAGGCCGACCCCGAGACCCGCCGCGACCGCGACATGCTGGGCCGCAAGCTGTTTTCGCGCGGCGTGGTGCACGTGTTCGTGGTGCGGCGCCTCGCCGACGTCGACGTGGCCGGCGAGCAGATCCGCGGCGTGCACTGGCGCGACCGCGCCGACACCTCGCGACGTTGGGTGATCCTGTCGTCGATCGGATCGTTCACCGTCCTCGCCCACGAGCTCGGCCACTTCTTCGGCCTGCCGCACTCGAGCTACGAGATCAGCATCATGAACAAGACGCCGCGCCTACTGCCCACGTGGCCCGACCGCGTCTTTCACGACAACGAGCTGACGATCATGCGACGGCACCGCGACACGATGCTCGCCGACGGCATGATCGCCGACCGCAAGCGCCGACGTTGACGAGCCCCGGCCCGCGGGTTCAGTCGTAGCAGACCTCGAGCGTCTCGACCGTGAAGGCGGCGGGGGTCGTCACGTCTTCGTAGTGTCCCGCCGTCAGCACCACGGTCGCCGCCGCCAGACCCGCCGGGGCCGCAGCGCGTCCCGCCTCCGTCCACGTGCGAGCGTCGGCGGAGTACTCGAAGACGAGGTCGCCGGCCGTGCCGCGGATCTGCAGCCAGCGGTGGGCCACCGGGTCCCAGTCGCCGAGACCGTCGATCTCGACGTCCGGGGCAATGGGCCGGATCCCGCCCTCGGCCAGCCATAGGAACTGTCCCTCGTCGGGCCACACGGTCAGCGTGCCTTGCTTGCGCAGCTCGTTGGGGACCGCACTGATCTCGGCGCGCACCCAGCCCTCGCGCAGGTCGACGCCGGAGTTTCCGAGCGCACGGATGAGCACGTACTCGACCCCCGCCGTCGCGGGGACCGTCAGCGTCACCGCGCCGTCGGCCACGGAGACGAGCGTGTCGTCGCTGACGATCCAGTCCGGGTCGAGCGCGTCGCCGTCGAACGGCTCGAGGTAGGTCTGCGAGCACGGCGGCACGATTGCACCGGTCGAGCTACCGTCGGCGGCGACGGTGTCGGAGCCGTCGACGGCGGAGGTGGTCGATGGTGCGGCCGTCGTGGGCTCGGGGCTCGGGGCGCCGCCCGTCGACGATGTCGTGTCCCCCCCGGCGGTCGCATCGTCGACGACGACGCAGTCTCCCGACAGCGAACCTGCGTTGTCGCCGAAGCGCTGCCCGGACGCGCACGCGTCGTCGGGAAAGCTGCAGTGACCGATGGCCTGGCACGTTCCCCCGGGACCGCACTCGTCGTCGAGCTGGCAGGAGAACACGTCGCCGCCGCAGGACCAGGTCGGTACCATCGCCCCGCCGAGCGCCGCTCCGAGCGCGAACACGCGCACGCGTGACCGATCCCCTCGCAACGACTCAGTCTACCATCGTCGGGGGAGTGCCGGCTCAGCCGGGGCACAGCTCGAACGTCCCCACGACGAACGCTTGCGTCTGTCCGAGCGGCTCGTAGTGGCCGGCGGTGAGGCGCACCAATGTCGACGACAGGTCGACCGCCTCGGCGCGGTGCACCTGCGTCCACGTCTGCCCGTCCGGCGACGTCTCGTAGACCAGGTCCCCGTCGTCGCCGCGCAGCTGCAGCCAACGATGGGCCACCGGATCGAACGTGCCGACGCTCTGCCCACCGTCGACCGGATCGGACGCGCCCAGGCCCCCGCCTTCGAACAGCCACAGGTACGGCGTGTCCGTGGGGAGGTCGACGAGGGTCAGTGTGCCCTGCGCCGTCCCGAAGTCGGGCACGGCGAGGATCTCCGCCCGAACCCAGCCCGTCGACAGATCCACGCCTTCACCGCCGAGTGCGTCGATGAGCACGTAGGCCGGGTCGCCCTCGGTCGCGTACAGCGACACGTTGCCGCCTTCGACCACGGCATCGGGCCCCTCACCGATCTGGCGCCACTGATCCGAGAGCGCGTTGCCGTCGAACGTGTCGAAGAAACCGCCGGGACACAGCGGCTGCGGCGAGGTGTCGGTGTCCTCGGTGCCGCTGTCGGTCGCGATGCCCGTGTCCTCGACGCCGGCTCCCGTCTCCATCTCGCCGCCGCTCGCCTCGGTCGTGGTGGAGGTGTCCACCGGGGCGGGGTTGGTCGTCGACGTCCCGTCCTGGGGCACGACACAGTCGCCGGACAGCGAGCCGGCGTTGTCGCCGAATCGCTGGCCGGAGGAACAGTCGGGATCGGGGAAGCTGCAGTGCCCGATCGCCTGGCACGTGCCGCCTTGCCCACACTCGGCGTCCTGCTGGCAGGAGAACTCGTCACCGCCGCAGGCGAGGCCGAGGCCCGTGCCGCAGGCGAGCAGCCCCACGAGCCATGTGATCTGGCGTCTGACCCCCACGGCCGTACCGACGAGACTATCACCCGCAGTCACCGGACGGGTTCGGGTCGCGCCGCGCACTTGCACGCACACGCGGTGCACGGTCACTGCGGCGTGAAGTGGCGCAGCGCGCTGGGCGGAGGTGCCTCGGGATCGACCATGCCCATCCTCCGCAACTCTCGATCGACGTCGCGCCGCAGGTGGGACTCGCTCATCCCGAGCTTGCCGGCCGCCTTCGAGAGCGGATAGCGCAGGTTGCCGATCCGTACGGTCGGGTTGGGGCCCAGCTGCAAGTACCCGTCGCGCGTGGTGGGGTGATCCTCGATACCGACGTACACGTCGCGTTTGGTCAGTCCGGGAAAGTTGCGGACGGCCCGGTCGTACATGTCGCGATCCTTGGCCGACAGCTTGTCCTTGGGGACCCGCGACAGATCGAGGATCGCCCCGACCTCGAGCTGGCCGTCGCGATAGTGCGCGCGCGAGGCCTTGATCGCCTTGTCGCCCGCCTTGTGGTCCCGACGCGAGCGGTGAAAGCCCCGCATCTCGTGGGCCCGCGCCTGGCGGCGCCGCGGCCCCGCCTCCTGGGCCGGGACGTGCTCGAGCGTGGCCTCGGCTTGCTGCAGCGCGACCTCCTCGAACGGGTCCTCGGCGACCGGGTCGCCGCGCTCGTCGAGCGCGATCCAGTGCGGCGGCCCCTCGTCCCGAGGGTCACCCTCGTACGCCTGCGCGTCCTGCTCGTACCACTCGGGCAGGGCGGTGACCTGACGCCACAGCCACCACCCGACGGCGAGCGTGACAACGAGAACGACCCCGAGGGAGATCCCCGCCCATTTGAGGAAGCGACGCATCCGCGGACGCGCTCAGGTGCGCGTCAGATAAGGATAGCCGTTGAGCAATCCGAGCATCCACGACTCGCCGAGCGTGGTCTCCGCCGCCACGTGGCGCTTGCGCACCTCCGACAGCAGGCCCTCCACGTCGAAGTCCATGCGCGCGAGCACGTCCTCGCTGGTCGAGCCCATGCGCACGTTGGCCGCGAGCCCGTCGCCGAGATCGATGCGCTCCGTGCCCGGCGCCGGCAGCAGCTCGGCCGCGGGCCCGATGACCACCTCGTGCGGACGCGACAGCAGGTTGTGATCGTTGGCGAGGCTGTCCTGGTAGGCCCCGGTCATGAAAAACCCGATGTAGTAGCGCTCGTTGGCATCGCGCCGCTCGTGCAGCGGCAGGTACCGCAGGTTGTCTTCGGGGTGCGCGAAGCTCGTCACGCAGCCGTCGGAATCGCAGGTGATGTCGACGATCTCGGTGTTGAGCGTGGGACGGTCGCGATGCCGGGACAGCGGCGCGGCCGGGAACACCTGATCGATGCTCCACGAGTCCGGCAGCGACTGGAAGATCGAGAAGTTCGCGAGGTACTTGCGCGTGTCCGACCACAGGTACTCGACGATTTCCTCCGAAGGCCGCTTGAGGTCCTCGACGATGCGCCGTGTCTTCTCCTTGACCCGCAAAAACAAGCCCTCGGCGCTCGCGCGGTCCTCGATGGTCAGATAGCCCGCTGAGAACTGGCGAAGCACCTCGTCGCGGAAGTCGACCGCGTCGTGGAAGTACTCCTCGTAGTTCTTGGGGCTGATCGTCTCCAGCGTCTCGCGCAGCGACGTGATGATCCGGTCCTCGTCCTCGCGCGGCTCCGGAATCGGCAGCATGTCGCCCTGGACCTCGCGCAGGTCGGTGATCGTCACCGCGTGGTGAGCCGTGGTCGCCCGGCCGCTCTCGGTGACGATGGTCGGCATCTTCGACTCGGCGTCGGTCATGACCTCGCCGATCTCGAACACGACCTGCGAGGCGTACTCCTCCACCGTGTAGTTGACCGACGACGGGTACGAGGTCTTGGAGCCGTCGTAGTCGACGCCGAGACCACCGCCGAGGTCGAGGTAGCGCAGGTGCGGCGCGTAGCGAGCCTGAAGCTCCGTGTACAGGCGCGCGCCCTCGCGCACGGCTTCCTTGATCCGCTTGATGCGGGTGATCTGCGAGCCGATGTGGAAGTGCAGCAGGGTGAGCTTGTCGATGAGGCCCTTGGTCTGCAGCGTGTTGGCCACGTCGAGGATCTCGGTCGTGGTCAGACCGAACTTGGACGACTCGCCGCCCGAGCTCTGCCAGCGGCCGCTGCCGCGGGTGTACAGCTTGGCCCGCACGCCGATCTCCGGCATCGACCTCCAGGGCTCTTCCTCGGCGATGGCGAGGTAGCGGACGACCTCGCGGATCGACTCGAGGATGATGATGACGCGGTGGCCCAGCTCGTTGGCGTGAAACGCCATGCGG
This sequence comes from uncultured Pseudomonadota bacterium, assembly GCA_937896535.1. GTDB lineage: Bacteria > Myxococcota_A > Polyangia > Nannocystales > Nannocystaceae > CALBMM01. Next base: position 4,727 of record CALBMM010000156.1, read on the forward strand.
ATGAACTGGCGGTCCTTGAAGCCGTTGATGAGCAGCGGCGCGTGGGCGGTGGGTTCGCGGCTCATCGCCAGGATGAGCTCGGGCTTGCTGCCGGCCTCGAGGCCGAAACCCATCTCCTTGGGGACCGTCATGACGGCGTCGATCACGACCTTGCGCTGGTTGACCTTGACCGGGAAGACCCCGCAGTAGTCGCCCCCGTAGCCCTGGCTGGCGATCGCGGCGTCGAAGGCGGTACGCAGTCGCGCCAGGCGGCTCTGGATCATGGTGGGGAAGCGAACGACGAACGGTGTCCCGAGCCCGTTGTCCGCCATCCGTTCGGCGAGGGCGTAAAGGTCCACGTCCGCGCACCGCGGCGCCCGGTACACGAGGTTGCCCTCGTCGTTGACCGTCAGGAAATCCTCGCCCCAGCGGTCGATGCCGTAGCGCTTGAGCGAGTTCTCCTGCTTGAAGGAGTCCGAGGACTCGGCCGACGGGTGGTCCATGGCCGCGATGGTCGACGCCCAACCCCGCGGCTGCAACCCCCATCGTCGAGCCGGCCGCGAAGGGGGTTTACGGGGCTCGCGGGCTGCTATGCTCCCGGGCCGCGAAGGCTCCCATGTCCTACCAGTACATCTTCACGATGCGAAACCTCCGCAAGGCCTGGCCGGGCGGCAAGGAGGTGCTCAAGGGCATCAACCTGCAGTTCTTCCCGGGCGCCAAGATCGGCGTGCTCGGCCACAACGGGTCGGGCAAGTCGACGCTGCTGCGCATCATGGCCGGCGCCGACACCGAGTTTCTCGGCGACGCGTGGCCCGCCGAAGGGGTTCGCGTGGGGTACCTGCCGCAGGAGCCGCAGCTGGATCCGGACAAGGACGTCAAGGGCAACATCGAAGAAGCCGTCAAGGAGATGAAGGACATCCTTCGGCGCTTCGAAGAAGTCAGCATGAAGTTCGGCGACGTCTCGTCCGACGACGAGATGAACAAGCTGCTCGAGGAGCAGGCCAAGCTGCAGGACAAGATCGATGCCGGCGGTGGCTGGGAGCTCGACACGACGCTCGAGATCGCGATGGACGCGCTGCGCACGCCGCCCGGTGACGCCGAGGTGACCCACCTGTCCGGTGGCGAGCGCCGGCGGGTCGCCTTGTGTCGGCTGCTCCTGGAAAAGCCCGACATCCTGCTGCTCGACGAGCCGACCAACCATCTCGATGCCGAGTCGGTCGCGTGGCTCGAGCGCCACCTGCACGACTACCCCGGCACGGTGGTCGCGATCACCCACGACCGCTACTTCCTCGACAACGTCGCCGGCTGGATCCTCGAGCTCGATCGCGGCGCCGGGATCCCGTGGCAGGGCAACTACTCCTCGTGGCTGGACCAAAAGGGCAAGCGTCTGGCGCAGGAGGAGAAGAAGGAGTCCAACCGCCAGCGCACGCTCGCCCGCGAGCTCGAGTGGATCAACATGACGCCGCGGGCGAGGCAGGCGAAGTCGAAGGCGCGTATCAACGCCTACGAGCAGCTGCTGGCCGAGGCCAACGACGTGCGCGTCGACAAGACGGACATCCGGATTCCGTTCACGCGTCGGCTCGGCAGCAAGGTCGTCGAGTTCAAGGGCGTCAAGAAGGCGTACGGCGACAAGCTGCTCGTCGACGATCTGAACTTCACGCTGCCGCCCGGTGGCATCGTCGGCATCATCGGCCCCAACGGTGCGGGCAAGACCACGCTGTTTCGGATGCTCGTGGGGCAGGAGAAGCCCGACGAGGGGCAGGTCGTCGTGGGCGATACGGTCGACGTGGCGTACGTCGACCAGTCCCGCGACGCCCTCGATCCCGACAAGACCATCTACGAAGAGATCAGCGAGGGGGCCGAGACCTTCGATCTGGGTGGCGTGGAGACCAACGCGCGGGCCTACGTGGGGCGCTTCAACTTCTCGGGTTCCGACCAGCAGAAGAAGGTAGGGACGCTCTCGGGCGGTGAGCGCAATCGCGTGCACCTCGCCAAGCTGATCAAGCGTGGCGGCAACCTGCTGCTGCTCGACGAGCCCACCAACGACCTCGACGTGGACACGCTGCGGCATCTCGAGGACGCGCTGCTGGACTTCCCCGGCTGCGCCGTCATCATCAGCCACGACCGTTGGTTCCTCGACCGGATCGCCACCCACATCCTGGCGTTCGAAGGCGACTCGAAGGTCACCTGGTTCCAGGGCAACTTCGCCGACTACGAGGCCGACCGAAAGGCACGGCTGGGCGACGATGCGCTGGTGCCCAAGCGGATCAAGTACCGCAAGCTCACCCGCGACTGACCGCTCACTTCGCCTTCGTCGACAGGAAGAAGCGACGCCAGTCGTCGGTGGTCCGCAGGGGGAAGTGCGCCGGGATCGCCAGCAGCTCGCGCAGCTGCGTGCGGGCGTCGTCGTCGAGGGCCGGTAGGTCGGCGACGGCCATGATGCCGACCTGACGGGCACAGCGGGCGCACGAAAGCTCCCGCAGCCACAGACGATCGCCCTCGAGCGCGACCCAGCGCTCCTCGCCGCGAGGGCCAGGGGCGTGCTCGTCGACGAGCACGTCGGCGTGCGGCGGCAGGACCCATGGGGCGTCCCCTGGAGCGACGATCGCCGCGACGCGGCCGCCGTGCCCGCACACGTGCGCGACCCCGGACGCGGTGGGCGTGCCGCAGCGTCGGCCGAGGTAGGCGAGCTCGCTGGCGTGGCCGAGGTCGTCGTCGGGCGCCTCGTGCCGGGTGTCGCCGACCGCGGCGGGCGTCTGCAGCAAGCCCGGCTGCGACGGCCGCTGGGCGTCGATCGACTCGATGGCGTCGATGACGAGGGCGACCTGGGTGTGGATGTCGGTCCAGGGCAGGGTGGCGGGGTTGCGTCCGGGCTCGAGGTTGGCGGCCAGCACCCGGTTGAACGCGCCGCCATAGTAGGTGCGGGCCTTGCCGGCGCCGCAGCCGAAGCTCGGTCGCGCGCGTGACGTGGCCGTCAGCAGCGTCAGCGACGAGATCGATTGCAGCGGGGTCGGGCCGGTGTCGTCGGCGATGAAGCCACCCGAAAAGCACGCCTGGATCACCACGACCTTCGGGATCGCAGGGTCGAAGCGCTCGAGCGCCTGCGCGAGCGTCTTGGGCGTCAGCATCAGCTCGTCGATCGGCGCGCCGGCGCGGTAGCGCGCGACGAGGCCGTCGACGTCCTCGAGCACGGGGGCCGGGCCGGCCTGCAGTCCGATCGCGTGGTGGTCGAGGTCGGCGAGCTCGCCCGCGTCGAGTCGGTGCTTGCGGACGGCCGGCAGTTGGCGCGGCGCCGCCGTGCGCATCAACGACGGCAGCCCGTGGGCCGTGAAGTACACGTACAACCACGGTGGGTCGTGCTCGGCCGCGCTGCGCAGGTGCGACAGCACGGTGCCCGGATCGGCCCGGTAGCACTGGGTCAGCTCGCCGCGCAGGGCGTCGTACTGCGCCTTGTCGTCGGCGTAGGCGCCGGCCTTGGGGTGGGCCCAGTAGCAGGCGATCTCGTCGTCGCGCAGTCCCGCCTCGCGCCACAGCCGGCGCTGCTCGACGACCTCGGCGGCGAAGTTGGCGATGTCGTCACCGCCGGCGACCAGGAAGACCTTCGCGGTGGCGGGGGGAGGGCCGGCAGCGTAGGCGGCCTCGTCCCACGGTGAGGGCAGCGGCGACTTCACCGATGCCGCGCGATGGTGGCATCCGGACGCGCTCGCGAGCGCGAGCACGAGCGCGGCCCACCTCACCGGGTCCGGTCCTCCTCGATCACGGCCAGGAAGGCCCGAAGACCCGGCGACAGCGAGCTCATGTGGTCGCCCGGCACGCGGTGCGTCGGAAACGGCGCACCGTGGGCGACCGCGGCCGACGCCACCGCGTCGGCGTTGGGGTGAAACCACGTGTCGTCGTCGCCGATGTACGCGACGTGGCGATGGACCATGCGCGACACGTTGTCGCCGAGCGTGCGCAGCTGGCCTTCGGTGGGGATCGTGGCGTCGAAGCGGATCAACGCGCGATTGCCCTCGCTGTCGGCCCAGCGCCGAAACGTCGCGGGCTGGTAGATGCCGCCGACCGAGCCCGTGATCCGCACCGGCGCGTCGGGTCGCAGGCTCACCAGCGCCGCGACGCCGCCGCCGATGCTGTGGCCTATCGCGTACACGTGACTGCCGTCGACGTTCGGCTGCGCCGCCGCCCACTCGATCGCCGCCACCGCGTCGTCGACCTCGCCCCACAGCAGCTCGAGGTCACCGTCGTTGCCGTTTTCGCCCCGCAGGGTCGGGGTCAGCACGGCGTAGCCCGCTTTCCGAAACGGCCGCGTCTTCGCGAAGTCCTCGGGCGTGAGACTGAACGCGCCGTGGAAGTACACGAGCACCGGGGGCTTGGGGCCGGTCGTCTCGGGCACCGACCACCACGCCCACAGCGTTCGGCCATCGCTTTCGTACTCGATCCGCTGCGCGCCGTCGGGGGGAGGCCAGTCCTCGTACTTGCCCGTCGACGGCCCGTGTCGGGTCAGCCGGGTGGGATGGGCCTGCCGCAGCTGCACGAACGAGCGCGGGTCGTCGACGTCGATGCCGTCGGCACTCGCGCCCGATGGTGGTGATGGTGATGTCGGATCGGTCGGCCGGCACGCGAGCGCGAGCCACAGGCCCAACGCTGCCCCGCGCCGCGCGATCACGTGTGGGCGAGCGCCTGGATCTCGACCTGGAAGTTGTACGGCAGCCGCCGCACTTCCACGCAGGTCCGCGCCGGCGGGGAGTCGCCGGGGAAGAACTCGGCGTAGATCTGATTGAAGCGCGGGAAGTGGTGCATGTCGGTGAGGTAGACCGTCACCGACAGGACCTTGTCCATGCCCGAGCCGGCGCGCTCGAGCGTGCGCGCCAGGTTCTGCAGCGTCGTGCGCGCTTCCTGCTCGAACGTCCCCGGCGACAACCCGAGGTCGTCGATGTCGACCGCGGCGTGGCCCGAGGTCAGGATCAGCCCGTTGTGCGTGCGAGACCAGCTGAAGACGGGACCGTGCTCGAGACTCTTTGACGCCGGGTTGTTCATCGAAGGCGTCGAGGCTCATACCACACCCGCGGTCTGCGCAACGTCCTGCAGCGCTGCGTCGAGGCGCTCGGCGTGGGTGCGGAAGCTCAACACACACACGCGCAGGGTGAAGGCGGGCCCGTCGTCGCCGGGCAGCAGGGTCGACGACAGGTAGACACGGCCGCGGTCGTGGATCGCCGCCAGCCACCGGGCGTTGCGTTCGTTGGCGTCGGCGAGCGGCTCGCCGGGCCGCCGGCGCAAGCGGAAGGGGACCACCGACAGCTGGGGCTCGTCGACCAGCTCGATCGGGGCGCCGCCGTCGATCGCGGTGCGCAGGCCGTGGGCGAAGCGTCGGGCCAGCGCCAGCTTCTCGGTCAGCGCCTCCCGGAACGCGCCGGCCCCGTGTACCACCAGCGGAAGCCACAGCCGAAGGCCCCGGAAGTCGCGGGACAGCTCGGGGCCGTATTCGGTGGGCGAGGGCGCTTCCCCGGTTCGCTCGCGGCGATCGAAGTCCTGCAAGTAGTCGGCCTCGGCGCCGTGCGCCCGCCGGAGTGCCTCGCCGTCGCGTACGAGCAGGCAGCCGGTGCCGTAGGGCAGAAACAGGCCCTTGTGCGGATCGAAGGTGATCGAGTCGGCGCGGGCGATTCCGCGAAGTCGCGACCGCCCGTCCTCGCACAGGACGAACGCGCCGCCGTAGGCCGCGTCGCAGTGGTGCCAGATCCCATGCTCGGCGCAGAGGTCGGCGATGTCGTCGAGCGGGTCGATCGCCCCCGTGTTCGTCGAGCCGCCGGCGGTCACGACGACGAACGGACGTCGACCGTCGGCGAGGTCGCGCTCGACTTGGGCGCGCAGGTCCGCCGCCGACATGCGCCAGCGATCGTCGACGGCGACCTTGCGGGTCTGGTCGGGTCCGATCGCGGCCAGCCGCAGCGCCTTGCCCACGCTGTGGTGGGACTGGTCGCTGACGTAGGCGACGGCCGACGACAGGTCCGCGCCGTCGCCGAACGCGGCGTGTCGGGCCGTGACGATCGCCGAAAGGTTCGCGAGCGAGCCGCCCGAGGTCAGCAGGCCGCGGGCGTCGGCGTCGTAGCCGAACTGCGTGGCGAGCCACGCCAGGACGTCGGCCTCGAGGCGGCACAGCGCCGGGGCGGCGGCGGTCAGACCCGTGTAGCGGTTGAGCACGTTCGCCACGAGGTCGGCGAGCGCGGCCATCGGCAGGCCGCCGCCGGGGATGTAGGCGAGGTAACCGGGACCCGGGGTGAACAGCGAGGCCTCGGCGGCGCGCTCGACCACCGCGAGCGCCTCGGGCAGGCCCCCGGGACACGGCGTCTCCACGATCGCACGCGAGACCGCCTCGGCCTCCGCCAGTCCCTCGGCGCCGACGCGGCCCACGGCAGGCGCCGCGTCCATGCCCTGCAGCGCACGGGCGCACAGCCGGCCGCACTCGGCCAGCCACGCCTCCCACGTTGCCGCGTCGGGCTCGAGCACGCCGCGCCCGGCGATGGCGTCGGTCACCGGCGTGCGCCCGCGTCGTGGTCGCGAAACCGCGACAGATCCATGTAGCGATCGCGCAGCCGGGTCTGGCGCGAGCGCATCGACAGGGTGCGGCCGCGGATCCAGACCTGCGTCGGCACGTTCTTGAGCTCGAACGGATCGTCGTCGTACGCGGCGAGATTGGCCACCTTGCCGGCCGTGATCGTGCCGTAGTCGGCGTCCATGCCGTAGGCGATGGCGAGATTGTGGGTGACGGCCGACAGTGCCGCCGCGCGCGGCAAGCCGTGGGCGATCGCGATGCCGGCTTCTTGCGACACGTTGCGGACGTTGTGCGCCTCGTCGAGCACCGCGATGCCGACGCGGACGCCGGCCGCGTGAAGCTTCGCAGCGTTGTCACGCCGCGCGCCGAGGCGATCGAGGTTGCCGGGCAGGTTCTCCGAGGGCTGCACGATCGCGGTGATGCTCGCCTTGGCCAGCGCGTCGGCGACGGCGTGACCCTGCGTGGCGCCGACGACCACGATCCGAATACCCCGGTCCTTGGCGAGATCGACGAGGGCGAGCAGGTCGCTGGCGCGATGCGCCTCCACGACGAGCGGGATCTGGCCCCGCAGCACGGGCACGAGCGCCTCGAGATCGCGAGGGTGCGCGACGAGGTCGCGGGACTGGCGTCGGTCGTAGGCCGCACGTCGCTTGTCGAAGAAGTCCGCGTCGTCGAGCGTCTCCGAGAGCTGCGCCAGGGTGGCCGCGCGCGAGCCCCCGAACGTCTGGCCGAGGTGGGCGTGCACGGCGATCCGGGGCTTGGCCACGATGCCGGTGTGATCGCCCGCGGCCAGATCGATCCACGCGACCTGGCCGCTGACGAGCCCGCCGACCGGGGTGACGGCGGCCGACGTCACCCCGTCGATCGCGTTGACGCCGATGAGGCTGCTGTCGGCGTGGACGGCCACCGCGGCGTCGTAGCCGGCGCGGATCGACTTGTCGTCCTTGCGCTCGGTATCGACCGTGCTGTCCTCGGCACCGATCTCGACGAGCCCGAGCGGCGTGGCGGCGGCGATGAAGCCGGGCACGAGCCACTTGCCGCCGAGGTCGACGCGCTCGGCCCCGTCGCCGGCCGAGACGCGCTCGCCCGGCCCCACGGCCATGATCCGCGAGCCGACGACGTGCACCGAGGCATCGTCGAGCACCGTGCCGTCGCCGACGTGCACCTTGGCGTGGGTGATGAGCAGCCGTCCCTGGCCGTGGTCGAAGGGCAGGCGAAGCTCGTTGCTGCGGCGACGCGGCGGGGCGGGGGCGGCGGACGCGTCCCCCACCACGGCGCCGACGGTGGCCGCGGCGGCGGCAGCGAGCCAGGTGCGTCGCTTCATGGCCGCGCCTCCCGACGATCGGGCATGGCCGTCTCGATGAGCCCGAGCTCGAAGTCGGACTCCGGCTCGCCGGCCTTGGCCACGTCGTAGACGGGCTCGCCTTCGATGTAGACCCGCTCGACCTTGGTGTAGACGGAGAACGGATCGCCGCTCCACACGACGAGGTCGGCCTGCTTGCCCGCCTCGATCGTGCCGACCGTGCCGTCGACCCCCAGCGCCCACGCCGGGTTGGCCGTCAGCCACCGCAGCGCCTCGTCGTCGCTGATGTCGATCCCGGCCCGGCGGCCGGCGTACATGGCCTTGGCCGCCTCCTGGTTGAGCCGCTGGATCCCGATCGCGGAATCGGAGTGAATGATCGCCCGGGCGCCCGCGGCCGACAGCATCGCCGCGTTCTCGCGAATGCCGTCGTACGCCTCGGCCTTGAAGCCCCACCAGTCCGCCCAGACCGAGGCGGCCGCACCGTGCTCGGCGAGTCGGTCCGCGATCTTGTAGGCCTCGACCGCGTGGTGGAACGAGCGGATCCGAAACCCGTAGGTGTTGGCCAGCTCCATCATCAGGCTCATCTCGTCGGCCCGATAGCAATGGTTGTGGACGAGGAGCTTGCCCTCGATGACGTCCGCGAGGGTCTCGAGCGCGAAGTCGCGGGCCGGCGGATCGGGTGGGCCCTTGTCGCCGTCGTCGCCGGCCGCGTCGACCGGGCGCGAGTTCCAGCGCTCGAGCTTGTCGCGGTAGCGCTTCCAGCTGCGTCGGTACTCGACGGCCTTCTGAAACTCGGCGCGCACCGTCGCGAGGTTGCCCATACGGGTGACCGGGCCGCCCTTGTCCTTGTAGACGCGCTTGGGGTTCTCGCCACACGCCATCTTCAGGCCGGCGGGGGCGAGCTCGAAGCGGGCGTCGTCGACACTGCGAGCGTCGGGGTACGTCTTGACCACGACCGACCGTCCGCCGATGAGGTTGGCCGACCCCGGCAGGATCTGCATCGTGGTCACGCCGCCGGCGCGGGCGCGCTCGACCTGCGGGTCTTGCGGCCAGTAGCCGTCTTCGGCCCGTGCGTACGCGGTGGTCGGCCCCGCCATCTCGTTGCCGTCGGCGTGGGCCGACAGTCCGGGCGAGGCGTACACGCCGATGTGCGAGTGCGTGTCGATGATGCCGGGCGTGATCGTCTTGCCGCTGACGTCGACGATCTCGGCGTTGCGCTTGGCCTTGATGGAGACGCCGACCGCCTCGATGTGATCGCCGACGACCCAGATGTCGGCCTTCGGGTAGATCACGCCGGTCGCGGTCATGACCCGTGCGCCGCGGAGCACCACACCGGCGCCCATGGGCGCCGACTCGCCCTTGCCGGCGGTGGAGGGGCGGGGCTCGGGGCGCGGTGCGGCGACGGTCGGCGGCGACTCGGAGGGCCTGCCCTGACGCTTGCAGCCGGGCACGAACGCGAGCGTGGCGGCGGCGGCGAGCGCCCAACGACGCCACGCGCGACTGCGAGAGCGCATGGCCGCACGCTACGCCCGAGCGCGCGAGTGCTGCAAGGGGGCCGGGGGTGGACGCGCCCACAGCAGGGTCCGTGGTGCCTGCTAGACTCCCCGGCGTGAACCGCGAGACGCCAGCGCTGAGCGCCCGGCTCTGGTACGCGCTCAAGCCTGCGAGCTGGCCGAAGCTGCTGGTGGCGGCGGCGCTCGGCCAAGCGGTCGGAATCGCGGCGACGGGTCGGGTCGATCCGGCGGGCCTGACCTTCGGTGTCGTGTTCACGATGCTGCACCTGGTGTTCGTGGTGCTGCTCAACGACTGGGGCGACCAGGACGTCGACGCGCTCAAGCGGCGGCTGTTTCCGGCGGCGTGCTCGCCGAAGACGATTCCCGACGGGATCCTCGACGCGACCACGGTCGGCCAGCTCGGTCTGGCCGCGGGCCTGATGGCCCTGGGCACGGCGGGCCTGGCCGAAGCGCTGCTGGGTGCGCCCGGTCTGTTCGTCGGCGGCGCGGTGGCAGTGGGCCTGTTTTGGGCCTACACGTTACCGCCGCTGCGCCTGAACTATCGCGGCGGGGGCGAGCTGCTCGAGATGATCGGCGTCGGGTTCTGCCTGCCGTGGATCAACGCGTACATGCAGTCGGGCAAGGCGATGCCGGGCGGCATGGTGGTCCTGCCCGGCTACGCGCTGCTGTGTCTGGCCTCGGCGCTCGCCAGCGGGCTAGCCGACGAAGAGAGCGACCGACTCGGGGGCAAGCGCACGTTCGCCACATGGTTCGGGGCGCCGCCGGTGCGGCAGGCCGTGGAGGGGCTGGTCCTCGGGGCGATCCTGGTCTGGGCCGCGCTGCCCTGGCTTTCGCGGGGCTGGGCGCACTTTTGGATGATGCTGCCGGTCGTGCTCGTGATGTCGGTGGACTATCGCGAGCTGAGGCGCGTCAGCGACGTCACCGAGTCGACCGACGACATGACGCACCGCGACTACAAGCACGCGCTGCACGACACGATCTGGCGAGGCGCGCTGATGATGGCCGGGATCCTCGCGGTGGTCGGGCTCATCCTCGGTGGCATCGACGGCTGATCGAACGCCGATGCCGATCCGCTCCATCCTGGCGCAGGCCGACGCCGAGCTCGACGACGCCGGCGTGGTCCGGCACACGCTGGCGCCGGGACGGACGCGGGCGCGATCGTTGGTCGAGATCGCCGCGGCGCTCGCGATCGAGTCGGATGCCGCGGTGGCGCAAGCGTGGGCGCGAGGCTTGGCCGAGGTCGCGCTCGCGATGCACGCGGCGTTCCCGGACAACCTGCTGTGGGACCTCGACTACCTCGGGGCGTGTTTGTGGGCGCGCGCGAGCGGTCCCGACGGCGCGGTGGAGGTCGCCGACGCCGCCGCTGCGATCGCACGCATGCAGGCACGCTTCGGTCGGATCACGACGATCGCGTTTCGCTACGTGCACGATTTCACCTACGGCTTCGACTGGGCGAAGTGGGTCGCCAAGGATCCGAGCGCGCGCGGGCAGGTCGGCCCGTTCGCGCCGACCTTCGTGGACGCGATGCACACGCGCGCCATCGAGCTCGAGACCGTGATCGCCGAGGGCACCGACGCCAAGTACCCACCGCTGCCCGACGGCCGCCCCCGCAACCCGTTCGGCTTCTCGCGCGAGCCCGCCGACGAGCTGCAGATCTTCGGCAACCTCGCCCGCGAGGGCCGGATCCCCGTGGAGACCTGGCGCATCGACGCGCACCCACAGTGGGACCGGCCGTACGCAGAGCTACGCCGGCAGACCGCCCGCGCTCTCGGACTGTGAGTCGGGCGCTGCGGCCGCCGGTTGCATCGGGCGGGGCGGGACCGTTAGCGTCCGAGACAGATGCACGACTACGACTACGACCTGCTGACGATCGGGGCCGGATCGGGAGGTGTCGCCGCGAGCCGGCGGGCGGCGAGCTACGGCGCGAAGGTGGCGATCTGCGAGTCGACGCGGGTGGGCGGGACGTGCGTGCTGCGGGGCTGCGTGCCCAAGAAGCTGCTGGTGTACGCGGCGCACTTCGGCGACGAGATCCGCGACGCGGCCGGGTACGGCTGGTCCGTGGACGGGGCCAAGCTCGACTGGAAGGCGCTCATCGAGGCCAAGGACCGCGAGCTCGATCGCCTCAACGAGATCTACCTGCGGATGCTCGGTACCGCGAAGGTCGACATCATCGAAGGCCACGCCACGCTCGTGGCGCCGCACACCGTGCAAGTGGGCGGGCGCCGCGTCACCGCCAAGCGCGTGCTGATCGCGACCGGGGGATGGCCGCACGTGCCGGACATCCCCGGCTGCGACCACGGCATCACGTCCAACGAGGCGCTCGATCTGACCGAGGTGCCCGAGCGCGTGATCATCGTCGGCGGGGGCTACATCGCGGTCGAGTTCGCCGGGATCTTCGCGGGGGCCGGCGCCAAGGTATCGCTCGTGCTGCGGGGCTACGAAGTCCTGCGCGGGTTCGACGTCGACCTGCGGGCGGCGCTGACCGAGGAGCTGACCCGGCGCGGCATCGAGCTCCATCCCCACGCCAAGCTCGAGTCGCTCGACAAGACGCCCGACGGGCTGAAGCTGCGCTGTCGGTCCGGGACGGTGCACGAGGGTGACCTCGTGATGTGGGCGACCGGACGCCGCCCCAACACCCGAGGGCTCGGGCTCGAGGATCTCGGCGTCGCGCTCGGCGACCACGGGACGATCGTGGTCGACGAGTGGTCGAAGACCAACGTGCCGGGCCTGTTCGCGATCGGGGACGTGACGGCGCGTCCGAACCTCACGCCGGTCGCGATCGCCGACGGGCGAGCCTTCGCGGAGACGATCTTCAACGACAACCCCACCCAGGTCGATCACGACCACGTCCCCACCGCCGTCTTCTCCCAGCCGCCGATCGGCACGGTCGGGCTCACCGAGGCGGAGGCACGGGCGCTTCACGAAGATCCGATCGACGTGTACCGCACGCACTTTCGGCCGATGAAGAACGTGCTCGCGGGTCGTGACGAACGGACGATGATGAAGATCGTGGTGCACCGGCGCTCGGACAAGGTCCTGGGCGTGCACATCATCGGCGCCGACGCGCCCGAGATCGTGCAGGGTTTCGCCGTGGCCGTGAAGGCCGGGGTGACCAAGAAGCAGTTCGACGCGACGGTCGGCATTCATCCGACCTCGGCCGAAGAGCTGGTCACCATGTATCAGCCGGTCGACTGACGATGAGCGCGTCGGCCACCGCCCGGCGCCTGCTGTGGATCGCGGCGACCGACGCGACGTTCGAGCTCGACCGCGCCTCGGCCACGATCACCGGCAAGTGCATCCACTGCCGGCGCAAGCTGACGCTGCGTGCCGACGGCACCCCGGTCTCGCGCGCGACGATCGAGCACATCGTGCCGCGCACGCACGGGGGAGGCGACGATCTGGACAACCTCGCGATCGCGTGCGCGCGCTGCAATGCGGGCAAGGGCCACCGCCTCGATCACCGCGCGCTCGAGGACCCGACGCTGCAGTCGGTCATCGAGACGCTGCGCTCGCGCAAGCGCGCACGGGCCCGCGAGGCACCCTCGGACTGGGACCTGCCGCCGCGTCCGTAGCCATACCCGTCGCGGCACGCGTCCGATTGATGGCTCTCACTCGGGCGGCAGGCCTTCGCCCAGCAGGAGCGCGCGCGCTTGCTCGACCGCCGATTCCGGACCTGCGATCGCGAGCACGTCGCCGACGCCCAGCGGCTCCTGGGCCGTCGGGGCGCTGACCTGACCGCCGGGCTGCGCCAGCGCGAGGACGGAGGCGCCGGTCCGCGCGCGAAGGTCGAGCTCGGCGAGGCTGCGACCGATCGCGGGCGCACCTTCGGTCAGCCGCACCCGCGCGACGTCGCCGAGGCCGTGCAGGAGCGTCTCGAGCTGCGGGCTGTCGACCGGGGCCGTCGGCGCGCTGCGCAAGAGGTCGAACAAGATCGAGGTCGCCGACCGAACGTGGGCCTGCAGCGGGCGACCGCTGCGCCACAGCGCGATCGCGCTGGGCAGGATCGCGACGACGAAGACGGAGATCGCCAGACCCGACGGAAGAAACGGGCGCGTGATCGCGACCACGACCAGGCCCCCCGCGGCGAACGAGACGAGCTGGAACGCGAGGCGGACCGTCGTCCGCGAGGTCGACGCGAGGTCGGCGACGTCGTCGGGAGGGCGGCCGAACGCGGCCTCGGCCAGCGATGCGCCCAGTGCCCGGGCACTGCGCCACATGCCGCGGCCAAAGGGGAACGCCACCGCGAGCGTCACGACGACCACGGCGATCCGGGCGGGGAGCGGACCGGTGTGCAGCTGCGCGTCGAGCCAAGTCTGCGCGTACGTGTGTCCGACCGCGCCGGCGACGACGACGGCCGCCATCACGGCTGCATCGATCGTCAAGAACGCGATCGCACGGCGAATGCGGCGGCGGACCGGCGACACGCCCTTGCCCGCGCGGACGGACTCGATCCACGCGGCGTACATGCTCAGGACGTTCTGCAGGCGGTCGGGGATGCGATGCTCGAGGGCGCTGAGCAGGCGATCGGCGGCCCCGAGCCCGAGCGTCGTGGTGAGCGTGGTCAGCACCGCGACGGTCACCAACACCGACAGAAGGTGCGCGGGCACGACCCCGGCCACGGCACCGATACCCGTGATGATGAATGCGAACTCGCCGATCTGGCCCAGTGCCAGGCCCGCGTGCCCGGAGCGTCGCAAGCCCAGACCCGACAGCAGTCCGGCCACGAGGACGAACAGCGGGGGAAGCACCACCACGACCGCCGCGATCAGCCCGGCCTCGCCCAGGTGCGCCGCGGCGACCCTCGGATCGATCGTCATCCCGATCGAAACGAAGAACACGGCGGCGAACACGTCGCGGACCGGGGCGACCAGGTGCTCGTAGCGCACCCCGAGCCCCGACTCGGAGACCAGCGTGCCCGCCAGGAACGCGCCCAACGCCGGCGAGTAGCCCAGCGCGTGCATGACCGCGGCCAGGGCGAAGCAGATGCCGGTGGCGAACACCGCGTCGACCTCGGGACTGTGCAGGCTGGCGACCGATCGCGTCAGACGTGGGACGACCACCAAGCCGACGAGGCCGAAGCCGAGCATGGTCGCCGCGAGACCGCCGACGATGCCGCCAAGGGCGGGGGCCTGCGCGCCCGCGCCCTGCGAGACCGCGGTCACCACGGTGATGAGCACGATCGCGACGACGTCCTGCAGCACGAGGACCCCCAGCACCATGCCGCGGACGTCGTCGGGAGGCGGGTGCACGTCGAAGACCTTGGTGACGACCATGGTCGAGGAGACGGCCAGGCTCGCCCCGAGCACGACTTCGCCGGCGGTCGACAGGCCGAGGAGCCCGCCGACGGTGCTGCCCACCCAGAACATCCCGCCGATCTGGATCGCCGCGGCCAGCCCCGCCAGCGGCAGGACCTTGGCCGCGCGCGACAGCTGGAACTCCAGCCCGACCGCGAACATGACGAGGACGACCCCGAGCTCCGACAGCGAGTGCACGCGCTCGACGTCCGCGAACAGCGGGATCGGAATGTAGGGCCCGACGATCAGGCCGGCGACGAGGTACCCGAGGATCGGGGGCTGTCGCAGCCGCCGGGCCAAGGTTCCGGTGACCGCCGCGACCCCGACGACCAGCGCGAAATCGGTGACGAGGGAGTGGGCGGCCGCCATCGAGCGAGTCGAAGCAAGATGAGGCGGGAGGGCCCGCGACGCAAGCCCCCCCGCGGGCGCTCACTCGCCCATGAACTGCTCGGTGAAGCTGCGCAGCCTCAGTACGCTCGGCACGCCGTCCGAGCTTCGGAAGACCAGGTCCGAGTCGAACTTGATGTGGTCGGCGGCCTCGTAGGCCACGTACGCGCGTCCTGCGGCGGAGTTGAGCAGCGCGTTGACTCGGGTCTCGTACTCGCCCCGCACGGTGGCGAGCTCGGCCTTGCCCTCGGCGCGCAATCGGTTGGAGATACCGTCGGCCTCCAGGCGCGTGCGCTGGTCGTACTCGAGCGTCTCGGCCTCGATGTTCTTGATGCCGAGCAGGTACTTGTCGTTGACGATGTCGGGCTCGATGCTGAGGGCCTGCGCCGCCAGCTTGACCATCTCGGCACGCTCGGACTCGGTCAGTGCCTCGAGCGCGCGTCGTGCCGCGCCCGGGCTCATGTCTTCGGGCAGCTCCAGGAAGCCGACCTGGTACGCACGCTCGAGCGTCGCGAGGTCCGCCAGCCACTTTTGCTCTCGCGCCGAGGCCAGGGCCTTGGTGCCCTCCGTGTAGTTGTCGAGGATCTGTTCCTTGTTGGCGACCCGCTCCCGCGATCGGTCCAGCAGCTTGTTCTGCTCGTTGAGCTGGATCTGCTGCAGCTGCTGCTCGTACTCGGTGCGGAACGTGACCGATCGGATCAGCACCCACTCGGCCTCGACGTGCAGGTCCGCGAGGGACTCGTTGAGCGCGACCAGGGACGACTCGGCGACCGCGAGGCGACGCTCGGTGTCGTACCATTCCGAGGACGTCAGCTCCGCGAGTCGCTCGCGCAGCACGGAGACGGTGGTCTCCTCCGCCAGGCGCTGAAACCTCAGCAGGTCCCCGCGATCCTCGACGTGATTGCCGGCCGCGACGACCTGCCAGCCCTCGCCCTCCTTGACGTGAAACGGCACGGAGATGTCGACGTGGACGATGTTGTTGTCCTGCGTGCGGATCTGCAGCGGTGACTGCGGACCCATGTCGTCGTCGGTGTAGTCCAGGAACGAGAACTTGCGCGGGATCATGATGATCCGATGCACCCCGGGGATCCGCAGCACCCAGCCGGGTCCCACGTCCTCCTCCAGCACACCGGAGAAATTGCTCTGCCGCACGCCGATCTCGTCCGGCTTGACGTTGGTGAAGCACGCCTTGGGTCCGAGCCAGAGCACGAACAGCGCGATGACGAAGATGCGAGCGAGTTTTCCGAGTCCTTGCATGGCTCAGTTCCCCAGGTTCTGCAGGTCGATGCGCTGCGGCGTGGCATCCGATGCCCACGGTTGGATGTCGATCGTCACGCCCTCGAGCTTCTCGCCGATGCGCTCCATCACGCGCTCGACCGGCTGCGTCTTGAACGCGTCGATCGTCGCCTTCTTCGCGAGGTAGTCGGCGTCGAGCTGACCCCGCAGCTCCTCGGCTGCCTTGCTCGCCGCCGATTTCGCGGCCTGGCCCTGCGCCACCGTCTCGATGCGGTAGGTGTCGGCCAAGCGCGTGGTGTCGGCCTGGGCGGTGGACGCCGTGGCCAGCATGGCCTCGAGCTCGGCGCGCTTTTGCTGGATTGCGCGGTTCTGGTCGCGGTCGACCTCGGCGAGCTGGCGCTCGCGATCCGTCTCGGCGCGAGCGAGCTCGGACTCGATGACCGACAGCTGGTTTTCGGCCTCGTTGCGAGACTCGATGAGGTTTTCGTAGTCCTGGTTGAAGCGCGGTCGTGGCGTGACGATCTTGGTCACGGTCACGCCGTGCGGCTCGAGGAACTCGTTGAGGCGGGTGCGGGCGCGCTCGGTCGCCTCGCCGAACTTGGCGGGGTTCGACACCGAGATCGTCGACTCGCGACCGAACTCGTCACGCAGGATCGAGCGGGCGAACGGCCGCATCCAGTGCCGAAACGACTCGGCGGGGCCGGCGTCGGCGAGCACCTGGATCGCTTCGGAGCCGAGGACCTGGAAGATGATCGTGGTGTCGTTGAACAGGAAGTTCGATCCGTCCGAGGCACGCACGGTCAGCTCTTGGACGTGCAGCTCGTCGGTGGCCTTGGCCCCTCGCATCACGAAGGTCTGCGGACTGGCATCGATGACGTAGACGGAGTGGATGCCAAAGGGCGCCCGAAACACGAGCCCGGGCTGCGTGCGGGCTTCCTGCGCGCCGGTGAGGTTGTTGATCTTGACGGCGACCTGTCCCGGCTCGACCACGACGAACGAGGTGAAGCTCAGAACCACCGCGCCCACGAGGGCGGCGAGGATCCAGACGATCGCGCTGATGTTGCCCCCGCCGCCTTTTTGCAGCGCAGCGAAGATTCTCCTCAAACGGCTGCGGGCTTTGCCGCCGTCGATTCCTTGAAACGCCATAGGTCGAAACTCC
Organism: uncultured Pseudomonadota bacterium; assembly: GCA_937896535.1. GTDB lineage: Bacteria > Myxococcota_A > Polyangia > Nannocystales > Nannocystaceae > CALBMM01. Next base: position 22,146 of record CALBMM010000156.1, read on the forward strand.
CGGCGCGCAGCCTATCAGTGCGTGCGCGAAGGCCCGGCATCGGATCAAGGTTCCGGCGACGGTGCGGGGGGGGGAGACGGCGAGATCTCCGGGGTCTGTGCCATCGCCTTGGCGCGTTCGAGGACCCGCTGCAGCCGGTCCTGGTCCCCGATGCGCTGCAGGTAGCCCAGGTACTCCTGGTACACGCGCGGTTCGTTCGGAGTCGCGGCGAGCATGCGGGGGTAGATCGCCTCGGCGTAGTTTTGGCCCTGGCGTGCGAGCAGGTACAGCATGCCGCGGGCGGCGGTGAACTCCGGGGCGGCCTCGTACGCCTGCACGTAGGCCTCGACCGCGTTCATCGGGGCGGCGACGGCCCGCGGTCCCGGCGGATCGGCGGAGGCGGCTTCGAGCCGAGCGGCCTCCGCCCGCAGGTACAGCTCCAGGGCGCGCGCGAAGGCCTCGGCCTGCGCCGCGAACCCCTCCGGCGCACCCTCGAGCAGCGACGGCGGCACCGCGACGCGAGCCGCCAAGAGTGCGGCGAGGTTGTCTCGACCACGCCAGGGATCGGCCAGGTACGCGCTGCGCGGGGCGCTCGTGGCGACCCGGGGGTGCAGGTCGTCGTTGAGCGGACCCTCGCCGGCGAAGGCGGTGAGCCCGTCGTGATCGAGCAGGTACCCCGCGAACAGGTCGCGCGGATCGTTCATCAACAGGTCGGCGTAGACCGGTCGCTGCAGCTGGCGCGACAGCCCGGCGACGTCGACGCGCAGTGGACCACCGTCGGGACCGGGAACGCGGCCGAGCAGCATCAGCGCCGGCGTCTGCACGTTGTAGATGCCCAGCCACGCATGGGCCTCGTCGAACTCGGCGAGGAACGTACGAACGATGAGCCGAAGCGTCGCGTCGTCGAGCTGGTACAGCGGAAGCCACTGGGCGAACAGGCCGCCGGCGCGCAAGTGCGCCCTGACGTTGGCGAAGTGCTCGCGCGCGTACAGGGCGCCCGCCCCGTCACGACCGGGATGGAACAGGTCGGCGACGACCACGTCGTAGGCGTCGGGCGTCGCCGCGACGAACCGACGGGCGTCGGCGGCGTGCAGCGACACCTTGCTGTTGTCGTACAGCGCGCGATTGATGTCGCGGAAGTAGTGCAGCTGGTCGAGCACCGCCGGGACGAGCTCGACCGCGTCGACGTGCGTGAGCTGGTCGAAGTCGACGACGGCGCCCGCCGTCGCGCCGGTGCCCACCCCCAAGAACAGGGCGTCCTTGGGCGCCGGGTGCAGCAACAGGGGCAAGTGCCCCATACGCCGCTCCCCGAACGCCATGGCCCCGCCCATGCGAAAGTGCCGTCCGACCTGCAGCCGGCGCAGCGGTGCTCGCTGCCCGTCGCCCTCGCGCTCCGAGACGATCACCAGACCCAGCAAGGTCTCTCGGCTGCGCAGCGTTCGCCAGCCCGGGTCGGGGTCGACCAGGCGCAGGGTGGGGGGCGCCGCCGAAAAGCACAGCACCACGCCCAAGATCGCGCCGATCTGAAAGACGGGCTTGAAGCGGCGCATCCACGTGAAGCCGGCGAACACCAACACGTAGCCGCCGGCGACGGCGAACACGGCGTCGCGATAGCCCAGCTCGTACGTGGCCCACACGCCGAACACGAACGGGGCCAACGCGCTGCCGAGGGTGTTGAGGGCGTACGCGCGTCCGACCCCGCGCGGGGCGAGCAATCCCGTGGCGTGGGCGAACAGGGCGCCCATCAGCGTCGCCGCCGGGCCGAACACGACCGCGGCCAGCACCGCCTCCGCGACCAGGTGGCGCACGAAGCCGGCGTCGTCGCCGGCCAACGCCGCCAGGATCGGGCGCGCCTGACCCATCGCGACCGCCGAGCCGACCACGGAGACCGCGAGCGCGACGAGCATCACGGCCAGCACCGTGGCGGGCCGCCCCTGCACCGCGCGACGGGCGACGCGCGCGTACAGGGCCGAGCCGAGCGCGGTGAACAGCAGGAACACCGCGAGCACGTCCGCGAACGTGTACACGGTGTTCTCCAACACCTGTGACAGAATCCGAACGCCGACGGCCTCCAGGCCCACGCCCACCAGTCCCGTCGCGAACAACAGCGCGAGCAGGATGTGGGGCTCGCGGTGCACGTCGGGGTCGGGGTCGCGCGAGGTGTCGACATGCGGCGCCGCGTTGGCGACGTCGTCGTCGGGTCGGCGCAGGTCCACCGACGATGCCCACGACATCACCAGACCCGCGGCACTGATCCCGAAGGCGGCGAGCACGAGCGCACCCCAGCCCAGGCCGAGCGCCGGGATGAGCACGTGCACGGTGAGCATCACCCCCAGCACTGCACCGAACGTGTTGGCGGCGTACAGCCGCCCGAGACCGCGGCCGTCGACTTGTCCCGGCATCGCGCGCCGGCGCGCTTCCACGAGCGCCGGCAGCGTCGCACCCAGGCAGAACGTCCCCGGCAAGAGCACGACGCCGGCCAGGCCGATCGCGACGACGACCGCCGTCGCCGAGTCGTTGTCGCCGGCGACCGGGCCGAGCACCGACGGCAGGAAGGCGGCGATCTTCAGCAGCAGCCAGGGACTGATCGCCGCAAACGCTGCGGCCACGATCTCCAGACGCGCGAAGATTTGCGCGGGGTTGTCCGACTCGCGCACGCGCTCGTGCATCACCCATGCGCCCAGTGCCATCCCGCCGAAGAACCCGGCGAGCACACCGAGCACGCCGAGCACTTCGTGGCCGAGCGCGAGGGCCAGCACGCGGGTCCACACCAGCTCGTAGCCCAGGGCGGCGCAGCCAGAGAGCATGAACGCGGCGAGGAGCGTTCGATCGTGGCGAGGGGGCTGCGCCATGCCGCGCGAGAATACACGCGGCCGTGAATCTCCTCACCCCCGAGTTCGAGCGCGGAGGGCAAGTGAGCGCACGATCGGCGTCGTCTCACGCGCGGCGGCTCGCAGGCCCACCGGCGTACCCCCTACCATCGGGACGCGAGCGGCTCGTCTGCCACGACGCCGCCGCACCGAGGAGTCGCCTTGAAGATCTCGATCATCGGCGGAGGGCCCGCGGGCCTGTACTTCGGGCTGCTGCTCAAGAAGGCGGCCCCGCACCACGAAATCCACATCACCGAGCGCAACCAGCCCGACGACACGTTCGGCTGGGGGGTCGTCTTCTCCGACGAGACGCTCGGCAACTTCCTCGAGGCCGATCCGCCCACGCACCAGGCGATCATCAAGGACTTCGTCCACTGGGACGCGATCGACATCCACTTCCGGGACGCCGTCGTGCGGTCCGGGGGCCACGGATTCTCCGGGATCGCGCGCCGCCGTCTGCTGCAGCTGCTGCAGCAGCGCTGCCTGGAGCTCGGCGTGACGATCGACTTCTCGCAGGAGGTCGAGGGCCTCGAGGCCTTCGCCGACGCCGACCTCGTCGTCGCGGCCGACGGCATCAACTCCAAGATCCGCACCCAGCTCGCCGATCACTTCAAGCCGACGATCGTTCCCGGCAAGGCCAAGTTCATCTGGCTCGGCACGACCAAGGTGTTCGACGCCTTCAAGTTCTTCTGCCGACAGAACGAGCACGGCTTCTTCACCGTCCACGCGTACCCGTTCGACGCTCGGACCAGCACGTTCATCATCGAGACCGACGAGGACTCGTGGCGCGCGGCGGGGCTCGACCAGATGTCGGTCGACGAGGGGGTCGCGTATTGCGAGCGACTGTTCGCCGACGACCTACAGGGACATCCGTTGCTGACGAACAAGTCGGCGTGGATCAACTTCATGCGGGTCGAGAACGAGACGTGGTGCCACGACAACGTGGTGCTCATCGGCGACGCGGCCCATACCGCCCACTTCTCGATCGGCTCGGGCACCAAGCTCGCGATGGAGGACGCCATCGCGCTGACCAACGCGGTGCTCGAGCACGACGACGTACCCACGGCCCTCGCGGCGTATCAGCAGTCTCGCTGGGTCGACGTGGCCAAGCTCCAGAAGACCGCGCAGACCAGCCGGCGCTTCTACGAGAACATCAAGCGGTACGCCGACCAGCACCCGCTGCAGTTCGCCATGAACATGATGTCGCGGTCCAAGCGGGTCACCCACGAAAACCTCCGGGTCCGCGATCCCGAGTTCATTCGCAAGGTCGACCGCTGGTTCGCGGACGAGAGCGGCGCGTCCGACGTCGATCCGCCGCCGCCGCCGATGTTCACGCCGTTCTCGCTGCGGTCGATGACGGTGCCCAACCGCGTCGTCGTCTCGCCGATGTGCCAGTACTCGTGCGAGGACGGGATGCCCAACGACTGGCACCTCGTGCACCTGGGCAGCCGGGCGATCGGTGGGGCCGGCCTGGTGATGGCGGAGATGACCGACGTCAGCGCCGACGGTCGGATCTCGCCGGGATGCGCCGGCATCTGGTCCGACGCGCACGCGCAGGCATGGAAGCGCGTGGTCGACTTCGTGCACGGAAACTCCGCGTCCAAGATCGGCCTGCAGCTCGGGCACGCCGGACGGAAGGGGGCGACCAAACTGCTGTGGGAGGGCTACGACCAGGCCTTGCCCGAGGACGAGCAGTGGGAGCTCATCGCGCCCTCGCCGGTGGCCTACAAGGCCGGCAATCGGGTCCCGCGTGCCATGACGCGGCAGGACATGGACGAGGTCAAGGCGCAGTTCGTCGCGGCGACCGAGCGTGCCGTCGTGGCGGGCTTCGACATCATCGAGATGCACTTCGCCCACGGCTACCTGCTGAGCACGTTCGTCTCGCCGCTGACCAACCGGCGCGACGACGAGTACGGCGGCGATCTGGCCGGCCGGCTGCGCTACCCGCTCGAGGTGCTCGACGCGGTGCGGGCCGCATGGCCCGCCGACCGACCGATGTCGGTCCGCATCTCCGCGACGGACTGGGCGCCGGGCGGGACGACCGAGGACGATGCGGTCGAGATCGCCAGGGCTCTGAAGGAACACGGCGTCGACATTGTGGACGTGTCCACCGGCCAGGTCGTCGCGCACCAGCAGCCCGAGTACGGCCGCATGTACCAGACGCCTTTCGCCGACCGCATCCGCCAGGAGGTGGGCATCGCGACGATGGCCGTCGGGGCGATCCAGGGCTGGGACCACGTCAACACGATCCTCGCGTCGGGCCGCGCCGATCTGTGCGCGATGGCGCGTCCGCATCTGTTCGACCCGTACCTGACGCTGCACGCCGCCGCGGAGCAGGAGCACTTCGACGTGCGCTGGCCCAACCAGTACCTGTCGGTCGCCCCGCGGCGCCGCAGGGGCTGAGCCGTGGCACGATGGCGGCGATGCCCAACGCCGCCAGCACCGAGGGTCGGATCCGAACCGAGCGTCGCGAGCACCTGTTCATCGTCACGATCGACCGGCCCGCCAAGTACAACGGCTTCACCCCCGAGATGCTCGACGCCCTCGCTCGGGCCTACACCGAGTACGAGGCGGACCCGGCCCTGTGGTGCCTCGTGCTGTTGGCCGCGGGCGAGCACTTCACCGCGGGACTGCAGCTGGACCGCTTCGAGATCGACGCGCCGCTGCTGCCGCGCGGCTGCGTCGACCCGCTCGATCTCGTGCACCCGCGCCGGACCAAGCCCGTCGTCGCCGCGGTCAAGGGCATCTGCTTCACGATCGGCATCGAGCTGATGCTCGCGGCCGACTGCGTGGTCGCCGAGGCCGGCACGCGCTTCGGCCAGCTCGAGGTCCGCCGCGGCCTGATGGCCTACGGCGGCGCGACGATGCGCATGGTCGAGCGCGCTGGTTGGGGCAATGCGATGCGCCTGTTGCTGACGGGCGACGAGTTCGACGCCGCGACCGCCCTCCGCCTGGGCTTCGTGCAGGAGGTCGTGCCGGAAGGCGAGGGCGACCTGCGAGCGCTCGCCCTCGCCGACACGATCGCCCGTCAGGCCCCGCTGGCCGTCCGGGCGACCCGCCACAACGCGCGCGTGTTCGTCGAGCACGGCACCGATGCCGCCGTGGCCGATCTGCGCGCGCACCTGTCGGAGATCGCCGCCAGCGACGACTTCGCCGAGGGCGTGCGGTCGTTCAAGGAACGCCGCGACGCCGTGTTCTCCGGCAAGTAGGTCCGCCGCACCACGGACGGCCCGTCACGGGCACGTACCCCCCGCGCCGACGCACGCCGGCTCGGCCAACGCCGCGTTGGCGCACGGCATGTTCCACGCATTGCTGCAGCAGCTGGGGCTGGCGGCGCAGACGGCGGCTTCGCACGTCGGATCTTCGCAGCCCGGCGTGCCGTTGTTGGCGCAGCAGTCCCCGACGTTGTTGGTGCACATCGACGTGTCGAAGCCCGAGCAGTCGCCCAGGCACGCCAATGTCCCGCCGCCGAAGCCCTCCGTCGCGCAGTCCGAGCCGACGAGGTCGGTGCCGTCGCATACCTCCACACCCTCGACGAGATCGTTGCCGCACATCGCCGGTGCCGGGGGGCAGGTGCCGCCGGCGCCCTGACATTGCGGCTCGGAGAGCGCCGCGTTGGCGCAGATGAAATCCCAGGTGTTGTTGCAGCAGAACGGATCGGACGCGCAGATGATCGCTTCGCAGGCCGGATCGTCGCAACCGGGGCTGCCGTTGGAGGAGCAGCAGTCGCCGCCACCGAACTGGCAGCCCGACGTGTCGAAGCCCGCGCAGTTGGCCAGACACGCCAGCGTGCCGCCGCCCGGGAAGCCGAGCGAGATGCACGTCTGACCGGCGAGGTCGATGCCGTCACACTGCTCGGGCACTTCGGCGACGTCGTCACCGCAGACTTCCGTGCCGTCGGGGCAGGACCCGCCGACGGCGAAGCACGCGGGGGCATTGCCCGCGATCTGTACGCAGGCCGCGTCCCACGACTGCGTGCAGCAGCTGACGTCGATCGCACAGACCGCGTCTTCGCACGCATCGACGTCGCAGCCGCCGGTGCCGTTGGCGGCACAGCAATCGCCGTCGCCACCGTCGCAGCCCGAGACGTCGAAGCTCTGGCAGCTCGCGCTACAGGCGAGGTTGCCGCCCCCGGCCCAACCCTGGCTCGCGCACGTTTGGCCGCCGAGGTCGGTGCCGTCGCATGTCTCCAGAGCCTCGAGCACGTCGTTGCCGCAGACCTCCATCCCGGTCGGGCACGACGCGCTCACGCCCAGGCAGGCCGGGTTCGAGATCGCCGCGCCCGCACAGGCGCCGTCCCACGAGGTATTGCAGCAGAACGGATCGGCGGCGCAGATCGCCATCTCGCACAGCCCGTTCTCGCAGCCCGGCGTCCCGTTGGCGATGCAGCAGTCGCCGCCCACTCCCTGGCACTGCGAGAAGTCGAACCCCGAGCACGCAGGGTTGCACTGCAGGGTCCCGCCGTTGGCGAAGCCGAGCGAGACGCAGTCTTCGCCGCCGAGGTCGGTGCCGTCGCACGTCTCGGGGATCTCGGTGAGGTCATTGCCGCAGTCGGCGACCACCGAGCAGCCCGAAGTGTCGAGCGCGCTGCAATCGGGCACGCAGGTCAGCACGCCGCCGACGAAGCCCTGGGTGACGCAGTCCTCCTCCTGCAGATCGGCGCCGTCGCAGACCTCGGCCATGTCGACCACGTCGTTGCCACAGACGCCGCAGCCGGCCGTGTTGAACTGGCACGTCAGGTCGCATGCGAGCGCGCCGCTGTCGAAGCCCAGCGACGGGCAGTCCTGGCCGTCGAGCTGCGTCAGGTCGCACTCTTCGCCGGCCTCCAGGACGTTGTTGCCGCAAGTCGGCGGCGGTCCGTCGTCGCTCGACCCGCCCGAGTCACTCGTGTCGCCGTTGGATGTCTCGCTGCCGTCGACGCCCGAGCCGTTGCTCGTGGCGTTGGTCATCGACGTCATCGAGATGCTGCCGCCGCCGTCCGAGCTCGACTCCGCCCCGGAGGACGTCGCCTCGGTGTCGGTCCCGTCTTCGGGTGCGGTGACGTCGTCGGTCGGGCATCCAGTGGCCCATAGCGTGCACGCGAGGACGCCAAGGCGCCTCGCCCAGGAGGTTGGTCCCAAGGTCATGTCGGTCTCCCTGCCGCGAATCCCCGGTGCGGCGATCTCGTACGTTACTACGAAATGAAACGAGGCCGCCCCCCGGTGGGAAGCGGCCTCGCGACATGTCGGACAGGAGGGGACGATGCCCCCCTCGCCGTCACTGGCCTAGGGCTCGGTCACGTTGAGGACCCAGTTGCCCGTGGCTCCTTCGAAGCCGGCGACGCTGATGATCACCGTCTGACCGACCGCGAGGTTGACGTCGAGCTGCGAGCACTCGAAGCCACCACACAGCGGGTTGCCGCCGAAGTCATCGTTGCAGATGATCTCCGAGCCACCGCAGTCGAGGAAGGCCGAGAGCACCGTGTCGTAGTCCGAGCCGATCGCGTCGAACGTGTGCACGCCGGCGACCGTCGCCGTGAACGACACGAGCGTCTCGACGCCACCCGCACCGCAGCTCTCGGTCAGGTCGTCGTCGCCGCCGGCGTTCGTGCCCATGGTGGTCGGCACGGCGCCGACTTCCTCGGCACACGACACGTCGGCATTGCAGCCGGACGCATCGAAGCTGCCGCAGTCACCGGAGCACGCGAGCGCGCCGCCGCCGGCGATGCCGATGGAGGTGCAGTCCTGACCGTCGAGGTCGGTGCCGTCGCAGACTTCGCCGAACTCGGCGAGGTTGTTGCCGCACATCTCCATGCCGGTCGGGCAGCCCTCGACGCCGGCGCACGCCGGGTCGAACAACGCCGCATCGGCGCAGATCTGGTCCCACTCGGTGTTGCAGCAGAACCCGTCCACGGCACAGATCGCGGCCTCGCAGGCCGGGACGTTGCAGCCGGGAGTCCCGTTCGCGACGCAGCAGTCGCCGGTATCACACCCGGACACGTCGAAGCCGGTGCAGTCGCCCGCGCAGGCGAGCGTGCCGCCGTCGACGAAGCCGATCGAGACGCAGGTCTGACCGCCGAGGTCGATGCCGTCGCAGGTCTCGAGACCTTCGACCGTGTCGTTGCCGCACATGCCGATCGGCGGCGGGCAGGTGCCGACGCCGGCGCACTGCAGCAGGTTGAGCGCCGTGTCGACGCAGGCCTGATCCCAGTCCGTATCGCAGCAGAACCCGTCGATCGCACACACCGCGGCCTCGCACGACGGATCGTCGCAGCCGGGCGAGCCGTTGACCGCACAGCAGTCACCGGTGTCGCAACCGAGGATGTCGAACGAGCAGTCGGCGGCGCAGGCGAGCGTGCCGCCGCCGACGAAGCCGAGCGAGACGCAGTCCTGGCCGGACAGGTCCATGCCGTCGCACTGCTCGGTGATCTCGGTCATGTCGTTGCCGCACACCTCCAGGCCCGTCGGGCACGAGGCGCTGGCGCCGAAGCAGTCCGGGTTCTGGAACGCCGCGGCGGAGCAGATGTCGTCCCACGTGTCCGAGCAGCAGAACGGGTCGAGGGCGCAGACCGAAGCCTCGCAGATGCCGTTTTCGCAGCCCGGCGTGCCGTTGGGAACGCAGCAATCGCCGCCCTGGCCCATGCACATCGAGAAGTCGAAGCCCAGGCAGCTGGCCGCGCACACGAGGGTGCCGCCACCGGCGAAGCCCTGCGAGACACAGTCTTCACCCGCGAGGTCGGTGCCGTCGCAGGTCTCGCCGAGCTCGGTCAAGTCGTTGCCACAAGTGGCCATGTCCGAACACGTCGTCGTGTCGAACGCGGAGCAGTCGGCCGCGCAGCCGAGGAAGCCGCCAGCGAAGCCCTGCGTCACGCAGCTCTCTCCGAGCAGGTCGGTGCCGTCGCACGCCTCGGCCGTTTCTGCCATGTCGTTGCCGCACGTCCCGCAACCGTCCGTGTTGAACGTGCAGTCGACGTTGCAGGACAGCTCGCCGTTGTCGAAGCCCTGCGTCGCGCAGGTTTGATCGTCGAGCTGGGTCAGGTCGCACTCTTCGGCGCCCTCGAGGACGTTGTTGCCACACGCGGAGGGACCGTCGTCGGTCGACCCCTCGGTCGTGTCCATGCCGGTCGTCGGGTCGGAGGTGCTCGAGTCGACCGAGTCCATCGTGGTAGCGTTGGTCATCGTCGTCATCGACACGCTGCCGCCGGTGGAGCTGTCGCCCGACGACTCGGAATCGGTACCGTCGGCGGGCGTTGAGACGTCGTCGCCCGGACAGCCGGTCATCACCATCGCGACGACCGTCGCCGCCAGGCGCGGAACGGAATAAAGTTTGGTTCGAATCATGAATCGGATCTCCAAGGTTGCTGCGCCAGGGCGCGGCCGCGGACGCTACTACGGGGCGATCCCCGGCGCAGCGTCCAATCGCCGGTGGGCAAGGTGGGCGCGAGCGCGAAGGTGAGCGTCCGTACCGGCAGATCCTGCGGCGGACGGCGATGAGATCGGGATCACGTCGGGGGCGTGGCGGCTGCGTGGACCGCGGCGCCCCCGAGGCCGGGTAGCCAGAACACGTTGACGCCCTCCGGCCCGTCGCCGACCGCCGCCCGCAGCCGACGCATGTCCTCGTCGGCGAGGGCGAACGCGGCCGGGACGACCAACACGTTGGCCGTCTTCTCGGCCTGGGTCGTGATCTCGCCGACGAGGTCGACTTCGCGCACGAGGGCGATCGGGGCGAAGCGGCCGCGCGCCTTGGCGGCCTCGTCGACGAGGGCCGTCCACGCGTCGACCGTCGCCTTCGTCGGACGACCCGTCAGCACGACGATCGTGGCGCCACCGAAGGCCGCGGGCGGGCGGGGGAGCTTGGCGTCGGTCAGGTGCCCGCGGACCCACGCCTCGTCGAAGACGGCGGCGTCGCGCGGTGGTTTGGTCGTCGCGACCTCCACGGCGCGTCCCTGCGCCCGCTCGAGCGCGACCCACAGCCTTGCCCAAGTGCGTCCCGCCGCCGAGTCGACCGGCAAGTGGATCGTGCCTGGCTGACCGGTGGGCGCGGGCGCGGACGCGACCCCGAGGGCGTCGAGCACCGCCGTCGTCCCTGCGTCGGGGCCCTCGGCCCGCCGCAAGGTCGCGGGCGTTCCCGCCTTCGAGAACCCTTCGGCCATCGCGGTCATCGCGGGTCGGTCCGGGGCGTCGTCGACCACGAGCGCCTGGCCGGACGGCTTGCCGTCGGGGATCGCGGCGACTTGCAGGTCGTGGGGCAGGGCCGGGGAGATCGCGACGTACCGTCGCGCGTCCTCTTCCTCGTACAGTGCGGTCCACAGCACCGCCGCCGCGCCGTCGCCTTCGCCGGCCACCACCACGCGTGCCGGATCGATCGGCAGCCGTCGCGTCGCGTACTCGATGATCCGCGACAGCCCCATGGTCACCGGCCCCACGTCGGTGGAAAAGCGCGAGGGATAGGCCCAACGTCGCGCGAGTCGGCCGTCGGGCAGCTGTGTCGGGATCGGCGGCTCGACGACGATCACGGCGGCCTTGCCGTCGACGGCCAGCCGCCAGCGCAGCGCGGCGTCGCGGTCGTCGATGCCGTCGTCGGCCAACCACACCAGCAGGGGGAGCCGAGCGTCCGGGGCCGTGCCGTCCGGGAGGTCGAGCCGGTACGACAGCTCCGAGTGCACGGTCACCGAGAGGCTTCCGGAGTTCGGACCCTTGGCGTAGCTGTCGGCGTACACCACGAAGTCCGCGAGCTCGGGGCGCGCCGTCGCGGTCGCGAGATCGTGGGTCGGCACGATCGAGACGGTCAGCGGCTTGGCCTGTGGGCGCCGGCGCGCGAACTGAGCCACCGTGCCGGAGAAGTGCGAGACGTGAAAGCCGCCGGCGAAGTGCACGATCGTGGCGTCGGGGTGCGCGTCGTGGGCGAGCGCGACCGACTCGCCCATCGTGTTGTCCCACAGGTTTTGGATCGACCATGTCGGATCCCCGCCGGCGCCGCCGAAGTGGCCTCGCAGCACGCGGGTCACGCGGGCCCAGTACTCGGGCGCCGGCTCGAACACCTCGGCGGGCACCCACGTCGGATGGTCCTTCTTGGCCGCTTCCCAGCCTTCCTTGCCCTTGCCCGACAGCTGCATGACGAGCGGGCGCGGCAGGTTGGCACCGATCACCGGGGCCGCGATCGTCTTGGCCGACTCCACGAGCGGTCGGTAGCCCGTCGCGTAGTTGGGCCACGGCCGTGCGTCGGCCAGCAGCTGCGCCTCCGTACGCTTGCCCGCCACGTACTCGTCGAGGATCGGTTGCACGTCGCGCTCGAACATCTCCATCGAGAGCACGACCTTGCCCTCCCGCCGCGCTGCGATCCCGTCGAACACGGCGCGCTCGACCCGGTGGGTCACGTCGTCGTGGTGGGTCTCGCCCACGAACACCGCGTCGGCGCCGGCGAGCGCGTCGAACATCGAGGCGAACGTGTGCTCGTGACCTTCTGCGTCGAAGATCCGCGTGCGGTGCACGAGCACGGGCTCGGTGATCTCGTCGGTGGCGACCGGCACCGACGGCGGCGGGGTCGTGGTGGGCGTGGCGGGTCGGCACGCGGCGAGCGAGAGCCCCAGGCCGCAAGCCAGGCACGACTGTAAAGAAGGAAGACGTCGGCGCACGTCCGGAGCCTACCGGAGCTGCGCGCGCGGCGCATTGACGGGGGCTTTTCGTCGCGGCCCGCTCGGTCGACAATCGGCCCGTCTCCACCGTCCGCCCGTCGGCTTGCCCCTGTCCATGGGACGACTCCTCCTTTCTACTGGGCCCTGCGAGCCCAACGCTCCGGTCACCCGCGTCGGCGGCTGGCCGCTCGCGCCCGAAGGCACCGCGTGGCCCAAGTGCCGCACGTGCGCCAAGCACATGCTGTTTCTGGCGCAGGCGCGCCTGTACGAGGTCGGCGCACCCGACATCGCCGACGGCCTGCTGCTGATGTTTCAGTGTGCGAACACCGACAACCAGTGCGAGCAGTGGCTTCCCGATCGCGGCGGCAACGCGGCGATCCGCACGCCGACCAAGGCGCTCGCGATCCTGCATCCGCCGTTCGGCAAGACGCAGCTGCCGAGCATCGAGGGCACGTCGATCGCCCAGTTCCAGGACGTGCACGGCTACGTCGACACCGCCCGACACGCACCGGGCCGCGTGCTCGGACAGATCGGTGGCACGCCGGCGTGGATCCACGGCGATCAGACCCCGACGTGCACATGTGGCCGTCCGATGCGCTTCGTCGTGCAGCTCGAAAACAAGGGCGGTGGCGGGCTCGGCTTCGGCCAAGGTGGCTGGGGCTACGGTTTCGTGTGCTCGGTCTGCCCCGGCGAGGGCCGATTTTTGTGGCAGCGCTGAGGTAAGCTCGCGCCACCGTTGACCCAGCTCGATCCTCACTACGCCCTCGACGAGTTCGACCGTCCCGACTTCGACGCCTGGCGCAAGAAGGCCGAAGCGATGCTTCGACGGCCGCTCGCCGACGTTGCGACCCACGTGGACGGGATCGACGTACCGATCCTGCGCGCCGACGACGACCGACCCGGCACGCGTCCCCTCGCGCTCGGCCCGGGCTGGACGATCGTCGAGCCCCTCGACGCCGTCGCGCCCCCCGAAGAGGTTGCGGACGCGATCGAGGAGGCCATCGCCGGCGGGGCGACGGTGGGCTGGCGCACGGCGTCGACCCGCGTGCGCCTGGGCCTGGACGCGCCGGCCGTGCCGGCGCCCTGGCTACGCTCGGAGCTGCCGCTGGCGTGGCGGGCCGACGCCGCGGCGCCGCAGATCTACGAGGCACACGTGCGGGCCGACATCGAGCCCGCCGCGGTGCTCTCCGATCCGCTCGGCTCGCTGGTCGAGCTCGGCGCTCGGCGTCGTTCGCTGCACGAAGCCTACGGCCGGATCGCGTCGGTGACCGAGCGGGTCGTCGGCCGCGGCGCGAGGACGGCGACGGCACTCGCGAGCGGCCTGCCGTACCACGAGGCCGGGCTGGGACCCGTGGCCGAGCTCGGGGCGACCATCGGCGCGGCACTGAGCCACCTGCGGGGCCTCGAGGCCCACGCCGTCAGCGTGCCGCAGGCAGCCGCACATCTGTGGCTGCAGCTGGGGATCGGCGGCGACGTGTTCGTCGAGATCGCCAAGCTTCGCGCCGCCCGGCGGATGTGGGCGTCGGTGCTGCGGCGGGCGGGGGCCAAGCCCGAGCGCGTCACGATCGTCGCCCGCACCGGTCGACGACGGATGGCGGCGGTCGACGTGTCGGTGAATCTTCTTCGACACACCACGCAGGCCTTCGCCGCGGTCGTGGGCGGCGCGGATCGGATCGAGATCGAGCCTCATCGCTGGCCAGCCGACGCGGGCGTGCGTCGGTGGGCCCGCAACGTGCACCACCTGCTCGCCGGCGAGGCATGGCTGGGCCATGTCGCCGATCCGGCGGAGGGCTCGGCGACGATCGAGCAGCTGACCGAAGCGCTGGTGGACGCGGCGTGGCCGATCGCGGTGCAGCTGTCGGGAGAGGATCCCGAAGCGGCCCTGCGTGACTGGCTCGCGGGGCTGCCGACGCCGGCACCCGAGTCGGAGGCCAAGCAGGTCGGCGTGGATCTGTATCCACCCAAGCAACCCGAGTGGCTGCCGTGGCCCGGCTCGCCCGAGCCCCCCGACGTGCCCGATGCGGTGGTGGCGATGACTCCGCTACGGCCCGTCCGTCGCGCGGCGGGGTTCGAGGAGGCGCTGCGATGAACGTCGACGAGATTCGCGCGCTGACGACGGCGCAGCTGCGCCAGACCCAGATCGAAGTGGCCCCGGGCCACGACGCGGTCACGACCCCGGAGGGCATCGCCCTGCGCTCGCGGTACGCCGCGGCGGACCTCGCCGAGGCGGCGCACCTGGGCACGCTGCCCGGCTTCGCGCCGTTCGTGCGTGGGCCGTACCCCACGATGTACCCGCAGCGGCCGTGGACGATCCGGCAGTACGCGGGCTTTTCGACGGCCGAGGAGAGCAACGCGTTCTACCGGCGCAACCTCGCCGCGGGGCAAAAGGGCCTGTCGGTCGCGTTCGACCTCGCCACCCATCGCGGCTACGACTCCGACCATCCGCGCGTCGCCGGTGACGTGGGTATGGCCGGCGTCGCCGTCGACTCGATCCTCGACATGCGGGTGCTGTTCGACCAGATCCCGCTCGGCGAGATCAGCGTGTCGATGACGATGAACGGTGCGGTGCTGCCGGTCATGGCGCTGTACATCGTCGCCGCCGAAGAACAGGGCGTGCGGGCGGACCAACTCACGGGGACGATCCAAAACGACATCCTCAAGGAGTTCATGGTCCGCAACACGTTCATCTATCCGCCGGCGCCGTCGCTGCGGATCATCGGGGACATCTTCGCCTACACGGCGCAGTACATGCCCCGTTTCAACTCGATCAGCGTGTCGGGCTACCACATGCAGGAAGCGGGGGCGACGGCCGACCTCGAGCTCGCCTACACCCTCGCCGACGGCCTGCAGTACGTGCGGACCGGCATCGACGCCGGCCTGTCCGTCGACGACTTCGCGCCGCGCATCTCGTTCTTCTTCGGGATCGGCATGAACGTGTTCATGGAGATCGCCAAGCTGCGGGCGGCGCGGCTTTTGTGGGCCAAGCTCATGCGTGCCGTCGGAGCAAAGGACGCCAAGTCGCTGACGCTGCGCACGCACTGTCAGACCTCGGGGTGGAGCCTGACGGCGGCCGACCCGTTCAACAACGTCGCGCGCACGTGCCTGGAGGCGCTCGCGGCCACGTGCGGGGCCACGCAGTCGCTGCACACCAACTCCTTCGACGAGGCGCTGGCGCTGCCCACGGATGCGTCCGCCCGGATCGCACGCAACACCCAGCTGCTGCTGCAGCACGAGGCGGGGCTGACCCGCACGATCGACCCGTTCGGGGGCAGCTACTACGTCGAGGCGATGACCGATGCGCTCGCGCGCAAGGCGTGGGCGGCGATCGCCGAGGTCGAGGGACTGGGGGGGATGACCCAGGCGATCGAGCAGGGGGTTCCGAAGCGTCGCATCGAAGAGGCGGCGGCGCGGACCCAGGCCCGCATCGACGCCGGCGCGCAGAAGGTCGTGGGGGTCAACTGCTTCCGCGTCGCCGACGAGCCCGATATCGAGGTGCTGCAGATCGACAACGAGGCCGTGACTCGAGCCCAGCTCGCGCGACTGGACAAGCTGCGGGCCGAGCGCGACAGCGCCGCGGTGCAGGCGGCCTGCGAGGCGTTGACCGCGTGCGCGCGCACCGGTGAAGGCAACCTCCTCGAGCACTGCGTACGCGCGGCCCGGGTCGGCGCGACCGTCGGCGAGATGTCCGACGCGATGGAGTCGGTGTTCACCCGCTACGCACCCAAGACGTCGACGATCGAGGGCGTGTATCGTGCCACCATGGGCGCGGACGAGGCCGTGGGCAAGATCCTCGCGCGGACCGAAGCGTTCGCGGCGGCGCACGGTCGCCGGCCTCGCCTGCTCGTCGCCAAGATGGGCCAGGACGGACACGACCGCGGCGCGAAGGTCATCGCCACCGGCTTCGCCGACCTCGGCTTCGACGTAGACCTCGGTCCCCTCTTCTCGACCCCGGAGGAGACCGCACGACAGGCGGTCGAAAACGACGTCCACGTGGTCGGCGTCAGCTCGCTCGCGGCCGGCCATCTGACCCTCGTGCCCAAGCTGCGCGACGCGCTGAAGGCCGAGGGCGCGGGCGACATCCTCATCGTCGTCGGGGGCGTCGTGCCGCCGCAGGACTACGCCGCGCTGACGGCGATGGGCGTCGCGGCGATCTTCGGACCCGGCACGGTGCTCACCGAGGCTGCGGCCGAGCTGCTCGACAAGCTGGAGTCGGCGTGACGGACGTCGCCGGCCTCGCCGCCGGCGTGCGTGCGGGCAACCGACGGGCGATCGGACGGGCGATCACACTG
This sequence comes from uncultured Pseudomonadota bacterium, assembly GCA_937896535.1. Lineage (GTDB taxonomy): Bacteria > Myxococcota_A > Polyangia > Nannocystales > Nannocystaceae > CALBMM01. The sequence continues at coordinate 38,897 of CALBMM010000156.1, forward strand.
GTCGAATCGACCCGCGAACGAGACCGGCCCGATGCCGACGCGCTGCTCGCCGACCTGACCGCCGATGTCGGCGAGGCGATGCGCGTGGGCCTGACCGGGGTGCCCGGCGTCGGCAAGTCGACGCTGATCGAGGCCTTCGGCTGCTACCTGACCGAACGGGGGCACCGGGTGGGCGTGCTCGCCGTCGACCCGAGCTCGGTGCGGTCGGGCGGCAGCATCCTCGGCGACAAGACCCGGATGCAGCGCTTGGCCACCGATCCGCGGGCGTTCATTCGACCCACGCCGGCCGCGGGCACCCTCGGCGGCGTCGCCCGGCACACCCGCGAGGCGATCACCGTGCTCGAGGCGGCCGGCCACGACGTCGTGATCGTCGAGACCGTCGGGGTCGGGCAGTCCGAGATGATGGTGGCGCAGATGGTCGACGCCTTCGTCGTGCTCGCGCTCGCCGGCGGTGGCGACGAGCTGCAGGGGATCAAGCGCGGCATCCTCGAGCTGTGCGACATCCTCGCGGTCACCAAGGCCGACGGCGACAACGTGGCGCGGGCCGAGCTCGCGGCCGCGGAGTATCGGTCGGCGCTCGCGCTGATTCCCCCGCGCGCCCCGGCGTGGACGCCTCGCGTGCAGACCTGCTCGGCCGTCACCGGCGAGGGGCTCGAAGCCCTCTGGGAAGGTCTGCAGGCGCTGCGCACCGCGTTGACCGACGACGGCACGTGGCACGAGCGTCGCGCCGACCAGCGCGTGCACTGGATGTGGCAAGCCGTCGACGCCGGCCTCGCGTCGCGTCTGCGCTCGCACCCGGCCGTCGTGGCGCGCCTGCCCGGCCTGGTGGCGGACGTGCATGCGGGCACGGTGCTGCCCGACGCCGCCGCGGTGGAGCTGCTGCGCCTGGCCTTCGGCGAATAGCCGCGTGCGGTCGCGAAGCCCCGGACTAGGCGCCCTTGGAAAACAGGCTCCGGGCGATGACGAGCTTTTGGACCTCGGTCGTGCCCTCGTAGATCCGCAGGGCTCGCACCTCGCGGTACAGCGCTTCGACGCGCTGTCCCACCGTCACGCCGAGGCCGCCCAGGCTCTGGACGGCACGGTCGACCGCGCGTTGGGCCGACTCGGTGGCGTACATCTTGGCCATCGCCGCCATGTCCGGCGTCGCGGTGCCGTCGTCGCGGGCAGCGGCGGCTCGGTACACCAGCAGCTGCGCGGCCACGTGGTCGGTGGCGACGTCGGCAAGGGCGAAGCGCAGCCCCTGCTGGGCCGCGAGGGGCTTGCCGAATTGCACGCGGGCGGCGAGGTGTCGCGTCGCCTCGTGGATCGCACGGTCGGCGAGGCCGAGGGCGGCCGCGCCCACGGTGACGCGGAACACGTCGAGCGTGCCGAGGGCGATGCGCATGCCCTCACCGGGCGCACCGAGTCGATGGGCCGCGCCGACCTCGACGCCGTGCAACGACAGCTCGCCGATCGGATGAGGGGCCGTGACGCGGCTGCGCGTGACCGACAGACCCGGCGCGTCGCCGGGGACCCAGAACGCACCGTAACGCGACTTGCCGTCCGGGCCCTTGGCAGCCTCGCGAGCGAACACGACGTAGCTGTCGGCCACGCCGGCGTTGGTGATGAAGCACTTGTCGCCGTCGAGGCGCCAGCCCCCGGGCGTGGGCGAGGCGGTGGTGCGCATGCCCGACACGTCCGAGCCGGCGCCGGGCTCGGTCAACGCGAACGCACAGATGACCGAGCCGTCGGCGACGCGAGGCAGCAGCGCCTGCTTGAGCTCGTCGGTGCCCGCGAGGGAGACCGGGTACGAGCCCAGCCCCTGCATGACGAACGCCGAGTCGAGCGCGCCGGAGTGACGGGCCAGCCACTGACGCACCAGGCAGATCGGGGTCGAGCGGACGTCGCCGTGCACGCCGCCGTAGTCGGCCGCGACCATCAGACGCAGCAGGCCCGCTTTGGCCAGTCGCGCCACGTACTCGCGGGTCGCGGCATCTTCGTCGGTGTCGTCGATGCCCGCCGCGTCGATGTCGGCGATGAAGGAGGCGAGCCAGTCTTCGAGCGCGGTCAGCTCGGCGCGGTCGCCCGCGACCGGGATGCCACGAGAGAGAATGTTGGGGTCGGTGAACACGGTCACTTCCACTGCGGCGCACGCTTTTCGCGCCACGCTGCGTTCGCTTCCTTGAAGTCCGGGTGCTGCATGCAGATCGCTTGCGCCTGGGCCTCGGCCTCGATCGCCTCCGCCAGCGACATCTCGAGCTCGCGCTGCACCATGGTCTTGGTCATGCGCAGCGCGAAGTGGGGTCCGGCCGCGAGCTCGGCCGCGAGCGCGAAGGCGGCTTCGTCGACATGGGCCGGATCGTCGTCGTCGGCGAGGCGATTGGCGAGCCCGATCGCGTGGCAGCGCTCGGCCGGCACTCGGGCCCCGGTCATCAAGATCTCGTTGGCGACGCCCAAGCCCACCACGCGTGGCAGCAAGTACGCCGCGCCCATGTCGGCCCCGCAAAGTCCCACTTGCGGGAACAGGAACGCGAAGAAGGCACTGCGGCCCATCACCCGCAGGTCCGAGGCGAGGGCCATCACCGCGCCGGCACCCGCGGCCACGCGCTTGACGCTCGCGACGATCGGGATCCGGCAGCGTCGCATCGACTCGATGAGCTCGCCGGTCATGCGGGTGAACGTCAGCAGCCCGTCCATGTCGCGGTCGAACAGATGGCCGATGATGTCTTCGACGTCGCCGCCCGAGCAGAACGCCTTGCCCTCGCCGCACAGCAGGAGCGCGCGCGCGCCTTCGCCACTGGGGTCGAGGCTGCGGCGGTCGATGACCGCGAACAGATCGGTCAGCTCGCGGTAGACCTCGAAGGTCAGCGCGTTGAACCGGTCCGGTCGCGACAGCGTGATGATGCCGACGCGGTCGCGCTCGGCGTACGAGAAGCTCTTGGGCTGCGGAAGGGGCAGGGGGCGTTGGTCGGGCGCGGTCATGTGGGCCTGTCGCTCCTCACTTCGGCGGCAGCACGGCGAGCCCGGCGATCTCCACCTTGGCGCGCGGCTCGAGCAGATCGGCGACCTGCACGAGCGCCATGGCCGGATAGTGCTTGCCCATGTGCGCGCGGTAGATCGCCCCGACCTCGCGGCCGCCCGCGATGTACTCGTGCTTGTCCTTGACGTAGATCGTCAGCGAGATGATGTGCTCGGCGGTGCCGCCGGCGGCCTCGACGACGGCGACGACGTTGGCGATCGTCTGGCGCAGCTGCGGCAAGAACTCGTCGGACACGATGGTCTCGGTCTCGTCCCAGCCGATCTGGCCGGCGATGGCGAGCATCTCTCCGCTCGCCGCCATGCCGTTGGCGTAGCCACGAGGGCGGGGCCATCCATCGGGTTGCACCGTTCGGCTCATGCGATCGTCTCTCCTCCGTCGAGCACGACGCACTGTCCGTTGAGCATCGCCGCCGACTCGCTGGCAAGGTACATCACCATCTGCGCCACCTCCTGGGGGCGCACGAGGCGACCCAGCGGCGACAGCCGCTCCAGGCCCTTGCGCGCCTCGAGCTCGGTCTTGCCGGTCTTGGCCGCGATGTTGCGAATCGCGTCCTCGGCCAGCTCGGTGTCCACGAAGCCGGGGCACACCGCGTTGACGCTGATGCCCTTGCCGCCCAGCTCCACCGCGAGCGCGCGGGTCATGCCCAGCAGACCGGCCTTCGCCGCCGAGTACGCGGCGGTGTAGGGGTAGCCCTTGATCGCGGCGGTCGACACGACGTTGATGATGCGTCCCCAGCCGGCTTCGACCATCGGCGGCACGAGCCCGCGGGTGAGCGCGAACGGAGCCGTGAGGTTGAGGGTCAACATCTCGTCCCAGAGCGCATCGTCGGTCTTGGCGATCGGGGCCGAGCTCGCGGCGCCGGCGTTGTTGATGAGGACCTGCACCGGGGGATCGAGCGTACTGACGGCCTCGATGAGATCGAAGCGCTCGTCGGGCTCGGTGAGGTCGCACGCGATCGTGGATATCTCGTCGGCGCCGAAGCGCTGGGCGTCCTCGGCCGCCCACGTCAGCGCTTCGTCGCTGCGCGCGGTCAATACCAGCTGGTAGCGCGGCGCGAGCAGGCGAACGATGGCCAGCCCGATGCCTCGCGTGGCGCCGGTGACCAGCGCGACCGGTTTGTTGGGGCGGCTCATCGCGTCTCCGATTCGGACCTCGGTCCAACGTGCCGGTGGCGCGAGATCATGCGCGCGGGAGGATACCAGCGGATCGGGTCGGGGCGGAGCCGCTACCTCGGGGCGAGTGCTCCCTCGATCGGTGCCGTCCGTGAGAACAATCCGATGTCCCGCACGTCGATGCGTGCGGCCGGGTCGTCGGCACGAAGCAGCACCGTCAGCGCCGCACTCGAGCCCGCATCGTCGATCGTCACCGCGGGCGTCTGCCAGGCGCTCGTGCGCGCGTCGGGCAGGGGGACGCGCAGCCACGTCTGGTCGTCCACGGTCACTTCGACCGTCGCGTCGCGGGTGTCGCCGTCGATCCGTGCGAGCGTGACGAGTACGTCCACCGGCGTGTGCCCGTCGGCCGGCAGCCCAGTCGGCGCGAAGGTGACCGCCTCGTCGCGTGGCAGCGACAGACTCAGCGCGCGGATCTCCGGTGCCGGCACGATGCCGGCCCGAAACCGCGAGAGGCTGCGCCCCGAGACCCAGCGCGCCGGCGTCACGGGATGGCCGAGGTCGGCCGCCGGGGCGAAGGTCAGCGCCGTCGCGGGCACCGACACCAGCTGCGAGCGCTCCGGACCGAGCACGCGCACCTCGACGATGCCTCCGCGTGGACACGTCGCGGACTTGGTCTTCTTCGGTGCGCCTCGGATCTTCAGTCGTCGCGGGTAGTGCGGGAGCACGAACGGCCCGAGCGTGTCGCGGGTCCGATCACGGGCCTGCGCGAGCGTGGGTGACAGCATCACGCCGTCGGCCTCGATCGCCCACGTATGGTTGTGCGCCGACGTCCCGGGCGCGGCGAGCAGTACCAGCCCGAACGGTCCCGTGCCGGCGGTCGATTGGGCGGGGAGCTCGAGCTCGATTCGAACCTCCTTGCGCAGGCACGCCGGGCCCCGTGTGCCCTTGGCGTGCCCCACCCGCACGTCACCCGCGCTCGCGAGGTCGATCGGGTACGTGTGCACCTCGTCGGCGCGCGCCGGGTCGACGACGACCTGCATCAGGCCCATGCGCAGCCCGTCCCGGGTCACACGCACGGGGATGTGGTCGGGGACCGGCGTGAGGCGGTCGACGTACAGCTCGACCAGGTCGATCGAGGCGGCGGCGAACGGCGGCCACAGTCCGTCGTCGAACCCCGCGACGGGGCCGCCGTCGTCGGGTCGGTACGGCTTGGTCGTCTCGTTGATCAGAAGGAAGACCGGCGGGGCCGGGATCCCGGTGGCGGCGGGTC
>CALBMM010000157.1 GCA_937896535.1 uncultured Pseudomonadota bacterium
GAAGGCGGCGACGAAGCCAAGCCCGCCGACGGCCCGGCCGAGATCACCCTCGAGCAGGTCGGCCTCAAGGCCAACGCGCCCGCGGGTGCCACCGTCAGCGACGGCATCGGCGGCGGCGCGATGGTACAGGCGCCCGGGCTCGTCGTGACCGTGGCCGAGGCCAAGGACGACTCGCTCGCCACGGCCGACAAGGGCAAGGAAGACGCCGACATGTACTCGCCCGAGAACTGGACCGCCGAAGAGGTCGAGGGTGGCTACGTCGCGACCTTCGAGAACAAGGGCGGCATGGGCACCAACTACTGGGTCAAGTCGTACCGCAAGATCGGCGACAAGGCCTACCTGTGCGAGACGACGGCCAACGACGCCGATCAGCAGAAGGCCGCCGCCGAGTTCTGCAAGAGCCTCGCGGCCAAGTAGGCCCGCGGCCGCGCGTGTGTGTGCGTACGAGCGCCGTCCGGTTCGACCGGCGGCGCTCTGTTCAATTGCGCGAGTCGGCCGGCACCACGAGCACCGGACACGCGCACTGCCGGATCACCCGGTCGGCCGTGCTGCCGACGAAGAAGCGACTGACGCGGCTGCGACCGCTCGCGGCCATCACCACGATGTCGGCGGGCCAGGTGCGGGCCTGCTCGAGGACGAGGTCGAGCGGATGCGACGGCTCGACCACGATCTCGGGCTCGAGCCCGGGCAGCTGCGCCTCCACGAGCAGAGTCAGCGCCCCCTCGGAGATTTCCTTCGAGCGGTCGTGGATCTCGGCGATGATCTTGCTGGGGACCGACAGCGGTCCGGCGTAGATGGCGTTGGTCTGCATCGGAGGGGTGGCGTGCACCAGCCGCAGCGTGCCGCCGGTGGCCACCGCCAAGCTTGCGCCCGTACGCGCCGCCTTGATCGTCGAGTCCGAGAACGCGATCTCGCGGCCGTCGACCTCGACCACGAACGGCGCTTCGGAATCCGGGTCCGCCTCCACGAAGTCGATCGGAACCAGAACGCGTTGGAAGGACTCGAGAAGCTCAGCCATCGTGCGCGACGATGGTAGCACCGAGCGGCACCGCGGCATTCAACGGTCGAAGTCGCGTTGCCGCGTCCTTCCCCGTCGGCGCAGGAGCGGGGCCACGGCCGTGGCGGTACGGGGGAACACGTCGGCGACCCGGGCCAGCCAGCCCCGACTCGGCGGCAGAAAGACCTCGAGCGGCCTTCGGGCCAGGACGTCGCCGACGATCGCGTCGCTGACCTCGCTCGGCGCGAGCACCCGGGGGCCCGAGAACGTCAGCGCCGCCTCCTCGCGGTCCTTTTGCCGGTCGAGCATGGGGGTGGCCACGGCGTCGGGACACACGACCGTCACCGCCACGCCGTGCGGCCGCAACTCTTGCGCCGCCGCCAAGGAGAATGCACGCACCGCGAACTTCGAGGCGCTGTACAGCGACAAGCCGGGAATCGGAGCAAGGGCAGCGAGCGAGGCGACGTTGACGATGTGGCCGCGGCCTCGCGGGCGCATCGCCTGGGCGGCGGTGCGGGTGCCGAGCACCACCCCGCGCACGTTGACGTCGAAGTGGCGCGCCACGTCGGGGTCTTCGATCTCGTGCACCCAGGCGGACCGAAGGTAGCCGGCCATGTTCACCAACACGTCGACGTCGCCGAAGCGCTGCGTGGCCTGGTCCCACTTGCTGCGCCACTGCTCGGCGTCGGTCACGTCGAGTCGGCCGATCGCGACCGCGTCCTCGGGCCAGCGATCTTCGTCGGCGACCCGGCGCAGTGCGTCCACGTCGAGATCGGTCGCGGTGAGCCGACCGCCGTCGCGCAGGATCCGTCCGGCGAGGTCGCGTCCGATCCCGGAGGCGCAGCCCGTGACGAAGAAGGTGCGTGGCATCAGCTGGCCCGCGCGGCCGGCTCGCCCGCAACGGCCGACGGTCGAACCGGCGTCCCGAAGCGAAGCTCGCCCACCGTGAAGGTCGGGCGAAGACCCGGCGACAGCGGATGCGCGGACATCTCCGAGGACGGCGCGACGTTGGGGAAGTCGGGGTCGCGCTCCGACGGACCCGCGATCTCCTTTTCCTGCACCATCGAGATGTACTGGTCCACGGAGTTCTCGAGCGTATTGCCGTTGAGCACGACCTCGGCCCCCGTGGTCTTCGCCCAGCGCGCCAGCCCGGGGATCCGCGACTTGTCGGGCGCGTACGAGTCGGCACACACCCCGTTTTCGCTGGTCACGAACAGACCCTGCGGCGTGTGGACGACGATCGAGTGGTTGCCCGCCGTGTGGCCCGGCGTGCGCACGAGCGCGACGGAATCCCCGAGCCGTACGTCGTGGTCGAGCAGGATCACGCGGTCGGGATCGATGCCCTCGGTCCCGTGCGGCGGGTACCACTCCTGCTGCAGCGGCAGCAGACCCTGCACCGACTCCCATTCCTCGCGCATGACGAGCAGCTTCGCGTTCGGGAAGAACGCCTCGCGCGTCGGCGTGCCCAGCCACTTGCGGATGTCTTGCGTGTGCAGATGGTCGTACGTGATGTAGTCGACGTCCTCGGGGCGCAGACCGAGCTGGTCGAGGCAGTCTTCGACCTCGTTGCGCTGCGGCCAGATCAGGCTGCTCGCCCGACTGGCCGAGCCACCCACGAGCTTGGCCAAGCGCTTGAAGAAAGGCGTCTCGGCATTGCCGTGTCGATCGAGGGGCTCGGCGACCAGCGTCTTGACGCCCGCCGGCGTGTCGAACTGCACCACGAACAGACGGTTGAGGATGTGCATGAAGGGCGTCGGCACCGGGGTCGCGTCGCGCAGGCCGTACTTGGTGGGGTAGGGCACCTTCACGAGATCGAACGACCGATACAGGCGGGCGACGGGGCGCTGCAGCATGTCCTCGCGAAACGCCCGCGACTGCCGACGAATGGCGGCGAGGCGGTCGCGCGGGCAAGCGTGATCGCGACAACCTTTGAAATGGTCGATGGCAACGATGGCGGGATCGGCGGCGGCGGGCGTGGACATCGGCTTCGCCGACCACCGTAGGCACCGGAACGCGCGAGGGCAAGGCGACGCGAAGGAGGGCTTTTGACCGCGTTCGGACGCCGTGTCAGGCTGGGCAGCGATGAAACAGGTCGTGGGCTACGTGATGCTGGCGATATGTCTGGTCCTGGCCTACCAGGGCTACGGCAACGTCAAGAACACGGCAGCCACCGAGGCGCTGGCGCGCTCGCGGGCCTGCGAGGGCATCGAGGACTGCCTGCTGACCCGCGACGAGCTCAAGGCGTACAAGGCCAACGCGCTGACCCGCCGCTACCAATGGGTCACCTCGGTCGGCCCCGTGACGACCACCTGCCAGCGCTCCCTGTGGTTTTTCGGGGCGTGGGAGTGCACGTCGGCTCTGGGCGCGCTGGACCAGACCTGACCCGCTTCTCAGGCGCGCCCGACGCCTGGTAGATTCTCGCGAAATGGGAACCGTCGAAAAGCGCGAGGTCGGTGGCTCGGTCCGATACTTCCTCTCGGACCGACCGCTCGCCAACGGCGACGAGGTCGAGCTTCGACTGCGGGGGAACAAGGGCTGGACCCCCGTCGAGATCACCGGCTTGCCCGGCATTCTTTCGGTCCGTTGGCAGGGCGATGGCGGCGCGAAGTTGCACACGTCGCTGCCCGACGACGCGGAGCTGCGCTGGCCGTAGGCACGCGTGACCGGCGGGTGTGACATCGCCTTGCAGCCGGAGCCGCCAGGGCGCGGCGCTACCATGACGCGGTGGTCGAGTTGACCGACACGCTGGGTGACGAGCCTTCGTCACCCAGCCCGCGCGCACGGGGTGACGAGGTCGGCCGCTACGTCGTGCTCGAGCGTGTCGGCGGCGGCGGCATGGGCGAGGTCTATGCCGCCTACGACCCGCAGCTGGACCGACGCGTCGCGGTCAAGCTCCTGGGAGACCGCGCGTCGCGGGCCGGGGCGGTCTCGAAGTCTCGATTGCTGCGCGAGGCGCAGGCGATGGCTCGGCTGTCGCATCCCAACGTCGTCGCCGTGCACGACGTGGGCACGAGCGGCGACGAGATCTACGTCGCGATGGAGTTCGTCGAGGGGCGAACGCTCGGGCGGTGGATCGAGGAGCAAGCCCCGAGCTGGTCGCAGATCCGCGACGTGTTCGTACATGCCGGGCGGGGACTGGCCGCGGCGCACGCCAAGGAGATCGTCCATCGCGACTTCAAGCCCGACAACGTCATGGTCGACGTGCAGGGGCGCGTGCGCGTGATGGACTTCGGGCTCGCCCGCGAACGGCACGAGCCCTCGGCCGATCTCGACATCACCGACGAGCTCGCCGTCCCCGACGAGCCGATGCAGACACCGCTGACCCGCACCGGTGCGGTGCTCGGCACGCCGGCCTACATGGCGCCCGAGCAATGGATGCGCGACCCGGTCGACGCCCGCACCGATCAGTTCGCGTTCTGCGTCGCGTTGTTCGAGGCGCTGCACGGCGCGCATCCATTCGCGGGCGGCACGTCCGCGGCGGTGATGCTGCGCGTGACCAAGGGTGACATCGCATCACCACCGCCGAGCTCGCGCGTGCCCGCGTGGCTGCACCGCGTGGTGGTCCGGGGCCTGGCGCGCGAGCCTTCCGATCGTCATCCCACCATGCCCGCGCTGCTCGAGGCGCTCGTCGCCGATCCGACGCGGCGGCGCCGTCGCGTGGTCGCGGTCGCCGGCCTCGGAGTCCTCGTGGCCGGGGGCGTGGGCTGGCGTGCGGTGGCCGAGCGGGCCGAGCAGCGGGCGTGCGACGACATGGCGGCTCGCCTCGCGGGGGTGTGGAACGACGACGTTGCGTCGTCCGTCGGCGCGGCGCTGCGTGCCGAAGCCCCGACGCTGGCCGAGACCACGGTCGCGCGGCTGGTTCCTCGCCTCGACGCCTACGCGTCGACGTGGGCGCAGACCCAACGGTCGGTCTGCCAACACCCGCTGGCCGGCGACGTGCGGGGCGTACCTCTGGCGCAGCTGTCGCAGCGCTGTCTCGACGAGCGTCACGAGAGACTCGCGGCATTCGTATCCGCGCTACAGGCGTCCCCGGGCGAGGCGGCGGTGTCCGAGGCCGTGCGGGGCGTGGCGACGCTCGGCAGACTCGACGCGTGCGAGGATCCGGCTGCGCTGGCTCGCATGCCGGACGACCCGCCGCCCGACGTGCGCGAGGCGGCCGGACCGATCGAGGCCAAGCTCGCACAGGCGCAGGCGCACGTGGTCCTGCAGAGCGACCATGCGATCGCGCTGGCGGAGGTGGCGGTCGCCGACGCGAAGGCGGTGGCCTGGCCAGCGCTTTCGGCTCGGGCCAACATCACGCTGGGCTCGGCCTACCAGTCCCAGGGGCGCACGGTCGAGGCCCGCCGCGCCTTCGTGGACGCGTATGTCGCCGCGATCGAGGCCGGTGCCGACTCGGCGGCGGATCAAGCCGCCCGCGCGCTGGCGTTCATCATCGGCTACGCCGACACCGATCCCGAGCAAGGCAAGACGTGGGTGAGATTGGCGGCGGTGGCCCAGACGCGCATGGGGGTCGGCCCCGACGACGTGCTGGCGGCCGAGCTGGGGAAGGCAGAGGCGTTCGTGGTCTTCCGTGCGGGCGACTACGCGAGGGCGATGCAGCTACGGGAGCGGGCCCTCGCGGTGCTCGAGGCCTCGCACGGGCCCGACCATCTCGCCGTCGCCGGAGCGCTCGCGGACCTGTCGACGTCGCTGGCGGCGAGCGGGCACGGCGATGTCGCTCGCGACAAGCTCCACCGCGTCCTGCAGATCGAAGAGGCAGAGCTCGGGCCCGACCATCCCATCGTCGCGACCACGGCCACGAACCTCGGCCAGGCGTACGGCGTGCTCGAGCAGTACGAACGTGCGCGCGAGTACTTCCAACGCTCTCTCGACATCCGCGAGCGGATCTACGGTCCCGACAATCGTCTCGTCAGCGACTCGCTCGACGGCCTGTGCGGGTGCTCGGTCGACCTCGCCCAGTACGAGCGCGCGCGGTCCGAGTGCACCCGCGCCCTCGAGATTCGACGGGCCACGTTGGGACCGGACCACCCCACGATCGCGTGGGCGCTGCTGCAGCTGGCGTTCGTCGATCGCGGGGAGGGCTATGTCGAAGCGGCCCGCGAAGGACTGACCGAGGCGCTGCGAATCTCGGAAGCCTCCCTCGGTCCGGACCACCCGCAGACCGGCTTCATCCGCGACAACCTCGCCGCGCTCGACGGTGACCCGCACGGTGACCCGCACGGCGACCCGCACGACGCGGGCCACCACTGAGACGCGAACGCTACGGCCGCGACCACCGCCAACGCGACCCCGCGTGCGGTTCTCGATGATCGACTCGACCTCCCCGGCCTCGTCGATCGTCAACCACGAGTCGGCGGGTCCGCAGCGACATCGACGGGGGCGACGGCACCGAAGGCGAGATGTGCGTCGGGATCTTCCTGATCGCCGAGGCGGGCGGAGTCGATCGGACCGGGCGCGTCGCCACGCCCGGCCCAGTGCCGGGCCTACGGCAGGGTCGCTTCTTCGCGCGGCGTCGGGGTGTCCTGCACGCCGTTGCAGCTCTGCTTGGCGTTGCACTGACCGCCGAAGGGGTCGGTGTCGTCGCCGAGGAAGAACGCGCCCATCGTGTGGAACATGTCCCAGCCCACGTCGTAGTGCTTGCCGATGATCTCGGCGGGAGCGCACCGCGGGTCGGTCGAGCCGTTGCGTTCCTTGCAGAGCTTGATCGCGTTGTCGGTCATCTGCCCCGGCAGCGAGAAGCCATGCTCACCCTGCGGGATCGTGTACGGGAAGATCGCGCCTGACGGGCCGGGCAGCGCATTGCCGTAGACGTCGGTGTCCTGTCGGTACACCCGCAGCGGCGGGTCGAGGCGGGGCACGTTGGCACCCCACAGGTCGTTGCCCTCCGAGAAGTTCTCGATGTCGATCATCGAGCCCAGCGAGTCGTCCAGGCCCAGCAGCGAGCGGATGTTGTCGTTGGCGGGCACTTCCGGGTACGGCCAGCGACGCAGGTTGTGCACCGCCTCGGTGACGCCGAGGTCCACGAGCACCTGGTTGACCGGCTTGCCGTAGCGCTCGTCCGGGGTCAGGTAGTCGATCATGCCGGCGGCACGGGCGACGGTGACACCCGAGTTGGCGGGCACGTTCATGTCGCCGAGCGTGGTCACCACGAGGAAGCGCGCGCCGGTCTCGTCACCCTTGTCGGGGTAGCTGAACGGCTGCTGCGCGAGGTGACGGGCGAGCACGCCCGGGTCCATGGGGTCGATGACGAGCTGGGCCAGCCCCATGAAGCGGCGCAGCGAGGGCGTCGCCCGGGCCAAGCCGAAGCCTTCGGCGAAGGCACGCAGCTCGCCGCCCTCGATCGGCACGCCCTCGAACGTCCAGGGGGTCCCGTCGTCGCGCAGCGGCGTGTCGAAGTGGTTGATCGTCTGCAGTGGCTCGGCGCCCTCGACGACCTCGCACTCGTCGGACCCGGTCACCAACGCGGGTCCGCGGTAGAAGGTCAGCTCGGTCAGGTCGCCGATGTCGCTGGGCAGCGACACGCGCGCCGCGGCAGCGATCCCGTTGTCGGGGTTTTCGTCGGGCATGAGGTAGCCGCAGTCGATCTCGCCGTTGTCGAGGTTTCGCGCGACGAACGTGTCCCACGGCAGCAATCGCTTCATGGGATCCTCGGCGCCCTCGCACGGAGCGGCACCATCGGGGCAGGGATTGATCTCGCCCAGCGGAATCCGCGGCATCTTGTTGAGCTCCACCGCTTCGGTGTGCAGCTCCGTGACGCCGTCGTCGCGCAACGTGGCGAGGTACAGGGGGCCGATGACGCGCATCAGCACGGCCTGCGGTACGCCACCTTGGCGGGACCGCGCGCCGACATCGGCCAGGCGGCCACCGCCGGCGATCGGAATGATCGCGTCGACCTCCGGCTCGAGCGAGCCGAGCGTGGTCGACATGATGCCGCCCAGCGAGCCGCCCATCACGAACAGCGGCGAGTCCTTGCCGATGTCGACGAAGCCGTCGCCGTCGAAGTCGCCGGCGAGATCGGGCTGGCCGTCGCCGTTGACGTCGAACTTCCAGCGCTTGACGCCGTCCCAGCTGCGGATCGTGCGGATGAGCTGCATGTAGTCGACGGCGGACTGGCGAACCATGTCGCGCATGTGGAACAGGTAGGCGGTCCAGAAGTCCGAGCCCGAGTCGACCGTGCCGTCGCCGTCGAGGTCCTCGCCGCGCGTGTACGCGATCGCGTCGATCGACGGGCCCAGGCCGGCCATCTTGAGGATCGGCTCGAACTCGGAGCGGATCTCGGGGCTGATCGGCACGCCGTGCGAGACGTTGTCGGTGCTGATGACCGCGGCGCCGAACATCGACAGGAAGCCGGAGAAGCCCATCAGCTCCGTGGCGCGGTTGGAGGTGTAGCCATGGCCGAGCAGGACCAGCGGCGCCATCTTGCCCTCGCCGCGGACCGAAACCTCTTTCCTCGGCAGCGTGACCCAAAACGGGATCTCCTCGGCACGGCCATCGACGGGCCGGGCGTGCAGATCGGGTGGCCACGCCTGCAGGTCGAGGTTGAGGCGGTTGCCTTCCTCGTCGTAGCGGTTGAACAGCTGCGGCGACAGATACGTGCCCTGGGCGTGCAGGTCGATGTAGTCGTGGCTGTCGAGGATCGCCTTGAATTGCTCGGAGGTCGGGTCGCCGCCCTCGAAGAAGCCCAGGAGCACGACCGACAGCAGGTCACGCCAGTCCTCGTGGTTGATCACGTACGGGTTCTTGCGACCCTCGAAGCGCGAGCCGGGGCCGAGGTCCTTGAGCGGGAACAGCTGCTCGATTTCGGCGGGGAACTCGTCGCCGAGGTGCGCCTGGGGCCCGTAGCCGTACAGGCCCTCGCGGACCGCGATCCAGTCGCCGGTGATCGACTCGGTGGTGTACGGCCAGGCGAACGCGATGTCCTCGGCATCCAGACCGGGGGGCAGCACCTCGAACAAGTGCTTGAGCGACTCGTTCTGCGCCACGTGGTTGATGTACGGGAACGGCGAGCCGACCGGGTTGCCGTCGATGTCGAGCAAGCGGCGGGTCACGACGACCGCGTACGTCGTCTGCTCCTGCAGCGGCATCAGCGGCGCCACGATGATCGTGTTGGTCTCGCGCTCGTAGAAGCTCATGAGCGCGTCGGCACGTCCGGCGAGGTCGTCGCGCGTGGGCGAGTGCCCCGGGAGGTAGTTGGGCTTGTCGAGTACGCCGTCGGCGTCGTTGTCCTCGACGTCGAGCACACCATTGCCGTTTTGGTCCTCGCCCGGATCGAGCACGCCGTTGCGGTTGGCGTCTTCGGGATCGTCGAGGACGCCGTTGCCGTTGAGGTCCTCGTCCGCCTCCTCGTACAGCAGCGACATCGTCCAGCCCCGGGGGTCGTTGGAGCCGTAGTTGTCGACCTTCTCGAGGACGATGGGGTAGTTGCCGTTGCCGACGTCGAGGTGGTGGATCCGACCGAACTCGTCGGAGTCGGGGTCGATGTTGATCAGATAGACGACGTCGTTGCTCGTGTCGTAGTCGTCGTCGCGGTGACCCGCGAGGATCGACTCGACGTCGAGCTCACCCGTGAACGGGATCGTGATCGGCTGGTACACGCCCCAGCCGTCGAGACCGTCGATGAGGGTTCGGGTGCGACGCTCCATCGCGGTCGGGGCGATCATCGACGCGTTGATCCGCAGTCCCGTGCGGGAGTCGGCGTCCAGGCGCGTCGCGATGTCGTTGGGCAGCGGGATGTCCGGGAGCGGCCGGTGATCGAAGTCGAACTTGACCGTGACGTCGGCGTCCTGCGCCAGCATCAGACCGTCCGCTTCGGCGCAGCCGACCGACAGTCCAGCCACGATGGAAAGCCCCAACCAACGACGAAGTGTCTGCATGACCGATCCCTCGAAAGGCGTACCAGGGCCGCGTTTGCGGCTTCCCCGACCCGCGTCCGCTTATACCATCCGGGCCCCTGGCCACGACGTGAGCGGACGCGCGAGCGCACGTACCGCCGCGGTCGACGTGCTGGTAGCCTGCGCACGATGTTCGGCAAGACGACGATGGGGGCGTGGGCGCTGGCGTTGCTGCTCGTGGCTTGTGGTGACGACGGCGGGACCGACACGACGGCCGGCAGCGCCGGGTCGGGCTCGGCAACGGGGGCTACGGGCGACAGCTCCGGTGGTCAGCTGAGCGCGACGTCGATGGGCCCCGGGACCGCATCGGCGACCGATTCGAGCAGTGGCGCGGTGGACAGCACGGGGGTCACCCCGGGGGCCCCCTGTCCGGCACCACAGGGTTGTACGTGTCCGGGCACGTGCTTCGGCGACTGCGAGCTCTCGATCGGTGCTACCTGTGCGGGTACGTGCACCGGAAGCTGCGACGGCACGTGCGACCAAACGGACGCCAAGGGCGGCTGCATCGGCACTTGCGACGGCATCTGCGTGGGTCTGTGCACCGGCCCGGCCGAAGGCTTCGAGTGCACGGGCACTTGCCTGGGCAGCTGCGAGAGCTGAGTCAGTCCTGCGACAGCACGGCCCGGGCGTACAGCAGCTCGAAGCCGCGGCGCTGCACGTTGGCCTGCGAGGTCGATCCCGGCTGCGTGGTGACCACAGCAAGCTCACACCCGGCCTCGGCGGCCGCCCGCAGCCGCGCCGACAGCAAGGCGGCCTGTAGGCCGTGTCGACGGTGAGCGGGCAGCGTCGCCGAGCCGCACAGCAGGGCCACGCCCTCGCCCATGCGCAGGCTGGCCCCGGCCGCGAGCACGCCGTCGCGCCGCGCTGCGAAGCGCTCGTGCTCGGGCGAGCTGTCCGACATCACGCGTTGTAGCGCCTCGCGGGGAAACGACTCGTGGCTTTCGATCCCGGCCGGATCGGGCGTGCCGAAACCGTCGACCATCACGTCGACCCAGGCCTCGAGCTCGGCGTCGGGGCTCGGCGCGACCGTGCCGTCGGTGGCCGGAAAGTCGATCACACCGTCGAGCCGGCGCCCGAGCACGTTTTCGAAGCCCCGCAGCACGTAGCCGCGGCGCGTGAGCGTGGTGGCGATCGCGGGGTCGGCGAGCGTCGACAGCTCGATGATCGGGGTGGCCCCGCGGTCGGCGAACTCGGCCTCGAGTCGTCCGAGCGCTTCGCGATCGATGCCGCCCTCGGCGAACCCGATCCCCACGATCTTCGTCATCGGGGAGTCGACGCCGGCGAACACGGCCGCGCCCCCGGCGAACGGTTCGACGAACACCCCCTCGTCGGGTCGACGCGCCCCCACCGAGCGCGCGCACGCGGACACGAGGGCACACTCGGCCGCCTCGATACGGGCGGCGAGCTCGACCGACGTGAACATCAGTAGCGGATCTCGGTCCGGAACCAGATCGCGCCGACGGGACCGTCCGTGTTTCCGGCGCGGTTGGCCAGACCGGGGCCCGGCATCAACAGACCGCCCTGCAGCCCGGCCTGCAGCCACAGATTGCGGATGTCGAAGCGACCGCGGATGCCGAGGTCGAGCTCGGTGCCGTAGTACCGCCGTCCGCCGTCCCCGTTGACGGTGTTGGTGGGCACGCCGCCGTTGAGGCGCGTGGTGTACGGGTCGACGATGGGCACCGGCGCGGCCGCGAACAGCGGACCACCCCAGACTTCGAGGCGCTCCCACAGCGCGTAGCGGGCCTTGGGGTGGATGTAGATCGCGTTGGAGACGCCGCCCTGCGTCGGGATGAACTGCGTGCCGTTGAGGGGCACGCCGGTCAGATCACCGTCGGTCGCGAGCATCTCGGTTCGGGCCGAACGCCACGCGTTGACCTGGTTGAACAGCACCAGGCCGACGGTGTGGCCGGCGTCGAACGTGAAGTTGTTGATCCAGCGATCGGACGGGTCGGCGTCACCGCTGGCGTAGCCGGCGTCGAAGCCCACCAGCCACGACTCGTCCCGGCCGATGTAGCCGCGGCCGACGGCGCCGCCTTGCACGACCTTGTGCGTGCCTCGCTCGTCGCGGGCGATCGTCGTGCGGCCGAAGATGAACGCCGCCTCGTACCCACCGAGCAGCTGGATACCGCTGTCGAGCCACTTGACGCCCTGGCCCGTGAACGAGAACGCACCGACCTCGAGATCGTCGTCGTCGTGATAGACGTCGCCGTCGTCCGTGGTGTGCTGGCGTCGGTAGACACCGTAGCCGCCGATCGAGTTCCAGGGCTTGCGCTCGTCCTGCCACCGCAGCACCAGCAACGCTTGGCCGGCGAGATCGCCGTCGACGAGCTCGACACGTTCGTCGCGGAACACGAGGTCGCCGCCGAACCCGATCGCGAGATCCTTGATCGCCCCGGCCCGGTACTTGAACGGCTTGGTCGCGAACAGGATCCGCTCGTAGATGTCGCCGGGGCCGTCGTCACCGAACCGCAGGTCCCCGAAGCGGTCCTGGTAGTTGCCGTTGTTGGCCAGCATGCCCTGGCCCCACGTGAAGGCCTGCTGCCCGACGCGGAGCAGTCCGATCGACGAGCGCCACTCCAGGTAGAGCTCGCGAGGGTCGGCGATGGGCAGGTCGGTGCGGCCGGGCGGATGCCCGCGCTCGATGATCTCGTCGATGATCGGGTCTTCGGATCCGGAGGGCGCCCAGCGGCCGTTGGCCAGGTCGAGCATGCCGACGATCTTGAAGTTCTTGCGGATCTCCAGGCGCGGGTTCCAGCGGATGCGGCCGGTCGAGAATCCACCTTCGGCGTATTCGTTGCCGAAGCGATCGATCGTGAAGGGCGAGACGTAGCCGACCTGATTGCGGACTTGGATCCCCGGGAAGAACTCGACGCGCCGGCGCTTGAAGG
>CALBMM010000158.1 GCA_937896535.1 uncultured Pseudomonadota bacterium
CTGCACCGTCACGAAGTGCGTCTCGCCGGGCACGTTGTATCGCGGCGGGGTCACCGAAGACCCCATCGACCACCGCCGGTGATCGTTGCAGACACTTCGTCGGGACCGCCGCCCCGGACCTACGCGCCGAGGCCGGCCTCAGTTGCGGTAGTTGAGCCAGGCCTGCGCGCGGCGGTCGTTGAACGCCCGCCCCGAGCCTTCATATGCGATGCGCAGCGTCGCCAACGCGTTGGGCTCGGACAGGTTCAGTTCCCGGACCAGGTACATCGCGACCGCGGTGGGGGACCGGCATTGCCCCTGCTCGCAGTGCACGAACACGGCCCCGTACCTCGCCAGCGCCCTCGAGATCGCGTCGGCGAGGCGGTGCAGGAGGGCTCGGTTGCCCGCCGCACGATTCGGGTCCGGGTCCTCGTCGCGAGGCAGCTCGCCACGCACGTCGACGACCTGAGAGTCGGCCATCGTCCGCCGTGCTTGCGCCGCTTCGTCGGCGTTGCCGATCACGATGGTGCCCGCCTCGACCTTGATGACGATCGCCATGCCGCTCCACGATAAGGCGAACCGACGTGACCCAGGCGGACCGATTTGGCACCTCGCGCCCGGCCGAGCCCGCCGTTCCTCGCAGGCCCGTCAGCTCTGCGACGTTGCGTCGTCCGTCACGTCGGCGCTGTCGGACGCGCTCTGTGGACCGCTCGCCTCTCGTCGCAACGGGAACCGCAGCACGAACCGAGCCCCGTCGACGTAGCGTTCGTCGAGCTCGAGTCGTCCACCGTTGTCCTCGGTCACGCGGTGCGCGATCGCGAGTCCGAAGCCGGTGCCTTGCTCCTTCGTGGTGAAGAACGGGTCGAAGATCTGGTCCCGCAGCGCCTCGGCCACACCAGGACCATCGTCGGTCACGCTGATCCGACAATCGTCACCCACCGCAGCCACCGACAGCCGGATTCGCCCCCGAAAGCCCATCGCCTCCGCCGCGTTGCGAAGCAGGTTCCACACGACCTGCCCCAGCTGTGCGGGGTCGGCCTCGATCCACACCGCCTTGGGAATCTGCGCGTCGAGCTTGATGGCGTGATTGGCGGGGTCGGCCGCGAACGCCTCGCACGCCTCCCGCGTGGCCTGAGCCGCGTTGGTCCGGTGGCGCTGCGGCGCTCGCGGCCGCGTGAACGCCAGCAGGTCCGTGACCATGTTCGAGAGCCGACTCGACTCGCGTCGAATGATCTTGAGCAATCGCGCGTCCTCGTCGCCGAGCTCGGCCGTCGTCAGCAGCTCCGCACTGCCGCTGATCGCC
Organism: uncultured Pseudomonadota bacterium; assembly: GCA_937896535.1. Taxonomy (GTDB): domain Bacteria; phylum Myxococcota_A; class Polyangia; order Nannocystales; family Nannocystaceae; genus CALBMM01. Next base: position 1,283 of record CALBMM010000158.1, read on the forward strand.
GCCAGTGGGTTGCGAATCTCGTGCGCGACCGAGGCCGCCATCTTGCCGAGCGCCGCCAGCCGATCGTTGCGCCGCACGTGCTCGGTCAGCTCCTGCAGTCGAGTCAGATCCTGGAAGATGATGAGGTCGCCCACCCGCGCCCCCTTGCCGTCGCGCAGCGGCGCGCGGGACAGGCCGATGTGCAGCCGTCGTCCGCCGCGCGTGGTGACGTCGAGCGCGTCGCGGGGCGGGTCGCCCTCTCGCGGCGCCTCCGTCTCGTCCGCGCTCCCGATCCCCGGCAGGATCCGCTCGATCCGCCGTCCGAGGTCGTCGTCACTGAGCTCGAGGATCTCTCGCGCCGCCGGATTGAAGTAGACCATCCGCCCGTCGGGCGAGCACGACAGCAGTCCCGAGCTCAACGAGCGCACGATGTTCTCGTTGAGCGCCCGCAGGTCCACCAGCTCCGTCGCCGAGCTCGCCAGCTGAAGGTTGAGGTACGAGGACAGGACCGTCACTCCGAGCATGGCTGCAATGGCCCGCGTCACGGTCGTCCAGTGCTCCAGCGGCGGCAGCTCCGATGGTCGCGTCCCCAGGGAGAACGGCTCGACGACCTCGAAGAACTCCAGGCTCGTCGTCGTCAGCCAGATCACCACGCACGCGCCCGCGGCGGCCCAGGTGGTGCGCGGGCCTCCCATGATGGTCGCGCCCAGGATCGCGATGAGGAACAGGAACACGAAGCCGGAGTCGACCCCACCGGTCATCTGCACCACGACCGCCGCCGACAGGATGTCGAAGCTCGTCTGAAACCACGCGTGCAGGTCCACCCGTGGCGCCCGCGGCAGCCGCCACGCAAACCAGATCGTCGCGGCGTACCCCAGCCCCAACGCGACCCACACGAACGAGGTGTACGTGGGGGCGAGCGGTGGGGTCGCGGTATAGCTCAGCACGGCGGCCAGAGCCGTGAACGCGGCCAGCATCGCCAGCCGAAACAGCATGAAGTAGCTGATCCGACGCCGCTGCGTGGACTCGGCAACGTCGAGGGGCGCGCCGGGCTCGAAGACGTCCGAGCGACTGAGGACGTTCGACGTGGCCGCGTCGGCGAGGTAGGGACCGGAGTCGGAGGACACGGTCCCGCGCCCCGCGCTACTTGATGTTCCCCGCGACCTCGAAGATCGGCAGGTACATCGCGATCAGCATGCCGCCGACCGCACCACCGAGGAACACGAGCATCATCGGCTCGAGCAGAGCGGTCATCGCGGCGACCGCCGTGTCGACCTCTTCCTCGTAGAAGTCGGCGATCTTCTGCAGCATCTCGTCCATCGCGCCGGTCTGCTCGCCGACACCGATCATCTGCACGACCATCGGGGGGAACACGGCGGTCTCCAGCAGGGGAGAGGCGATGTCCTTACCTTCGGAGATCTTCTGCTTCGCGTACAGAATCGCCCGCATCACCACGCGGTTGCCCGACGTGCGCGCCACGATGTCCATCGCGTCGAGGATGGGCACGCCCGAGGAAAGCAGGGTGCCGAGCGTTCGGGTGAATCGGGCCACCGCGATCTTGCGCAGGACGGACCCGAGCACCGGCATCTTGAGCAGGGTCGCGTCGATGATGTGACGACCTCGCTCCGTCCGCGCCGCGAGAATGAAGCCGACCACCATGATGGTGGTCGCCACGAGCACGAAGATGAGGTTGTCGGTGATCGTGTGGCTGATCGCGAGCACGAAGCGGGTGGGGGCCGGCAGCGAGCCGGCGCCCAGGTCCTTGAACATCTTCTCGAAGACGGGAAGGACCTTGGTCATCATGATGAACATGACGAGCACGCCGACCACCAAGATGGTCGACGGGTAGACCAGGGCGCCCCGCAACTGCCGGCGCAACTTGGCGGCCTTTTCCAGGTACACCGCCAGGCGTCGGAAGATGATGTCGAGGATACCGCCGGCCTCACCGGCCGCGATCAAGTTGCGAAACAGGTCGTCGAAGACCCGCGGATAGCGGGCCATGCCTTCCGACAGACTCTTGCCGGACTCGACCTCGGTCTTGACCCCCGCGAGGATCTTGCCAAAGTGCTGGTTTTCCGCCTGGCTCGACAGCATGTCCAGGCACTGCACGATCGGCAGACCAGCGTCGATCATGGTGGAGAACGTTCGCGTGAACACCACCATGTCCTTGAGCCCGACGCCGGTACCGAGCTTCGGCAGTGTCAGCTCGACCGGCTTCTTCTTGACCTTGGTGACGGTCAGGCCCTGCGCCCGCAGACGGTCGGCGAGCGCGTCGGCATTGTCGGCATTGAGGCTCCCGGAGCGGTATTCCCCGGCGCGCGTCGTCCCTTCCCACAAGAAGATTGGCATCGTCTCTCCCGCCTCAGCCGTAACGGCGGCCGGTCAGACCGCCGCCCCGCTCGAGCATGCCCTTGAGCTCGTCCGGGTCCGAGGACCGCTTCATCGCGGTTTCGGTCGACACGAGGCCTCGCTGCACGAGGTCGGACAGCGATTGGTTGAACGTCTGCATGTGGTTGGTGCCCTGGCCCAGCTGCATCTGCGAGTAGATCTGGTGGATCTTGGCGTCGCGGATCAGCGCCCGAATCGCGTCGTTGGGCACCATGACTTCGACCGCGAGCGCCCGCCCCCCACCGATGCGTGGCATCAGCGACTGACACAACACGCCTTCGAGCACGAAGCTCAACTGCGTCCGGACCTGGCTTTGTTGGCCCTCGGGGAACATGTCGATGACGCGGTTGATCGTCTGCACGGCCGAGTTGGTGTGCAGCGTGCCGAAGGTCAGGTGACCGGTCTCGGCCAGCTTGAGCGCCGACTCCATCGTCTCGGTGTCCCGCATCTCGCCGACGAGGACGATGTCGGGGTCTTGCCGCAGCATGTGCCGCAGCGCGCTCGCGAAGCTCTTGGTGTCCTGCCCGATCTCACGCTGGTTGACGACGCAGCCGGCATGCGTGTGCAGGTACTCGATGGGGTCCTCGACCGTGATGATGTGTCCGCGGCGGGTCTGGTTGATCACGTTGATCATCGACGCCAGCGACGTCGACTTGCCCGACCCCGTCGGCCCCGTCACCAGAATCAGTCCGCGCGGCCGCTCGGTCAGCTCCTGGACGATCGGCGGCAGCCCCAGATTTTCCAGCGGCGGAATCTCGTAGGGGATGAGGCGAAACGCTCCGCCGGTCGCACCGCGCTGCACGAACAAGTTGCCGCGAAAGCGCGCCATGCCTTTGACGCCGAACGAGAAGTCGAGCTCTTGGTTTTCCTCGAAGCGTTGCTTCTGCTTGTCGGACAGCACCGAGTAGCAGAGGTTTCGCGTCTCGGTGGCCGACAGCTTCGGCGACTTGAGCGGGACGAGATCACCGTCGATCCGGAGCTGGGGTGGGCTCCCCGTGGTGATGTGCAGGTCGGTCGCCCCCGAGTCGACCATCACCTTGAGCAGCTGGTGCAGATTGATGCTCATATTCGGTCGTGCGCGCGGGCACTAGGTTACGACACCCAGGCCCCGCCGCGGAAATCGGCGTGCTCGCCTCCATGTCGGTCCGGGTGCGACGTCGTGGCCGACACCGCATCGCCCGCCGCAAGTCTGCACAGGGGCGCGAACTGTCAGTCCGACGCGGTGACGCGCAGGACCTCGTCGACGGTCGTCATGCCCTCGCTGACCTTGTTGAGGCCGGAACGACGCAGCGTCTTCATGCCCAGGCGGATCGCCTCGCCCTTGAGCTCGGCCGTCGACGCGCCCTGCAGCACCAGGTCCTTGAGCGGATCGCTGAGCACCATGACCTCGTAGAGCGCCACGCGGCCCTTGTAGCCCGTGTTCGCGCAGGTGCGGCAGCCGGCGCCGCGCCGGGGCTTGCACTTTTTGGCCTCGGCCAGCGGCATGCCCGCGTCGACGAGCGCTTGCGTCGGCACGTCGTCGCTGACCGAGCAGTCCTTGCAGATCTTGCGGGCCAAGCGCTGCGCCACGATCATGTTCACCGACGCCGTCACGAGGAACGGCTCGACACCCATGTTCAGCAGGCGGTTGACCGTCGACGGGGCGTCGTTGGTGTGCAGCGTCGACAGCACCAAGTGGCCGGTGAGCGCCGCCTTGACCGCGATCTCGGCGGTCTCGAAGTCCCGGATCTCGCCGACCATGATGATGTCGGGGTCCTGACGCAGGAACGAGCGCAGCGAGGCGGCGAAGTTGAGCCCGATCTCCTCGTGCATCTGCACCTGGTTGATCCCCATGAGGTTGTACTCGACGGGGTCTTCGGCGGTGGAGATGTTGACGTCTTCCTGGTTGAGCTCCGACAGCGCCGAGTACAGCGTCGTCGTCTTGCCCGATCCGGTCGGGCCGGTCACCAGACACATCCCGTACGGCCGGTGGATGCACTCCTGAAATGCGTCGAGCGGCTCTTGCTCGAAGCCGAGCTTGGTCATGTCCAGCTGCAGCTTGTCGCGGTCGAGCAGGCGCATGACGATCTTCTCGCCGAACAGCGTCGGCAGCGTCGACACGCGAAAGTCCATCTCGCGAGCCTTGCCGAGCTTGAGCTTGATGCGGCCGTCCTGCGGCAGGCGACGCTCGGCGATGTCGAGCATCGACATGATCTTCATGCGGCTGGTGATCGCGTTCTTGAGCTTCTGCGGCGGCGTCATCTCCTGGTGGAGCACGCCGTCGATGCGGTAGCGAACGCGGTAGGCCTTCTCGTACGGCTCGATGTGGATGTCGGACGCGCCCTTTTGGATCGCGTTGACGAGGATGAGGTTGCACAGCTTGACGACGGGCGCCTGCTCGGCCTCCGCCTGGCTGTCGAGCACGTTGAACTCGTCGTCGCCGTCCTCGCCGTAGTCGATGTCGTCGAAGTCGAAGTCGCCGAAGACCTCGTCGTACGACTCGACCGTGTCGGGCTTGTCGTAGTAGCGCGTGATCGCTTCTTCGATGGACGCGTCCGTCGTGACGACCGGCTCGATGTTGAGTCCCGTGAGGAACTTGAGGTCGTCGATGGCGTAGATGTTGCTCGGATCCGCCATCGCGACGATGAGCGTCGAGCCCGCGCGCTGGACCGGCAGGACCGTGTGCTTGAGGGCCACGTCTTTGGGCACGAGCCCGATCACGTCGGGGTCGATCTCGAACTCCTGCAAGCTGATCGACGGGACGCCGTACTGCTTGGAGAGAAAGTCGGTGAGCTCCTTCTCGCCGAGGATGCCGAGCTTGGCGAGGCTGTACGCGAGCCGTTTGCCCGAGCGGTGCTGCTCGTGCTGCGCCTCCCGCAGCTGATCCGCCGAAATGATGCTCTCCCGTACGAGGATCTCGCCGATGCGTTGGTCCGCCACCGACGCCAAGCGTACCCGTGGCCGGGGTCTCGTCGCCACCGGGGCGCACCCGGCCATGCCGGGTGGGTGGCCTGCCTACCCGGCAAAGATGGGATTTCGTCGGCCTTGTGGCAAACCGGTCGGCGCTCTAGGCTCCGCGCGCCATGGCTCGCTCCGGTGACAACTCCTCCCCGCGGAAACGCGCGCGGCGGGGCCCCGCACGTCCGACGGTCCGAGGCCGCGGCGCGAAGGTCACCGAGGCCGCCGCACACATGGTCGCAGCGGGTCATCCTTGGGTCTTCCGCGACAGCCTGCTGCGGGACCTCGAGGGCGTCGCACCCGGCCAGGTGCTGGCCATCTCCGACCCCGACGGCGTGCACCTGGCCCAGGGGCTCGTCGAGCCCAGCGGTGCGGTCGCGCTGCGCATCGTCAGCCGGCTGCCGCAGTTCGAGTGGAACGAAAAGGAGATCGCGGCGCGCGTCGATGCGGCGATCGCCTACCGCGAGGCGGCGGGCTTCGCCGCCCAAGGCACCGCGTATCGCATCATTCACGGCGAGGGCGACCGACTGCCCGGCGTCGCCGTGGAGCGCTTCGGCGACTACCTCGTCGTCTACAAGTACTCGATGGGCGCCGAGGCGTGGATCGACACGCTGATCCCGATCCTCGAAGACCGCCTCTCGCCCAAGGGCATCTACCTCCAAGACCGCCTCAAGCCGGTCACCGCCGATGACCGGCGCGCCCCCGCCTTCCACGTGGCCGGCAAAGCCGCGCCGCCGACGGTGGAGGCGACCGAGGGGGGGCTGACCTACGCCGTCGACGTGACGGCACCGGTGTCGCCGGGCTTGTTCGTCGATCTGCGAGAGGGGCGCGAGCTCGTCGAGAACCTCGCCAAGGGGCGCCGCGTGCTCAACCTCTTTTCGTTCACCGGCTCCATCGGGATGCGGGCGGTCCGAGGCGGTGCGAGCGAGGTCGTCAACGTGGACGCGGCGGCCAAGGCCCACGCCCGCTGCCGCGTCAATCTCGAGGCCAGCGGCATGGACCCGCAGGCGTGCGACAGCGTCGTCGGCGACGTGTTCGCCACGGTGGAGAAGATGCGCAAGCGCGAGCGGGTCTTCGATCTGGTCGTCGTGGACCCGCCGCCGTTTTCGAAGGTCAAGGGCAAGGTCTTCTCCGCGCTGCGCGACTTCGAGGAGCTCATCTGCGCGTGCCTGGGGGTCGTCGCGCCCGGCGGCTATCTGCTGGTCGTGTCCAACGCGGCCAAGCTGTCCGACGACGAGCTCATGCACTCGATCGGCCTGGGCAGCGACGATGCACGTCGCACCACGCGGCTGGTGTCCGAGCGCGGGCTCCCCGGCGACTTCCCGGTGCCGCCGGCGTTCTCCGAGGGTCGCTACCTCAAGATCAAGCTGCTGAGCTGCCCGTAGATCCCCGGCGCGGTCCGGCTCAGCCGCCGGTCGTGCTGCCACCGGTGGACGTGCTGCCATCGCCGGGTCCGCTGCCGTCACCGCCGCCCGTGCTCGCGGGCGCGTCCGTCGTCATCGGATCGGTGGTCGCGCCACTCGTCGCCGTCGTGGTCGCACCCTCGGTCGCCGTCATGCGACCCCCGGTGCCCGCGGTCGTGCCTGCGCCGCTGCCTGCGGCGGTACCGCCGTCGCCCGCGTCGGCATCCGCGGGTCCTTCGGTGTTCGGCGACATCGTCTCGCCGGTGTACGGCCCGCCGGTCTGGGGGCAGCCCACCACGGCGATGACCATCGTCACCGCGACAGCGGCCGTCGCTGGGACCCTGCGCATCGCGTCCACGGTGACGCGCCCGCGGCCGCGGGTCAACCGCGCCGTGTCGGAGGTTCGGGTCTGGGCGCCGGTGCCGCGATCCGCTAACTTCCCGGTATGAACGAGATCTTCGACCGGGTGCTGCAAGCCGCACGAAAACTCGGCGCGTCGGACGTTCACCTCAAGGTCGGATTGCCCCCGGTGTTCCGTATCCGCGGGGCACTGCGCACGCTCAAGGACGTTCCGCCGATGACCGGCGACGTCATCATGACGTTCGCCATGAACATCATGTCCGAGCGCGTGCACGAACGGTTCATGGAGCAGCACGAGGTCGACCTCGCCTACGCCACGCCGGACGGACTGCGCTACCGCGTCAACGTGTTCCGGCAGCGGGGCGACTGCGGCATGGTCATGCGCGTCATCGCGGCCGACATTCCGCCGTTCGAGCGCCTCAACATTCCCTCTCGCGTCAAGGAGCTCGCTCGCGAGCAGCGCGGCCTCGTGCTCGTCACCGGCATCACCGGCTCCGGCAAGTCGACGACGCTCGCCTCGCTGCTCAACGTGATCAACATCGAGCGGGCCTCGCACATCATCACGATCGAAGACCCGATCGAGTACGTGTTTCGCGACCAGCGTTCGGTCGTCAACCAGCGCGAGATCGGGTTCGACACCCTCGGCTTTCAAAACGCGCTGCGGGCCGCCCTGCGTCAGGACCCCGACGTGGTGCTCGTCGGCGAAATGCGAGACCTCGAGACGATCGAGACGGCCATGCTCGCGGCCGAGACCGGTCACCTCGTGTTCTCCACCCTGCACACGCTCGACGCGACCGAGACGATCGGCCGCATCATCCAGATGTTCCCGCCGCACCAGCAAAACGCGGTGCGACTGCAGCTCGCCTCGATCCTGTCGGCCATCGTCTCGCAGCGGCTCTTGCCGCGTGCCGATGGTCGCGGGATGATTCCGGCGGTCGAGATCATGGTCAACACGCCGCGGATTCGCGACATGATCATGGACGCGTCTCGAACGGTGGAGATCGTCGATGCGATCAAGGACGGTGCCCATCCGTACGGGATGGTGTCGTTCGACCAGTCGCTGACCGAGCTCGTGCAGCGACGGCTTGTGACCTACGAAATGGCTCTGGCGGCGTCGACCAACCCCGACGACTTCGCGCTGTACTTCCGCGGCGTATCCGACGGAGCCGGCCCCGGTGGGGCCATGGAGATCGAGGACGGCTATGGCTGACAAGCGCTCTGCGGTGACCGCCGCCGGTATCCGGCAACGGTTCATCGACTTCTTCACCTCGCGCGGCCACACCCACGTCGACAGCTCTTCCCTCGTTCCGTCCGACGACCCCACGTTGCTCTTCGTCAACGCGGGGATGAACCAGTTCAAGGACGTGTTCACGGGGCGAGAGAGTCGACCGTACTCGCGGGCGGTCACCGTCCAGCGGTGCGTGCGGGCCGGTGGCAAGCACAACGACCTCGACAACGTCGGGTTCACGCCGCGCCACCACACGCTGTTCGAGATGCTCGGCAACTTCTCGTTCGGCGACTACTTCAAGCGCGAGGCGATCGCGTGGGCGTGGGAGTTCCTCACCGAGGATCTGGGCCTGCCCAAGGAGCGCCTGGTCGTGACGATCTACGACGGCACGGGCGAAGCGGCGCCGGCCGACGAGGAGGCCGCCGAGCTGTGGGCCCCGTTCGTGGACAAGGGGCGGATCTACCGCTGCGGTGCCAAGGACAACTTCTGGCAGATGGGCGACACGGGACCGTGCGGTCCGTGCTCGGAGATTCATCTGTACAAGGGCGACGTGGCGCCGAAGACCGCGGCCGAGCCCGGGACCGGACCGTCGTACCAGGACGCGGACTTCGTCGAGCTGTGGAACCTCGTGTTCATGCAGTACGAAAAGCACGCCGACGGGCAGATGACCAAGCTGCCCAAGCCGAGCATCGACACCGGTTCGGGCCTCGAGCGCGTGGCGGCGGCGGTACTGGGCTGCGACAGCAACTACGGCACCGATCTGCTCGCGCCGCTCGTCGACGAGGCCAAGCGTCTGGCGGCGGGCCGGCATCCGTCCGACGTGGGCGAGGCACCGTTTCGCGTCATCGCCGACCACGCGCGGGCGACCGCGTTCCTGGTCGCCGACGGTGTCTTCCCCGACAAGGGCAGCCGCGAGTACGTGCTGCGCCGGATCATGCGTCGGGCGATCCGACACGGCGCCGACGTGGGCCTCGACGAGCCGTTCTTGCACACGGTCTGCGCCAAGGTCATCGACATGTTCGGTGACGTCTACCCGCAGCTGCGCGACCGCGCGGCGACCATCGAGGAGGTGGTGCGGGGCGAGGAAGAGTCGTTTCGGCGCACGCTCGATCGCGGCATGAAGCGGCTGCGCAAGGCGCTCGTCGGCCTCGAGCCCGGTGCCACGTTCGATCCGCAGGTCGCCGCGGAGCTGTACGACTCGTCCGGCTTTCCGATCGATCTGACCGGCGTGATCGTGGCCGAGCACGGCATGACGCTCGACGAGGCCGCGGCCGAGCAGGCGGTCAAGGACCGACAGGGCGAAGGGGGCCGTGGCTCGGACATCGGCGCCGGCGCTCGCATCGACGACGTGTGGTTCGCCGTTCACGAGACGGTGGGCGAGACGAAGTTCCTCGGCTACGACGCGGTGCAAGCCAGCGCGACGCTGCAGGCCATCGTGGTCGACGGCGTGCGCGTCGACGAAGCGGGCGCGGGTACGGACGCGGCGCTCGTGTTCGACGCCACGCCGCTGTACGCCGAGAGCGGCGGCCAGATCGGCGACGAAGGTCGTGTGAGTGGCGGCGGCGTCACGGCCACCGTCACCAACACCACCAAGCCTCGCGCGGGCATGCACGTGCACCACGTGCACGTCGAGGCCGGCGCGCTGAAGGTCGGCCAGACCTACGCGTTGGCCGTCGACAGCGTGCGTCGAGACGCCATCCGGCGAAACCACAGCGCCACGCACCTGCTGCACCTCGCGCTGCGGGAGATCCTCGGCGAGCACGTGACCCAGAAGGGCTCGTTGGTCGCCCCCGATCGGCTGCGCTTCGACTTCTCGCACAACCGCCCCGTCTCCGACGCCGAGCGCGATCGCATCGAGGCGCGCGTCAACGAGCTGGTGCTGCGCAACGAGCCCACCGCGGTCAAGCAGACCTCCATGGAAGGGGCCAAGGCCGAAGGCGCGATGATGCTCTTCGGCGAAAAGTACGGCGACGAGGTTCGCGTGGTGCGGATCGGCGGCGATTCGGTCGAGCTGTGCGGCGGCACCCACGTCGCCCGCGCCGGGGACATCGGTCTGTTTACGATCACGACCGAAGGCGGCATCGCCCAGGGCGTGCGCCGCATCGAAGCCGTCACGGGTATGGGGGCGCTGCAGCGGCTGCAGCAGCTGCGCGAGGTCGCCTCGGTGGCGGCCGGACACCTGCACGCGGGCCAGCTCGAAGAAGTGCCCGACCGGATCGTCAAGCTGCAGGGCGAGCTGAAGGTGGCCGGTCGCAAGATCGAGCAGCTGCAGGAAAAGCTCGCCACCGGTGGCGGATCCGGTGGCGGCGACGACGTGGCGGAGGTCGAGGGCGTCAAGCTGCTCACGCGCCGGGTCTCCGGCGCCGATGCCAAGTCGCTGCGGTCTGCCGCCGATACGCTGCGGGACCGCTTGGGGTCCGGGGTCGTCGTGCTCGGAGCCGACCGTGAAGGCAAGGCCACGCTGCTCGTCGCCGTGACCAAGGACCTGCAGTCGCGCATCCACGCCGGCAAGCTCGTCGGCACGCTCGCCGCCCACGTCGACGGCAAGGGTGGGGGACGACCCGACTTCGCCCAAGCCGGCGGTCCGAACGTGGCCGGGATCGAGCACGCGCTCGCCGGAGCGAGCACCGCCCTCGCGAGTCTGCTCGCAGCCTCGTGATATAACGTGACCGCGATGGATCTCGACGAGCTGTGCGCGAGCGAGGGCCTCGACGAGCAGGACCTGCAAGACACCGTGCAGTGGGCCAAGGCGCGCGCCGACGAGCTCGTCGCGGGCCTGGTCGCAGATGCCGAGCTCGGGCCGATCCTCGATGCCGCGTGGGAGGACGAGTCCGCCCTCAACCGTCTGCCGAGTGCTCCGCCGCCGCTGGCACTCGAGGATGCGCTGGTCGGGTCCGCGGACGAGGCGGCGGCGATCGCCCGTGAGGTGATCGAGGCTGCCCTCGGCCAGGCGCAAGCCGAGACGGACATGGCGGCCACGCCGTCCGAGCCCGAAGAGCCGACGCAGCCTCGGGCCGAGCTGCGCGACATGCTGGCGCACGGAGCCAAGCCCGCGCTCGACCTTCCGCCGCTGCCCGGCGCCGGGCATGCGCCGATGAAGGAGATGACGCAGGAGATCGACGCCGACGAGATCGAGCTGCTCGACGACGAGGATCTCGAGCTCGTCGACGACGAGCCGCCGGCGCCGCCGAGCGCCGACGAGGCCGGTGGCCGCGGCGTCGACGAAGTCCCCGAATGGCAGCAAGCCCTTGCGTCCGCCCACTTGGGTGGCGGCGCGAAGGCGGATCACGACTCGGGATTGCTGCGGATCCCCGGCGCGTCCGACTCGGACACCGACGAGGACGAGCGCGGCGCCGCGACGAGCGCCGACCCGAGCGACGTCGACGTCGACGTCAGTGATCTCTGAGCGGTTGTGCGCGGCGTTGGCCAAAGGCGCATCGCGGTGACCACCGATGCTGCCGCGGATCCGTGCGCGCGCGATAACTTGCGTTGCGAACTGCGTTCCGCGGGAGTAATGAACGGGAGTGTCCCGATATGGGACAGCGTTGTCACGCGAAGGTCACTTCGATCCCATGCTCACGCTCGTCGACGAACCATCTGGACCCGGCGAGGACAAGCGCCTGGGTCGAACCGAGCTCGGGGCCTTCCGCCTCGTCCGCGCCCTCGGCCACGGCCGATGGGCAACCGCCTATCTCGCGCATGACGCCGCGGTCAATCGCAACGTCGTGGTCAAGATCGCACGACGACGCCCGAGCGGTCATGTCCTTGCCGCGCTGACGCGTCGCTTCCTCGAGGATTCGGGGCGCGTTCGTCATCCCTCGCTGCCCAAGGTGCTCACGGCGGGCACGAGCTCGGACGGCATGCCGGCGGCGGCGGTCGAGTACGTCGAAGGGGAACCGCTCGATCAGCTGATCGGTCGGCGGGGCGGTCGTGTCGACGCACGTCTGTGCGACGTGCTGCTGCAGGTCGCCGAGGCCCTCGCCGCGCTGCATCGCCACGGGGTGCGCCACGGGGGGGTCGAGGCGCACAACGTGCTCGTCGTCGACGACCCGAGCCGACGACCGCGTGCGTACCTGACCGATGTCGGTCTCGCCGCGTTGCTCGGGTATCAAGCGACGGGGCAGGCCGAGCCCGGCGACACCCACGCCGCGCCGGAAGAATTCGTCGGCCGACGCGTGCCCGCCGGCGACATGTTCCGTTTCGGCGCGATCGTGTGGCGTGCGCTGGTGGGCAGCGACTACCGCAACGAGATCCTGTCCGTCGAGGACCTCACGCATGCGCGGCTGAGCGGTGCGGGCTCCAACGACCCCCGCGTGTTTCGTCCCGAGCTGCCGGGGCTGACGGCCGGTGTGCTCGCCGGCCTCATGGCGCTCGACGAGACCGACCGCATGACGGCCGATGCGTTCATCAGTCGGTGGCCCGCGGTCGTCTCCGAGCTGCGCACCGCCGGTCCCGGATTGTTCGCGCGCAACATCTCGGTCCCGTCGGTCGGTTCGGCCGCGACGCCGGTGCCGCGACGTCGCCAGGCGACCCGTGCCGACGAGACCTTGCCGCCCGCTCGTCCCGTCGACCCCGGCGAATCCGCGAAGATGCGGCGCTTGAGCGTGGGCCTGGTCGACGCCAACCCGATCACGCGTCACCTCGCGCAGGGGTTCTTGCGCCGCCAGCTGTGCGACGTGCGCGTGCTGACCCGCGAGGACCTTCTGTCGGCCGGTGGACGAGGCATCGACCTCGTCGTCGTGGCTTGCGACGGTCAATCGCTCGGCGTGATCTCCGAGCTGCGGCGACGTGCCCCGCAGCTGCCGGCCGTCGTGACGTCCTGCGGCGCACTTCCGGCACGTTGCGAGGAGCTGGGCGCCGACGCGGCGTTCGACCTGCCCTCGCGCTTCCCCGAGTTCGAGGCGTTTCTCGATCAGTTGCGCGCTCGGCAGGAGAGCCCCACCGACGCCGAACGGCACGGAACTCCCGTGCTCGATCCGGCCGCGCGCGAGCATCTGCTCGCCGAGGACCCGACGGTCGTCAGCGAGATGATCGAGATGTTCGTGGGCGCCGTGCCCGACCTTCTGGCCCAGATCTCCGAGTCGGCCGCAGCCGCCGACCTGACGGCGACCCGTTCCGCCTGTCGCACGTTGCAGACCAACGCTCGGGCGCTGGGCGCCTCGCAGCTCGCACGACTCGCCCTCGCCACGAGCGAGCTGGTGGGCGAAGGCGAGATGTCGATCGTCCCCGGCTTCGTCTCCGAGATGGAGCGCGAGTTCGGCAACGTCTTTCGTGAGCTGATGACCCTGCACGCGCACTTGCGCTCGAGGACCCACCGATGAACCACTCCAACGCCATCGAGATCGTCGACTGTCGCGGGCAGAGCTGCCCTGCACCCATCCTGGCGACCGCGCGAGCGGCCCGAGCCCTCAAGTCGACCGGGGGCGGTGTGCTCGAGGTCGAAGCGGACGACGACGCCTTTCCTCTCGACATCCAGAGTTGGTGCCGCAGCTCCGGCTCGGAGCTGATGGCCATGACGACCGAGGGCGGAGTACACCGCGCCCGCGTCCGCGTCGGCGGAGCCCTCGGGGGTCCGGTGGCGACGCGCGCTCCCATCGCCCCGCCGCCGCCGTCGGCGAGCGCGTCGATGTCGCCGGCGGTGGAGCTCATCGACTGTCGCGGCCAGCAGTGCCCGCAGCCGATCCTCAGCGTCGCCCGCACCGCCCGCAAGCTCGGCGGGGGCGTGTTGGAGGTGCTCGCCGACGACCCGGCGTTCCGCCTCGACATCGAGAGCTGGTGTCGAAGCGCCGGCGCCACCCTCGAGTCGGTTTCCGAGGAGGGCAACGCGCTGCGCGCTCGCGTTCGACTCGCCGGCACGCCCGAGCGCGTGGCCGCCTCGGCCGCGAGCGCGTCATCGCTGCCGCGCCTGGTGCGGACCGACGGGCCGGCGCAAGTGAACGTGTCGGGCCTCGCCGGGGCCCCGCGGACGGCCGCACTCGACGCGTTCGCGGCGTCGCGGGGCGGTCAGACGATCGAGGTGCTCAGCGACGACACCGCTTTCAGCGGCGAGCTGGTCGCGTGGGCGACCCAGCACGGCCACCGTCTCGTGTCGCTGCAGGCGCGCGAGGGGCTCATCGTCGAGCTCGAGCTCGCGGGCGCGGCCGCGCCGGTCACCGCGCTGGCGACGGTGCCGGATGCGACGGCGGCCGTGGCGACGGCGAGCAACCAGTGCACGATCCTGGTGCTGCACAACGACAAGGAGGCACTGCTCGCCGCGTTGCTCGTCGGCGTGGGCGCGGCCTCGCAGGGCATGGACGTGATGATGTTCTTCACCTTCTGGGGCCTGAACCTGCTGCGCGGCGACGAGCCGAACACGGCGGCGCCCAAGCAGCACGTGTCGTGGATGCAGAAGATGATGAAGTGGATGATGCCGCGTGGGCCCAAGCGCCAGAAGCTGGGCCAGATGGACATGGCCGGCATCGGCCGCGGCATGCTCGGGTCGATCATGCGGCGGTACCAGCTCATGGACGTACCGGAGCTGATGGTGGCCGCCGAGGAGCAGGGCGTGCGGTTCGTGGCGTGCACCATGAGCATGCAGGTCATGGGGATCACCAAGCGCGACCTCGCTCCACGCGCCAACCTCGACTACGGCGGCGTCGCGGCGTTCGTCGAGTCCGCCGCCAACTCCCGCATGAGCCTGACCTTCTGACCTTCGCCCGTCTCGGGGACGCCACGGAGTGCGATGCTCGCATTGACGCCCGACCAAGCCCTTGCCCACCGGCGGCTGCGCTACATCGACATCCGTCCGCCGGACGAGCGCGAGGCCGGGCTCGGGGCGATTCCCGGATCGATCAACATTCCGTTCGAAGGTGACGACGAAGCGTTCGTCGGCGCCACCGAGCGGGCGTCGCTCGGCCGCCCGCTGTTGTTGGTGTGCATGAGCGGCGAGCGGGCGCGGCGGCTCGCCGACCGCATCGCGCCCTCGTTTCGGGTCGATGTCGGCTACCTCGACGGCGGGGTGCTGCGCTGGGGCGAGCAGGGCTTGCCGCTGTTCGGCCGAGAGCCGATCGGCGGCAGCGGCGAGGGCCTGTCGGGCTCGGAGCTGTCGCGGCGGCTCGCCGCCTGCTTCGTGGGGGAGCTCGCCGAGGTCTCGCTCGATCGCGACCTCGATCCGCTCGACATGCTCCGCTCGTGCTTTCGACGCGCCGACGCCAACTTCGAGGCGCCGACCAACGCCGAGCTGTGCCGGGTCATCGACCACGCTGCGGCGATCTCGATGGACCTCGGCACGCCGCTGAGCCGCATCGCGACCAACCTCGACATGATTCGCGGCCTGCTGACGCCCGCGGCCTGACGCCGACCAAGGGCGCCGGCGCGGGGGCAGCGCCCGACACCTCGACGGCGTCCAACCCGGCGAGAAACGCTGCCCCGCGCGACGCGGAGAGGCCCGCACCCGATCCAAACATCCACCACCGAGGTCACGCCCTCGCGGGCGCGCCGATTACGGCTGGTGCGGAGCCTCGGCGCCAGGGTTGCTGGGGAACCCCGGAGGTTCCCCCCTCGGCGCGATGGGAACCGCACGCCAACTCACGCGAAGACGCCGCCGACCACCATCCGGCACAGCGACTCGACGAGGTCGTCGACGGCGTGGAGGATCTCGGTGCCGCTGGAGTCGAGCAGCGCGAGCATGGACACCAGGCCCAGCGCCGAGCTCCAGGTCGACACCGCGGCTCGGCGTGGCGCAACGCCTTCGGCGAGCCGCGTCCGCGTCCCTTCTTCCTCGAGGCGCGCCTGCACCAGCGAGAACAGGGCGTTCATCTTCGGATTGACGGCCTCGTCGGCCAGTGCGCGATCGATTCCGACGACTTGCGACCACAGATACTGCAGCCGAAACAGCTCGAGCTCGCGGACATGCACGTCGACATACGAGCGCACCATCGCGACGAGCACCTCCGGGCCGGGCGAGGCGGCCTCGACCGCCGCGCTGACGGCGTCGATCTCCTCGTGCGAGCGCTCGATCGCCAGCGATCGGATCAGGGTCTCCTTCGAGTTGAAGTGGTAGTGGATCGCGGGTTTGCTGACGCCGGCGTGCTCGGCCACCGCCTGCATCGTCAGCAGCGCGATGCCGTCGCGGCGTGCGACCTCCTTCGCGGACCGGAGAATCTCGGCGCGTGCTCGCGCGCCTCGGCGTGATCGAGGGGCTTCGTTCGTTGACATCGAGGTTCGCGTCGATTAAGGTTCAATCCTGACTTCAAGTCAGGATACACGAATGGGCGCTCGAAAACACCCACCAATCACACTTTTCATGTTCTCGCCGATGTGGGGGATGCCCACCCACGGCCCGTACGCGCTCAAGCTGGCGACCTGGCTGCGCCTGGCGGGGATCGAGCACGGGGTCGTGCACGAGGACGACCCCCGCAAGGGGCCCAAGAAGAAGAGCCCGTGGATCGAAATCGGCGCCGAGCGCATGGGGGACTCCGAGCTCGTCATCGAGCACCTCGTGCAACGCCTCGGGGTCGACCCCGACGGCCACTTGTCGCCACTGCAGCGGGCGCAGTCGCTCGCCATTCGCCGGATGTTCGAGGAGCACTTCGGTCCGATCTACGACTACAGCTTCTTCGTGCTCGACGACGGCTGGGAGCACGCCCGGGCACACTTCGCGTTCCTGCCGGCCTTGCTGCGGGCGGTCGCGCTACCGATGATCCGTTCCGACTTCAAGAAGGAAGCGTGGATCAAGGGCATCGGCCGCCACGACACCGACCAGATCGCCAAGCTGGCCGCCGCGGACATCGACGCGGTGGCGACGATGCTCGGTGACCAGCCGTTCTTGTTCGGGGATGCGCCCACGCTCGCCGACTGCACGGTCTACGGATTCCTCGCGTTGATCCTGTGGGCGCCGATCCCGAGCGCCCCGCGGGCGCACCTGCAGACCCGGCCGCAGCTCGTCGCATACTGCGAGCGCATCCGCGATCGCCTGTGGTCCGACGGTGAGTCGTCCCGGGCGGCGTGACCCGCGTTCGGCCCGCGGGAGCGTTCGGCGGGTTTGGGATGGATCGCGCGAAAGTCCGGGCGGGGTCCGCCGTTGTCCCCACATATGTCGTATCCGGGAGCCACGGTGGGGCTCTTCGTCGCCGCGTTGTGGGCAGGGTGGCTCTCCGCCTGCGACGACGGTGTTCCTCCTCTCGAATTGGTGCGCAACTGCAAGTCGGACGCGCAGTGCGTTGCGGCCGATGATCGCTACGACGCGTGCCTATGGGTCTGCGAAGCCACGGTGACCTACTGCCGGACGCGGTGCGAGACGTCCGAAGATTGTCGCGGCATCGGTCTGCCCGACGACTACGTGTATTGCGACACGCCGCGGCCGGGCGAAGGCTTCTGCAATTGGTACGGCTACGGCTACGAGCCCGATAGCTGCGAGCAGGACGTCCCGCCCCTGGCGGGGGAGGCTCCGGCCGCCGACCCGGCGACGGGGGGCGAGGACGAGCCGGAGACCGGCACCGCGGGATGATGAGGCCCGTCCGGTCAGCCCTCCTCGGAGGGATCAGGGCGGGATGCTTCCATGGCGAGGTAGCCTACCCGTTGCCATGCCCCCGACCTCTCTCCAACGCGTCGCTGCGCGACTCGCGTCGCTTTCTCTCGGCGTTTCGTTGTCGATGTTCGCCTGCGCACACAACCCCGCGACGGGCGAGCGCACCGGCCGACTCATGTCCGAGGACGAGGAACTCGCGCTCGGCAAGGTGTCCGACCAGGACATCCTCGACAACCTGCGCGTCCTGGACGACTCGCAACCGCTTTCGGTGCTGGTGGCGGCGGTGGGGCAGGAGGTCGCCGCCCAGACCGAGCGCCCCGACTTGCCGTGGACCTTTCGCGTGCTCGACGATCCGGCCGTCAACGCGTTCGCCGTCCCGGGAGGCTACGTCTACGTCACCCGCGGGCTTCTCACGCACCTCAACGCCAAGGACGAGCTCGCGGCGGTCCTGGGTCACGAGTGCGGTCACATCGCAGCGCGTCACGGGGTCATCGCGATGCGGGCCGCGCAGAAGAAGGCCAACGCCGTCGCGTTCCTGGCTGGTGCACTGGATCCGAACCGCAGCCACGTCGCAGCCGTGGCCGCTCGTTCGGCGCGCTTGAAGCTGCTCGAGTCCGATCGCGCACAAGAGCTCGAGGCCGACGAGTTGATGCTGCGCTACGTCGCCAAGACCGACCACGAACCGGCGGCTTTCCTCGAGGTCTTGGGGTTGCTGGCTCAGCTCGACGTCGAGTCCGAGCGTGTGCCGTCGTGGCTGTCGACGCATCCTGCGCCCGAGCAGCGCCAAGAGCACCTCGCGGCGAAGCTCGGTGACGTAGAGCGGGCGCCGGCGGTCGACTCCGAGTACCTCGCCGCGATCGATGGCGTCGTCCATGGTCCGGACCCGCGCGAAGGGCTGCTCGTCGATTCCACGTATGTGCACGGTCGTGTCGGGTTTGCATTCGATCTGCCCGCCGGTTGGGCGCTCGAGGGCGATCGCGAGAGCGTGACCGCATTGGCACCGGACAATCTGTCGCAGATGGGGGTGGCTCCGAAGTACTACGCATACGATACGGCCGAGAAAGCGACGACGGCGTTCTTCATCTCCGGCATCTACCTGCAGGGAACGACCACGGAGGTCGACGCGGTCGGCACGAAGATGCTGCTGACCAACTTCGTACTGCCCACGCGGATGGGCGACTGGGTTGGGCTCGTCGGCTTCGTCGCCCTCGGCGACAGCGTCGTCGCGGTGATGGCATCGGCACCGAAGGTCATCTGGCCGCAACACGAGCAGGCCGTGACAGCCGCGTTCTCGAGCCTGAGGCTGCTGACGCCCGAGCAGCGACTGGTGCTCGAGCCCGCCCGCATCGAGATCGCCGAGCTTCCGCCCGAGACCTCGCTGCGAGCATTCGCGGGAGAAGAAGGCGCGGGCCGTCTCGATGCGCTCGCGCGACTCAATCGCCTCGATCCCGAGCAGACCTCGGCGCAGGCGCGCGCCATCAAGACGATCCGATTCCCCACACCGCCGGAGCCTGTCGAGCCCGCGAGCCCGCCGCCCCCCGCGTCGCAGCGCAAGGGAAGGAAGACGGGCAAGGGGCCCAAGACGGTCGACCCGCTGGGGTAGCCTCCGAGACCGTTCAGCCGCAGCCGAAGTCCTCGGCCGAACACGACAGCGTCGCGCCCTCGGAGGTCCGGTTGCACGTGCGGCCCTCGGGGACCGGGCAGGCGACCTCCGGATCGTCGGAGAAGTCGGCCTCGCCGATGCATCCGCAGTCGGTCGGATCGTCGCAGCTCGAGGGGACCGCGACACAGCTCGCGCATTCGTCGTCGAGGACGCACACCTCGGTGTCGAGCTCGCAGCGACCGCCGTGGCTGCCGCACGGGAACGTGCCGTCGTCGTCGTCGTCGCACGCGGCGGCCGAGAAGGTGATGGCGGCGACGAGGGCGAGCAGCCCACCGATGCGAAGGTTCAATCCGAGCGTGCCAAAATCCATCGTGCCAGGATGACCGACGAGGTCGACGGGCGCCACCTGCCCGCCGAACGCAGGACTCAATCCAGCTCGACGGCGCGGCACCCCAGGCTGATCCCACGCGCGAAGCCGTGCTCGTTGGTGGTGGCGCTGCCACTTTGGCGGTTGTAGTAGACCTTGATCTTCGTCGCGATCTCGCCGGCGGGGCAGCTGACCTTCGGTGACCACTGCGCGCAGTGACTGCGCGTGTTCTCGGCCGGGCCGTTCTCGGCCCCGAGCTCGCCGGTCGACGCGTCGACGATCCGACCCCACAGTCGCAGGCCCTTGAGCTTGTCCTTGCTGGTGTCGGCCTTGTCGGTCAGACACACGGCGACCGCCGTCACGAACTCCCCGGCGGCCGGGCGCCACACGACCTTGGGGCTGCCCGGCGATCCTCCACAGAACTCGTCGTCGACGTTGCGCGGGGGCTCGTTGCCGTCGACCGCCGCCAGACCCACCTGGAACTGGCACGGCTCGTCGGAGCTCTCCCACCACTTGATGTGCTTGGCGGCGCGGATGTCGCCGTTGCCCCCGACCGTCTTGGAGAACTGCCCGGTCCGGCCCGAGACGGCGGTCCAGTGGACCGGCCCGCTCAGCTGCAACGTCGGCACGGGCCGAGCCAGCGGGGCCGTCGCGGCGACCGCCGTCGAGGCGACGACGAGTCCGAGCAGGGCGGCCGCGCTCGCGGGCAAGCAACGGGCCAACAAGGAAGGCGAAGCGGAGAGGGCAGGGCCGTGGCGCATGGTCTTCAGTCGGGAAGACCTCGCCCTCGACCGGCCGGATTAAGGTTTTTCGGTACCCGGCCGGCGCGTCCGAGGCGGGCGCGGTTGCATCAGACCCGTCAGGGCACGACGCCGGCGAAATTGAACACCCGCGCGAACGCGCGACGCCCTTGCGCATCGGTGCCCGGGTTGTCCCCGATCTCGGCGATCGCGACGTCGCCCGGGCTCGTGCCCGACTCGACCAGGGGAAACAGCGGCTCGAGAAAGCGCGCCTCGGTGCGGCCTTTTTCGTCGCGCACGTCCATGCGCTCGAGCGACTTCTGCGAAAGATCCAGCAGCGCGGCCGCCAGCTCGCGGCATCGGGTCGAGGCCAACCCGCGCTCGAACGCCTCGCGACGGCGACCCATCAACGCCGCGGGGTCGGGACTGCCCAGCCGATCGAGCGCCTCGCCGGTCGTGTCGTCGTCGTACAGCAGGCCCTTGAGGAACGCCGGCAGTGCGCACACGAACTTCGAGGTGATCGCGTCGGCGGACCGGACCTCGAGGTGCGGCTTGAGTCGGACCTCGGGGAAGACGGTCGACATGTGCACTTCGAAGTCGTCGGCCGTCGCCGTGTGGTGCGTGCCGTCGGGTCCGGTGAAGCCTTCTTCCATGTACTGCCGGAACGGGACGTGGTGGGGCAGGTATTTGCCGCCACGCTTGACGAAGAACATCGGCACGTCGAGCAGCCAGTCGACGTAGCGCTCGTACGAGAACGTGCCGTCGACCATGAAGTCCGGAATGCCGCAGCGATCGGGGTCGACGTTGAGCCAGACACCGCCACGCACGGAGGCCTGCCCGACCGCCTTGCCCTCCAGGTACGGCGAGTTGGCGAACAGCGAGACGATCACCGGCGAGGCGAGGGCGGCCAGCCGAAGTCGACGACGGCACTGCGCTTCGGACGTGTAGTCGAAGTTCGCCTGGACCGTGCAGGTCCGCAGCATCATGTCGAGGGCGCGGTAGCCCCTCGTGGGCAGATACTGGCCCATGACCGCGTAGCGGCCCTTGGGCATCCAGTGGATCTGCTCGCGCGTGGCCCACGGGTGATGGCCCGCCGTCATCCACGACAGGTTCAGCGGCACGCTGACCGCATGCAGCTCGCGGTAGTGCTGCGTGAACTCGGCGCACGTGTGGTGCACGTTGGTCAGCGGGGCGCCCGACAGCTCGAGCTGTCCGCCGGGCTCGAGGGTGATCGACGCGCCGTCGCGTCGCAGCTCCACGATCTGTCCGTCGGTGCCGCGGTCGGGACCGAGCTCCCATCCGAACTGATCGACGAGGCCCTGCAGGACGGGTCGAATGTGGTTTTCGTAGTCGACCGTCGTCGGAGCGATCGCCGGATCGGGATCGATCACCACACCGAACTTCTCGAGCTCGGTTCCGATCAAGTGTTGGCTCGGATCCGGACGCTGCGCGCGCTCGAACCGTTGCAGGAACTGCGCGCGCGTCGGGGGCTCACCGGGCTCGGTGTGGGTCGCGTCGGTCACGGTGATACTCGTGGGGAGAGGTCGTCCGAACGCGATCCCGCGGCGGCGCATGGCGTTTGGCACGGCTGTGGGCGCGTGGCAATCGCCCCTGCCGTGGGTGCGGTTACAGAGGACGTGACGCGTCGGTTCGGCGCCGGCCTCGCTTGACCGCGTGCAAACGGCGCTGCTAGCCTGCGCCGGCCCTGCACATGGCCCACTCCGCCCCACGTTCCGCAGCCTGTGTCCTCGGGCCCCAGATCACCGTTCGCGGCACGCTCAGCGGCGAAGAAGATCTCGTGGTCGAGGGCCGTCTGGAAGGCAGCGTCTCGCTGTCCGGCCATCTCATCGTCGCCGAGGGCGGCGTCGTCAAGGCGGACCTCGAGGCCGTCAGCATCGAGGTGCATGGCGAGGTCAGCGGGGACCTGGTCGCGACCCAGTCGGTGACCATCGACCGCGGCGCCCACGTCAACGGCAACGTCCGCGCTCCCCGCGTCATCATCCACGACGGGGCCCAGTTCCGCGGCGCTGTCGAGATGGATGTCGCCCTTCCCGAGAATCTTCGCTCTCTCCTCCGCGGCTGAGCCGCGGACTCGTCGCGCGTACCTTCTGAGGTTTCCATGGCCAACACCGTCATAGGCAGCACCATCGTCATCGACGGCGAGATCACCGGCGACGAAGACCTCGTCGTTCAAGGCACCATCAAGGGCCGGGTGAGCTTGCGCGAGAACATCGTGGTCGAAGAGTCGGGCGTCCTCGAAGCGAACATCGAGACGTCCACGATCACGATCCACGGCACGGTCACCGGAGACATCCAGGCCAGCGAGCGCGCCGAGCTCAAGAGCAACTGTCACGTGGTGGGCGACATCCGAGCCCCGCGTATCCTCATCGCCGACGGCGCCTCGTTCAAAGGCAACGTCGACATGGAGGGCTGATCGATGGCCACCCGCCAACCAGCCCCGGCCTCGACGGAAGGCCTGACCGTCATCGGGCCCCACCTGCACGTCAACGGCCGCATCGAGGGCGAAGAAGATCTTCGCATCGAGGGGCGGGTCGAAGGCAGCGTGAGCCTGACCGAGACCCTCTACGTCGCCGAAGGCGGCGTCGTGGCTGCGAAGGTGGCCGCGCGCGACGTGGTCGTCAGCGGTGTGGTCGTCGGCAACGTGTCGGCCACCAACTCCGTGACGCTCAATGCGGGCGCCAAGCTCGTCGGCGACATCGCGACGCCGCGACTGATCATCTCCGACGGCGCGGCCTTCCGCGGCAACGTGGCGATGGACGGCGAGGCCCCGGCCCCGGCGGTGCGCACCCAGGCGGCACGCGTGCGTCCGCGGGCGAGCGTCTTGTCGCGACCGGCCGCCAAGCCCGTCGTCGCCCCGCCGGCGCGCCCGGCGCGGAAGGCACCGCCGGCGCCGGCGCCGGCGCCGGCGCGCGTCGCCGTCATCCAAGCGTCCGATCCCGATCAGGACGAAAAGACGATCGTCGTGCGCCACGCGGCCCTCGAAGAGAAGGCCAAGACCGCCGACAACAAGAAGGCCGGCAAGAAGAAGGCGAAGAAGTCGCCTCCGCGCGCCCGGGTGCCCAAGCCGGGCAAGCGCCGCGTCGGCCGCCGATAACTCGGGCTGAACGCACGTCGGTGAGGCTGGCGCGCCTTGCGCTCGGCCGTGTACCATCGCGCCCCGAATCCCTCTCGGGGGGACAACGACACCTTCACGGAGCCGTCATGCGAGCGCTGATCGTCGCCACCGTCCTGGGGCTGAGCCTTCTGGCCACCCCTGCCTGCAAGGAGCCCGATCCCAACAAATGGGAGACGCACATCGAGAAGATCAAGGATCCCGATTCTCGGGCCACCGGATTCTCGGGCCTGGAGCGATTGGTCAAGACCGTCGCCACGGCGAAGAACAACGACGACCTCAAGCAAGAGTTCGCCGACAAGGTCGTCCCGCTGTTCGACGACATGTGGAGCGAGGCCGAAGAGCAACAGGAGACGATGCTCAAGCTCATGCTCGACATCGGCCATCCCGGTGCGGCCATCGTGTGGAACAAGGCGATCGGCCTCGACGGCAGCACGGGCGCGCGCAAGAACACGATGCTCGCGCTCGAGGGGATCAAGAAGGCGCGCGCGACCGACTCGGCCGAGACCGTGATCGGGGCGCTCGACAAGCTCATCGCCGATCCCAAGAACGACCAGGGCGAGCCCGCCGGTGAAGTGCGGTTGTTGATGGTCGAGACCCTCGGCGAGCTCGGCGACAAGCGAGCGGTGCCGGTGCTGGTCAAGGCGCTGCAGCAAAAGGGCGAGGATCAGCCCGTCGCGGTGCACCGCGCCGCCGCCGATGCGCTCGGTCAGATCGGCGATCCCGATCCGGCCGCGATCGACGAGCTGCTCGCGGTCAGCTACCGGGTCATGGACGCGGCGACCAGCCGCAACATCGCCGAGCGAGCCAAAGGTGCGCTCGCGGCGTTCGGCGACGCGGCGGTGCCCCGCGTGCTCGACATGTTCCGCGGCGACCACGACATGGTCCAAAAGCTCGCCGCCGAGGCGGGGCTGTCGCAGGTCAACATCCAGATGGCCGCGGCGCTGATCCTCGGTGCGATCGGCTCGGACAAGGCCGCCGAAGAGCTGACCAAGTTCTTCCCGACCGGCGAGTGCACCGCGCCGCCGGAGGAGAAGAAGAAGGAAGAGCCGCCCAAGGAAGGCGAAGAGGAAGAGGTCGAGGCGCCCGAGATCGACGAGGGCAACATTCGCGCCGTGGTGGCCAATGCCCTCGGCAACATGGGAGCGACCAGCGCCGCCGAGCGTCTGTGCGTGTGCGCCAAGTCGTCCAAGAACCCCGGCGACATGTTCCCGATCAACGAAGCGCTCGGAAAGATGCCCGGCGACAAGGCCGTCGACTGCCTCGTCGACGTGGTCAAGACCGCCGAGTACGACCCCGAAGCGGTGACCAACTCCGAGTTCAAGTACGAGATCCGCTGGCAGTCGGCTCGTTTCGCGGTGCAGGCCGCGAACGCCGATCAGATCGGCAAGGTCAAGGAAGCGATCGCGGCCCAGACCGATCCGAAGGTCAAAGAGAACATGGGCCAGTGGACCAAGGGCATCGCTGCCGTCGAAGAGTGCAAGCAGGACAAGGACTGCTACCTCGGCAAGCTCAAGGACACCAACGAGGACTGGTTCGTCCGCGAGAAGGCGGCGCTCGAGCTCGTGCGACTCGCCCCGGGGGACACGTCCGTCGCGCAGGAGATCGCCAAGGCCTACAAGGTTCGCGATCCCGACGGGCGCGTCACGATGGCGTGGGCGGCGGCCAAGATCATGAACGGTGGCCGGTGCCAGCCGTGTGCCGACGAGTTCGAGCGGATCATGGACGACGAGAAGGACTCGCGGCTCGACGCCAAGTACCAGCTGTCGGTGCTCACCGCGCGGTACACCGTGGCCAAGCTTCGCGAGCCGGGTGCCCCCTCGGCCGGCGGCAAAGCCAAGAAGGAATAGCGCTACAGCGCGCGCGGCGGCTGGGCCGTGGGGTCCGGCGGCGGCAGTGCCGGTGGGGGTTCGTCCTCGTCCGGGACGGCGGCCGCCGGCGCGCGATCGACCGGTGGTGCCGGGGCGGGAACGCCGAGCAGGGTTGCGAAGGCGGAGACGACCCGTGGGTCCGCGCCCTGGGCCTGCGCCACGTCGAGCTGCTCGATCGCGTCGCGGCGCGCGTCGACGAAGCGATCCGCGGCGTCGCGCAGGCGCGCCACGGCACCGGTCTGTTGATCGCGAGGTTTGGTCGGCGGCGGGGGGACGGGGGCCGATCGCTGGCTCGGCGTCGCGGTGGAAGGGATCTGGGTGGTCGGCTCGTCGTCGCGCGACAGCGAGGCCACCGCAATCGCGCCG
Source organism: uncultured Pseudomonadota bacterium (assembly GCA_937896535.1). Taxonomy (GTDB): domain Bacteria; phylum Myxococcota_A; class Polyangia; order Nannocystales; family Nannocystaceae; genus CALBMM01. The sequence continues at coordinate 27,166 of CALBMM010000158.1, forward strand.
GCCAGCAGCGCCCCGGCGATCGCGATGGCCAGGCGACGTCGTGAGGCGCCCGCGGTCTCGGGGTCGGGCGCGAAGCGTGGGGCGAGCTCCGACATCGGCCCGAAGATACCCCACCGATTTCGTCGGGAACGTTCGGGGCTCGTTCGTGTCTCCACCCCTCGTGCCATCGCTTCCCCCCTGGTCCCGCGTGGCCTGCGCGGCCGTCGTTGCTCTCGCCGCGTTCGTGGGTGTCGGCTGCGCCGCACGATCGGCCACTGTCGCCGCGAGCGCGACGGCCGGTGGCGATCCGGCGCGGACCGGTGCCGCGGCGGAGGCCGACGATCCCACGCGTCTGCTCGCCGACGCCCAGGCCGCGCTCGCGGCCGAAGAAGGACCGCGCGCCGTCGCCCTGTTCGGACGCTTCTTGGCCGCCGTGCCCAACGGCCCCGAAGCCGCCGAGGCCTACCTGGGCCTCGCTCGCGCCCACGAGCTCGCCCACGATTGCGCCGCGGCGATCCGAGCCTACGACGGCTACCTCGACGGCGCGCCCGAGGGCGACCAGCGCGTGATCGCCCTCGCCGGCCGCGGTGCGTGCGAAGCCGAGACCGAGCGCTGGGAAGCATCGGCGCAGTCGTTCCGGCAGATGCACCAGGCGCCGGGGCAGCTGCCGAGCACGCGCATCGAGGGGATGGCGCGCGAGGGGTTCGCGTTGTTCATGCTCGAGCGCGACGCCGAGGCGAAGGAGGTCCTCGCGCAAGCCGACGCCGTCTACGAGGAGGCGATGGAGGAAGACGCCGAGCGTTTCGCGACCTACTACTTCGTCGGGATGGCGCGTTTTTATCGGGCGGCGATCCTGCATCGGCAGTTTCGCAAGGTGAAGATCGAGCTGCCCGAGCGGGCGATGGCCAAGACCTTCAAGGAGAAGCTCGAGCTGCTCGACGAGGCCCAGGACGCCTACAACCACACGATCAAGGCGCGGCACATGTACTGGGTGTCGGCGGCGGGCTATCAGCTCGGGCACCTGATGGGCGAGTTCTACGACGACATCATGTATGCGCCCGTGCCCGACTGGCTCGACGAGCACCAGCGCGAGGTCTACTACGTCGAGCTCAAAAAGCAGCTGCGTCCGGTCATCGACAAGGCAGCGTGGGTGTTCGAAAAGAACCTCGAGACGGCCCGACGGCTGGGATACGAAAGCAAGTTCACCGAGCTGACCGAGCAAAAGCTCGGCCACTTGCGGGCGGTGCTGCTGTCGGAGGAGGGCACGCTCGGCAAGCCGCACGATCGGTTGACCCCGCACGCGCGCGAGGACGTCGGGCCGGCGCCCGGCAGCGATCCGGTCGGCGACGTCCCGGCGGCCGAGCGCAAGCTGTTCGTGCCGGCTCCGACACCGCTCTAGTGCCCCCTTCTGCGCTCTGCGTGCTGCGCGCGCCGGGGGAGAACGACGGTTGACACCGCACCGCCAGGGGATATAAATCGCGGCCTCGGCGGCCGAAGGGCCGCGCCTGGACGAAGGAGGCACCCCCCACGCTGGCGTAGCTCAACTGGTAGAGCACCTGATTTGTAATCAGGGGGTTGCGGGTTCGAGTCCCATCGCCAGCTCCAGCCAGTTTCACCAAGCCGCGTCCGCGGATGCAAGTGTGCCAAGCTTGTCCAAGCACCATCGGATGGGTGCCCGAGATGGCCAAAGGGAGCGGACTGTAAATCCGCCGCGTTTCGCTTCGTAGGTTCGAATCCTACCCCATCCACCAGCCCCCCGGCCTCCGGGGGGCCCTCGCGGGAGTAGCTCAGTTGGTAGAGCGTCAGCCTTCCAAGCTGAATGTCGCGAGTTCGACCCTCGTCTCCCGCTCCGCACGATGCAAAGGCCAGCCCACACCCGGGCTGGCCTTTTGCGTTCGCCTCCGTGTCCGCGGCGAGCCATCGCGTCGGTGAGCCGCGAACCTGAAGTGCCGTGATCCTCGACGCGGCGCTTTGTGCGCGATCCACGGACGCCTCGCGATGTGCTTTTCACCTCGACGAGATCGAATCTGCGACGCGATGCCGTCTTGCGACGGGACGATGTCCGGTCTACAACGCGGCCCCGACAAATCCCCCGCCCTCGTAGCTCAGTTGGTAGAGCGCGTCCTTGGTAAGGACGAGGTCTCCGGTTCAAGTCCGGTCGAGGGCTCCGCGGCGGTTCCGATCAGCGGGACCACTGCACGGGTCACCCCACGAAACCTGCGGCGTCGCGCCGCTCAGATTCAGTCCAAGGAAGCAACAAGATGTCCAAAGAGAAGTTCGTTCGCGACAAGCCGCACGTGAACATCGGTACGAT
>CALBMM010000159.1 GCA_937896535.1 uncultured Pseudomonadota bacterium
GCCTCGCCGCACTCGCGCTCGGCGTGACGCTGTGGGGGCTGATCCCGACGATCGCTCACGCGGCCCCGAACCGTCCGGGCAAAGGTGGCGACATCGGCATCGGCGCCTCGCTCGGCGATCCGCTCGGCGTCGCGTTCAAGTGGGTCGGCCATCCGCGGCACGCGATGGACGCCGCGCTCGGATTCGGGCCCTTCCACCTCGGCGGTGGACGCTTGCACGCGGGCTGGCAGTACCAGAGCAAGCCCTGGGGGCAAGGCGACGAGCTCGCGGTGGTCGGGGGGATCGGGGTTGGCGCGGGCGTCGCTTTCTGGCACAAGCGGTACGTTGGACCCGGGACGCCGGACAGATTCCGCGGCGCGGCCTTCTTCTTTCGCGCCCCGGCGGCCAGCCTCTCGTTCAACTTCCTCAAGCTGCCCATCGACGTGTTCCTCGAAGCCGCTTATTCGCCGCTGGTCGGCCCTCCGCTGACCTACTGGAACTTCGACTTCGCCCTGGGCGTTCGAGGGTGGTTTTAGTGTTTCGCAAGCAAGACACCCACATCCACTTCGTCGGCATCGGCGGGATCGGGATGAGCGGCATCGCCGAAGTGCTGCTCAACCTCGGCTACCGCGTCACCGGCACCGACCTCGCCGACTCCGAGTCGACGCGTCGGCTCGCCGACCTCGGCGCGAAGATCCACGCCGGCCACAGCGCCGATCACCTCGGCGACGCCGACGTCGTCGTGGTCTCGAGCGCGGTGGGCATGTCCAACCCCGAGATCGTCGCGGCGCGCCAGCGCAAGATTCCGGTGATCCCTCGCGCCGAGATGCTGGCCGAGCTCATGCGGCTCAAGCAGGGCATCGCGATCGCCGGCTCGCACGGCAAGACGACGACCACGTCGCTCGTCGCCGAGATCCTGCACGGTGCCGGCGTCGATCCCACCGTGGTGATCGGCGGCAAGGTCAACTCGTTCGACTCCAACGCCCGCCTCGGCGGCGGCGAAGTGCTGCTCGCGGAGGCCGACGAGTCCGACGGCTCGTTCCTGTTCCTGTCGCCCACGTTCGCGGTCATCACGAACATCGACAACGAGCACATGGACCACTACGGGTCGCTCGACGCGCTGCTCGACGCCTTCGTCGGGTTCGCCAACCGGATCCCGTTCTACGGGGCCACCGTCGTGTGCCTCGACGACCCCAACGTCGCCCGGATCCTGCCGCGGCTGCACAAGCGCGTCGTCACCTACGGCATCGATCAGCCCACCGCCGACTACGTCGCGACCAGCATCGAGCACGACGGTCCGAGTCTGCGCTTCCGCGTCGTGGTGCGCGGGGCCGACCGCGGCGAGTTTCGCCTGAACATGCCGGGCATTCACAACGTGCGCAACGCCCTGGCCGCCATCGCGCTCGCCGACGAGTACGACATCGATCCCGGGGTCGTGCGACAGGCCCTCGGCGGTTTCCGCGGCGTGCAGCGCCGGTTCACGGTGCGTGGGGAGGCCGCCGGCGCGATCGTGGTCGACGACTACGGCCATCACCCCACCGAGATCGCGGCCACCCTCGCGGGCGCGCGCAAGAGCTACGCGGATCGTCGCATCGTCGCCGCCGTGCAGCCCCACCGGTTCACCCGACTGCGCGACAACTTCGACGCGTTCGCGACCTGCCTGGACACCGCCGACCTCGTGGTGCTCACCGACGTCTACCCCGCCGGCGAAGCGCCGATCGCCGGGGTCACGATCGACGCACTGGCCCAGAGGCTGCAGAGCCGCCGCTCCCCCGGCACCGTGGTCGTGACCGGCGATCTGGACGCACTCGTCGAGCGGCTGTCGGCCCTGATCCGCGACGGCGACCTCGTGCTCACGCTGGGCGCGGGCTCGATCACGCGGGCGGGTCCGCTCGTGCTGCAGGCGCTGGCGCAGCGGTAGCGCCGCGGGCTACCCTGCCCGGCGATGAGTGACGTCGCCCTGGAGCTCAAGAACGCGATCCTCAAGGCCATCCCGGACGCGAACGTCATGGTGACCCCGGGCTCGGCCGGTCATTTCTCGCTCGAGGTCACGTCCAAGGCTTTCGAGGGCAAGAACATGTTGGCCAGCCAGCGCCTGGTCTACTCGGCGATCAAGGAGCTGATGGCCGGCGACCGTGCCCCGGTGCACGCCATCGACTCGCTCAAGACCCACACGCCGTAGCGCTCAGCGGTACCAGACGGTCGGTCGCGGACGCAGCCGCCGACCATCGACCGTCACGCGCAGCGTCACCGCGCCCGGGGTCACGGGCGGCTCGATCGACGCCGTGATCGTCTGCCCGTCGTCGACGAGCTCGATCGGCGCGCCGTCGGAGCGCTGCACCGTCCACGTCCCGTCCGCGAGCCCCTGCACGCGCTCGATCGTCAGCTGCGCCGGCGCCTGACCGGGTGCGACGACGCGGGGCTCGACCCGCAGCCACGGCGGCTCCGTGACCACGAGCTCGCGGCCCAGGGAGAAGTCCGGCGCGGTGTCGAGCCGCGTGCTCACGCCCGACGGCCAGTGCATCCACGCTTCCCCCACGGCGCGCGTGCCCAGCCCGATCTCGAGGACGCCGTCGCCCTGACTGCCGACGTCGCCGCCGGCGTACAGGAACTCGCGCTGTCGACTACCGTCGTCCAGACGCACCTCGAGCACCGCCCCGACGGGCGAGGGGCTGGAGACGGTGCCGAGCGGCCGCACGCGCAGCCAGTCGTGCTCGTTCGCCGCGGTGTCGTTGCGGATCCAGCGAAACGGCTCACCCGCCGCCGCGAGGATCAGGTCGTCGTCGCCGTCTCCGTCGAGATCGCCGAGGGCCAGGCCGCGTCCGGCGATCGATGGTTCGAGCGGCTCGCCCTCGCAGTCGGCGTCGTCGGGATCGACGAGACCCGCGGCCGCCGAGATGTCCACGAAGGTCTGCTGCAGCGATGGACGTCGCAGCAGCAGATCCAGCTGCGACAGATCCAGACACTCGAGGACCGCGCCGCGCTGCCAGCCGTTGACCATCAGCAGCTCCTCGAGGCCGTCACGATCGAGATCGAGGAAGCGCACGTTCCACGACACGCGCGCCTCGCCCGTCGAAGCCTCCCCGCGCGCGAGGTCCCACTGCGCGGCGACCGACGCGTAGCGCCCCTGCGCCTGGTCCCACAGCTGCAGATGGTTGTCGCCCCAGTCGGCCACGTACAGGTCGGGGTCGGCGTCGCGATCGAGATCGGCCAGCGCGATCGCCATCGCGTCGCGCGGACCGTCGGTGCCGATCTCCGCCGTGCGATTGACGAAGCGCCGCGTCCAACCGTCCTCGACCGGATCGAGGAACGCGTCGGGGGGCAGGTACGCCTCGGGCGGTCGCAGCAGCACGCCGACACTGGAGACGTACTGGTCGTTGGCCACGTAGATCTCGAGCTCGCCGTCGCCGTCGAGGTCCGCGGCGAGGGCAGCGTGCGCCGCTCCGCGATCGTCGACGCCCTGCGCCACGCCGACGTCCTCGAAGGTGCCGTCGCCGAGGTTGCGGTACAGCCGATTGCCCGAGACCGCCTCCGGCTGCGTCGGCGGGGGCAGCATTGCGACGTGCTGCAGCACGTACAGGTCCAGCAGCCCGTCCGCATCGAGGTCGACCCAAAGCGCGCCGTCGGTGACGTCGGCGTCGGGGCCGGCCACGCCCGCCTGCGCCGTGACGTCCACGAAGGTCGCGTCTCCTTCGTTGCGCAGCAGTACGTCGCCGCCACGGGCCGACAGGAAGAGATCGAGGTCGCCGTCGCGGTCGTAGTCACCCGCGGCCGCCCCCGTGGCGCTGACCCCGGCCACGAGCTGCGAAAACCCGGGTTCGGCGACCAGGTGCGGCATTCCCCCGCGCGTGCCCTCGTGGCGCAGCAGGACCGAGGGGCCGCCCGGCGTGCGGTTGCTCGACGAGGCGCCGCGCGCGAGCACGACGTCGAGGTCGCCGTCACCGTCGAGGTCGGCGATCACCACACCGCCGCGATGCGCCGGCGCGTAGGCGGCCGACAGCGCATCCTCGACGATCGTCAGCCGGATCTCGAACGGGTTGTGCGGCGACGGCGACGGCGACGGGACGTCGGCGCCACAGCCCAGCGCGAGCACGCCCCACGTCCAACGCCACACCACGACCGGGCTCAGCCCTTGCGCGCGTGGTCGTCGATCCAGGCCCGCACCATCTCGAGGATCGGCGCCCGCAGGTCCTGCGGCTCGTTGTGCAGCTCGTGGTAGTAGCCCTCGAAGGTCCGCAGCGTCTGATCGCGAGACTCGGCCTCGGGCAGGCTCTCCATCAACGCGACGACCGGCGGGACCTTGACCACCTGATCGCCGGTGCCGATGTAGACCAGCATCGGCGTCTGGATGTTCTTGGCCTCGGCGGTCACGCGCGCCGCGGCGGCCTCGACGGCCTTCGCCCAGCCCGCGGTCACCTTCGTGGCGCGCCGAGGATCGGCGGCGTAGCGCGCGACCTCCTCGGGGTCGCGACAGATCGTCTCGGCCGGCAACGACTTGGGCAGGCCCATCTTCGGGGCGAGCTTGGACAGCAAGTTGACGCTCAAGCGCTCGAATCCCGACAGGTCCGCCGCAACCTCCAGCAGCGGCGCGCTGACGACCGCGCCCGCGAGCGGCACGGCCTTTTCGTGGTCGAGCAGGTACATCCAGCTGATGAGCCCGCCCATCGAGTGCCCGAACATCAGCCACGGGACCGCCCCGGGGCGCTGGTCCTCGGGCAGGCTCGCCGCGGTGTCCTCGATGACGTGGCGCAGGTCGGCCGCGTGGTCCTCGAAGCGCGCCGTGTGCCCGCGTGGACCGTCCGACAGGCCCTGGCCGCGATGGTCCGGACCGAACACGAGCGCACCGTCGGCGCCGAGCACCTCGGCGAGGTGGCCGTAGCGGCCGGCGTGCTCGAGGGCGCCGTGGACCAACACGACCACGCGCGTCACGTCGCCGTCTGGCGTCCAGCGGTCGACGTGGAGCTTGGTTCCGTCGGGGGTGACGACTTCGTGCTCGGTGTGCTTCACGGTCTGGCAGGACCGTAGCACTCGGGCAGCGGCATGGGCACGGGCGCGGGCCCGGAGCGCCTGCCGGCGCTAGAACATCTCCCGGACCCACCCCACGAAGCGCTTGCCGAGGCCGGGACCGGCGTCGACGATCTTCGTGGTGCGGCGGACCGGCTCGGCCTCGATGGGCTCGTGGGCGGCGCCGTACAGCACGAGCCCCACGCCCGTGGCGAACTTGGGATCGGCGATGACCGAGCAAAAACCGCTCTCGGCCAGCGTCACGCCGTGCCCTGCCCCGCCCCGCGCCGACGAGGTCGGCACGCCCTTGCGCACGGGCATCTGGAAGATGTCCTCGGCGATCTCGAGCATGCCGTCCATCTCGGCGGCACCGCCGGTCAGCACGAGGCCGGACGCCGCCAGCTCGGCGCACCCGGACGCCGCGAGCTCCTGCTGCGTGAGCAGGAAAATCTCCTCGACGCGGGGCTCGATGATCTCGGCGAGGAACTTGCGCTGGAACTCCCGCGGCGGCCGCGGGCCCACGCCGGGCACCTCGATGATGTCGTCGCCCTCGACCATGGAGATGAGCGCACAGCCGTGCTTGCGCTTGATCGCCTCGGCCTCGGCCACCGACGTGCGCAGCCCGTGGGCCACGTCCTGAGTGATCCGGTGCCCGCCCATGACGATGACGGACGTGAAGACGTTGCTGCCCTCGGAGTAGACGGCGATGTCGGTCGTGCCACCACCGATGTCCACGAGCGCCACCCCGAGGTCGCGCTCGTCGTCGTGCAGCACCGCCGTCGCGCTCGCGATCGGCTCGCACACGACCTCGATGACCTCGAGCCCGGCGCGGTTGCAGCACTTGACGATGTTTTGCACCGACGTCACCGCCGCCGTGATCACGTGGGCGCGGACTTCCATGCGCACACCGTTCATCCCGATCGGGTCGCGGATCTGTCCCTGCCCGTCGATGATGTACTCCAGCGGCACCGTGTGGATGATCTGGCGGTCCAGCGGGATGTTGACCGCCTTGGCTTGGTCGATCACGCGAGCGACGTCGGTCTCCTCGACCTCGCGCGAGCGCATCGAGACCTGCCCGAGGCTGTTGAAGCCGCGCAGGTGACCGCCGGCGATCCCCACGTAGACCGCGCCGACGTCGGCCGCCGCCATCTGCTCCGCCTCGCGGACCGCCGCCGCGATCGAGCCCGTGGTCGCCTCGATGTTGACCACGACGCCCTGACGCAGTCCCTCGGACGGGCTCGTCCCGACCCCGAGGATCTCGACTCCGGCCTCGGTGACCTCGCCGATGATTGCGGCGATCTTGGTCGTCCCGATGTCGAGTCCGCAGATGATGTCTCCGACCTGTGCCATCCGTGTCTCCGTCAGTGGTAGCGAGGAAGCTTCGACTTCTTCTTCTTTTGCGAGCGGGTCTTGCCCGCCGCGTTGTCGGCCTCGGCTCGAGCCGACTCGGCCGCCTCGAAGGCCTGGGCCCGCTCCTGAGCGCGTAGCTGGGCGTCCTCGACCAGCGACGGCGCCTCTTTGGCGGGAAAGAAGCTGGCGACGACGCGATCGGGTCGGTCCTCGCCGACCGTCGCGTCGAGGTGCACGACCGCGAGCTTCTCGACTTCTTCCGCGAGGGCGGCACGCAGTGCGTCGTAGCGCGTCAGCGCGTGCTCGATGTCCCCGCGACCGACCCGAAGCTGCGTACCGAGCTCGGCGGTGTACAGCGTCAGCTCGCCCGCCTCGCCCACCGCGATCTCCGACAGCCGCGGGCGTCGCTTCGCGGCGTAGGTCGTCAGGGCCGCCAGGGCCCGACCGAGGCGCTGCCGCGACTGCTGCGGTCGGGCGAGCATGCCGGCACGATCGAAGCCGGTGATGACGGGCAGCTGACCGCGGTCACCGGGCTCGAGCGGCTTGAAGGGCGTCCCCGCCGCGTCGACGAGGAAGAACTCGTCGGCGAGCAGCACGGCGACAGGGGTGTACTCCTGTACCGTGACGTCGAGGGTGTCGGGGAGCACCCGCACGACCGACGCGCGCTCGACCCACGGGTGGGCCGCGATGCGGCCGGCGACCTCGTCCAGATCCAGCGACAGGATGTTGGTGCCCGGTGGCAGCGCCATCAGACGACGAACTTCGTCGTCGTCGACGTGCACCGTGGGCGTGTACTGCAGGCCCCGGACCTCGAAGCGCGGCGACGTGGTCGCGTACTCGTAGCCCTCGCGCACGCCGACCATCAGGCCCCACGCGACCGTCGACATCACCGCCAAGCGAAGGCCGATCCGCGCCAGTCGACGCGCCCGAGACGGCGTCCCGTCACCGGGACCGTCGTTGCGGGAGATCGTCACCTTGGCGCGCACGGGCGTCGACACGGCCGCGTTCGAGGCCGTGCGTCGCCGGTTCGACTTTGGTCGCACCGTCGCTTTGGGCTTGCGACGTCGCATGCTGACGCGGGGCAGTTGCACTCAGATCCCTTCTCAGGGGCCGCAAGGGGCCGTTTTTGGCAATACCCCTCACGGGGCGATCGACGCAAGAAATCGAGATCTAGCGCACCGTCGCGACAGCGTTCGTCGCGATCGAACGCGCCAATCGTCGCGTCGGCAGATCTCGTACGCGCAATTCGGGCACCCAAAAAACCCCGAAATTCGCTCGAATTCATGCACGCAGACCCTTGTCAGCGATCGCGAGGCCTCTATGATCGCCGGCAACGATCATCGACCCGGCAGGGGCGACGAAACGTCCACTCAACACCCGAGTTCGCAGGAAAGTCCCAAAATGGCGAAGAAGAAAGCAACCAAGAAGAAAGAACGTGAAATCGTCGTCGTTGGCTCCAAGGTCAAGGACGTCGTCCGCAGCGCAGGGCTGCGCAGCGACGGTGACCTGGTCCAGGCCGTCTCGGAGAAGGTCCACGACCTGCTCGAAGCCGCCATCGCGCGCGCGCAGGGCAACAAGCGCGGTACGGTTCGCCCCTACGATTTGTAGGCGGCAAGGTCGGACGCCGCTCGCGTCGTGCGAGCGACCGACAAAAAGTGGCGAGGCCCGGGGGCCTCGCCACTTTCATTTAAACGGACAGGTTGGATGCAAGTGCGCGCGGCGCCGCGTTCGACCTCGCGGCGCGCAGGCTTCAGCGAACGAAGCCGCTCTCGTCCCGGCGGCGAAGGAACGCCGGGATTTCGGAAGGATCGGCGGGCGCGTCCCCACGTACGAACGTCGACGATGCACCCGCGGACGGGGCGGCGCCCCGCATCATCGTCGACGAGCTCGCGCCAGCGCTGCGCGAGGACGCGCCGGGACGAGGCCGGGTCTGCATCTGCTGCGCACTGAACAGACCAGGCTGCTGGTGGTACGTGGTGCCGGTCATCGGGTTCTTGATCATCTGGGCCTGTCCGCCGGGCCCCATCGTGCCCGCGGCGACCAGCTGCGACTGGCGACGACGCCCGGAGTGCGTCTTGATCGCCTCCATCATGATGTCCTCGGCCGGCTCGTGCTGATCGAACCCCGTCGCGATGACGGTGATGCGCAGCGTCTCGCCCATGTTGGGGTCGATGACGGCGCCGAAGATGATGTTGCAGTCCTCGTGGGCCGCCTCCTGAACGAGTGACGCGGCCTCCTCGACCTCGTGCAGCTTCAGGTCCGGACCCGAGGTGATGTTGATCAGGATGCCTTTGGCGCCCTGGATCGTGACGTCCTCGAGCAGCGGGCTGTTGATCGCCTGCTGCGCCGCGGCCACGGCGCGCCCCTCGTCGTGCGCGATGCCCATGCCCATCAAGGCGCGGCCCTGGTCGGACATGATCGTGCGCACGTCGGCGAAGTCGACGTTGATGATGCCGGGGATCGTGATGAGGTCCGACACGCCCTGCGTGGCGTGCTGGAGAACCTCGTCGGCGAACTTGAAGCTGTCGAGCAGGCTGGTCGAGGTCGAGGTGACGTCGAGCAGACGGTCGTTGGGGATCGTGATGAGCGTGTCGACGGCTTTTTCGAGGGTCTCGATGCCTTCACCGGCGATCCGCCCGCGACGCTTGCCCTCGAAGCGGAAGGGCTTGGTCACCACGCCCACGCACAGCGCCCCGCACTCGCGGGCGACCTGCGCGACGATCGGCGCGGCCCCGGTCCCCGTGCCACCCCCCATGCCGGCGGTGACGAAGACCATGTCGGCGCCTTTGAGCGCCTCGGAAATCTCGGCCACGCTCTCCAGCGCCGCCTCGCGGCCGCGCTCGGGATTGGCCCCCGCCCCGAGACCGCGGGTGACTTTGCCCCCCAGCTGAAGTCGAATCGGGGCAGAGTTCTTGTCCAGAGCCTGCACGTCGGTGTTGGCGGCGATGAACTCCACGCCCTCCACCTGGTGCTCGATCATCGTGTTGACCGCATTGCCACCGGCTCCGCCGACGCCGATCACCTTGATCTTGGCCTGATCCGGGAAGCAGTCTTCGAGCTCGAAATACGCCATGTCCGTGGTCCTGTTTGCGCGGGCGCGTTCGGCCCGATGTTCAGTGCAGCCTCAGTGCACTCTCGGCGTTACCGGAGCGGATCGGCGGAGGCAAAAAATCGGGTGATTTCGTCACGTTGCATGTAGTCCCAGGTCCCACCTGAACGGACGCACCGACGTCCCAAAGTTGAAACGTTGGACCCAGGCAGGCAGGCTGGGTTGGCGCAACCCCGCGGAAGCGACCGACGACGAACATGCCTCGATTCCTGCTCGCCCTGACCCTCCCCCTCGCCCTCGCCCTGCCCGCCTGCGACTCCGGCGGCGATGCCCCGAAAAAGGACGACGCCGCCGAGAAGCAGGCCAAGGAGGACGCCGAGTACGCCGAGCGCATGAAGAAGCGCAAGGAGGAGCGCGAGGCCAAGGAGGCCGCCGAGAAGAAGAAGGAGGAGGAGCTCGTGGCCAAGATCGAGGAGGTCACGGTGATCCCCGAGGGGACCAAGATTCCCAAGAAGCCGGCCGAGGCGTGCACCCAGGTGGTCGAGGCCCAGCGGGCGTTCATGAAGAAATTCCACGCCGAGATCGACGAGCAAGCGCTGACCACCCAGCTGGGGATGCTCGGCAAGCAGTGCAACGACATGGCACAGCCGCAGATCGCGATGTGTCAGAAGTTCGCGCTCGAGGCGACGACCGAGGAGCTGTCGCCCAAGATCAACGAGTACCTGCCGGTGTGCATGAAAAAGTACGGCGACGCCGCCCCGGACGCGAAGGTCCCGCCCAAGGGCAAGTAGACCCACGACCGAGCAGCTCTTCGCCGACACGACGACGGGGTTGCCCGCGCGTCGAAGAAACCGGATCGTGTTCGGCCATCCGCGAACAGCGACGGCACGCCCTACCCGTCCGCCCACGGCTCGACCGTGCGCACACCGTCGGTCCCGTCCTGCGGTCCCGCCCCGGGCTGAACACCCCAGCACGAGACCTTTCCCCCCTCTTGCCAGGCACAGCTGTGCCATTGGCCGGCGTCGATCCTGCGGACGTCCCCCAACGTCGGAACCTTCGTGGGCGTCGCACGGTCGGTCGTGGTGGTGTCGCCGAGGGCACCGCCGTCGTTTTCGCCCCAGCACCACATCGTGGCATCGGCCCGTCGTGCGCACGTGTGAAACCAACCCGCCGCGATCTCGGTGACCTCGTCGAGGCCGACCACATCGACGGGAGCGGAAGCGCCACCGAAGGCTCCATCACCGAGTTGGCCGCTCGGATCCTCGCCCCAGCACGTGACGATCCCCGTTCGCCGCAGCGCGCACGCGTGTCGATGACCCGCGACGACCGCAGTGGCGTCGCCGATCCCTGCGACGGGACGAAGTGCGATGCCGACCGGCGCGTCCACATCGGGGCCGGGCTCCGTCGTCGCCGAGCACAGCACCGCCCCGCTCGACGTGCGCACGCAGATGGGACCTCCCACCGCGAGCGATGCGGCTCCCTCCACCGTGGCGATCCACCGGGCGTCGCTTCGCGACGTGTCGTCTCGCTCCTCGCACGGCGCCGTCTCGGTCACGGCGAAGATCCGCCCCTCGTCGTCGAGCACGATCAGCTCGCTCCCTCGCGCGTTCAGGTCGCGAGCCGTCATCCCTTCGAGCCGCCGAGGGCCTGCCCCGTCCAGCCGGGTGTCCAGGCTGCGACCGCACGAGGTCCCGCCGCCCCCTCGGGGTGGGCAAACGACGTGACCGTCGGGTCCCGGGTGGCACCACGGCTCCGTCGCCCCCCGAAGCGTCGAGCCCAATCCCCAGCACCACACCGCACCATCGCGGGTGCGCGCGCAGGTGCGCCCGGGCAGCACGACGAGCTGCACGACGTCGACGAGGCCCGGGACCTCGGCTGCGAAGTCCCGCTCGATGCGAGGCGTGAACCGATCGCCGAGCTGGCCCTGCTCGCCCAAGCCCCAACACCACAGCTGGCCCTGCGCCGTGCGGCCACAGGTGTGAAAGTCGCCGGCCGCGAGCTCGACGGCCCTCAGCCCGGGGATCTCGACCGTGCTCGGCCTGGGCTCGAACGACCCGTCCCCGAGCTGCCCGACCGTGTTCGCGCCCCAACACGCGACCGCCCCCGACTCGCGAAGCACACACGCGTGGGCATTCCCGGCCACGACTTGGACGGCGTCGTCGATCTCGTCGAGGCCCTCGGCGTCTTCGATGCGTCGCCCTCGATCGAGGGGGCCCGTCGTGCAAGCCACCCGACCTCCAGTCAGTACCGCACACACGAACTCCCTACCCGCCGCGATCTGTTCCGCCTTCGCGATCCCCTCGACCGTCATGAGGCCATCGATTTCGACCCGCGGACCCATGCGCGGCAGCCGGTGGTCGTTCGACCAGCACCCTACCGTTCCGTCGTTGCGCAGCACGCAGGGGATGGCGAGGTGTTGGCGAGCCGTACGTCGGGCCGCCCGGACCCGGCCAGGGTCGGCCTCGAAGGCATGGCCCGCCAGCTTCACCGGGGGCACCCGGGTCCCCCCTCCCGATCGCGGTGCGGCGGCCGGTGCTTCGTCCAAGCAGAGCTGGCGACCACGGTCATCGACGGCGCAGTCGCCAACCAACGCCACGGCCTTTCGGTCGCGCAATGGCAAGTCTCGCAGCGGTTCGTTCGCGTCCGCCAACGACCAGCACCGCACGCTGCCATCCCCCCGCCGGACACACACGACATGCGGCCCCACGGCGAGGCCGACCGCGTCGTCGAGTCCGGGGAGGGACCGCACGTCGGGACTGCTCTCGCCCCAACACGACACGCGCCCGTCTTGGTGGCGCGCGCATGTCGACATGCGCCCGGCGGCCAACTCGACGACCCCGTCCAACACGGGCCCGCGGACCGGCCGGGATGCCGCCCCGACCCGGGGGTCGCCCAGCTCGTCGCGACCGTTGCTGCCCCAGCACCACACCCGACCCGCTCGCGCCACGCACCCATGGCCCCAGCCCCAGGCGACCGCATCGCGATCCGGGACGATCATCGAAGCGGTGCCACCGGACCCGGACACCGGCGACGCCCGGGGTGCCGATGGCTGCGCCGGCGCACCCGAAGATCTCACGCAGCCGGTGAGCCCGATGACGACCGCCCACCCTGCCGCACGCACGAAGAGACTGACCACCGGCGCCTTGGACGCCCGATCGAGAAAAATGTTCCTGCTCGAGGCGACGACCGAGGACCTGTCGCCCGAGATCAACGAGTACCTGCCGGTGTGCATGAAGAAGTACGGCGATGCCGCCCCGGACGGGAAGGTCCCGCCCGAGGGCAAGTAGACCGGTTCAGTCGCCCAGCGTGGCGCGCATGGCCGCGACGACCGGTGCCGGGATGTCGCAGTCCAGCCACACCTTCAGCGCCCGCACGCCCTGCCACAGCAGCATCGGTCGGCCGTCCTGGGTGCGGTGTCCGGCCGCCTCGGCCCGATCGAGCAGGCCCCCGACCGCACGCGGGTACACGGCGTCGACGACCCGGGCGCCGGCGGCCATGGCCTGCAGCGCGATCGGTCGCGGGAACTCGCTGGGGCCGCCGGCCATCCCGACCGTGGTCGCGTTGACCAGCGTGTCCGCCCCGGCGAGCGCTTCGTCGAGCTGAAACCACGAGCGCGGCTGGGCACGCCCCAACGGCACGAGCGCGGCGGGGCGCCGGCTGATCCAGGTCACCTGCGCCCCCGCCTCGTCGAGCGCGGCGACGATCGCCCGCGAGGCCCCGCCGCCCCCGAGCACGACGGCCCGCTTCGGCGGCACCGGGTCGAGCTCCGCGAGCGCGTCGGCGAAACCACCGACGTCGGTGTTGGTCCCGCGCAGCGTGGTGCCCTCGACCGCGATCGTGTTGACCGCCCCGACCTTGCGCGCGAGGTCGTCGAGGGCGTCGACGAGGGCGCACGCGGCCTCCTTGTGCGGCACGGTCAGATTGACGCCGGCCAGTCCCAGCGCGCGCACGCCGTCGAGCGCCGCGGCCAGGCCCGAGGCCGGCACGCGCAGCGCGACATAGCGGTGGGGCAGCCCGAGCGCGTCGAAGGCCGCCCCGTGCATCGCCGGCGACTTGGAGTGCGCGACCGGATCGCCGAGCACCGCGAAGACGCGGGGCGCGGTCACGACACGTCCGGCTCCACGTCCGTGACCTTCGCCCGCAGCGTGCCCCGCGAAAGTCGCAGGGTCAGCGCATCGCCCTGCACGACCGTGGCCGCGTCGGTGAGGGCACGGCCGTCGGGACCCAGCGCGACGGCGTAACCCCGCTCGAGCACGGCCAGCGGCGACATGGCGTGCAGCGCTCCTGCGGCCGCCGCCAAGCGCATGCGCGCGCGCCGGGGCAAGCCCCGACCGCTGTCGTGCAGTCGCTGCGTCAGCGCGACCAGGCGTTGGCGCCACGGTCGGGCCAGGGGCTGGCCGGCGCTCGCGAGGCGCTTGGCCAGCGCGGTCAGCCGCTTGCGATCGGCGGCGATCGCCCGCGTGGGCTCCTTGGCCCGCAGCCGTGCGACCAGCGACTCGAGACGACGGCGCTCGGCCGCCGCGACCGCTCGGCCCTTCATCCCCAACCGGCTCCGCACCACGTCCAAGCGCCCGCGCTCGTCGAGGATCTGACGACGCACGGCCCGGGCGATGCGCGCGGCGAGCTCGTCGACGCGGGCGTGCGCGGCGGCCTTGTCGGGGATCGCGAGCTCGGCGG
Source organism: uncultured Pseudomonadota bacterium (assembly GCA_937896535.1). Taxonomy (GTDB): domain Bacteria; phylum Myxococcota_A; class Polyangia; order Nannocystales; family Nannocystaceae; genus CALBMM01. Next base: position 14,060 of record CALBMM010000159.1, read on the forward strand.
CGTGCGAGGGCGTCGCCGCCCGCACGTCCGCGACCAGATCGCAGATCGTGACGTCGACCTCGTGGCCGACGGCCGAGACCACCGGCACCGGACACGCTGCGATCGCCCGGGCGAGGCGCTCGTCGTTGAACGCCCACAGGTCCTCCGCCGAGCCACCGCCGCGACCGATGATGATCACGTCGATCCCGGGAAGCGACCACAGCCGCGTCAGCGCACGCACCAACGACGACGGTGCGGCGTCGCCTTGCACCGCCGCGGGCGAGACGACCACGCGGCACGGACAGCGCCGACGCGTGACCTCCAAGATGTCGTGCACCGCGGCGCCGTGGGCCGAGGTCACCACGCCGACGGTCTTGGGCCAGGCCGGCAGCGGACGCTTGCGCGCCGGATCGAACAGCCCCTCGGCGTGCAGTCGACGCTTGCGCTGCTGCAGCTCGAGCATCTGCGCGCCGAGACCGGCGGGCTCGAGCCGGTCGACGTAGAACTGCATGCGGCCCTGCTTGGGGAAGATCCCCAGACGACCGTAGACACGCAGCACCTGGCCGTTTTCGATCGAGAAGCGCAGGCGCTCCACGGTCGAGCGCCACACCGTCGCCGGCAGCGCCGCCTGGGCGTCCACGAGCGAAAAGTACACGTGACCGCCGCCGGAGCTCTTGAGCCCCGACACCTCGCCCTCGACCCACAGGTTGGAGAACTTGCCCTCCAGCAGTCGGTTGGCGCCGCGCACGAGCTGCGAGACCGACCACACCTGCGGGCCCCCGTCCGACGACGACCGCCCGTCGTCGCCACGACTGCCCCGATTGCCCCCGGGACCGTAGAAGGAAAGCTCGGACTGCCCCACGCGCCCCTGCCCCGGCCGCTCAGCGACGCGCGCCGTGGATGCCCTCGAGCATGCCGCGCAGATCCTTGAGCTCGCGCTCGAGGCGTTGGACCCGAGCCGCGAACGCCTCGACCGCACCATCGAGCGCGGTGCCCTTGTCCTCGGCCTTGCGCTCCTCGAGCTGCTCGAGACGCGCGGCGAGCTTGTTCATCGCCTCGTGGCGATCGTCGGAGGGGGGGCCGGCCATCGACCCCCGGAGTCTAGCAGCCTCTCGTGCGCCCGCCGGTCCCCCTCGGCAAAGGCCGGAAATTTGGGCGGGCGAGTCCGCCGGCGTGTACTGGCGCCGATGCGCGCCACAATCGTCGCCCTGCTCGCCACCCTGCTGCCGGCCTGCGGGTTCTTTTCCGAGCTCGAGGATGCCGCCTCGGCCGGGACCGAGAGCGAGTCGGGCACGGCGGGCAGCTCCAGCGGAGGTGCGGAATCGGGCACGGGTGCGCCGGTCGACGGCGAGCCGTGCGAGCTGCTCGCCGACGACCGCTGCCACGATCAGGATCTGCTCGCCAGCTGCAGCCCCGCCGACGGCGTGCTGCGCGTGGTCGACTGCGCGGACATGTGCGGCGTGTACACGAACTTCGCGTGCGTGAGCACGGCGAGCGGCCAGCACGCGTGCTGGTGCGTCGAGCCGGGGTCGCAGGCGGTCAACTCGTGCACCGAGCTCGAGGTCTGCCTGTCGCAGTGCGGGGACTTCGGCGCGTGCGCCGACGCCTGCTTCGCCAAGAGCACGCAGACCACGATCCGGCTGTACGGCGCGCTGGTGCACTGCGCGGAGTCGTACTGCGACGAGACCTGCCGCGAGGACCCGGCCGGCTGCGCCACCTGCGTGGTCACGGCACGTCTGGAGGGATCGGGCGATTGCACGATCCCGCGGGCGCTGTGCGACGGCGACGAAAACGACGAGCCCGGCTGGCCGTAGCGCGACGGGTCCTCGAGCCCGACCGCCCCTCATCCACCGCGATGGCTCGCCGCGCGGCGCGTGTGGTACGCCACCGTCGTGCCCGCGTTCGCGACCATCGCCGACGTCGCCGGTGACGACCGGACGACCGGGCGGATCCGTTACGACCTGCGTCGCCCGCCCACGCCGACCGACCGGCCGACCGTCGTGCTGCTCGGGGGGATGACCCAGACGATCTCGAGCTGGGGTGGACAGCTTCGACCGCTGTCGCAGACGCGCAGCGTGCTCGCCTACGAAGCGCGCGGCCAGGGATCGACGGAGCTTTCGCTGCAGGACGTGTCGTTTCCGCAGCACGCCCGGGACTTCGTGGCGCTGCTCGATGCCCTGGAGCTGCACGCACCGGTGGACCTGTGTGGCTTTTCGTTCGGGGGCCGCACCGCGCTGTCGATCGCGGCCGCGTATCCCGAGCGGGTGCGACGTCTCGTGCTCACGGGCGTGGGCCTGACGCGCTCGGTCGTCGGCAAGCTCATCGTCGACGGCTGGGTCGCGACCCTGGCCACGGGCTCGCTCGAGGCGCTGGCGCGCGTGAGCCTGCCCGACATCGTGGGCGAGACCTTCCTGAGCGAGCACGCGGACATGGTCGAGCCGATGGTGCGCGCGGTCGTGCAGCGCAACTCCTACGAAGGCGTGCGCGCGCTGCTGACCCAGACGCTCGACGGCGACGACCCGGCGCAGTCGCCACCCCAGCTCGTGGCGCGGATCCGGTGCCCCGCCCTGGTGGTCTCCGGGGCGCAGGATCGGCTCGCCCCGCGCTCACAGGCCGCGGCGCTCGCATCGGCGCTGTCGGCGAAGCATCATGTGATCGAAGACGTGGGACACACCGTTGCCATCGAAGCCGCGACGACGTGGCGCGAGCTCGTGCTCGACTTCCTCGACCGTCCTCTCGATGGGGGCGAAGGCTGATGGCCGGCAACTCGTTCGGCGAGCGCTTCGTCGTCACCACGTTCGGCGAGTCGCACGGCGGCGCGGTCGGGGTGGTGGTCGACGGGTGTCCGGCCGGTCATCCGTTCCCGCAAGCGGCAATCGCAGCGCAGCTGAGCCGACGTCGCCCCGGGCAGTCCAAGCTCACGTCGCGCCGCGCCGAGCCCGACAAGGTCGAGGTGCTCTCGGGCGTGGACCCCGACAGCGGCAAGACGCTCGGCACCCCGATCGCGATGCTCGTGCGCAACGAGGACGCGCGCTCGGACCACTACGACGAGCTTCGCGACCTGTACCGGCCCTCGCACGCCGACTTCACCTACGACGCCCGCTTCGGGCTGCGCTTCGTGGCCGGCGGCGGTCGAGCCTCGGCGCGTGAGACCGTCGGGCGCGTGGCCGCCGGTGCGCTCGCCGAGGACGTGCTGCGGGCCGCGCTCGGCATCGACGTCGTCGCGTGGGTCGACCGCGTCGGCGACGTGCAAGCGGGCGAGATCGACGAGGCGACCGTGGACCGCGAGGCGGTCGACGCGTCCGACGTGCGCTGCCCCGAGACGGCGACCGCCACGCGCATGATCGAGGCGATCGAGGAGGTCCGCAAAGCCGGCGACACGATCGGCGGCGTGGTGCGGGCCGTGATCCGCGGCGTGCCCGCGGGCCTGGGCGAGCCCGTGTTCGACAAGCTCACCGCCGCGCTCGCCGGGGCGATGCTGAGCTTGCCGGCCTCGCGTGGGTTCGAGATCGGCGAGGGCTTCGCGGCGGTCCGGATGCGCGGCTCGGCCCACAACGATGCCTTCGTGCCCGCGCCCGGTCGTCGACCGCTGCCGGTCGGCACCCGCACCAACCGTTCGGGCGGGATCCAGGGCGGCGTCTCCAACGGGGAAACGATCCGTTTTGCCGTGGCGTTCAAGCCGGTGGCGACCATCTTCATGCCGCAGGACACCGTCGACACAGACGGCCAAGCGGCCGTCTACCAGGCGCGCGGCCGACACGATCCCTGCGTGCTGCCCCGTGCCGTTCCGATGATCGAGGCCATGGCCGCGCTCGTCGTCGCCGACCATGCGTTGCGACGACTCGGCGCGCGCGTCGAGGATTTGTCGCGGTGAGCCAGCAACCTCGGCCTCGGCTCGCGCTCGTGGCGTCCTCGCCCGACGACGGCACGCCGCCCAAAGGACCCCGGATCCTCGCCCCGGGCGCGCCGCCGTCGGCCGGTCCGATCCCCAACGCGCTCGCCAAGCATCTTCACCGCGGCGAAGCGCTGGTGTGGTGGGGCACCAAGGACCGGATCGAGTTCGGACCCATTTGGATGGTGCTCGCCGCCGTCGTTGCGATCCTCGGCTTCGCCACGCTGTTCGCCCCCGAGTTCTGGACGCAGCCGTGGAACGACCTCGTCAAGCCGGTCGCCGTCCTCGCTTCGCCCGCCGCGTTCGTGCTGCTGCGCGAGCGGATCAACCAGCGCAGCGTGCTCGTGACCGACACCGGCATCGTGGAGGTCGACCGCGACGGGACCTCGCAGCGGCTGCACTGGGGGACACCGGTCGTGATTCGTCGCGACTGGATCCGCGGCGGCATCGTGCTGCGAAGCCGACAGGCCCAAGTGCGCGTCCCCCCGACCCTGGTCGAGGACGCGCGGCAGGCCGTGCTGGCCGGCGGTCGCGATCAGATCCGCGGCTCGACCGAGGTCGACGACCCGACGGGGTGGCTGCCATGACCGGCTCGCCACGCGCCGCGCTCGCCGACGCCGAGCGCATCGTCATCAAGCTCGGGACGGGGATCATCACCCACGACGGCAGCGAGCTCGCGCTCGGTCGCGTCAGCGCCATCGTCGAGGATCTCGCCCGCTTGCACCGCAGTGGCAAGACCATCCTGCTCGTGTCCAGCGGCGCGGTCGGGATGGGCATGCGCGCGCTGTCGGTGACCGAGCGCCCGCGCTCGCTCGGGCAGCGCCAGGCGTTCGCGGCGATCGGCCAGGGCCACCTCATCAGCCTGTACAACCAGGCGCTGTCGCACTTCGGGATCACCGGTGCGCAAGTGCTGCTGTCGCAGGAAGACCTCGGCGATCGCGATCGGGCGCTGTGCGTACGCACCACGCTGATGCGGCTGCTGCAGCTGGGCACGCTGCCGATCCTCAACGAAAACGACAGCGTCAGCGTGCGCGAGCTCGTGGAGACCTTCGGGGGACCGGACGAGCCCCCGGCCTTCGGCGACAACGACGGTCTGTCGGCCCGCGTCGCCGTGGCCGTCGACGCCGATCTGCTCGTCTTGCTGACCGACGTCGACGGACTGTGGACCGCCAATCCCCGGACCGACCCGACCGCGACGCGAATCGACACCCTGCATGGCGTCGACGAGCACATCCACGCCCGCGCCAGCGGCGTCTCGCGTACGGGCACCGGCGGCATGGCGAGCAAGCTGCACGCCGCACAGGTCGCGACCGAGGCCGGCATCGCCACCCTGATCCTCGACGGCACGAGTCCGGGCGTCATCCCCCGTGCGCTCGCCGGCCACGACGTGGGCACGGTCGTGTGGCCCACCGTGCGTCGCAAGGCACGTCGCCGCTCGATCGCGATCGGCACGGCCCATCGCGGCGCTCTGACGATCAACGACGGCGCCCTGCGAGCGCTGCGCGACAAGAAGGCATCGCTGCTGCCGATCGGCGTGATCGGCGTCGAGGGCGACTTCGAACGCGGCGACGTGGTCGAGATCCGCGACGCGTCGGGCCGCGTGCACGCGCGTGGGATCGTCAACTACGGTGCGAGTGCCTGCCACAAGGTCGCCGGACAGCACAGCACCGAGATCGCGCGCATCCTCGGCGTGGCAGGCTACGATGCGCTCGTCACCCGCGACAACCTCGTGCTGTCCGAGGTCTGAGAGCGATGTCCCCTTCTCCCGACGTTGACCAGATGGCCCGTGCGGCCAAGAAGGCCTCGGCCTCGCTCGCGCACGCGACCGGCCCGGACCGGCGCTCGATCCTGCTGGCGCTGGCCGACGCCCTCGCCACCGGACCGGCGCGCGCCCGGGTGCTCGCCGCCAACGCGCAAGACGTCGAAGACGCCGAGGCGGGCCTCGCCCGCGGCGAGCTGCCCGCGGCCCTGGTGCAGCGGGTCGGACTTTCGGCCGAGAAGCTCGATGGCCTGTGCGATGGCCTGGGCCAGCTCGCCGACCAGCGCGACCTCGTCGGCCGCACCACGCTCGCGCGCGAGCTCGACGACGGTCTCGTGCTGCGCCGGGTCACCTGCCCGCTCGGGGTCATCGGCGTGGTCTTCGAGGCGCGCCCGGACGCGGTGGTGCAGATCGCCGGCCTCGCGCTGCGCACCGCCAACGCTTGCCTGCTCAAGGGCGGCGCCGAGGCCCGGCGATCCAATGCGGTGCTCGTGGAGGTCATCCGCGAGACGCTGCAGATCCAGGGCTTCGACCCGGCGCTCGTGGGCGCGATCGCGGACCGCGAGGGCGTGGATGCCCTGCTGTCGGCCGAGGACTCGGTCGACCTCATCATCGCGCGGGGCTCGACCAAGTTCGTGCGCCACGCCCAGGAGAGCACCCGGATCCCGGTGCTCGGTCACGCCGAGGGGCTGTGCCACCTGTACCTGCACCACAGCGCCGACCCACGCGCGGCCGCCCGCATCGCGGTCGACGCCAAGTGCAGCTACCCGGCGGCGTGCAACGCCATCGAGACGCTGCTGTGGGAGCCGGGGGCCGAGGCCGCCCTCGCCGCCTGTGTGCGGGCTCTGGCCGAGGCGGGGGTGACGCTGCGCGCCGACGAGGCGACTCGGGCACTGCATCCGCAGCTCGAGACCGCGACCGAGGCCGATTGGTCGACCGAGTACGGTGAGCTGATCTTGTCGATCGCCCGCAAGGAGCACATCGCCGACGCGCTCGAGCACATCGGGCGTTACGGCTCGCGCCACACCGAAGCGATCGTCGCCCAGGACGAGACGGCGGCCGCGATGTTCACCGCGGCCGTCGACGCCGCGGGCGTGTTCGTCAACGCCAGCACGCGCTTCGCCGACGGCTATCGCTACGGCCTGGGTGCGGAGGTAGGCGTGAGCACGGGCAAGCTGCACGCCAGAGGCCCGGTCGGGGTCGAGGGATTGGTGACCTACCGATGGTTGCTGTCCGGTCACGGCCACGTCGCGTCCGACTACGGGCCGGGCAAGCGTCCGTTCCTGCACCGCGACCTCGACCGGTCCTGATCGTCGCGTCGCACAATTGCAAACGCGGCCGAGCGCCCAGCGCCCGACCGCGTCGCGGTCACGCGGACGTCACGTCCTCATTGCAGGATGTCGGAGATCCTCATGTGCGAGCCCGACTGGCTCGCGTTGCGCTTGGCCGCGTAGGCCTGCAGCTGACGCTGGGCCGCCGCAAATGCGTCGCGCAGGGCGACTCCCAGTTCCTCGTGGTCCGGATTGTTCGGATCGCGATTGACGACGAGCTCACCGCCGGGAACGCTCAGTTCGATCCGGACGTGATAGGTGTTGCCCTTGTTGGAGTGGTTGTGAGGCGATTCCACCACGACCCGGCAACCGGTGATCTTGTCGAAGAACCGATCGAGCTTGGCCGCCTTGGCGCGGATCCTCTCGTCGAGCTCATCGGTGCGAGCGACATTACGAAACGTGATCTCCAGTGGGAGCTTCATACGCGTTCCTATCCGTCGACCGAGAGACGCCTTGTCGTTGCCTGCGAACAAGGGCGGGCGCTCTCGGTCCACGATGCTGCGTGTGCAGGCAACCCCTACATGATGCCCGGTGCAAACCCGGCGCGGCCAGTGCGAACAATGCAGGATGAACGACCGTGCTGGCACGGTCGGCCGACCGCCGTTTGCCGCCGGAATCATTGCGATGCCACCTGCAACCACAGGTGCCGCCGTGTCGGCGGCGAGGGGCACGCCAGCCCCTGCGCGGCGCGCTCACCCGGGGCGCAGCGGCCAGCCGTCCCGAAACAACGCGCGACGCAGCCGCGATGCGTCTTCGAATCTCACCGCCTTCAGCCCGCACGCCTGCGCAGCGGCGCAGTTGTCGTCGCGATCGTCGACGAACGTGGCGTCGGCGGGACGAACGCCGAGCGCGGACACGGCATGCCGATACGCGGCGGCTTCGGGCTTTCGCAAGCCCGTCTTGCACGACACGAACGTCCACGCCAGATATCGGCTCGGCGAAAGTCGCTCCTCGATGAGCTCGAACCAGCGCGGGTAGTTCGACAGCGCGTGCATCTCCACGCCCGCGTCGGCGAGCTCGGCGACGATCTCCTCGACGCCAGGAAGCCACGCGTAGCCGTCGGACATCGTCGCGCGCAGGCCCGGCCCGTCGACGGGGCGCCGGTCGAGGAAGAACCGCTCGCACAGCTGCGCCCCGTCGATGTGCCCGCGCTCGAACGCCGGCCACGCGTGCGGATCCTTGATCGCGACGAGCTCGGGCAGCGACGTGCCGAAAAAGCGCGGCACGTCCTCGTAGAACGGGTCGCGCACCAGCGTGCTCATCACGTCCCACAGCAGGACGCGTCGGTGGCCGCGGCGCATGCCACAGCGTACCGCGACCCGCTGCGAGACTTCAGTGCCCCAGAAGCTGCGCTTCGGCGTCTTTGTCGTCGATCTCGAGCAGATCGATGGCGGTCAGGTCCGGCGCGGCCTTGCCGTGCTCGTACTCGAGCAGCCCGAGCTTGTCGTAGTGGGGTCGGATCCGGTCCGAGAGCAGGTGGATCCGGCGCAGGTTCGGGATCAGCCGACGAAACATCGTGTCGCGGAAGCGCCGCAGGAACTGCGACGACAGCACGGCCTCGTCCCACTCCCGACGTGTCATCGCATGGGCGTAGTACTCGTCGTAGAACTCGTGCGCGAGGAACCGGTTGCGCAGCAGCACCGAGATCTCGTAGGCCCAGTCCTCGCGATCGCGACGTTGTGACTCGGGCAGCTCGGCGTAGTAGTCGCGCAGCGCGACCACCCCGAAGTGCACGTGGCGGGCTTCGTCGGTGATCACGTACTTGAGCAGCTCCTTGAGCAGCGGCTCCTTCGTCGAGCGCCGCATCGTCCCGAATGCCCCGAGCGCGAGCCCTTCGATCATGATCTGCATGCCGAGGAACTTCAGGTCCCAGCGACCATCGGTCATCAGCGCGTCGATGATCGTGTAGAGGTTGTCGTTGATGACGTAGAGCTTGCCCAGCTTCTCGGTCAGGTAGCGGTGGAAGACCTCGACGTGGCGTCCCTCGTCGACGATCTGGGTCGAGCCGTACAGCTTTCCGTCCATCCAGTGCACCGCCTCGGTCACCTGGCACGCGGCGAACAAGGCGCCCTGCTCCCCGTGCAGGAACTGCGACAGCAGCCAGGCCGTCAGGGCGTGGCGTTGCTGCTGCTGCCGGCGCTTGGGCAGCTTGCGGTAGGCCGGCAGCGCCTCCAGCGGCAGCAACGCGTCGGGCATCAGCTCGCGGGACTCGTCGAACGGGTCGACCTCGACGTCCCAGTCGATGTCGGTCGTCGCGTTCCACTGCGAGCGCTTCGCGGCCTCGTACAGCTTGCTCATCTCTTCCTGGTCGCGCTCGTACGACCAGTCGAAGTGCGCGTGGTGGCGGGCGGGCATCTCGGTGCTGCGCCCCTGCTTGCCTCGCTTGAGGACCAGGCCCCGCACGGCCGGCCCGGCGAGATCGAGGAACACTCGCGCGTTGCGCGAGCGCCCCACCGGCGACAGCGTGGGATCGGACAGAGACGACAGCGTGGGGAATCGTGGCGACATGACGGACTCCGGTTCAGGTCGGGGCGGGCTCGGCGAGAAACAGCGCCCGCGCCAGCTCGCGCGAGCGGTCCTGTCGACCCCACAACTTTTCGCGCAGCGGCCCGACGGCCGAGCGCAGGAAGACGTCGGAGGCGAGCATGAGCAGCGCCTGACGGACCGGGACATCGGCCCGCATGACGCCCTCGCCTTCGGTGCGAATCCACTGCTCGACGATGTCGAGCAGCGGCACGATCTGGCGGATCAGAATCTCGCGGCCGGGACCGTTGTCGTCGAGCAGCTCGCGCAGCACGAGACGTGACAGCTCCGGCTCGTCGGCGATGAACTCGCAGTAGCGATCGACGGTGTTCATCATGCGCGCCGCGAAGTCGCCCTCGGCTTGCATGGCGCCGCGCAGGGCCTGGCGCAGCCGCACAAACGCACGCTCGACCGTCGCCGCGTAAAGCCGCTCCTTGGACGGGAAGTGGTACAGCAGCGAAGGTCGGCGGATCCCCGCGCGGCCGGCGATGTCGGCCAGCTTGGCGGTCCCGAACCCGACCGCCGCGAAGATCGCCTCGGCGGCCTGCAGAAGGCGCTCGGGCGTCGCGGCTTGGGCGGAGGCGGCGGGGCGTCCCATCGACTCGGATCAGACTAATCTACCGACGAGTAGATTTCTACTCCCGAGTAGATAAAATCGAACCCGGCCCACGCACGGCCGGGTTCAATACCCGACGGGCGCGGCCCAGGCCGCCCAAGGGGGCTACGCTGCGGGCGATGGGCCGCTGGCGCGACGGACTGCGCAGTCTGGTGTCCCGGGGCGCGACCCCACGGGGGATCGCCGGCGGTTTCGCCCTGGGCCTGTCGCTTTCGCTGGTGCCGATCCCCGCGGCCGGGATGGTGCTCGCCCTCGCCCTCGCCCCGGTCCTCGGCCTCAACGTGCCCGCGACCTACGGCGGGACCGTCGTGGTCAATCCGGTCACGGGACCGTTCTTGTACTTCGCCGAGCTGTGGCTGGGCCTTCGACTCACCGGACGGGCGACACCGAGCTGGGCGGAGCTGTCGACGCTCGACGCGGGTGGCTGGTGGGACCTGCTCGTCGCGCTCGTGGGCCCGTTCCTGCTCGGCGCCGCGGTCATGGTGGTGGTCGCAGGGGGGCTCGGCTTCCTCGTCGTGTGGCTGGCCGCCCACTCGCTGTCGCGTCGACGCGAAACCAACGACGAAAGGCGACCGCCGTGACGGCGATCGCCCTCGAGTCGTCGAGCTCGCGTGGAGCCTAGCGGCGGCGACGGGTCGTCGCGATGCCGAGCCCGAACAGGCTGAACATCACGAGCGTGATCGGAGCCGAGCCGGCGCCGGCGGTGCAGGAGCAGCCGCCACCGTCGTCGGTCCCGCTGCCGCCATCGGCACCCGCGGTGCCGTCACCGTCGCCCGTGCCGCCGTCGCCGGCGCTGTCGGACGTGGTGAACATCGGACCGCTGTCGGCACTGTCGCCGCCCGAGTCGTCCATCCCACCAGTGCCGGGCATCTCCGCCCCCATCACGGTGAACGTGACCGTCTGGAGTTCCGAGACGTTGCCGTGCATGTCGGTGACTTCGAGCGTCGCCGTGTACTCGCCTTCGATCGGCATGATCCCGATGGAGAACGCATCCACACCGATCTGCTTGACCGACGACGGATCATCCGCCCACGGGTTGCCGAGCGGGTTCGCGTTGCAGGCGTCGTTCGTGCAGAACTCGACCGTGTCGGACTCCAAGCCCGCGTCCAGAAACGCCTGGCTCTGGAGCGTCCACATCGCACCTACGTACGCCGACTCGTCCTCGGTGACCGTGGCATCGAGCACGACCTCGAGAGGATCGCTGCCGAGCACGAAGACCTCACCGTCCATCGGGCTCGTGATCGCGACCACCGGGGCCGTCGTGTCAGCGGCCGCAAGCGCGGCGCCGTACGCCTGTAGCAGATGCTGGTGGCTGTTCTGCTGGTCGGGGTCCATGTCCCCTTCGCCTTCGCACTCCGCGTGATCGATCGTCGGCGAACAATCCAACATCGTGTCGGGCATCGGGTTGCCCTCTTTGTCGAAGACGTTCTGGAAGACCGTGTCGACGCACGCGTCGACGAACGCCGTGACGGGCGGATCGACGGTGAAGTCGGGCGGGTAGTTCATCGGATCGGTCGGGTCCGCGACCCCCTCCAGGCCGGACATCCGACCGAAGGCGTAGAGCGACGCGTGCAGCTGCACCGGATCCATGCAGTTCATCGTCGAGCCGGTCGTGAAGCCCACGCGGCGGCGGTTGAGCGCACCACAGTCGATCGATCCCAGCGTGCACGTGAACGAGAGGCCCTCGGCGCTCGCCGCGTCGTCCGGGAGCAGCATGGTGTACGGCACGTACTTCGGCGGGCGCGTATGCGTGACCGTGACGTCGTACGGCGCCAACGCGGTCTGCAGTCCGCCAAGCAGAGCCGCGGCGTCCGCGTAGGGAGCGACCTCGGTCTCGGCGTCGACACGAATGCTGCATCCCAGGCCGGAGTGATCGGAGTTCGTGTTTCCGACGCACACCGTCGACTCGGCGGTCGGCGGGTAGAGAGTCACTGCAGCATCCGGCACGACGAGGATTCCGGAGATCGTCGTCTCACTCGACGCATGAGCGGTGCTCGCGGTGGCCGCGGTCGCAAACAGAACAGGGAACAGCCAAGTCTTTTTCATCACCAATGAAGCTCCTGACGAAGTCCGGGGGACGCTGCCGCGGCTGTCGTTGAGTGTCAAGCCTGGCCGCGTCGACACAGGTCGACCAACGGTTGCCTCCACGAACGCTGACGCACGTGGACCGTGCGTTGGCTCAAGCTGCGCGGCACACCGCGGGCACGCGCAGCTGCGGTCCGCGCTCCACGTGCAATTGCGCAAGCCCGAAGAACAGCTCGCCGTCGATCACCGGATCCAGCGGCGCGTGGTCGTACGCGTCCACACGCAGGGTCTGCGCGGGACCGTCGTAGACGTTGCGTCCCCAGATCGGCGTTCCCAACACGATGTTCGGGAGGTTCGCCGCCACCCCCAGCGGCGACATCGAGATCGCCTGCGCGTGCAGGACACCGGGGCGCGCCGCGTGCCGAAACGTCCGCACCACGCCGCCGAGATTGATGTCGATCGAGCCGATCTGCAGCGAGGCGAACGAGTCGTAGTGCAAGCGCTGACCGTCGACGTTCACCTGAGCCCGCGTCGGCGAAAAGATCGCGTCGGCGTACTCGCGCATCACCGCCGGGTAGAAGCGCTCGAGCATGCGAGGCCCCGAGGCCACGGCCGCGCCCGCGACCGAGTTGGCGAGCACCCGTGCGATCGCTTTGCCGTCGACCGGTTTGTTCTCGTACAGCTTGCCGAAGAACCGCTGCGCGACGCCGCCGATCGCCGTGGCGAACCCGACGCGATCGAACGGGTCGCGATTGCCGTCGGCGTACGTGCCCTCCATGCGAAACGTGTCGAGCGACACGACCGGCGGCGCGGGACCGCCGGCCCGCACCCGCACGAGCTCGCGAAGGATGGCCGGCGCGCCCCCGGCGATGCCGGCCTTGTGCGCGACGAAGTCGACGCTGCCGCCGTTGGCCGGCACGATGAGCGGCAGCTCGTCGTGGCCCCGGGCGCGCGCGAGCTGCCAGCCGACCGACAGCATGTGATGGAGCGTGCCGTCGCCGCCGTCGCAGACCCAGGTGTCGCAGCCTTCGGCGAAGAACTCCTCGAGCACGGCCCGGACTTCGTCGAGCCCGCCCGTCTGACGCACGATCCCGTGCCGGCCGACCACGCTCTCGAGCTCATCGACGCGCGCGGCCCCCCGCCCTCGGTTCTTGCCCGAGTTGGGGTTGGTCAGGACGCCGATACGACCGCGCATGCGACACAGTGGTGTACCACCGCCCGCCGTCCCGTCACGATGTGCAAGTTGTTGCGCACCCGTGACGCGGGGCGGTTTCGCCGAGTCGTCCCGGGACTAGGCGCGGTGCTGGCGCGAGCGGGACACGCTCATCAGGATCCCCAGCCCGATCATCATCGTCAGCACGTTGGAGCCACCCGCCGAGAAGAACGGCAGCGTGATGCCGGAGACGGGCACGAGCTGCAGCACCATGCCGATGTTGATCACCACGTGCCAAAACAGCAGCGCCGCCACGCCCGCACACAGCAGCGCGCCGAAGCGATCGCGTGCCTGCGAGGCGATGTTGACGCCCCACAGCACCAGGCACATCGCGAGCGTCAACACCATCGCACCGCCCACGAAGCCCCACTCCTCGGCGTAGACGGCGAACGGGAAGTCGGTGAACGGCTCGGGCAAGAATCCCAGGACGTTCTGCGTGCCCTGGTCGACGCCGCGGCCGAAGAAGCCACCGTTGCCGACGCTGATCATCGCTTGCACGGTCTGGTAGCCGTCGTCGTTGGCGTACAGCTCGGGGTCGAGCCACACGTCGATGCGACGTCGCTGGTAGTCCTCCATGTACCGCCAGCCCAATGCCACCGAGATCACGCCGGCCGCGAGCGCACCGAACATGTGCTTGAGCCGCAACCCGCTCACCGACAGCAGCGAGAACGCGATGATGAGCAGCATGATCCCGGTGCCGAGGTCGGGCTGGTCGACGATGAGAGCCGTGGGCAACAGCACCATCGCGAACGGCACCACGAGTGCCTTGAGGCTGTAGCCCTCGTTGCGCTCGTCGGCGACGTCGTGCAGGTATCTGGCGAGCGCGACGACGATGAGCACCTTCATCAGCTCCGAGGGCTGAAGCCGGTAGTCCTCGGTGCCCAGCCAGCGTCGCGCGTTGTTGACCTTGATGCCGAAGAACGGGATCAACGCCAGCAGGCCGATGCCCACGGCGTAGGCCGCGTACGCGCCGCGGTAGATCACGCGGTAGTCGATCGCGGAGACGATGAGCATCACCACGGTGCCCAAGCCCACCCACCGCAGCTGCGTGGCCACGCGACCGCTCCAGTCGCCCTTGCCCGCGCTGTTGAGGTTGATGAGAGCCAACGCGATGATCGCGAAGGCGAGCGTGACCACCACCCAGTCGATCGACCGGCGCAGCCGCCCCCACCCCGTTTGCGGTCGTCCCAGCAGGTCGCTCATGGCGTCGCTCCCTTCGCGCCCGGTCGGCCGCCCGCGACGGCCGGCCCTTCGTCGGTCTTGTGGCCGGGCAGCGGCGGGGGCACCCCCGGCGCACGCGGGGCGACGTCGGTCTCCGACCCGGCCGCACCGATGTAGTGGCCCACCACCTTCATCACGATCGGCGCCGCCGCGTCGGCACCGGTGCCGCCGTGCTCGACGAGCGCCACCACCACGATCTGCGGGTTCTCAGCGGGCGCGTAGCCGGCAAACCACGCGTGGTCCTGCGTGGTGTCCCAGCCTTCGATGAGCTCCGACGCCGCGGTCCGGACCTCGCGGCCGACCTCGGCCGTGCCCGTCTTGCCGGCGACCACGATGTTGGGCAACCGCTCCGAGTACGCGGTGCCTTCCTCTTCGTTGACCACGCCCACGAGCCCCTGGTGGATCCGCGACCGATCACCGGGGTCGATGACGGGCTCGTCGTTGCGACGCTGCGGCTGGCTCGAGAGCACGAGCTTGCCGTCGTTGGTCTCGATCCGATCGACGAGCGTCGGCGTCATGACGTAGCCGCCGTTGGCGATCGCGGCGTACAGCACCGCGAGCTGCACGACGGTGACCTTCACGTTGCCCTGCCCGATCGCCGAGTTGAGGCGGACACCACCTTGATACGTGCCTTCGCGGGCCTCGAACTCCTCGGTGGGGATCGTGCCCTTGACCTCGACGTTGAGACCCAGACCCGAGCGTTCTCCCAGGCCGAGCGCGCGCGCCGTCTGCTCCACGCGCTCGAGGCTGAGCAGGTTGTCGATCGCGAGCTGGTAGAAGTAGGTATTGCACGA
>CALBMM010000160.1 GCA_937896535.1 uncultured Pseudomonadota bacterium
ATCCGGGTCTTCCCCCTGAGCAACTGGACCGAGCTGGACATCTGGCAGTACATCTACCTCGAGGGCATCGACATCGTAGGGCTGTATCGGTCTGCGGTCCGCCCCGTCGTCGAGCGCGACGGCGTCTTGATTCTGGTCGACGACGACCGGCTACCGCTTCATCCGGGCGAGAAACCGATGATGAAACGCGTGCGCTTCCGAACCCTCGGTTGCTATCCGCTCTCGGGGGCCATCGAGTCCGACGCGACCACGCTCCCCGAGATCATCCAAGAGATGCTCCTGACCAGGCAATCGGAGCGGCAAGGACGCGTCATCGATCACGACCAGGCCGCCTCGATGGAAGAGAAGAAGCGGGAGGGCTACTTCTGATGTCGCGGGAGTCGGAACTCATCGAGCGAGACATCGACGCCTACTTGCGGCAGCACGAACGAAAACAGCTGTTGCAGTTTCTCACGTGTGGAAGTGTCGACGACGGCAAGAGTACGCTCATCGGACGTCTTCTCTACGACTCGCAGATGATCCACGAGGATCAGCTCGCCGCGGTCCGCAAAGCGTCGGCAACGCGCGGAACCGCCGACGGGGGATTCGATCCGGCCTTGCTGACCGACGGTCTGAAGGCCGAGCGCGAGCAGGGGATCACGATCGATGTTGCGTACCGGTACTTCGCGACCGATCGACGCAAGTTCATCATCGCCGACACGCCGGGCCACGAGCAGTATACGCGCAACATGGCGACGGGGGCGTCGAACTGCGACCTCGCGATCATTCTCGTCGATGCGCGTCGCGGCGTGCTCACGCAGACGCGCAGGCACAGCTTCATCGTCTCGCTACTGGGGATTCGCCACGTGGTGGTCGCGATCAACAAGATGGACCTCGTCGGGTTCGACCCCGAACGCTACGAGGTGATCCGAGCGGAGTACGAAGCCCTCGCGGTTCGATTGGGTTTTCGGGACGTACATTTCATTCCCATGAGCGCGCTGGCCGGTGACAACGTCGTCGAGTCCAGCCAGCGGACGCCGTGGTACGAAGGTGAACCCCTGCTCGGGTTGTTGAACACGATCGACATCGACCAGGGGCGGAACGTCGAGGACCTGCGGTTCCCGGTTCAGTACGTCATCCGTCCCAACCCCGACTTCCGGGGATTCGCGGGCACGCTCGCCTCGGGGGTCCTCCGCAAGGGCCAGGAGATCACGGTCCTGCCCTCGGGCGTCAGCAGCCGCGTTCGTGCGATCACCACATACGACGGCGATCTCGACGAGGCCGTGCCGTCGCAGTCGGTCACGGTGTTGCTCGAGGACGAGCTCGACTGCAGCCGCGGCGACATGATCGTCGGCCAAGGAACCCGGCCCACGATCCGGGAGGACTTCGACGCGACCGTCGTCTGGATGGCCGAAGACGAGATGGTCCCGCGCAACGAGTACCTGTTCAAGCTCGGGCCCAAGACCTGCCCGGGAGCGATCACGAGCCTCTACCACCGCATCGACGTCAACACGCTCGAGCGACATCCCGCCTCCTCGCTCGGCCTCAACGAGATCGGCCGGTGTCGCGTGGCCGTGGCGGACCAAGTCGTGTTCGATGCGTACCGTGACAACCGTTGGACCGGATCGTTCGTGGTGATCGACCGCATGACCAACGGCACCGTGGGGATGGGGATGATCGCCGAGACGCGACGTCCGATGTCGGCCGACCACTGGGTACGAGATCCTGGGATGCGGGCCACGATCCCGGTTCAGGGGCGCGTGACCAGCCGCGAGCGAGAGGCGCGTTACGGCCAGAGATCGGCGACCGTCTTGTTCACCGGCCTTCCGGGCAGCGGGAAGACGACGATCGCGCACGCGCTCGAACGGCGCCTGTTCGAGCAAGGGCGCATCACCGCGGTGGTCGATGGTGCGTTCCTGCGCAAGGGGATGAGCAGCGACCTCGGCTTCTCCGCGGGCGATCGCTCGGAGAACCTGCGGCGCGGCGCGGAGATCGCCAAGCTGCTCAACGACAGCGGGCTGCTGTGTCTTTGCGCGTTCGTTGCGCCGAGCGAGGCAATCCGGGGCAGGGCGCGCGCACTGGTCGGGCCGGAGCGGTTCATCGTCGTCCACCTCGACGCACCTGCCGCCACGTGTCGACAACGGCACGAGGGGCAAGGAGGCGCGGCACCTTGCGACGGCGCCGACGGCGACGGCCCGAGCGAATACGAGACCCCGCGCGAACCCGACCTCGTGCTTCCGACGGATGATTGGGCGGTCTCGCGGTGTGTCGATGTCGTCCACGACCTGCTCGTCGCGCGCGGCATCGTGTGAGCGGCGCTTCGGGTTGCCGCCTCGGAACCGGGGCCATACGCTCTCGAGATCGCAGCGGCGCTGGCACTCGTTCGAGAGGCCGCCCGCCCCCCGGGTCAGCGGGGTACGGGCCCGAGGGCGGGGGGAGGAGGCTGGTCAGTGCCGCCTGGGGTTTGGAGAGGGAGTCTCACCCGAGAGCCCTGCCGACACGTGTACGGTGCATGCTCTCTGCCACTACTGGACCCGTGAATGTCAGCTCCCCGAGTGACGAGCATCCGAAGAAACAAGCGGATTCTGCCGACTGACATCGGCGGAATCCGCCGGTCTGCCAGCCGCCTAGGCGCACCGTGTCCGTCCAAGCCCCATGACTGGGAAGGCTCGGTCCGTGGCACGGATGGTGCAGCGCCTCCACGACCAGCGTGGACGCCGTGACGGACACTCATGCCCAAGGCGATCCTGGCGCCTCGTGGATCCCGCGGTCGGCGCTGGCGAGGTGGGGCTTTCTCGTCGTGGCGTTCGGCCTTGCGGCGGTGATCGTCGTGACGACGCTCTCCTCGTACCGTGCCGTCCGAGCGGTGACGGAGAGCCTGGTGCGAGGGCATGGCGCGATGCTCTTTCACGGGATCCTCAGCGCAGTGCCGCGCTCGCCCGACGAGCCGACGAAACCGACGCTCGAAGCGGCTCTGGCGGCGCACGAAGACCTCGGACTTCGCTACGTCGGGCTCGTCCTTCGCGACGCACCGCCGATCTTCGCGGGAGAGTCGGTCAGCCGAATCGACGCCTACGAGCTTGCTGGACCGACAGGATTGGACCTCGATGTCGGCGAGGGCGTCGTGCGGATGTGGTCACCGGGGGGCCCGCCGCCACCTGAACTCAAGTTCGAGGGTGCGCCGCCGATGCCCAGGGATCCGCGGTACGAGGCGCGGCGGGGGGCGTTTCTGGTCATCGAGTTCGTTCCAACCCTCGCGCATGACTTGCTCGGACGGGCGGAGCGCAATCTCGCCGTCGGTATCGCTGGGGCGTTGATGCTCGTTCTCGTGAGCTCCGTCCTCTGGCGGTTGTCGAAGCGGGCGAGCCAGGTCGAGCGCGTGCTGTCGGAGCAGCGACACCTCGCCGCGCTCGGGGAGATGTCCGCAGTGCTCGCGCACGAGCTTCGCAATCCCCTGTCGTCGTTGAAGGGACACGCGCAGCTGCTCGAGGAGGATCTCGATGGTGACGCCAAGGACCGCGTCGGTCGAGTCGTGAAAGAGGCATTCCGGCTCGAGACGCTCATCAGCAGTCTGCTCTCGTTCGTACGATCGGGGACGATCGACCGGACCGCGGCCGATCCCGTCGAGGTGCTACGGGCCGCGATCGACGAGGTCGGGGCGAAGCATCGGGTGGTCCTCGAGGTCGACGGCGCTCCATCCGTCTGGTCTCTCGACCAGGAACGGATGCGTCGTGCGCTCGTCAACGTCGTCGCGAATGCGGTTCAAGCGAGCGGCCCGGACGAGAAGATCGAGGTGTCGGTCGGTATCACGGATGGCGTGCTCATGTACCGTATTCGAGACCGCGGTCCCGGCGTGCCGCCAGCCGACCGCGAGTCGATCTTCGAACCATTCAAGACCGCTCGCGTGCAGGGGACGGGCCTGGGGTTGGCCGTTGCTCGTCGCGTCGTCCACCTGCACGGCGGCCGGATCACGGTCTCGGACGCAGACGGCGGTGGTGCGGTGTTCACTATCGAAGTACCGGAGGCATGACGGTGGCTCGAATACTCGTCGCCGATGACGAAGAGGGAGTGCGAGCGTTTCTCGTCGACACGCTCCAGCGCGACGGACACAGCGTCGATGCCGTGTCCGACGGTCGAGCCGCGCTGGAGCGGCTCGAGACCACGACGTACCAGCTGTTGGTGACGGACCTGAAGATGCCCCGTCTCGATGGCGTCGAGCTCACCCGCCGTGCCCGTAGCGACTACCCCGACATGGAGATGCTCGTGCTCACGGCTCACGGGAGCGTGGATACGGCGGTGGAGTGCATGAAGCTCGGGGTGTTCGACTATCTGCAGAAACCCCTCGGTAGTCCCGCCGCCCTCCGCCTGATCGCCCAGCGGGCACTCGAACACCGCCGGCTTCGCGCGCTGGAGGAAATGACTCGCGCCGACGTAGCGAGCATGGAGCTCACCTACGGTGCGCCGGCAATGAAGCCGGTGGTCGATGCCCTTCAGAAGGTGGCACCCACGTCGGCCACCGTGTTGCTCGTCGGCGAAAGCGGGACCGGGAAGGAAGTTGCCGCGAAAACACTCCACGCGGCCAGCCCTAGGGCCGACCGGCCGTTCGTGGCCGTCAACTGTGCGGCGCTGGCGGAGACGCTCCTGGAAAGCGAGCTGTTCGGCCACGAAAGGGGGGCGTTCACGGGAGCCGCGGAGCGTCGTCGTGGTCGGATCGAGCTCGCCGAAGGAGGTACTTTCTTCCTCGACGAGGTCGCTGAGCTCAAGCCCGCCTTGCAGGCGAAGCTCCTTCGAGTGCTCCAGGAGCGCCGGTTTCAGCGCGTTGGCGGCAACCAGGAGATTGTCGCCGACGTCCGGTGGATCGCGGCGACCAACCGCGATCTCGCCCAGATGCGGGACTCCGGGGATTTTCGCGAGGACCTGTTTCACCGTCTGGCCGTCTTCCCGATCCACCTGCCACCGCTGCGCGACCGCGTTGAAGACATCATCCCGATCGCGAACGCCCTCCTTGGCCCGATCGCCGCGCGTCTCGGGAAGGCCGGCTTGTCGTTGACCGAAGGCGCCGAGCGAGCGCTGCTTCGTCAACGGTGGCCGGGAAACGTCCGCGAGCTCGCCAATATGCTCGAGCGCGCCGCGATCCTGGCGGACAAGACGAACATCGACGCCGAGGAGCTCTTCGCGTTGCCCGGGAGCCGCGCCGAGCGGCCCCGAAACGCGTCGCCCACCTTGGCCGAGGTGGAGCGCGCGACGATCTTGGAGGCTGTGGCACGCCACGAGGGCAATCGGCGCCGCGTCGCCGAGGAGCTCGGGATCGGAGTGCGCACGCTCTACGACAAGATCAAGCGTCACGGAATCGACACATGAACACACTCCCGCGCTTCGCAGCCTGCCTCTCGTCGTTCGTCGCGCTGTGGGCGTGCGCCTGCTACTCGGAGCGACAACCACCGCCGGGCTACCGCTATGCTTGCATGCAGGATGACGATTGCGAGGCTCCAGAGCAGTGCCGAGACGGGCGCTGCGT
>CALBMM010000161.1 GCA_937896535.1 uncultured Pseudomonadota bacterium
GGGCGGCATGCTCATGGCCAAGGCGGACTTCGAAGGCGCGCAGCAGCAGTTCGAGAAGGCGCTGCAGTACCAGCGCGAGACGGTGGGCGAGGCCCACCCCACGCTGGCGCGCTACTACAACAACCTCGCGGCCGCGTACGGCTCGCGCGGCAAGCTGCAGGAGTCGCAACGCTTCCTCGAGCGCGCGCTCGAGATCCAGGAGCGCAACGTCGGTCCCGCGCACCCCAACGTGGCGGTGTATCTGGGCAACCTCGGCGTCATCCGTTCCGAGCTCGGTCAGGACGGCGCACTCGAGGCGATCGATCGGGCGATCGACATCTGGCGCGACTCGGTGGCCGGCGACCATCCGGGCCTGGCGCAGGCCATGGCCAACAAGTCACGGCTGCTGTACGAGCAGGGCCGCGCCAAGGAGGCCGAGCAGGTGCTGCGCGAGGGCCTGCAGATGCAGGAGCGATTGCATCGCGAGCACCCGAACGTGGCCCGCGCGCAGACGAACCTGGCGTTGTTGTTGATGACGCGCGGGGCCAACGAGGAAGCGGTCGACTGGGCGCAGCGTGGCCTGGCGATGATCGACAAGCTGCTCGGCGACGAGCACCCCGAACGTGCGCTGGCCCTCGGCGTGCTCGGGAGCGCCTACCTGGCCAAGGGAGATCTCGCCGAGGCGATCCCCCGACTCGAGGACGCGTACGCGCGACGCGAGCAGGCCACGGGTCTGGGCATGCGGCTCGACGTCGTCCGTGCCGGGGTGGACTTCGCCAAGGCGCTCAAGCTGCGCGCGGAGCCGGGTGACCACGACCGCGCCGTGCGGATCCTGGACGACGCCACGACGCGCCTCGAGGAGATCCCGCCGACGCCCGCCGCGGCCGCGCTCGCCGCCGACCTCGAGGCGCTCCGCGACGCGCTCGTCGGGCCCGTCGTCGAGCCTTGAACCGCCCGGTCGTGGCCGGCGGCGCCCGGCCGGTCGCTCGCGTCGCCCAAAAAAGAGCGGCGACCGCCGGTCTGTTTTCGGGTCAGACCGGCGATCGCCAGCGGGTGAGGGGTGGAAGGCCCGATGTTTGCGGCGATCAATGACCTTCCATCCTCCCCTGTTGCCCATCCCGCCCGAAGGTTCCCTCGCCGCGAGCCGGTTGCGACGATCTTCCGTGAGCTGGCTCCGGGTCGGCCGGACCGGGGAACCGGTCAGTTGGAGCGGCTGGGCTCGTCCTCGATGTCGGAGATCAGCAGGCGGCGGACGCTGACGTCGAGGTCGCCCTGCACTACCCGCATGATCGACATGAAATCGCCCGAGCCCACGTTGAGCCGTGACATCAGCGCGGACCGGGTCTCGCGCAGCAAGGCCTTGCGGGCCTTTTCGATCCACCGAAACGCGGTGGTCCGGTGCACGTGGTAGATGGCGCCCACCTGGTCGATGTTCAGCCCGTGGATGACCTGGTGGCGCAGCAGGTTGCGCTCGCGAGGGGTCAACGCGGCGAACGCCTTCTGCAGCGCGTCCTTGAACTCGGTCTTGTAGACCCGCTGGATGTACTCGAGCTCCGGGTCGTCGGTCTCGGCCGGCATCGCGCCGAGCATGTCGGACTCGACCGGGATCTCCTTGCCCGCGTTCCGCTGCCGCACGATGTCGACGATCATCCGAAGTGCGGTCACGCGAACCCAGCTGCGAAGGTCACCGCGACCGGCGTAGTCGGCGATCTTGGGCGGCTTGGACTCGCGCGTGACGAACAGCTTGTTGCGCAGCAGCTGCCGGAACTCGTCCTTGCTCAGGTTGACGTTGCCCGAGCGCGCGATCGCCAAGTCGATGTCGCGTCCGAACTCCGCGTCGAACAACAGCAACGCTCGGTCGTCACCCTGGGCACACGCGCACGCCAGGTACAGATCGCCGGCGCGCATCTGGTCGAGCGCCTCCGGCGTCCCCTTGGGTCCGAGCACGTGCGCGACGTGAGCGACGTAGTCGTCCTTGGACGGCGACAGCTGCCCCATCGCGTCGTGGGCGTGCGCGACCATCTCGCCGAGCCGCTCGTCGAGATCGAAGCAGTCCTCGAAAGCGACCCGGGCCTCCTCGTGTAGCGCAGCGACGAAGGCGGCCCGGAGAGACGACTCCGGCATCTGCGCAAAACCTTAGCGCAAGCTCCGTCCGGCGTGGAGCGCGCAACCGGCGCAGGTCGCTGGGATCCCGCGCAGCCGGCGGCCGGACGTCGGTTTGGCGGGCGTGGGTCGTCACCTGGTTTTTCTCGAAGGGCCTCGTCGGGTCCGGACATGGAGCTGCACCGCCGCACGGGAGAGCACCATGAAGACCATCATCGCCACCTTCGCCTTGCTTGCCACCACCCTGACCGTGAGCGCTTGCGACGAGCCCGACGACGAGGGCACCGTGCAAGAGCAGCAGCTCGACCAAGCCGACCTTCGGATCGAGGACGCGCTGACGATCGCGGCCGACGACGAGGAGGACGCCGTCGTGGTCGAGGCCGTGTTCGAGGCCGGCGCGGAGTCGGGCTGGTACGAGGTCACCGTCGTGGTCGGCGACGAGGCGATCGTCTACGAGATCGACGCCCGCACCGCGGCTCGCGTGCAGCTGGCCCGCCGCCTCGCGAGTGCCGAGCATCGCCGTCGCGCCCAGCTGCATCGTCGACTGCGCCACCGCCTCGCCGACGCGATCGGTGAGCACCGTCGCGACCACGCGAACCTGCGCGTCGTTTTCGCGCGCTTGCTCGACGCCGAGGTGGAGCTCGAGACCCTCGACCGCGGCGTCCGCGAGCGGCTCCGGCTCGCACTCGCCGAGTCGTCCTCCGGGTCGAGCTCATGACGTGCGAAGGCCCCGGGCGCATGCGCTCCCGGGGCCTTCCCGTTTTCCGCGAGTCCGAGCTACGGGATCTGCGCGATCGTCAGCGTGACCGCCTCGATCGTGCCGGTGTCGTCGCCACCGCTGTCGGACACGCAGACCTGCCACGTGCCCACACCGTCTTCGGTGTCGAAGTCGGCGAGCACGCCCGGCGTGGCCGAGCCCGCGTTGGGCGCGTAGTCGCACAGCGAATCGTCCTGACACACGACGTGGTCGCTCGACAGCGAGGCCGACCCCATCGTCTCCGCATCGGTCGTTCCACCGTCGAGGAACGTGATCGGCGAAGTCGACACCAGGTTCGCAGTGTCGCCGCAGCAGTTGCCGCCGTTGTCGCCGACCTCGAGCAGGTTCGGGCGGCTCAACACCGTCACGACCGTGCCCGCCGGGCTGAAGATCTTGATCGTCAGGTCGCCGATCCACGTGTGGTCGAGCGCGATCTCGAGCTGCACGTCGTCGACGATGTTGACGCCGTCGTCGTCGACGATCAGATCGACGCACGCCATCGAGCCCTGCGTACCGTCGTAGCCGTCGTCCGGGATCCCCAGCGCGAGGCCGGTCTGCGTCGGCGTCTCGACGTTCGGGTCCTGGCACATGCTCGTGTCGTAGCCGCTGCAGTCGGGCAGACAGCCCAGCGTGCCGATTTCCACCCCCGTGCCCTGCGACGCGCAGGTCTGCCCGCCGACGTCGGTGCCGTCACACACCTCGGTGCCGTTGGTGACGTCGTCGCCACACAGCGTGCAGCCGCTCGTATCGAAGCTGCCACAGTCGGCGTTGCAGGCCAGCGTGCCTTCGGTGAAGCCCTGCGTCGCGCAGGTCTGCCCGCCGAGGCTGGCACCGTCGCACACCTCGACGCCCTTGATCATGTCGTTGCCGCAATCGGTGCAGCCGGACAGATCGAAGGCCATGCAGTCCTTGGCGCACGCGAGCGTGCCGCCGTCGAGGCCCTGGGTCTCGCAGGTCTCGCCGGCGAGGTCGGTGCCGTCGCAGACCTCCATGCCTTCCTGCGTGTCGTCACCACACGAGGCCATGATGCAGCCCGACGTGTCGAACGTCAGGCAGTCCTCGGCGCACGCCAGCTTGCCGCCGTCGAAGCCACGCATGACGCAGTCGCTGCCCGCGAGGTCCGAGCCGTCGCAGACCTCGTCGCCTTCGGCCATGTCGTCGCCGCACGTCGCCCCGCCGCCGGTGGTACCCGAGTCGCCCGAGTCGCCCGAGTCGGTCGCACCGGTCGTGTCGCCCGAGTCGGTCGCACCGGTCGAGTCGTCGACCATCCCGGTGTCCCCCGTGGCGCTGCTCGTCTGCGGCGTGGTCGTCGGCGAGCCCGTGGTCGGGTCGGTCCCGGTGCCCGAGGAGTCGTCGTCGCTCGTCGTCGTGACCGAGCCGGTGTCGTCCCCCGGACAACCGGCCGCCAGCAGCATCAATGTCGTGGCCGCGATCGTGTGCAGCCCAATGGTCTTCGTGATCATCATTAGTTCTCCCAATCATCCCGGAGCGCTCGCTGGCGCCCCTTCAATGATCTGGCAGTACCATCGCCAGCCGGTTGCGGTCCACCACGCGCTCGCGCGATGGATACAAAACAGCCCCGACGGAGACCCGCCGGGGCTGCTCGTTCGCTCGCCCGAAGGCGCCGTTAGTTCTGGTCGATCGTCAGCGTGACCGCGTCGATCGATCCCGTATCCAGGTTGGCGCTGTCGCCCACGCACACCTGCCACGTGCCGACCGAGTTCTCGCCGAGGAAATCGGAGAACCCACCGCCGGGCGCGGTGTCGGGGTTGGCGAGGAAGTCGCACTGCGCGTCGTCCTGGCACACGACCGAGGCATCGGGGATCGTGTCGCCCATCAGCTCGGCATTCGTTGCGCCGTTGTCGGAGAACGTGACCGGCGACGACGCCAGCAGGTTGGAGCTGTCGCCCGCGTCCGCCACCGTGGTGCCGTCGTCCGGCTTCGCCGTGCCCGGTCGGGCCATCGCCGTCACGATCGTGCCGAGGGGGCTGACCACCTTGATGGTCAGGTCGCCCACCCAGGTGTGCGAGGCGCTGAGGTTGACCGTCACGTCGACGACGTTGTTGGTCCCGTCGTCGGCCACGATCAGATCCACACAGCCCATCGAAGCGGTCGTTCCGTCGTAGGCGAAGTCGGGGATCGCGAGGTTGAGGCCGGGACCCGCGGACACGACATCCTGGTCGTCGCCCATGCCGCCCGAGTCCGTCATGCCGCCCGAGTCCGTCATGCCGCCCGAGTCCGTCATGCCGCCCGAGTCCGTGCCCGAGTCCGTCATGCCGCCCGAGTCCGTGCCCGAGTCCGTCATCGGGTTGCCGCTGGTCGTGCTGGTCTCCGGCGTGCCCGTGCTGTCGGGGTCGGTCGTGTCGGTCGCCGTCATGTTGGTCATGCCGGTCGTCGGCGTCGTCGTGATCGTCACGCTGCTGCCGTCACTGGAGCTGTCGTTGTTGCTGGTGGTGGTTCCATCGCCACCGCCGTCGTCGCCGGGGCAGCCGGCCAAGAACAGGGTCAACGTCGCAGCGGTGAGCGTCTGTAGAGACAAGGTCTTCGAGGTCATGTGATCCATCCCTTCATGGTCCGCGCGCAGACTCGGTGGCGAGACTCGCCGCCGTCGGTCGCACCACGGACTGCCGGAGTAAACAGGTAACCGAGGTGGGCTGTCCAGGCCCGGACGCGCACCTTTTCTCCGTCGGGAACCTTTGCCCTCTGGATGCAACCGCTCCCGATCTAGTCGATCAGTGTGAGCAAATTTTCGACCGGACGCCCGAGCACCGCCCGATCGCCGTCGATCGCGATCGGACGTTGAAGGAGTGTCGGGTGATCGGCCATCAACCCGATCAGCTTGGCGTCCGATTCGCTGCCGTCGAGCCCCAGCTGCTTGTAGGCCGCATCGTTCTTGCGCAGCACCTCGCGCGCGGACACCCCGAGAAGCCTGAGAACCTTGCGAATTTCGGCCTTCGTGAGCGGCCGCGCGGTGTACTCGCGGTACTCGAACGGCACCCCGCGTTCCTCGAGCAAGGCGACCGCCTTGCGGCAGGTGCTTCACGTCTTCTTGCAAACGAGTTCGATCACGACGCGCGGAGGATAGAGCCCGCGGCGACGCTCCGAAAGGCGCGACCCGAGCGCGCGCGAATGGGAGCTTTCGCACCTCTTGGGGCAATTCCCTGAAACCCGGACGCTTCGCCGACGACACCAATCGCCCGTGAGACGCACCTCGGCCGCTCCCCTCGCCCGGCTCGTGGCCCTGTGCAGCTGCTTCTTGGGCGCGTGCGCGACGACCGAGCCGCCGCCGGAGGCTCCGCGACCGGAGGCCGAGGCCGCCGAGGCGCCCGATCCGCTGCCGGAGACGCTCGATCACCAGACCTCGGAGTACCTCGCACAGTTCGGGCGCCACTGGCCCGCCTTCCGCTTCCACGGCGCGATCATGGTCGCCCGCGGCGACGAGGTCGGTGTCGACCGTGCGTACGGAAGCGCGCACCTCGTCGACGGGGTCGACAACGAGACCACGACGCGCTTTCGGCTGGGTACGTTGTCGGCGCCGCTGACGGCCGTCGTCGTGCTGCGTCTGGCCGAGGAGGGCAAGCTGTCGTTGGACGATCACATCGACCAGTGGCTCCCCGAGGTCGCGCGCGCGCAGGACATCACCGTCGAGCACCTGCTGTCGCACCGCAGCGGTCTGCCTTCGTTCTCGGACTCGATCGTCTTCGGCGTGTGGAAGAAGGCATCGCACCCGCCCACCGAGACGATGCAGCTGGTGCAGGGCAACGCGCCCGAGATCGAGCCCGGCTCGGAGGTGTGGCCCAGCAACACCAACTACCTGCTGCTGGGGATCATCGCCGAGAAGGTGACCGGCGAGACGTTCGGCCAGCTGGCGACGCGGCTGGTGATCGAGCCTGCGGCCATGACCTCGACCACGTACGGCGGCGACGCCGGGGTCGCGCGCGGCATGCAGTTCAACGACGCCGAAACGCTCGACCTCGTCGGCGACGTGCACCCGCTCAACTTCGGGGCATCGGGCGCCTTCGTTTCGACCACCGGCGACGTGCACCGCTTCATGCGCGCGCTCGCCCGGGGCGATCTGCTGCAAGAGGCCTCGCGCGATCTGCTGTTCGGTCGCACGCCCGAAGATCCGGGGTACGGCTTCGTCCCCGACATCCGTTTCGGTCGACGCGTGCTGACGTGGCCCGGGCTCATCGACGGCTTCAACGGCACGCTGGCCTACTACCCGCAGGACGACACCACGGTCGTCGTCCTCGCCAACTCCGAAGTCGTGCCGACCTCGCTGCTCGCGGCGACGATCGGCGGGCTGGTCTACGGCGAGGAGGCGCCCGCATGGGAAGAGGCCCGCCCCGCCCCCGTGCCGCTCGACGAGCAAGTCCCGTGGGTGGGCAGGTACGAGCTGACCGATGCCTCGGCCAACGAGCTGGCGCAGTTCGGGGACCCGCAAACGGTCGCGGATCTGCGCCGCATCAGCGTCGTCGACGCCGGCGACCACCTCGTGCTCGACGTGCCCAATCACGCGCGACGCCGCATGCATCCGCTCGCCGCCGACCACTACTTCTTCAAGGACGTCGGGGGCACGACCGCGCGGGCGCAGCTGGGGGTCGACGGCGTGCGACGACTGACGCTGCAGCAGCGTGGGGGACCGCCCATGAAGTTCGCGCTGGCGTCCGCGGGCTGAGCCCGACGAAAAACCTACACGTAGGCGCACGTAGGCACCGTGCAACCGCGCTCGCTGCGGGCCGTCCATGGCACAGTAGCCTCGCGTTTGTCGTCCGGCCCCGGGGCCGTGCGCCCATGGAGTGCCCCGAAGAAAACGTCATCGTCGACTTCGTACGCGGCGAGCTCGGTCGAACCGAGCGCAGCGAGCTCGAATCGCACATCGACTCGTGCGAGGCATGTGCGGCCGTCGTCGCCCAGATGGCGATGATCTTCGAGGACGGGCCCGCCGACGACGCGCCGGTCGGCCTGAGCTCGGACCGCGTGGAGGTGACGCTGTCGTCGACCACCGAGGGTGCGTTCTCGCCGGTCCGCACCGGCCGTCGCCCCTCGCGGGAGTCCACCCCCTTGCTGCCGCAGGGGCACAAGCTCGGCCGCTACGTGGTCATCGACCGGATCGGCTCGGGCGGCATGGGGGTCGTGTACGCCGCCTACGACCCCGAGCTCGATCGCAAGATCGCGCTCAAGGTCCTGCGCCACGGCAGCCGCGGCTCGGCCACCGACCGGCAGGAGCAGCGCACCCGTCTGCTGCGCGAGGCCCAGGCGATGGCCAAGCTGTCGCACCCCAACGTCATCACCGTGCACGACGTCGGGACCGTCGACGGCAACGTGTTCCTCGCGATGGAGTTCATCGACGGCAAGACGCTCGGCGCGTGGATGAAAAAGCGCCGCAGCTGGCGAGAGGTCGTGCCGGTGTTCCGACGCGCGGCGATGGGCCTGGCCGCCGCCCACGACGTGGGACTCGTTCACCGTGACTTCAAGCCCGACAACGTGCTGCTCGGTCGCGACGGCCGCGTGCTCGTGACCGACTTCGGTCTCGCCCGGCCCGCCGCCGGCAAGACCGGCACGTTCGCGACGGTCCCCTCGCTGTCGAGCGAGCAGGTGCTGACCGCCTCCCTGACGCAGACCGGCGCGCTCGTCGGCACGCCGGCGTACATGGCTCCCGAGCAGCTCGCCGGCGAGCGCACCGATGCGCTGTCGGATCAGTTCAGCTTCTGCGTGGCGATGTACGAGGCGCTGTACGGCGAGCGGCCGTTTCCGGGACGCTCGCTGCCCGAGCTGATGAACAGCGTGTCGGAGGGTCGCGTGCGGCCGGTGCCGCGCGAGGTGTCGGTGCCCCGGTGGATCCGCAAGGTCCTGCTGCGCGGGCTCGCGGTCGAGGGCGAGGACCGCTTCGAGTCGATGACCGCCCTGCTCGCCGCGCTGCGGGCCGATCCGTGGGCCAAGTGGCGGCGCGTGGCCACGATCGCGATCCCGATCTCGCTGCTGGGCGTGGGCGTGTTCGCGTACCGCCAGTCCACGCACTCGGACGCCGCCTACTGTGACGAGGTCGACCGCAAGCTCGCGGGCGTGTGGGACGAGGGACGGCGCGAGGAGATCGAGCGCACCTTCGAGGCCAGCGGTCGGGGGTTTTCGCGCGACACCTTCGCGTTGGTCGCCGCCGCGATGGACGACTACTCCGCCCAGTGGGTACGCATGCAATCGGCCGCCTGCCACGATCAAGTCGCGGGTGAGCAGCCGCAGGCGATCCTCGCGCTGCGGATGACGTGTCTGTCACGACGGCGCGCGAACCTGGAGACGCTGTCGGATCTGCTCGCGCGAGCGGACGCGACGACGGTCGAGGGGGCCGTCGACGCGGTGCGCTCGCTGCCGCCGCTGGCGCTGTGCGAAGACCTCGACGCGCTGACCCAGCGGCTGCCGGCCGAGCCGAGCCAGGCCGATCCCGAGGCGGTCGATGCCCTCGCGCGCAAGCTCGCCGAAGCCAAGCTGCTGCGCGCCGCCGGCAAGTACTCGGAAGTCCTCAGCCTCGCCGAGCAGCTCGTCGCCGACGCGCGCGAGCTCGGTCACCGCCCGCTCGAGGCCGAGGGCCTGATGCTCGTGGCCGAGTCCCACGACCTGATGGGTCGCGTGCGCGAGGCGGAGCCGGCCTACCACGCCGCGCTCTCGGCCGCCCTCGCGGCCGGCCACGCCGACGTCATGGCGCGCGTGTCGATCGGGTTGGTGTGGCTGACCGGCGCGCCCGAGCGTCCGCTCGAGGAATCGGAGCGGTGGGCGACGCACGGATTGGCCGCGGCCGAGCAGCTTTCGGGCGACGCCGACGTCACGAGTCAGCTGCACCACGCGCTCGGGGTGGCGCGGCTCAACCACGAGCGATTCGAATCGGCCGAGCAGAGCCTGCGCGAGTCGATCCGGATCCTCACCGACGCGCAGGGACCCGACGCCGCCGCGCTCGGCGGTCCGATAGGCAGCCTCGCGCAGCTGCTGTCGCGCCGTGGCAGCAAGCAAGAGGCGATCGAGCAGCTGGAGCGCGCGCGTCGGCTCGTCGAGACCGAGTACGGCACCGAGCACCCCAACACCGCGGCGGCGATCGAAAACCTCGGCAATGCGTACGCCGAAGCGAAGCAGTTCGAACGCGCGCTCGAGTACCAACGCAAGGCGCTCGAGATCCGCCGGCGCAGCCTCGGGCCCGACCATCCCCTCGTCGCGGTCTCGCACCACAACCTCGCGACGAGCCTGCGCACGATGGACCGCTTCGAAGAGGCCAAGGACCACGCCTTGCTCGCGCTCAAGCTGTTCGAGCGGGCCCGAGGCCAGGAGTCGGCCGACTACGTCAGCGCGCTCAGTGCCCTCGCGCGCGTCGAGGCCGAGCTCGGCGAATCGACCGAGGCCCTCGATCACGCCCGCGAGGCGCTCGAGATCGCGGTGCGGGTCTACGGGGAGCGCCACACGACCGTCGCCGAGTTTCGCGAGCGGTATGCCTTGCTGCTGGCCGAGCAGGATCAGCCCGGCGACGCGCGGGCGCAGCTGCAGACGGTCTTGCGTCTGCGCGAGTCGCTGCAAGGCCCGGAGCACCGCCTGACCGGCCGGACCGCAGGTCGGCTCGCCGAGCTGTTGGCGCGCGAGCCGGAGTCCAGGAGCGCCGCGGCGGCCCTGGCCGAGCGTGCAGTGCGGATCGCGAGCCGCAACGACCGCGCGTGGCTGCCCGAGGCGCAGTTCGTGCTGGCGCAGGTGCTGTGGCCGGCCTCCGACGTCTGCGACCGCACCCGGGCGCAGACCTTGGTGGAAGAAATTCGTGTCGCCCTCGCTGCCCGCGAGCGCGCCGGTGACCCGGACGAGGCGCTGGTCGAGCGCATCGATCGATGGGAGCGCGACCGCGCCGACGCGCCGACGACCGCGCCCGGACTCGTGGAGGGAAAAACCCTGCAACCGCCGTCGCGTGGCCGCGTCGTTGATGGTTGAAGGAATCTGCGGCGTGCGATGGGTCGTTTCGAGCGCCGGCGCGGTGGGAGCCGTGGCGGCATGCCTGATGGGTGTGATGTGGCTGTCGGATGCACTGCGTCCGCAGGTCCCCGCCCTCGGGCAGGTCGGCGACGACCCGGTCGCCACGCTCGCGGCCGCGGCGGCATTGTTGGCGGCGACGATCGCCAGCGTGATCGGTAGTGTGCTCGCCCAACGACCCGACCCCCGCGGTACGGCGACCATGCTGCTGCTCGCGGGCTTGGTGCCCGGGCTCATCGACCCGCGCGCCTTCGTGGTCACGTGGCTGATCTGCCTGGCGGGGATGCTGGCGACGTCGCTGGAGCCGCGTCAGGTCCACCGGCGTCGACGTCCCACCCGCGTGGACTTCTCGTTCTCGCACTCGACCGAGACGCTGAGCGTGGGCTGACCCGCTTGCCATGCCGGGCGCTGCTCCCGCAGCGATGGCGGCGGGCGAACGCGTGGTAGATTGCCGATCGCTTGATATGAACGTGAACCTGAAATCTTGGTTGTGGGTGAGTGTCTTGGCGGTGGCCGGATGCTCCGACGACGGCTTGACCCCGCAAGACGACGCGACGGGTGAGGCGACGGCGGGGGTGAGTGCCGACGGTGGCGCCGACGGCAACGCCAACACCGGGGGCGACTCCGGGGGCGCGACCGCGGGTGCCGGGACGACGACGGCCTCCGCCGACGACTCCACTGGCACCGGCATGGCCACGGGCGCGACCGGCAGCGACTCGGGCTCGGGCTCGGACTCCGGCTCCGGCTCCGGCTCGGACTCGGGCTCGGGCTCCGACTCCGGCACGACCGGAGAGATGTGCGGCCCACCCGACGACGGCGCGGCGATCGGCCAAAACTGCGCCGGTGGCCAGGCCTGCCCGATGGGCTACACCTGCCAGCCCTTCAGCGGGATCGTCCTCCAGGAGGCGTGCCAGATCTTGTGCGAGATGCAGTGCGAGTGCCCCAACGGCTTTTCGTGCCAGCAGGTCGTCGACAAGACGGGCGTGCCCTGGATGCAGTGCCAGTAGTCTTGCACGCGTGAGGACCTGGCTCGACGTCGCCAAGGCGTTCGCCGCCGACCGCGGCGTCGAGACGTACGTGCACGTGCTCGAGGCGTTCGTGGGCCCGCATCCGCGCGGCGGGCCGCCGCCCCCCGAGGAGATCGCGTGGGCCGGCGACTTCGATGCGCTCGAGCGGCACCGCCTCGCCGACGACCTGTCGGCGATCTCCACCGACCTGCAGGAGGAAGTCGACGAGGCGCAGGCGTGCATGTTCGAGCGGCGCCTGCGTTCGGTCGACCTCGCACTGCACGAGCTGGGCGACGACGCGGGTCGCTTGCTGCGGGTGGGCCTGCGCCAGCGACTGCAGGGGATCTTGGCCGCGCCGCGCCCCCGGGCGCTGCGCGTGCGTGCGCTCGCGGATTTCTACTACAGCTACGCCGGCTGGCACCGTCACCAGCGCGCGGCGATCGATCCACCATCGGTCGCGTCGCTGGTCGCCGCCGCACGGTGGGAGCGCGTGGGGGCGGGCGTCGACTATGCGCTGCTGTCGGGGCCGAGCGAGTGTGGCCCGCTGCACGTCAATCTGTTGCGCGTCGATCCTTCGCGGGTGCGGTTCGTGGTGCGGGACTGTCGCGAGCGCGCCCACGCCGGCGAGCCGTTCGAGACGCTGGTGCACGAACACGGCGCGATCGCGGCGGTCTCCGGCGGCTTCTTCCTGTACTCCGAGCCCGACATCGCACCGCCGTCGGCCCGCCACGATCCGGTGGGTCTGTTGCTCGACGACGCCGTGGTGCTGAGCCCGCCCGTGTTTCGGCGGGGCGGCCTGTTCGTCGACGAGCGCGGGCAGGTCTCGATCGGTCGCGTGGGGATGGCCGACGTGGACTTGCGCGGTCCCGACGGGACGTCGTGGCCCACCGACGCGATCGTCAACCGGGCCACCGCCGCGGATGCGATCGGCCCCGACGTCGCGTCCGCGGCGATCGTGGGCACGCAGATCGTCGCCTGCGGACGATCGCTGCCCGTCCCGCTCAACGGTTTCGTGGTGCCCTTGCCCAACGGCGCGGCGATGCCCGAGATCGGCGCGCCGGTGCGCTTCGCGGCCGTGCGAGGCCCCACCGGTCCGCTCGTCACCGGCATCGCCGGCGGCCCCATGCTGCTCGACGGCGACGCTCCGTGCCCGCAGATGCGGGCCGAGGACTTTTGGGGAACGGCCCCTCCGGTCACCTTCTCGCAGGACGAGACCGGCGATCACAACCGCCTGCCGCGCCTCGCCGTGGGCCAGCGCGACGACGGCCAGCTCGTGTTCGCCGCCGTCGACGGGCGCAACTTCGAGCACGCGCTCGGCATGACGCTCGCCGAGGTGGGCGCGTTGCTGCGCACGCTGGGCTGCACGCGCGCGACCAACCTCGACGGCGGCTCGTCCAAGCGCATGGTGGTGGACGGACGAACCCGCGACCTGCCGACGACCGAAATCGTCGCCGGCGTCGCCGAAGATGCACCGGTCCGACCGGTCTACACCGCGCTGCTGATCTGCCAGTAGCGCACGAAAGGACGCAACCCGCCCCATGATCGTCGATGCCTGGATCCAGCACCCGACCCCGAGCTTCATCGGCCACGAGATGTTCGCGACGCTGCGACGGTGGATGGGCCTGACCACGCTGCCCGAGCAGATCCCCTTGTCGCTGACCACGTCGGCGATGCAGGCCGCCGGGGTGGACAAGGCCCTGGCGTGTGCCTGGCACGGGCCGCAGGGCGCGCTGATCTCCAACGACGAAGTGGCGCGGGCCGTCGAGGCGGCACCGGGGCTGTTGGTGGGCATCGCGTCCGTGGATCTGTCGCGGCCGATGCACGCCGTCCGCGAGCTGCGACGGTGCGTGCGCGAGCTGGGCTTCGTCGGCGTGCGGCAGCTGCCGTGGCTGTGGGGCCTGCCGCCCGACGACCGTCGCTACTACCCGATCTACGCCACGTGCGTGGAGCTGGGCGTGCCGTTTTGCCTGCAGGTCGGGCACGCGGGGCCGCTGATGCCCTCGGAGCCGGGACGGCCGATCCCGTACCTCGATCGGGTCGCCTGCGACTTCCCGGAGCTGACGATCGTGGGCGGTCACATCGGCTACCCGTGGACCGAAGAGATGATCGCGATGGCCCGCAAGTACGACAACGTCTACATCGACACGTCGGCGTACAAGCCCAAGCGCTACCCCGACAACCTCGTGGCGTACATGCGCGCCGACGGTGCCCAAAAGGTCCTGTTCGGGACGAACTTCCCGATGATCCAGCCCAAGGCGTGCCTCGAGCAGGTCGACGACCTCGGGCTGTCGGACGAGGCGAAGGCGGCGTTCCTGGGCGGCAACGCCCAGCGCGTGTTCGGGCTGTAGCTACTCGACGAGGTAGCGCTGGACGAGGTCGACGATCTCGTCGGCGAGCGCTTCGTCGTCGAGGGCCTCGGGGCGATCGAGCACCGCGGCGTGGGTCACCGCCTGCACGGCGTGCACGAGGATGAACGCGGCCATCTCGAGGTTCTTCGGGCGCAGGTTCTCGCGCCGCCGTGCGAGGTCGGCGGTGATCGTGTCGACGAGCAGGCAGTTGATCTGCGCGAGCTGCTCGAAGCCCGACAGACGAGGCACCTGTTCGATGAGCACGCGGTGCAGCTCCGGGTCTTCGGCGTGGTGCGACAGCAGCAGCTTGATCAGTCCACGCAGCGCCAGCGGCAGCGGCAGGTGGTGGGTCGAGCCGAGACGATCGACGAGGTTTTGGCAGACCGTCTCGGAGTGTCGCTGGCACAGCGCGGTGACCAACGCTTCCTTGTTGGGGAAGTACTGGTACAGCGAGCCGATGCTCACCCCCGCCCGCTTGGCGATCTGGTTCGTCGTCGCCTTGTCGTAGCCGCGGTCGACGAGCACTTGGGCGGTGGCGGTGAGGATCGCGTCGACGGTCGCGCGCGAACGGCGCTGCTTGGGTTCCTTGCGAGGAATGACGAGAGCGGCGGTCGTGGAGGTCATGCCAAATCCGAGCGGTTGCTCAGCTTTAGCAGATCTGCCAAGAACCGCACCGCAACGGGCCGCATTTTCACGTTTTCGTCGCTTTCGAAAAGCTGAGCCTTGCCTCGCATTTTCGGCGATCGACGCGCGCAGGAACGGCGCTCCGATGGCGAATCCGGTCGCGTATCGTCGATCTGGGCACGAATCTCCAACGCGAGTTTACAAATGTGAGGGTGGGCTCAGATTTAGCTCGCAAGAGACGTCCTGCCCATGACCCAAGCCCACGCGCTGCGCTCGCAAGTCCCCATGTCGATCTCCCGCCGCGAGCCACCGATGGCCTCCCAAGGATTGGCGAGCGCGTTCTTGTCGTTTCGCCACGACATGCTCGGCACGCTGACCCGCGCGGCGCAGCGACACGGAGATCTGTGTCAGTTCCGGTTCGGCACGTTCCGCGTCTACCTGCCGGTGCGCCCCGAGTACGTGCAGCACATCCTCGTCGACAACGTCCGCGGCTACTCCAAGCGCACGCGCGGCTACGAGGCGCTTCGTCTGCTGCTCGGCAACGGGCTCGTGACGTCCGAGGGTGAGTTCTGGAAGCGACAGCGCCGGATCGCCCAGCCCGCGTTTCACCGTCATCGGATCGCCGGTTTCGCCGACGCGATGGCGAGCCTGACCCAGGACACCGCCGATCGCTGGCACGCCCACGCCAAGCGCAGCGACGCGCCGCTCGACGTCGCGCACGAGATGACCGACCTGACGCTGCGGATCGTCTCGCGCACCCTGCTTTCGGCGCCGATCGACGATGCCAACGCGAGCATCGGCTCGGCCGTCGATCGCATGAACGCGTTCGCGCGCGAGATGATGACCAACCCGCTGGCGATTCCCGCGTGGGTCCCGACGCGCCGCAACCGAGAGTTCCATCGCCTCGCCGGTCGGCTCGACGCGATCGTGCGCGGGATCATCGAGCAGCGACGACGGACCGGTGAAGACCCCGGTGACCTGCTGTCGATGCTCATGGCCGCCGAGGACGACGAGACCGGCGAGCGCATGACCGACGATCAGCTGCGCGACGAGGTGATGACGATCTTCCTCGCCGGCCACGAGACGACCGCCAACTCGCTGTCGTGGACCCTCCTGCTGCTGTCGGAGCATCCCGACGTGCGTCGACGGCTACAGGCGGAGCTCGACGAGGTGCTCGGAGGTCGAACCCCGACCTTCGACGATCTGCCCAAGCTGTCGTACTGCAAGGCCGTCGTCTCGGAGTCGATGCGGCTGTACCCGCCCGCGTGGTCGATCGGCCGGCGCTCGGAGGCCGAGGACGTCATCGACGGCTACCGGATCCGCAACAACTCGCTGATCATCCTCTCGCCCTGGGTCACGCACCGCTCGCCGGCGCTGTGGGACAACCCCGAGGGCTTCGATCCCGATCGCTTCGGGCCCGACGCGCCCAAGCGGCACCGCTACGCCTACTTCCCGTTCGGCGGCGGTGCGCGCATGTGCATCGGCAACAACTTCGCGATGATGGAAGCGCAGCTGGTGCTCGCGACGCTGCTGTCGCAGCTCGACGTCGAGCTCGTGCCCGGCGGTCGGCCCAAGCCCGATGCCTTCATCACGCTCACCCCCCGCGGCGGCCTGCACATGCGCGTCCGCCCCCGCTTTCGGAGCTAGTCATGCAGCAAGCCGCCTCCCCTCCCGTCGCGCGCCGGGCTCCCGTCGCGAGGTTCCCCTACCCGCTGGGCGCGTTGCGTCCGCTGACCTCCGACCCGCTGGAGTTTCTGCTCGACGCCTCGCGCAAGCACGGCGACGTGGTCGAGTTCCGTCTCGCCCACATCCCCACGTTCCTGCTGCGCCACCCCGACGCGGCCAAGCGGATCCTCGTCGACAACAATCACAACTACAGCAAGCAGACCCACGGCTACAAAAAGCTCCGCGAGCTGCTCGGCAACGGCCTGCTGACGTCCGAGGGTGACTTTTGGCGACGGCAGCGACGCATCGCCCAGCCGGCGTTTCACCGCAAGAAGATCGACGAGTTCGGGGCCACGATGGTCGAGCACACGCGGGCGATGCTCGACACGTGGGAAAAGCACGCGACCGCCGGACGCACGATCGAGATCCTGCACGAGATGAGCAAGCTGACCCTGCGCGTCGTGGCGCAGACGCTGCTCGACACCGAGGTCGGCGGCGTGACCGAGGAGGTCGCCGAGGCGGTCGACGTGGTCAATCACTTCGCGAACAAGGCGGTCAACAACCCGCTCATGCTGCCGATCACGTTCCCGCTGCCGTCGCACAACAAGGTGCGGGCCGCCGCGACGCGCCTCGACCAGATCGTGGTTGGGATCATCGAGCAGCGACGCCGCGAAGGCCGGGATCACGGCGACTTGCTGTCGATGCTCATGGCCGCGCGCGACGACGACGGCACGGGCATGACCGACGCACAGCTGCGCGACGAGGTCATGACGATGTTCCTCGCCGGCCACGAGACCACGGCGACCGCGCTGTCGTGGACGTTTCACCTGCTGTCGATGCATCCCACGGTCGAGCGCACGTTGCGGGCCGAGCTCGACGCGGTGCTCGGCGGTCGTCCGCCGACCGTGGAGGACCTGTCACGGCTGCCGTACCTGGACTGCGTGTGCAAGGAAACGCTGCGGCTCAACCCGCCGGCGTGGCTGCTCGATCGCATGGTCGTGGCCGACGACGTGATCGACGGCTACGAGATCCCCCGCGGGGCGATGGTGCTGCTCTCGCCGTTTCTCACGCACCGCCATCCCGCGTTTTGGCCCAACCCGGAGGGCTTCGATCCGGAGCGCTTCACCCCCGAGGCCGCGGCGGCTCGGCCCAAGTACGCGTACTTCCCCTTCGGCGGTGGGCCGCGCCAGTGCATCGGCAACGGCTTTGCGATGATGGAGCTGCGACTCATCGTCGCCACCGTGCTGCAGCGGATCCGGCCCTGGGTCGTTCCCGGTCAGGACGTCGAGCGCGACCCGCTGATCACCATGCGTCCGCGCGGGGGGATCGAGATGGGCCTGACCCGCGTGCACGCGCCGAAGTTCAACTGAGCCGCCGCCGCCGCCGCCGATCGCCCGGTGCGTAGTTCCGCGCTACGATGCCAGGCCGATGCGACGCACCTTCGTTCTCGCGCTCGCCCTGACCGTGTCTTCGGGCTGCGGCAGCGAGCCGCCCGATCCCGAGACGCTCGTTCGGCAGCTGCGCGAGGGTACCGCCGAGCAGCGCGATCAAGCCGTGCAAGCGCTGACCAAGCTCGGCGACCAGATCGCGCCCGTCCTGCCCGAGATCGAAAAGGCCGTGCTCGACAAGGATCCCGAGGTGCGACGCGCCGCGGTCAAGACGCTGACCGCGTACGGGGCCGACGCCAAGTCGGGCCTCATCGTCGCGCTCGGAGACGCCGAGGCCGACATTCGCCAGCAAGCGACGGAGGCGCTCGGCGCCCTCGGGGTCGAGGCCGAAAAGGCGATTCCGAACCTCGTCGAGCGCCTCGACGACGCCGACGTCAAGGTCGCCGCCGCGGCTCGGCGCGCGCTGGTGCAGCTCGGCGATGCTTCGCGCCCGGCGCTGTCGCGCGTCGTGGTCACGGGCGAGGCGATGGCGCGCGACAATGCGCTGCGAGCGATGGTGGAGATCGGCGAGTCCTCCATTCCCGACCTCATCAGCGCCGCGCAGGCGCACGAGGCCGACGTTCGCCGTGCCGTGCTCGAGTCGCTCATCGTCATGCGGCCGCCGCCGGAGGTCGTGCTCGACATCTACCGCGAGCGCCTCGCCGACCCGGACTCGAGCGTGCGCGACGTGGCCGCCCGCGCGGTCCAGGGCTTGGGCGAGAAGGCGGCCGCCGCCGCCGACGACCTGATCCCGCTGCTCGGCGACAAGGACAACGCCGGTCCCGCCGCGTGGGCGCTGCGCGACATCGGTCCCAAGGCCGTGCCCGCGCTGAGCAAGGCGCTGACCCACGACGACAAGAACGTCCGGCTGCACGCGGCGCAGACGCTGGGCGAGATGAAGTCGAAGGCCCACGAGTCGGTCGACGAGCTCGTCGCGGCGCTCGACGACGAGGAGGCCGCCGTACGCCGCGAGGCGATCGCGGCACTGGCCGCGATGGGTCCGCCGGACGAGGCGATCGGCCCGATCGCCAAGCGTCTGAGCGACGAGGACGAACGGACCGCGCACCGGGCCGGCGTCGCGCTCGAAAAGCACCCCAACGAGACCCGCGGCGTGCTCGAGACGATCGCCAAGGGCGACGACGCGACGGCCGCCAAGCGAGCTCGGGACGTCCTCGATCGCCTGCCCGCCCCGGGGTCCGACGACACTGCGGCTGCGGTGGCGCCCACCGACCCGCCGACCCCGCCGCCCGAGGACGCGCCCGCCGCGGCCGCCGACGGCTGAGCGACCCTGACGCGCGGTCGACCGTGCGTCAGGGCGTCGTGGTCACGGCCCGTTGCCGTTGCAGCCAAGCCCGAGCGTCCGCGAGCTCGGCGGCCGATCGTTCGCCGTCGCGCGCGAAGGCGGAGATCCCCGCCTCGGCGATCGCTTGCGCCTCGTCCCGGGTGCTCGGATCGGCCCACAGTGCGGCCGCCAGCGTCATCGCCGTCGTGCCGAGCTCCTGCGGGGGGACCTCGGCGCCATCGCGGATCCCCCACGCGCGTCGCAGCGTCGCCTGGGCCGCCGCGACGTCGCCCGCCTCGAGCTCGCAGCGTCCGAGCGACGTCAGCGGGTAGGCCAGCTGCGTCGCCGCCTCGCCGAACACGTCGTCGAAGATCGCGATCGCCTGCTCGAAGTGCACGATCGCGTCACGGCAGTGACCGGTCTCGGCCAACAAGTCGCCGAGGTTGTGATGGGCGATCCCGGCCGCGGGGTGGTCGCGGCCCTGGGTCGCCTCCGCGATCTGCAGCCCGCGGCGCAGGCAGTCGGTCGCCAGGTCCAGGTCGCCCTGCGATTGCGCGACCTGGCCGAGGTTGGCCAGCACCGCCGCGAGGTCCGGCGCCTGCGGTCCCTTGGCGCGCTCGAGGATCGTCCGCGCGCGCTCGAGGTCGGCCCGCGCGGCCTCGTGCTCGCCCACCGACGTCAGCGACCAGCCCCGGTTGGTCAGCGTCTCGGCGACGTCTTCGTGGGTCGGTCCGAGCACCTGCTCGCGGATCGACAGCGACCGGTCGTACGAGGCGAGCGCTTGGTCGTACTCGCCCTTGGACGCCCGTGCGATCCCGAGGTTGTTGAGCAGCGTCGCGACGTGGGGGTGACGCGGATCGACCCCGTCCTCGTAGATCGCCAACGCGCGCTCGCCGAGGGCGATCGCCTCGTCGTGGCGGCCCTGCTGTCCCGCGACCGTGGCCAGCGAGCTGTAGGTGTCGGCCACGCCCGGGTGCCGGGGCCCGAGCGCTTGCTTGCGCAGCTCGAGCGCGCGCTCGGTCAGTCGCTGCGACTCCTCCCAACGCGCCTGGTCCCCCACGCACAGCGCGAGCTCGAGCACGATCGACGCGATGTCGAGCGGGTCGCCCTCGGCGGCCTCGTACTGCGCCAGCGCCTGCCGCAGCCGGGTCTCGGCCGTCTTCGCGTCGCCCCGACGACGTCCGATCGCCCCGTCGTACCACAGCAGCCGTCGCCGCAGCTCGTCGTCCGCGGGCAGGTGCTGCGTCGCCGCGGCCGCGATCGTCTGCCAGCGCCGCGCGTGGTCGTACTCGGCCCGACGCAGGCCGTGCAGCACCATCACGTGCAGGGCGGCGTGGGCCTGACGTGCCGGCAGCTCCAGCTCGGTCGCGACGGCCAACACCGCCATCGCGTCGTCGAGCGCCGCGTCGTAGTCGCCCTGCGCCTCGGAGATCTTGGCCCGCTCCGCCAACACGTCCACGAGCGCCGCATCCGACGGGCGTCGCCGGGCGGCGGTGTGCGCTTCGTCGATCTTCGCTCGCGCCAGATCGAACTGTCCCGCGCGACGTCGCGCCGCCGCCTCCGCGGTCGCGGCCACCACCGGCAGCGCGGTATCCTCGTCGTCCGGGCCCGCGTGCGCCGTGGCGTCCGGGCCCAGACACCGCGCCGGATCGGCCAGGTCCGAGACCAGCGCCAGCGACTGGTCGACGATCTCGGGGGACTGCCCTGCCTCGGCGAGCACGTCCACGGTCGCCCGCAGCGCGACCGTCTGACGCTGCAGACAACGCTGGCGCGCGGCCAACGTCTCGACGCTCGCGGTGCGCTGCACGTGGGTCTGGACGCACGCCCGCCCCAGGCTCGCCCGCCACGAATCGGCGTACCGCGACAGCCGGGGCGCCAGGCGCTGCACGGTGGCGGCGGCGTGGGGCCGATCGCTGCGCGCGAAGGCGGCTTCGATCTGCGCCCGTCGCTGGTCGGTCCACACCTGTCGCAACGCGGCGGCCCCCTCTTCCACGCACCCGACCTCGGGACCGACGGCGGCGGTGGTGCCCCGCGCGGCGACGAGGGCGACGACCGTCGCGCCCGCCACCCCGCCGGCGATCCAGCGCACGCGCGCGCGTCGTCGCAGGCCGGCGCGCAAGCGATCGGCGAGCGCACGCATCGATGCGTGTCGCTGCGCGGGGTCGGCTGCGAGCCCCCGAAGCACGATGCGATCGAGCCATGGCGGCACGCCGTGCGCGCCCGGACCGTGGCGGGCGTGCGGTCCCTTGCGAATGTCGGCGAGCAGCTCGACGACGTGCCTGCCCGAAAACGGTCGCTGTCCGTGCAGCGCCTCGAACAGCGACACGCACCACGCGAATTGGTCCGACGCGGCCGTGGCGGGATCGCCCTCGAGCTGCTCGGGTGCCATGTAGCCCGGCGTTCCCACGACGCTGCGCGTGCTCGGCCCGTCGACCGACGCGTGCGGGTCGACCGGATGCGACGTGCCCACCCCCCGATGCAGCCGCGCGAGACCGAAGTCGAGCACGACCACGCGGCCGTCGGGCTCGACCATCACGTTGGCGGGTTTGAAGTCACGGTGCACGATCCCGACCTCGTGCACGGCGGCGAGGCCTTCGGCGGCACCGAGGAACACCTCCACGACCCGAAGCCACGGCTTGGGCGGCGCGATCCAGCCCGACAGCGGCTCGCCTTGCAGCAACTCCATCGCGACGAAGACGCCACCGTCGTGCACGCCCACGTCGTACACGGTCACGATGTTGGGATGGCGAACCCGGGCCAGGGCGCGTGCCTCCTTTTCGAGGTGACGCGCGGCGTCGGCATCGGCGTCGAGCTGGATCGTCTTGATCGCGACCTGCCGCTCGAGCTCGGGGTCGAAGGCCGAGTAGACCTCGCCCATCCCGCCTCGGCCGATCGACGCCTCGATCACGTAGCGTCCCGCGACGTCGCCGACGCCCAACCGCGGACCGCTCGTCCGCGCGACGCTTCGGTCGGACACCGTCCTCACGTCGGCGATTCTACAGGCCGAGGTCCTTGAGCATCTGGTACAGGTAGCGGGGATTGACCCCGAGCAGCTCGGCGGTGCGCTGGTGGTCGCCGTCGGCGGCAGCCCGGGCCTGCTGCACGAACCGTCGCTTGAACTCGCGGACGGCCTGTCGGATGTCGACATGGCCCCCTTCACCGAGCGAGCCCACGATCTCGGGTGGGAGCAGGTCGCAGTCGATCTCGGCGTGCGAGGCGAGGATCACCGCCCGCTCGACGACGTTGCGAAGCTCCCGCACGTTGCCGGGCCAGCGGTAGGTCTGCAGGGCCAGCCGCGCCGCGTCGGTCAGCCCGCGGGCCGCAGATCCGTGCTCGTCGGCGAATCGCGACAGCAGCTGGTCGGCGATGAGCAGCACGTCCGCGTCGCGCTCCCGTAGTGCCGGCAGGTGGATCTCGACCACGCGGATGCGCAACGCGAGGTCCTCGCGAAACGAGCCTGCCTTCACGAGCGCCGACAGGTCGCGATGGGTCGCGGCGACCAGCCGCACGTTGACGGCGACCGACGTCGTCGATCCCACGGGCTCGAGCTCGCCGCGCTCGAGCACGCGCAGCAGCTTGGTCTGGACCGACGGTGGCAGCTCGCCGATCTCGTCGAGGAAGAGCGTGCCGCCGTCGGCGGCGGCGAAGCGTCCGATCCGATCCTCGTCGGCGTCGGAGCGCGCGCCCTTGGCGTGGCCGAACAGCTCGCGCTCGGCCAGCGACGCCGGCAACGCCGCACAGTTGACCGCGACGAACGGGCCCTCGGCGCGCTGCGACAGCGAGTGTAGGGCCCGGGCGACGAGCTCCTTGCCGGTGCCGGTCTCGCCGGTGATCAGCACCGTCGCGCGGGTCGGGGCCACCTTGCGCACGAGCTCGAGCACCTCGAGCATCGACGCGGACTCGCCGGCGATCGCCTCCAGGCCCGCCGCGCGACGCAGCGGCTCGATCTGGGCGGCCACGGTTCGACGCAGACGCTCCAGCTCGATCTCCTTGCCGACGACCGGCGCCACCAACTCGGCGAGCTGCTGCGCCGACTTCCGGCGCGCGTCGTCGAACGCGGCGGCTTCGGCGGGGTTGTCCAGGTACAGCACACCGAACGGCACCCCGGCGTCGAGCAGCGGCACGGCGAGCACGGCCTTGAGCCCGAGGGCCTTGACGCTCTTGGCCTGCGCGAACCGGCGGTCCTCGCCGGCGTCCTCGACGTTGACGATGCCGGCGTCCTGCAGCGCCGCATCCAAGATCGATCGGGACAGCTGCGCCGCGGGGGCTTCGAGCGTCAACGACGAGAACGCCCGCGCGGCCACGAAATGCAGCGACCCATCTTCGTCGCGCACGGCGATGAAACCTCGCTGCGCGCCGACCAGACGCATGAGCGTATCGAGTGCGACGTCCAGAGCCTCGCGACCCGAGACGTGCGACACCGACTCCAGGTGCTGCAGCAGCGCCTCGTCGTCACCCTCGACCTCGGCGTGCTTGCCGGTCAGCCGACGCACGAGGCGGCGCAACGGCGACCCGCTCTGCGGGCCCGACACGCGGGACTACTCCTTGCCCGTGAACTTGGGCAGGCCGTGGCACTCGATCCACGCGTCGGCCATCTCGTAGGCGGCGTGGACCCACGGGGCCGGCAAGGATTCCAGCGGAGGCTCGCTCGTGGGCGGAACGTCGTCGGTCAAGCCCGGCAGGTAGCCGGCCGCCGCTTCTTCGCCGGCCTTGGCGGCCACGCGCAGGAACGCGAGCGCCGACACGTAGTCGTCGCGCTGATCGACCTCGGGCGCGGATCCTTGGAACATCACCGAGAACATGGTGCGGCCGTACAGCGACTGCGCGGCGACGTGACCGTTCTTGGCCGCGAACTGCAGCGC
This sequence comes from uncultured Pseudomonadota bacterium, assembly GCA_937896535.1. Lineage (GTDB taxonomy): Bacteria > Myxococcota_A > Polyangia > Nannocystales > Nannocystaceae > CALBMM01. Next base: position 24,050 of record CALBMM010000161.1, read on the forward strand.
CCCCATCGCTTCCTCGAACTCCGCCTTGCGAAAGTGCTCGCCGTCGCGACTGTCTTCGAGCTTCTTGGCGCCCGTCTCGTAGCGCTCCGCGATGACCTCGGGCTCGACGAACGACACGCAGTCCGGATCCGCGGGTGGTGCGTCCGCCCCGTCGTCGGGGGTCGTCGTGGCGGCCGTGGTCGGGGCCGCGGTGGAGTCGTCGGGCGGTTGGGTGGTGGAGCGTGGACAGCCGGCGAGGCCGATCGCCGCGACGACGAGAACGTGCGTAGCCCTCACGAGACGGAGCGTAGCAGCCTGTTTTCGGCGGCGTCGGGTCCATCGCTTGACATATAAGCATATTCTTATATGATGTCCGAGTGCAGCCTTCGCCCGCGTTGTTCCGCGCCGTCGCCGACCCGACCCGCCGCGGAATTCTCGACCGCCTCGCCCTTGGCGACGCGGGCGCCTCCGACCTCGACCCCGCCCACGCGATGAGCCAGCCCGCGATGTCGCAGCACCTCAAGGTCTTGCGCGAGGCCGGGCTCGTCGAGGTGCGCGCGCACGGTCGGCGCCGGATCTACTCGCTGCAGCCGGACGCGCTGCGTCCGATCTACGACTGGATCTCCCACTACGAGCGCTTCTGGGACGCGCGCCTGCATCGGCTCGGTGCCCTGCTCGACGAACAAGCCCCGTATGGCCCCGAGGCCGAGGACGACACGCCATGAAACGAACGATCCGCCGCACGGTCCGCTACCCGCATCCACCCTCGCGCGTGTGGGCAGCGCTGACCAGCTCTGCCGCCATGGCCAAGTGGCTGATGCCCAACGGCTTCGTGCCCGAGGTCGGTCACGCGTTCACATTTCGCACCGACCCGGCCCCCGGCTTCGACGGCATCGTGCACTGCAAGGTGCTGCAGCTGCAGACCGAGCGTCTCATGGTGTGGAGCTGGCGCGGAGGTCCGATCGACACGATCGTCGAGTTTCGCCTCGAGCCCGACGGCGACGGCACGACGCTGCACTTCGAGCAGCGCGGCTTCGAGGGCCTGCGCGCGATCATGGTCTCGCTGATCCTCGCGGGTGGCTTCAAGAAGATGTGCCGCGAGTTGCTCCCCGCCGTGCTCGACGCGATGGCGCGTGGCGAGGAGGTCCAGGGTGTGCAGCCGGTGTGCAAGGACGAGCCTTCGCGGGTCGAACACGTGTTCGCCAAGCTCATCGAGAAGATGCCCTCGTGATCGTTCACCGCCGGGGAGGCAAACCATCCCCGGCGGTCGGCGTCGTCTGAAAGAGATCGCCGCGACTGGCCGTTGCGACCTCGATGCCGCCGATCTCGAGACGACGCACCCGACGAGTGTTCGCTTTGTGGTTGTGTGTCGGCTGCGCGCCGATCGTGGGCTCGCGCAGCATCGACGACGACACGACTTTGCCCTACGTCGGTTCCGACAACGGGCTGCAGATCCCCCCGTTCGACGAGCCGCCGCGCGAGCCTCCCGAGGGCCTCGGCGACGTCGCGTGGGACGGCCCGGCCGTGCCGCGTGCCGACGGGTTGTACAGCTACACCGACCCCGGACAGCTGCCGGCGATCCGCGACGCGTCCGGTCATCGACTGCCGCTGCGCCACACCCACGTCGACGCGCAGCTTCGCGCTCACTTCGCCGACGTCACGGTCACGCAGACCTTCGTCAACGACGCGACCGATCCGATCGAGGTCGTGTACGCGTTTCCGCTGCCCGAAAACAGCGCGGTATCGCGGATGCGGATCGTCGTGGGCGGCCGCGTGATCGAAAGCGACGTGGAGCGCCGAGAGGTCGCCGCCGCGATCTACGACGAAGCGAAGGCGGCCGGAAACACCGCCGCGTTGCTCGAGCAGGAGCGACCGAACATCTTCACGCAGTCGCTGGCCAACCTTCCACCGGGCGAGGACATCGACGTGCAGATCGAGTACTTGCAGGCGTTGACCTGGGATGCGGGCGAGTACGAGTTCGCGTTCCCGATGGTCGTGGGCCCGCGCTTCGTGCCCGGCACGCCCACCGGCACCACCAAGGGCGTGGGCACGCGGGCCGACACCGACCAGGTCCCGGACGCGTCGAGGATCTCGCCGCCGGTCGTCGGCGAAGGCATGCGCCGCGGCGACGACTTCACGATCGAGGTCCACGCCGCGCCCGGCTACCCGATCGTCGACTGGGAGGTTCCCACCCATCGCGTGGCGGCCGACCGCCACGACGACGCGCTGGACCTGCGCCTGGTCGAGGCCGACGAGCTCCCCAACCGCGATTTCGTGCTGCGGTACCGCACCGAGGCGCGCGCCCCCAAGGCCACGCTGTGGCTCGGCAAGCCCGGCGCGGACGGAACCGGTCACTACGCCCTCGTCGTCGAGCCCCCCAAGCTCGACGTGGACGCCAAGGTCGGCCGCCGCGAGATCGTGTTCGTCGTCGACCGATCCGGCTCGATGTGGGGCCTGCCACTGGCGCTGGCCAAGCAGACCGTGCGCGAGACGGTCGAGCACCTGCGTCCCGTCGACACGTTCAACGTGGTCGCGTTCGAGTCCGGGGTCGACAAGCTCTGGGACGCGCCGCGGCCGGCCAACGCGGCCAACGTCGCCTCGGCGATCTCGTTCCTGGCGGGACTGACCGCCGGCGGTGGCACGATGATGGCCGGCGCGACCGAAGCCGCCTTGCGCGACGAGGTGGGCAAGGGTCGCAACCGCTACGTGCTGTTCGTGACCGACGGCTTCATCGGCAACGAAGAGGAGATCTTCGCCGGCGCCAGCGCGCTCGTGCAGCGGCTCGGTGACCGGGGGCAGCGCGCGCGGGTGTTCGGCGTGGGGATCGGCGCCTCACCCAACCGCCACTTGATCGCGAGGCTCTCCAGAGCCGGGCACGGGGTGCCGCTCGAGGTCGGGGCGTTCGACACGTCCGAGCGCGCCGTGGGTGCGTTCGTGCGCTACGTCGATCATCCGGTGGTCGAAGGGCTGCGGCTGCAGGGCGGCGCGATGACGTTGTCGGAGGCGCATCCGACTCGGCTGCCGGATCTGTTCGCGAGTCATCTCGTGGTGGCGTACGGCACCTGGACCGGCGATCCGTCGCGCCCGCCCAGCCTGCACGGCACGGTCGAGGGCGCGGACGTGGAGGTCGCGCTCGCGGTCGTCACCCCGCCGGATGCGGCGGCGATCGACGTGTTGTGGGCCCGTGCCGCGGTCGCGGATCTCGAGCCGCGGCTGTGGGCGGGCGACGATCCGGACGCCGCCGAAGCGATCGTCGCGCTCGGCCTGACGCACCACATCGTCACGCCGCTGACGAGCTTCGTCGCGGTCGATCGCTCGCGCACGGTCGGCGACGGGACGCCGGCGCTGGTCGTCGAGCCCACGCTGACCCCGTACGGCGTCTCGGCGGACCACGCCGGCGGGATCTCGCTGGCGGGCACGACCGCGGCCCAGATGAGCTACGGGCACGCGGGCTCGATTGTCGTGCGCGAGTTCGTCAGCCGCCCGAGCGCGGTCGAGTCGTTGGAGACGGAGCTGCACGGCGAATGGCCCAACAACCCTCGCCTGGTGATCGGTCGGGCCACCGACGTGTACGGCAAGCCCGCCCGCGCCTTCCGCAAGGCGGCACGGGACGCCCGCCCCCGGATCCGGCGTTGCTACGCCGAGTCGGCGGCGTTTTCTCGCGAGGCGCACCATCGGCTGACGCTCCGCATGCGCGTCGTCGACGGCCAGCTCGTCGTCGCGCTCGTCCGCGGCACCGGCGACGAGGTCACCGACGCGTGCATCGAGCGAGCCGCGCGGCTGGTGACGTGGCCGGCGCTCGCGCCGGACCAGACGATCTCGATCCAGCTGTCACTGGCGGCGCACTGACGTGGCGGCTCAACGCAGCAACGAACGGCCACCCGAGTCGAGGATGTCGTCGTAGATCTCCGACACCGAGATCGAGCGGGTCAACGACGGCAAGTCGAAGGCGTCCGAGTCGCGATAACTCCGCGCCTCGGCTGGCCAGCGCCCGTCGGGTTCGCGCGTGTAGACGCGGATTCGCCGACCATCCTGCGCGACGAGCACGTACGCCAGCAGCGACTCGAGCGACTGGAAGTCGCGACGCTCGTCCCCGTCGTCGTCGCCCTCGCTGCTCGGCGAGAGCCGAGCGGACCTCGCCGCGCGCCGGCCGCTAGCTGTCGACGAGGCCGCACAATGCGGGCTCGTCGCCTCCGACGCAGGTCTCGGTTGCGGGATCACACCAGCCGACATCGCCACAAGTACCGCACCGCGAGACGTCGAGAGGATCGCAGGCCTCGCCCACCGCGGGCAACGCCACGCACACGCCCACCGACTCACCATCCGCGCCGCTGCAATACAAGGAGGTCTCGCCTTCCTCGACGCACAGCTCGCAGCCTCCAGCGCGACACTCGGCCCCCGCCGCGGCTCGCATCGTGCACTGTCCCGACGACGTGTCGCAGTACAGATCCTCCATTCGGCAGAAGCCGGTGAAGGTCGGCCCGCACGGATCGCCTTCCCCCAGCGTCTGCCAAGGCACCGTGTCGGAGACAGGGTCCATCGAGCAGACACCATTGCGGCAGGACGACCCGTCCTCGCACTCCTCGACCCCGATCGCGAGACCAAGATGGCCACGGCACGCCTCGCCTGCGCCCTTGTCCCCGCGCAGAGGAGCGCAGGCAAACGTCTGCGCGAGGTCGATGTCGTCCAAGCAGGCGTCCTGTGCCGCCGCCCCGAGCCACGACTCGAGGCAGACATCGTCGACTTCGAGACCTGCTTTCAGGAACTCATCGAAGCGTGCTCCGTACGCATCCTCGCAGGCGGAACGTGATGGAAACGACAGGACGCATCCGCAGCGTTCAATTGCGTCACAAAGGCCAGCAGCGTAGCGCCTTCCCTCGTCACTGGGAAAGACGAGTGGCTCGCCAGAGCCGGCGCTCGGCCCACATGCTCCGGACCACAGCAGCCAGCTGCACGAAGCGATCGTGACGACCGCACCGGTCGCCAGCATTCCACGGGAACGTTCTGTAGGTGCTCGTATCACGGGGGGCTCTGCGTCGTGTGTCGTGTCGTCGGCACCCTTCCAAGCGTCGACTCGAAAGGCCGCCCGCCCAACCTCGGGACACCGACCCTCGTTTTCGTGTCGACGATCACAACCCAAGTCGCACGGAGGGGGATAGTCTCATCGTCGATGGTCGTCGTCGTGTCGATCGCCGCATGTCTGCTGGCCGGGCCCGTCGTACCCGTGCCGTCGCGAGTCCCGACCGCGCAGCCGTCCCCGCGGGTCAAGGTCACCGCCCCGCGGCTGGCGCCCGAGCTGCGGCGTGCGACGCCGCGCGACGACGCCGGCGAGTTCGTGCCGCTCGCCGACGGTAAACTCCGCTACGACGATCCCGATGGAAGGTTCGTCGCGATCATCGACGAGGACGGCAGTGTCGAGTTTCGGCCGGGGACGCGGGTGCGCCTCGACCGACCCGGCGACCACGTGATGTACGCGGCCGATGGCTTCATCGGGGCGCTGCTGCGACCACCCGGTCACCGCGACCGCCCCGAGCGCGAGCAAGCGCCCCCGCCCAGCGCGTCCGAGCGCGCGTTCGCGGCGATCGAGATCGGGCCCGACGAGTCGGGCGGTCGCGGCTACGGGCCCGCGCCGATCCTCATCAGTGCCGGGGGACGCTTCGCGGGGATCGGCACCCCCAGCGTGTCCAAGTCCGCCAAGGCCGAGTTTCTCGCCAAGACCGAGGCGCTGCGCGAGCGAATGCGCCGCGAGGTTCGCGACGACGCATGGACCGACGCCGAGCGCCGACTGCTCGCCGAGGTCCACCGCGTCTGGCAAAACGACGCGCTGACGGCTGCGGCGCGGCGTCGCAAGATCTTCAAGCTGTGGGACGAGCTGGCGCCCGACGCCGCCACGGGCCTGTCCGAGGAAGACCGGAAAGTCGACGCGACGGTTCGATCCGTATCCGCGAGCACGACCGCCACAGCCGGGCGCGACCGAGCCCGTGCCGCGCCGCGACGCGCCGCGGATCGCCCTGCGCTGACCGTTCGGTCAACCGTTGCCGGCCCCAACTCCTGCTACGCTGTCGGCGAAGATGCGCGTCAGCGGAAAGGTCATGCGTGCACGCTACGTGTACGTGCGTGGCCAGGGCACCGAGGCCTTGCAGCGGGTCGCGCAGGCCCTGCCCGAGACCGATCGCGAGACGTTCGATGCCGGCTACCTGGAGACACGCTGGTATCCGTACGAGCTGTTCGAGACGCTCAACGCGACGATCGACCGCGTGCTCGGCAACGGCGACGGCGAGATCGGCTACGCGATGGGTCGCTTTTCCTGCGACGCGAACCTGACCACCGTGATGCGGCTGTTCTTCAAGTTCGGCAACGTCGGCTGGCTCCTCGACCGCGCCGCGAAGGCGTGGCGCACCCAGTTCGACGAGGGGACGATGGAGGTGGTGGAGCGCGACGTGGGCAACCGCGTCGCCGTGGAGCTGCGCGACCATTCGCACCCCAATCGCCTCCACTGCTTGGCGATCAAGGGCTGGATGGTTCGCGCCACCGAGCTGTCGGGCGAAGACCAGCTCGAGTGCGAAGAGCAGTGTCGGGCCCTCGGCGACGATGTGTGCCGCTGGACCTTCGTCTGGCCCAAGTAGGGCTCAGCCGTCGACCCAGGCCGCGACCGACGGCCACTGCGCGGCGACCACCTCCGCCACCTGCGCTCGCAGCACCCACAGGGTGATTCCGGAGGCGAGCAGCAGGCCCCAGACCAATGACGGCCACACGGAGTGCGAGAGCATCATCTCCGGGCGATCCGGGCGATCCGGGCGATCCGGTCGCGACGGCACACGCGCGTCGTCGAAGTCGTAGCCGCGCGGCGTGGAGGTGTCGATCGCCGGCGACACGGCGGGAGGCGGCGGCGCAACGGCGAGCTGGGCCTCGACGGGCGTGGGAACGGCCGCGACGGGAGGCGAGGACGCGAGCCCCTTGGGGATCCCCGTGTCGATCATCGTGGGCTGCGCGCGGGGATCGTCGGCGTCGAAGCGCACGCGGACCTTGCCCAGCTGCAGCACCATGCCAGGTGTCAGCGGCACCTCCGGTACGGGCCGGCCATCGACCTTCACCGGATTGGCGCTCGAGAGGCTCACGGCCACCCAACCGTCGTGCCGCTGCTGAATTCGCACGTGCTCGCGCGACACGCTGGCGTCGACGATGCCGACATCGGCCCACTCTGCGCGGCCTACGAGATTGTCGCGCGACGCGAGAGGATAGACCTGCACCACGCGGGGGGAGCTCTCGCCCTCCAGCAGCGACAAGACCGCCACGACCACCATGGTACCGTGAGGATCGGTGCGACGTGGATTCGCGATCTGGATCGCGCTGGCCATCGGCGTCCTGACGGGATGGACGTGGGAGACGACCGGCGACTGCGACCCTGGCTGGGAATGGAGCCGCAGGTACGCAGGGTGCGTCCAGACCAGCTGCAGCTCGGTCGCGCACGCGCACTACGGCTACGACGGAACTTGCGTGTGCTCGTCCGCGGGCTCGGTCGCCGAAAAAGCCACCGATCCCACGAAGGCCTGCCGACGCGCGGCGACGCACACCTCGTGTCCCCGCTGCGTCTACGCCTGCGTCGCGTCGACCCAGACGTGCCCCGGCGACCCGCCCAAGGCCGACGCCAAGAAGGCGTGCGAGGACAAGTGCACCGAGTACCACTCGCCGGGCGTCCAAGCGAAGCTCGTCGCAGGCCGATGCGAGTGCGTCTGCAAGAAGGGCTACGCCCCGGACGAGACGCTCACGTGCCGCAAGGTCGAGTGCAGCCGGCAGTGCAACGACGAGCTCGGCGCACTCGGTGAAGCGAAAGGCACGCACCCCGACTGCGACTGCGCGTGCAAGGACGGCTTCGAGCGCGCCGGCGACAAGTGTCTGCCCAAGCTCGACCCGTCGGTCCCGACCAGCCCCGACGAACCCGACACACCCACGCCTCGGCCGCCGCCCGCGCTGACCTGCCCTCCCGGCGCATCGCCGGACCCCAGCGGCGAAGCGTGCGAGTGCGGCCCGGGATTTTTGCCCGAGCCCAAGGACGGCAAGTGCGAAAAGCCCGTGGGCTGCGGCGATGCGACGTGCGACCCGGACCGGCAGGAGACGTGCGTGAGCTGTCCGGACGACTGCGGCTGTGCCGAGGGCGAGTTCTGCAGCGGACCCGAGGACGACCGCTCCAAGGCCACGTGCAAGCTCCATCGGGCGACGTTGGTCGCGTTCGGCTGTGGCCGCGGCAGCGGTACGGCCGGGGTCAGCGTCACGCGAGGCAAAGAGCGACTCGCGCCCGTGTCCGGACTGATCCTGACCGACGGCGATCGCGTGCGGCTGTCCAACTTCAGCCCGGGCGCATGCAAGGACGCGTTCGTCACCCTGGACTGGAACGGCACCCTGGGGCGCGTGGTTCTCGGCGAAGACCTCTGGTACGAGTTCGAGATCAAGGGCGGCTCGTGGTGGAGCGGTTGGCCCGTCTCCCGCGACAACGTCTCGGAGCTCGGCAGTGGAATCCTGACGTTCATCGCGCAGGAAGGGATCGGCATCAAGCTCGCCGCCAAGTTCGGTGCGCTCCTGTCGGGGGTGGCGTCGTTTCTGGCCAGCCCCGACTCGGCGGGTGGTGCCAGCCGCCACGTGTGGATCAAGAGCTACGTCGTCATCCACCAGCGCAGCGACGGATCGATGCGCGTGTACACCAAGGAGGGGGCACCCGACGTGCAGTTCGGCGACGGGCCCCTCGTCGGCGTGGCCCCGGGCATGGCGGTCGACTTCGCCGCCGACGGCACGATCTCCCCACCGATGAAGTTCGACCCGGCCGAGCTCGCGGCGCTCGGCGAGGAGGCAGTCCCGTGGTGCGGCGAGGGCCAACATCGCGAGATCGCCAGGTGTGTCGACGACACCCCGTCCACTCCCGAGATCGCGACCTCCGAGGACGGCGAGGACGACGCCAAGCGCGGTCCGAGTCGTCTGCCGTCGGTCATCGGATGGTTCGCGATCGGTCTCGTCGCGCTCTCGGCCCTCGGCCTGCTCCTGTCGATCGTCCGCCGTCGTCGGGCGGACGATCGACGTTGAGTCGCGGGCCGCAGTTGCGGCAGTCTTTGAGTCATGAACGCGTCCCTTCGCCCTCGTCGACCGCTGACATGGACGCTCGCGCTGGGCCTTTTCGGGGTCGCGTGCAGCGATGACGCGAAGCCCGACGAGATGTCGGACGACACGACCGGCGGCGAAGACTCGACCGACGCGGCCGCGAGCGAGAGCGGCGTCGCCGACGACAGCACCGGCGGAGCCGCGTTGGACTTCTCGGGCTTCGACGCGGCCGTCGAAGCGTATCTGCAGCAAGCCGGCCTCGAAGGTGCAACCGCAGCCGTGGTGCACCGCGACCTGGGCGTCGTGCACACCGCGGCGTACGGCACCTTCGAGCTCGATCGCGTGATCTTGTTGGCGTCGGCGAGCAAGACGCTGTCGGTCGGCGTGTTGATCCGCCTGCACGATCAGGGCCTGCTCGACCTCGACGACCCGCTGTCTTCGTACGTCAGCGGCTGGATGGGCAGCCGCGATTTCAGCCTCGCGCAGATGCTGTCGAACAGCTCGGGGATGGTCGGCCTGCTCGACGACCCGACGTACGCGCCGTACCTGTGCCAGTACCTGACGCCCGGCACGCTCTCGGACTGCGCGGCGCAGATCTACGGGGCCGACGATGCGGCCGACATCGTCCCGCCCGACACCCAGTTTCGGTACGGCGGCGGACAGTGGCAGCTCGCCGGTGGCGTGGCCGAGCTCGTCACCGGCAAGACCTGGACGCAACTCGTGCAGGAGACGTACGTCGACACGTGCGGCACCACGTCGCTGGGCTACGGCAACCAGTTCCAGCAGGCGGTGCTCGAGGGCGGCATGGAGGGTGCGTTCTCGTATCCACCGTTCTTCGAGGGCGACCCCGCGAACCTGATGCCGAGCGACAACCCGAACGTCGAGGGCGGTGGCTACACGAACGTGCTCGACTACGCGGAGCTGCTGGGCATGCAGCTGCGCGAGGGCGAGTGCAGCAACGGCACGCGGGTACTGAGCGCCGAGGGCGTCGCCCGCATGCAGCAAGACCGGATCCTCGACGCGTACGGCGGCTCGACCGGGGTCGGCGGCGGCCTCGACGGCTACGGCCTCGGCTGGTGGGTCGATCGCGAGCACCCCGGCGTGGTCGCCGACCCCGGGGCGTACGGCGCCGTCCCCTGGCTCGACCACGCGCGTGGCTACGCCGCGGTGATCTTGCTCGAGGGCCGCGCCGAGGACTCGGCGATCAAGTCCACCACGCAGCCCGAGCTCGAGGCCGTCTTCGACGGGCTCGAGTGAGCCCCTCGGGCCCGTCGTCTCACCCGCGCGCGCAGGCCGAACGAGGGCACCACATGGCGAACGCCCTGCGCCGAGCGACCGCGAGCCCGGCCATCTGCCGAACGAGGCGAGGCCGACGTGGGCGGGCTCACGACGCCTCGATGCGACATCCCGTCCCGCGCGCGCATCGAGTCGTATGCAAAGCACACCAACCGTCGCGCTCGTGGGCTGGCTGAGCGCGTGTAGCGGAACCCCCTCGGAGACAGACGCCCAAGATGCGGCGACGTCCGCGGGCGCAACCCAAGCCTCCGACGATGGCCTGTGGACCACCACCGGCGTTGCGACATCCGAATCCACCAGCTCCTCCGGAGACGATGATGGAGGGACGACCACGTCGGGCACGAGCGGGGGTTCGACCTCCGACCCTGACGCGTCGACGAGTGCGGCGTCGAGCTCCTCGGACGGCGGGGGCCAGACCGACGCCAGTGGCGCCAACGCACCGCCCGAGATCCTCTCGCTGACGGTTTCGCCAGGCATCCTTTCTGGCGCCGGCTCGGTACTCATCGTCGCGATCGCAACCGATCCCGACGGCATCGACGACCTGATCGGGGGCACCGTCGCCAGCGCCGATGGCTTCGTGTACGGAGAGCTCAGCGCGACGGCCGACGAAGGCGCCTACAGTCTGCAGCTGTCGTGGGGCGATCTGAACGCAGCGGAAGCGATCGACATCGACACCGACGACGTCATCGCCCGGGAGTTCGAGGTGACCTTCTTCGACCAATCCGGTGCATCCACGGTCGCGACCGTCGCACTCGACCTCGAGAGCGCGGGTAGCGGCTTGGCCGTCTGCGCGGGCACGTCGGTCTCGTTGGCTTCGACCGGCAACTGCGGCGCGTGTGGTTTTTCGTGCCTGGACGATCTCGGGTCGCAGTTCGTCGGCGGCGTTTGCTACGACGGTCTGGACTGCGAAAAGTACGGGTCCACCTACGTCTACGACGCGGACACCACCTGTGACGAGGCCTGTGCGGTAGCGGCGGGTCCGCAAGCTGCCTCGTCGGGCACGCAGGGCTGCCAGATCCACAGCGCAGGTGGAGACTGTCCCGACCCGGTTCCCAACCAGCTGGGCAATTGCCCGAGCCTGACGGTAAACACGCTCCCGTTGCTCGGCTGCACTCCCGACGAAACCACCTTCTTGAGCTGCTCGTGCTACGGCGTGTACGTCCCATGACGCTCCGGCGAGCTCGCCCGTCGCGGGGGCATGCTCGCCGCTGCCCGTGAGGCCGTCTTCGACGCCGCGCAGTGATCCCTCGCGCGCCCGCGGTCACCAGCGCGCCCGCAGGCCGAACGAGGGCACCACGTAGCGAAAGCCCTGCGCCGAGCAACCCGCGAGCCCGGCCATCTGCGCCTGCGTCTTGGCCGCGAGGCTGTAGATGCGTAGCGCGTCGGGCGTGGTCTCGCCGCTGCTGTCGGGCGTGCACAAGAACACTTCTTGGGAGTACGTCGCGTTGGCGACGTCGAGCGCGGCCGACAGCTGCCAGTCCGGCCACCGCCACACTCGCTCCACCCGCAGGTCCAGCTGGAAGAACGGCGGCAGGCGGGCGTTGTTGCGACTTTGCGTGAGCGCGGTGAACTGGTCCTGGCCGATCTCCGGCGCCGTCCACGGCCGTCCCGTGTGGTAGTGGATTCGGCCGCCCACGTTCCACTTGTGCGAGAACTTGTAGCCGAGCACCACGTTGATGATGTGGCGCTGGTCCCAGTTGGAGGGGCGCTCGCCGATCTCCCCGCCGAAGTCGCGCGTCGATCGTGACAGCGTGTACGCGGCCCACCCGAACATCTTGCGCGAAGGGTCGAGCTTGAGCATCGTCTCGATGCCGTACGACCAACCGTTGATCAGCTTGATGACGTCTTCGAGCTCGTCGACCCCGGCCGCATCGGTGTCGTCGGCCGCGGCGAGCTCGTAGTCCTGCAGGTTGCTCAGCCGGCCCAGGTACGCGTCCTGCGACAGGGTGAGAGCGCCGTCGACCAGCGACAGGTCGTAGCCGGCCGAGCCCTGCGTGTTGCGCTGCAGCCCGCGCTCGAACCCGAAGCTCTCGATGCCCGGGATCGGGATCGGGAAGCTCGGCGGCTGGTGGTACACGCCGACCGTCTGCTTGAGCCACCAGCGCTGGCCGACCTTCTCGCGCAGCAGCAGGCGAGGGTCGATGCCGATCGCGTGGCTGATGCCCTCGGCGCCGCCGAGGTACGGGCTCGAGCCACTCTGCACGTAGAAGTCGGCGCGCACACCCGGTCGCACCTCGAAGCGCTCGCGCCGGTGCGCCACGTCGAAGTACAGACCCGAGCCGAACACGTTGCGCTCCGACAAGATCAACGCGAGGTCCTCGACGCCGCCGAGGTCGGTCAGGTCGTTGAGCGCGTTGTCGAGGCGGAAGAACTGGACCTCTTGGTCGAAGCCGAAGTTGAGCGTGGACCGCTCGGTGACCGGCATGCGGAAGTCGATGCGCGGGGCGACGCGCCACTCGTTGGTGATCGCGCCCGGGGCGGAGGGCTCGCCGAAGCCGAAGCCCGACTCGTCGAGTCCGAGCACCACGGCGTACTGCGCCTGCCCGCCGTTGGGCAGTTCCTGACGCAGCCGCGTGTCGATGCGATGGAACTGGAACTTGAGGATCGGATCCGGCTCGATGGTCTCGCCGGTCTCCGGATCTTGCGCTTCCTTCTGGCCGAGATCGTCGAAGCTGCCGTAGGCGAACGCGGTGAAGTTGAGTCGATCGCCCAACGAGTGGTCGAAGCGCGCCTGGTAGTCCCAGAACGCGATGCGCACGTTGGCCTGCAGAAGGCTCAACATCGCGGCGGTGTAGCTGTAGCGACCGGCCACCGTGAGCGCGCCGCGGGCGGGGCCCTTCTTGCAGTTCTTGCGGCGCTTGGTCTTGGCGGTGCACCCCGGCTCGATGCGTCGATCGAGCGGGATCTCGAGCAGGCCGCCGGCATCGGTGAAGCGCAGGTCGACGTCGCCGTGCACCCGGTCGCGCCGCGCCGGCACCGTGCGCGCCTCGATGATCCCGCTCGCGAACCGACCCAGCCGCACCGGCGCACCGCTGGGATAGAAGTCGACCGAGTCGATGAAGTACGGGTGGATCACCGACGGGCCGATCGCGACGTGAAACAGCGCCGGCACCCGCGAGCCGTCGAGGTAGTAGCCGGTATTGCCCGGTGCCGCCCCGCGCACCACCGCGTACGGCAAAAAGCCCGCGAGCTGGCTGACGCCCGGCAGGCTCTTGATCACGCCGAGCGGATCTCCGCGCGTGCCCGGGACGGCGCGGATCTCCTCTTCGCGCAGTCGCGTCGACGAGACCGCCACCTCTCGCTCGGCCGTGACCTCGGTGCGGTACTGCCGACCTTCGATCGTCTTGTCGAGGCGATACTCGAGCTCGAGGTTCTGATCCTCCGAAAGCGCCACGTTGCTCTCGAGATCCTCGAAGCCCGGCGCGCGCACGATGATCGCGTAGTCGCCGGGCGGAAGGTCGACGGAAAACGACCCGTTGTCGGACGTCTCGACCGTGTCGCGCCCGTCCTTGAAGACCAACCGTGCGCCGCTGATCGGCTCGCGCTCGCCGAAGGTCAGCACACGACCGCGCAGGCGGGCGCGTCCCGGGGCTTCGTCGGGGACCTTCGTCTCGGTCGCAGGCTCGGTCGCAGGTTCGGTCGCAGGCTCGGCCTCGGTCGCAGGTTCAGGCTCGGTCGCAGGTTCGGGCTCGGTCGCAGTTTCGGCCTCGACCTCGGTGCCGACCGGGGGCTCCGTTGCCTGTGCCGGCGACGCTGGCGGCACGCCCACGAGCGTGGCCACCAGGGCGAGCGAGGTCGGCAGCAGCACGCGCGGAGGATATCGCAGCCGGCGCGAGACCGGCCTCGCGCCGTGCCCAGCGGCCCTCCACGGCCGCTCAGCCGATTGCGCCGCAGGCCTCCAACGGCTCGGACATGTTGTTGTCCTCGCGACACTCGTTGAGCGTGCCCGTTCCGGTGCCGTCGTCGTCGACGACCACGGTCACCGAGTACGCCGTCGTGGGCTCGAGGTCGACGTCGAGGGTCACCTTCTCCGAACCACCCGCCGGCAGCGCGGCGGTCGTCTGCACCACGCCGAGCAGGCCCAACGTCTGTTCGTAGAACGCGACGTTGACCCCCGGTCCCACGCCCAGACAGCCCTGGTTGAGCACGAACACCGACAGATCGAGATCCGGACAGGCGACCTCCTCGGCCTCGAGCCCGTACGGCACCAGGTCCGGCGCGCACAACGTGGCCAGGTCGCCCTGCGCGTTGCGTCGGTACCCATTGTACGGCGCGCCCGCCGGCGTCGCCCAGCTCGGATCCTCGCTGACCGGGATCTCGCCCACCGTTCCCACGTTGGTCAGGTGGTAGCTGTGCTGGTTCCACACCGGTCGCGTCGCCACCCAATTGTCGAGCGTGTCGTCCCAGACCTCGATGCCGGCGTCGGCGACGAGGTCGGGGTCGAGGTGTGAAGCCTCGTTGTTGGTCACGATGACGAGCTCCGCCTTGAAGTCGCCGTCGACGTCGGCGACGACCGGGTACTCGGTATCGGTCCGCGACGACGACAGATCGCGAAAGACGAGCTCGGCGTCGGACATCGTGCCGTCGCAGTTCGGCCCCGGGACCGCCATGCCGCAATCGGGCTCCACGCCCGGATAGATCCGCAGATACTCCTCGTCGTTGTAGACCACCTCGCTGCGACCATCGCCGTCGAAGTCGAACACCGACGAGCCCGTGCGATTGGACGAGTCGTCCTCCGTCTCGGCCTGCCAGCGGATCTCGAGCGTGTCGTCGCCGTCGTAGCCCACGACCACGTAGCGGTTGGCTCCCGCCGTGCCGATGTCGGGCACGCCGTCGCCGTCGAAGTCGGCGATGTTCGGCGCGCCACCGTTGCCCCCGCCCGGGATCGCGACCTGGGCGAGCACCGCTCCCGTGTCGCCGGCGAGCACGTAGATCGTCCCGGATGCGACCAGCGCCACCTCGGGATCGCCGTCGCCGGTGAAGTCGGCCACGCCGCAGAATCCGTCCCCGGAAAGTCCCGCGTTCCACATCGGTGCGCCCGCGAGGTCGCCCGCGGCGACCGTGCCGGTGAACGTGTACGCGGTGTCGCCGGCGACGAGCTCCGGTCGGCCGTCCGCGTCGAGGTCGGCCACGCAGGAGATCGGGCCACCGCCGTTGATGCCGACGCCTTGTCCACCTTCCCACACGCGCACGCCGTTGGCGTCGAACACGGCCGCGCCGTAGATCACCTCGGCCGCCCCGTCGGCGTCGATGTTCGCGATGGCGGCCGAGCCGCGCGCGGTCGCGCCGTCGAAGGCGTCGGACTGCCACAGGAAGGTCCCGGTCGAGGAGACCGCCACGAGGAAGTCGCCGGTGCCCTTGGTGACGATCTCCACCGTGCCGTCGCCGTCGAGATCTCCGACGGCGGGGCTCGAGCCACCGTCGAGTCGATGCGCCGGATCGTCGAACGTCCACACGTCCATCCCGTCGTCGCCGCGG
The DNA here is from genome assembly GCA_937896535.1 of uncultured Pseudomonadota bacterium. Lineage (GTDB taxonomy): Bacteria > Myxococcota_A > Polyangia > Nannocystales > Nannocystaceae > CALBMM01. The sequence goes on from CALBMM010000161.1 coordinate 39,893, forward strand.
ATCGCCCGCAGCACGCCGTCGGTGATGTTCGCGGCCGAGTACGAGTTGAACACGAGCTCCGGCACGCAGTCCTGGTCGAGGTCGATCACCGTCGGGACCGACATCACCTGCACGTAGGTCGGCTGGACCGTCGGCACCCGATGCGTCCACGACACCTCGCAGACGTCGGCGACACACGTCTCCGCCGTCTGGCAGTCGGCATCGACCGTGCACGCCCGAACGCGTCGTTGTCCCCACGAAAACGACGGCGTGGGATCGAACTGCGACGGCGGCGGCTCGTAGGTGCACTCGCCCACCTGCTGGCTGGGCACGCACGCGCCGATCGTCGGCTCGCAGATCTCCCCCTTGCCGCACGCCGACTTCGTCGGCTGGGTGGCGCAGCCGGCCACTTCACACGCGGCGCCCGGGGTCACGCACTCGCCGAACCAACACACGTCGGTCGCCGCGCAGCATGCTTGCGACGCCCCGCACGGATCTCGGTCGTCGTCGCACACCACGGCACACGCGTCGTCGATGCACTGCTGACCATCGGGACAGCAGTCGTCGCCGCAGGCCTGCGCCGCGGGACACCCGTCGGTCGTCTCGGCGCCCGAGGCGGTCGAGTCGACCCCGCCGCTGGTGCCCGAGACGCCGTCCGTCGCCGAGAGCGTCGCAATGCCCGTACCGCCGGTGTCCGCCGATGCCATGGACCCGCCGCCGTCGTCGCCGCACGCCGCCAGCGCCGCGACCACCACGAGCGGGATCCTCCACGAGATGCACTGATCCGAATTCGTCTGCCCCACCGAGACGTTCGACACCGCCGGACGCGGTTCTTTCCGGCACGAACGGCGCAGGAACGAAGTCCCGGTTCGCCTACCGCCCCGGCAGCTTCGGAGCCTCGTCGTCGGAGGCAGCCTCGCGCGCCGCCGCCGGCACGGCATGGTCGGCGAGCGTGACGTCGGCGTCGCCGTCGATGCGGGTCGGCGCCTCCACGTGCTCGCCCAGGAGCCGATTGGTCGCCTCCTCGAGCACCGGGTTCACGGTTCCGCGGGCGTCGTCGACGAGCTGCCGAGCCTCGGGCGTCTGGCCGATCTGATCGACGTGCTCGGCGAAGGTCCGCTTGCCCAGCGGCACCTTGAACGAGCACCAGATCATGCCGGCGAGAATCGCGAGGCTGAGCAACGTGCGAAGTGGTCGGACCATCTCGGGCGCGTGTCGGGCAAGGATCCGACGCGCGCCGATCGATCGCCAATTTCTCGCGAACTCAGCGCTTGCGCTCGGTCGCCTGCTTGACGACCAGGGTGCGGCGGTCGAGCTCGGCCCCGTTGACCTCGCGGATCGCCTTGGTGGCGTCGCGGCGGTCGGCCATCGTCACGAAGCCGAATCCACGCGAGTCACCGGTGTCGCGGTCCTTGACGATGACCGCTTCCTGCACGGCTCCATGCTCTTCGAAAAGCTGCTGTAGCTGCGCTTCGGTGGTGTCCCAGCTCAGGCCTCCGACGAACAGGCGCATCGGAACGCCCGAGGATCGGGATGGGCCCGGGGCTCCCCCGCCGGCTTGCAGTTGCTCGACGACTTCTTCGGGGCTGGCAAGGCCGACGCCCTGAAGCTCCTCGACGGTCGCGATCGGAATCCCGTCCGTGCCACCGCTGCGGTTCTGGCGACGGCGCTCCTCTTTGTCGCGCTTCTTCTTCGCCTTCTCGTTCTCGCGCATGCGCTTTCCGGCCGAGTATCGATTCTTTGCCAAAGTCCTGTTCCTCTCCCTCTGCGCCGACGCACCCCTGCGGGGTCCTGGTTGGTCGAAAGCGTCGGATCGTGCATGCAGCTAGCCCGTCGCCGCGTCCGTGTCAACACGACCCTCGGCGCACAACGCTCGCGAAGGGGTCCGCAGCGGCCAAAAGGCCCGCCCGACGCGGTCAACGGCGGCACAAAGTGGCGATCCCGTCGCCCCGGGCCCCGTTCGCGCGGGTCGTCACGTCACGTGGGCCCTCGCGAGTCCGATGCGCGCATTTGGGCCAAATACCGGCGCGTCAGCTCCGCAGCGGCGACCACGTCGTCGACGCACGGGTCGCATCCGCTCCCGCAGCACGCCGGCGGCGCGCTGGGACGCTCGTACTGCTCCCGAACCCAAAAACGATCGGCGGCTCGGATGCCGCACTCGTCGCACGCACGCGCGAGTGCGGCTTCCAATCGATCGTCGCCGGACTCGGTCACCGCCCGAGAATGTTCTGCCCGAACTTCGCGGCGCGACGACGGGCCTGATCCTTGCGCTTGTCTTCCGACTCGGGACTGTCGTCGGCGGCAGGACGGCCACGCTTGGACGGCGCCCTGTCCTTCTTCTTCGCGCTCTTCTTGCGACGCGGCGGCGCGTTCGTGCCGTCGTCGGCACGCTGCCGCACGGTATCGACGTCGTCCTCTTCCTCGACCGCAGTCGCGAACGGCGACGCCGGCTGCAGCGCATCGACGGCGATCGTGTGTCCGCGCGGAGTGCCCCACTGCGGATCGGCGACGACCTTCCTGCTCGGCGGCGCGGCGGCCTTGCCCTTGCCCGTCGGCGTCTTGGCGACCTTGCGTCCGCCGGTCGTCGGTCGCTGCTTGCCGGTCTTGCGCTCCGGCACTCTCACCGGCGGCACGGCGACGACGGGCTGACGGCCCGTCTTGCCCCCGGCCGTCTCGGTCTGCGCGGCCTCGGCTTCGGCCGCATCACGAAACGACGGGTTGATGACCGGGATCACCGGAAATGGTCCGGGGACTTGATGGCCACGCCGGGTCAGCCGCGGGCTCTCGGGCGCATGCACCCGCTTGTTGACCCCGCCGCCGGGGGGCGCGAGCGTCTTGGCGTCTTCGTCGATGTGCCCCGTGCCGGGCGGCACCGCCACGTGCCCCTGCGTGCGCCCGTCGCCGCCGGCCTCCGCCGGCGCCTGCCAGCGCGGGGCGGCCCGACGAACCGGCTTGTCGTTCCAGTCGGCCGAGTTGGCCAGCACCGCATCGACCACGCGATTGACCTGCGTGTGGATTTTCTTGGGTCGCGACGACGGCGTCAGGTCGTGGAGCTCGCGAAGCTCGGGATGGCCGGGCCAGCGCTGGCGCAGCACCTGCACCATCTCGAAGGCCTCCGACAGCTCGCCGCGATCCATGAAGAACTTCACCTCGATGAGCTCGCGCGCCAGGCTCGGCCAACCGCCGGGGGGCGCGGCGAGCTCGGACATCTTGGCCCGCAGCGCGGTGTTCTCCATCGGCGCGGCACAAAACCCGCAGTAGTTGAACCCTTTGGGGTTGGGCCGCCGGCACGCATCACATCGCCGCACGCGATCGTGGTCGCGCAGGGGGCCGAGCTTGGTGCCGCAGGTCGGGCAGTTGTCGTGGTTCATCGTCGGCTCACCCTCGTGTGAACAATGATCTCACACGCCACATGCGTCTTGGTGCCACGCACGGCCCAAAGGCGCAACCGCGAGGCCGTGCGTGGTCGCCAGCGCGATCTGCGTTCGCGTCGATTCGCGCCGATCCGCCCTCGCAGGGGCATCGTATTCTCGATGTAGGCAACCGGAATGCACCGCACGATCTCTCTGCTCACGCTCCTCGCGCTTGTCCCCGGATGCGGCGCCCTTTGCCCCCTGCTGGGCTTTTACGTCGGCAAGTTCGCCGGTGACGCCGAAGGCGACGTCGAGATCGACGTGATGGAGGGCGAGTCCGAGGACGAGCCCGACGTCGAGATCCGCCTGACCGCCCCCGGCCTCGAGCCCTTCGGCAGCGCCGTGATCAACTGCGACGAGGGCATGTTCTCGGCCAAGCTCGAGACCACCGAGAACGCCGACTTCGGCAGCTTCATCGGCAGCCTCACCGAGCAGGCCGGCGACGGTGAGTGGTCGTTCAACACCGGCGAGATGGGCACTTGGGACATCACCAAGATGGACTGAGTGTCCCGGGCGCCTCTCCGCCGATGGAGCGGACCCCGCGGCTCACCGTACGTGCCCCTCGCGCGTCGGCGCGTCGGCACCATGGGTCTCGGTGGCCGTCGCGGTGTGCGGCGCCGCGCCGGCCGAGCGGTGGCCCTCGGGCACCCAGGCCATGGCCAGCGCCCCGATCGTGAGCGCGACCACGGCGATGGCCGCGAGGTAGCCGACCTCTTGGACGCGAGCGCCGATCGGCGGGTGCAGCAGCTCGCCGGCATCACGCGGCGGCTGGAAGCCACGCAGGCGCAGCGCGTTGGTCACCACGCTGACGCTGCTCATCGCCATCGCGGCGGCGGCCAGCGCCGGGCTGAGCAAGACCCCGAAGAACGGATACAGCGCTCCCATCGCAACGGGGATGAGCAGTGCGTTGTATCCGAACGCCCACGCCAGGCCCTGCTTGATCGTCGACACCGTCCGCCGCGACAGCGCGATGGCGGTCACGATCGTGCGCAGGTCACCGCCGATGAGCGTGATGTCCGACGCCGCCATCGCGACGTCGGTGCCGGTGCCGATGGCGATCCCGAGCTCGGCCCGCGCGAGAGCGGGCGCGTCGTTGATGCCGTCGCCCACCATCGCCACGACCTTGCCGCGCGCCTGCAGCGACCGGATCGCGTCCGCCTTCTCGTGGGGCAGCACGTCGGCGAGCACGTGCTCGATGCCGACCTCGCGGGCGACGGTCTGCGCGGTGGCACGGTTGTCTCCCGTGAGCATCCAGACCTCGAGGCCGAGCGCGGATAGCTGCGCGATCGCGTCGCGAGCTTCGGGCTTGATCGTGTCGGCCACCGCGATGAGCCCGGCGATCCGTCCGTCCCACCCGACGTACATGGGGGTGGCGCCGGTGCGCGCGAGCGCGTCGGCCTCGCGGCCGAGGTCGCCCACGTCGAGGCTCCAGTCGGCCATGAAGGCTCGGTTGCCGAGGACCACGAAGTGTCCTTCGACGATGGCCTGGATGCCACGACCGGAGACCGCGGCGAACTGCTCCGCGACCGGCAGCGCGAGCCCGAGCGCGCGGGCCCGCCCCACGATCGCCTCCCCGAGCGGGTGCTCGGAGCCGACCTCGGCGGCCGCAGCCAGTCGCAGCACCTCGCGCTCGTCGAATCCGTCGGCGACGAGCACCTTGGTGACGCTGGGCTCGCCGCGGGTGATCGTCCCGGTCTTGTCGAGGACGACCGCGTCGACGCGGCGGGCCTGCTCGAGCGCCTCGCCACCGCGGATGAGGATGCCGTGCTGGGCGGCCTTGCCCGTGCCGACCATGATCGCCGTCGGTGTGGCCAAGCCGAGTGCACACGGACACGCGATGATGAGGACCGCAATCGTCGCGCTGAGCGCGTGCGACACCCCCAGCCCGAGCGCGACCGAGCCGACGAAGGTCAAAAGGGCCAGCCCGAGCACGATCGGGACGAAGTAGCTCGAGATCGTGTCGGCGAGCCGCTGCATCGGGGCCTTGGAGCCCTGGGCGTCCTCGACGAGGCGAACGATCTGCGCCAGCGTGGTGTCCTTGCCGACCTTCGTCGCGCGAAAGACGAAGCTGCCGGTCCGGTTGAGGGTCGCGCCGATGACGGTCGCCCCCGCCGTCTTCTCGACGGGCAGGCTCTCTCCGGTGAGCATGCTTTCGTCGACGGCCGAGCGACCGTCGGTCACCACGCCGTCGACGGGGATCGTCTCGCCGGGGCGCACGCGCACGAGGTCGCCGACCACGACGTCGTCGAGCGCGACGTCGAGCTCGCGCCCGTCTCGAAGCACCCGGGCCGTCTTGGCGCGCAGGCCCATCAGGGCCTTGATCGCGGCCCCGGTCTGCTTCTTGGCGCGCGCCTCGAGCCATCGACCGAGCAGCACGAGTCCGACGATGAACACGGCCGACTCGAAGTACAGGTGCGCCGGTAGCCCCCACGCGGTCGCGAGCTGCGGCCACAGGGTCACGAACGCGCTGTAGCCATAGGCCACGGTCGTACCGACGGCGACGAGCGTGTTCATGTTGGTCGCGCCGTGACGCGCCGCCGCCCAGGCCGCCCGATAGAAGGTCGCGCCGGCCCAGACCTGCACCACCGTCGCGGCGACGAGCTGCAGCGGGGCTGCAGCCCGCATCGCGGCGTGCGAGATCGGCAGATACATCAGCGTCATCATCGCGACGCCGATCGCGAGGCTGACGATGGATTTTCGTCGCAGGTCGGCGAGCTCGTGCTGTCGCGCGCGCTCGCGGTCGTCCGTCGGTGGATCCGTGGCGACCTCGGCCCCGGGACCCGCGGCGGCCTGCGCCCGAGGCGGCGCGCCGACCTTGTACCCCGCGCGCTCGACCGCCGCCTCGAGGGCCCCGGCGGGCACCTTGGCGGCATCGACCTTCACGTGGGCCTGCTCGGTCGCGAGGTTGACACTCGCCGTCTCGACGCCGGGCACCTTGCCGAGCGCGCCCTCGATGCGTCGCACGCAAGAGGCGCAGGTCATGCCCTCGATGGGAAACGTCAGCTCGACGGCGCTCGATGGATGGAGGGTGGTCGTGGTGGTCGTGCTCGTCATGGTCATTTCTCCGTGCTGCTGCCACGGCCCGCTTCGGACGCGGGCTCCGAGCCGTCGACCTCGCGTGGGGCGATGGCGGCCCCTGGGGCGCACGCGTGGCAGCACGCGCACGGCCGCGGAGCGCGACGCTTTTCGCGGCGCGCCTCCAACGTTGCGACGGCGGCCTTGATCACGGCCTCGACGGCGATCTGAAACGGGTTGGGTTTTGGGGTGGCTTGGCAGGGCATCGGGGTCTTCGTCCTGCAGACGCACGCCTGCCGCAGGCATTACAGCGAGGCCCCATTGCGCTGTCGCGCCTTGCGGCGGCTCGCGTGGGCGAGGCGCGGCCTGACGATTTCGACGCGACGCACTGAAATGCCGCGACAGGTTGCGCGTCAGCACAGCCGGCCCGCCGAAGACCGGCGACCGGAACCGGAAGAACCGACATGAAGACGAATCAGCAAGTGACGTTCGACGTACGCGGCATGACCTGCGGCTCGTGCGTGCGGCACATCAACCACGCGCTTCGAGACATCGACGGGGTGTGCCACGTCGACGTGAGCCTGCGCGAAGGCAAGGTCCGCGTGACGCACGAGGGCGCGCGTGTGGAGGAGATCCTGCAAGCGTTGACCGAGGCCGGCTACGAGGCACGCCTTTGAAGTGGGACGCACGCATTCCGCTCGATACCGGATCTCCGAGCTTCGGGGTCCCGGTGTCGGTGCGGGCGGCCATCGAGCAAGGCGTCGCCGACACGGAATCGTTGTCGTATCCGCCGGCGTGCGGTCGACCCGAGCTACGGACCGAGATCGCGACCTTCCAACGCAACTACCTCGGGATCGACCACGACCCCGAGCAGGTGCTGGTGACCTACGGCGCCATGCAGGCGGTGTACGACACCATTGCGGCGCTCACCCAGGGGCCTCGCAAGCAGGTGCTGCTGCCCACGCCGCACTGGTTTCAGTTCCCTCACCTCGTCGCCATGGCCGGCGCACAACCGTCACCGGTGACGACCGACGCGGCCTCGGGCTTCAAGCTCACCCCCGAGCGGCTCGCCGCCGCGATCACCCCGAAGTCGCGGGTCCTGGTGCTGACCAACCCCGGCAACCCGGTGGGCTCGGCGTACACGCGCCAGGAGCTGGTGGCCCTGGCCGAGGTGATCGGTCGCCACCCCGAGTTGATGGTCATCTCCGACGAGGTCTACAACTTGCTGCGGATCGGCGAACGGGTTGCGCGGATCTCGGCCAGCCGTCGACATCTCCGAGAGGATGCTCGTCGAGGCCCGGCGTCGCGCATCGTCTCTCGACCGCGATGTCACACTGGACTTCGTGGTCGAGATCGGCGCAACGCGGGAGGAGCTGCCGCAGGACCTCGAAGGTCGCGTCACGAGGGTCGGAGCGCCGCCGTCGCGCTACGGATCGCCGAGGCCGGCGGCGACGCGGGTCGCTTCTTGGATCGCGCGCGCGAGCACGGAGCGGATCCGGCCGTCCTCCATCGTCAGCAGCCCGGCGATCGTCGAGCCCGCGGGCGTGGTGACCTGGTCCTTGAGCGCGGCGGGATGAAAGCCGGTCTCGAGCACCATCCGCGCCGAACCCTGCAGCACCTGGGCCGCGATCTTGAGCGCGACGGCGCGGGGTAGACCCATCATCACCCCCCCGTCGGCGAGCGACTCGAGCACCACGTACACGAACGCGGGACCGCTGCCGTTGAGGCTGGTGACGGCATCCATGTGCTTGTCCTCGAGCTCGATGCACTGTCCCACCGACTCGAAGATCCGGCGCGCCTGGGCCACCTGCGCATCGTTGACCCCTTCGCCACGGGCGAGCACGGTCATGCCCTCGCCGATCAGGCACGGTGTGTTGGGCATCGCCCGCACGATCCCGGCCCCGGGCAGCCACGCCGCGAGACGATCGACGCGAATGCCGGCCGCGATCGACACGACCAGCGATCCATCGAGCGCCTCTCGCATGTCGTCGCGATCGAGCACCAGGCTCAGCCGCTGCGGCTTGAGACACACCACCGCGACGTCGGCCTTGCGCGCCGCCGCCACGTTGTCGGTGGTCGCCTCGACCCCGTGCTTGTCCGCGAGCGCCTTGGCCCGCTCCGGCCGACGTGCGGTCGCGATCACCCGCGACGGATCCACCACCTTGGCGCGCAGCAACCCGGCGAGGATCGCCTCGCCCATCGTGCCGCAGCCGAGGATCGCCAGCGTGGTGTCCGACCCGAGTCCCGTCATGGCTCAGCGCTTACCACGAAAACGACGACGCGATCACGACGGGCGTGGAGGGCGTCGGGCGGTACGCACGGTCGGCTCGTCGCCGCGCGGTTTCGTGGGTCGAGGTGGCCGCGCGGCACGAGCGACCGAGGCGTTGGACTTGGCCTCCGGCAGCGTCGTCAACGGCTCGGGATCCGACAGCGTCGCCACGAGGACCTGATCCTCTTCCCACTGCGGCGGCGGCGGGATCCTCGGATCGGGGCGCGGGTCCAGAGGATCGGCCACGGCCGGCGCGTCGTCGACGTCCGCTTCGGCATCGTCGTCGTCGTCGGCATCGTCGTCGTCGGCATCCACCCACGGCGGCGTCCAGCCCTCGGCGATGCGCGGCGCGAGGGCCTCGCGGAGCTTGGCGACCTTCTTGAAGTACTGCGACTTGGGGTACTTGTCGTTGAGGATGCAGAACTCTTCGCCGGACAGACCGACGCAGGCGAAGCAGTGCACGCACTCCTCGCAATCCAGACACAGCACGAGATACGAGCTCTTCTCGCAGTCGGCGCAGTACTCGGACTGCGTCGTGGTCAGACAGCCCACGCAGGCCCGACACTGCGTGCAGCCCTCGCAGTGCTCGCAGCCGTCGCAGTAGGTGCACTCGCGGCACCGCACGCAGCCGGTGCAAAACCGGCACCCCACGCAGCCCTCGCAGCCCTCGCAGCGGAAGTTGTTCTCCCCTTCGTCGGGCTCGTCGGGCGTGCTGTAGTGCTGCTCGATCAGCTCGGACAGGGCGTCGAGCGTCTCGTCGAGCTCGTCGGACACGCCGCCAGCGTGCCACCTCCGTCCCTGTGCCGCAAAAACCGGGGGCCGGTCACTTTTTGGCGGCCGTCGGCGGCGAACGGGGTATGGTCCGGCCCGCTCGATGCTCCAACCCCGCCTGCAGACGTTTGCGCTCTTGGCGCTGGCCGCGTTGGCCGTAACCGGGTGTCGTCGGCGAATCGGCGACGCGTGTCGCCGGTCGACCGACTGCAGCCTCCGCGGCGAGCGGATCTGCGACCTGTCCAATCGCGTCAACGGCCAGGGCGTCCGCACGTCGTCGGGCTCGGGCGAGTGCACGATCGAAGGTTGTGGTCGCGGCACGTGTCCCGACGTGGGCACCTGCGTCAAAGTCTACGGCAGCGACTTCCTGTCGGTCGCGTGCGACCCGGCGCGCGAGGACATCGCGACGTACTGCGAGCTCGACGACGCGGCGGCCTGCGAAGCCGCGGGCTGTCTGCCCAGCACCGAGGACGTCAGCGAGTACGTTTGCCCGCCGAGCGACGACTGCGACGCCAACGAGGTGTGCCTGCCCGAGGGCCTGTGCGCCGACGAGATCACGGCACGCACCAGCTGCCGCAAGGAGTGCAAAGACGGCGGAGACTGTCGCGCGGGGTACGAGTGCCGACGCACCGGCTCGGGCGGCGTGTACCGGGTCCCCGACCTCGACAACCCGGAGAACCGGGACGAGGTCAAGATCTGCATGCCGCTACCGTGAGGTCGCGGCCGACAGCAAGACCGCCAGGAAGTTCGCGTTGCGTGCCGCCGCCACGGCATCGAGCGCACCGTCGGCGTTGAGATCGGCGAGCTCGACGTCCCACAGGTTCTCGGCGTAGTCGAAGCGCAGCATCGGCGCGAAGGAGGTCCCGTCCGCGTTGACGAGCACGCCGAGGTCGTCGGTCTGGTTGCTGACGACGATGACCTCCGGTCGACCGTCGGCGTTGAGATCGCCGAACGCCGCCTCGCGAATGCCGACCGTCGCCGGGTAGTTGCCGACGACGGCGGGCGCGATCGTCCCGGGCTCGGCGCCGAGGCGAACCTGCACCGCGTCCGCGGACACCGTCAGCAGGTCCACCGACCCGTCCGCGTCGAGATCGGCCAAGTGGCCGCCGACGGCCTGACCGGCGGGGAAGGCCTGCGCCGACGGCACGGTGAACCCTCCGGCCGCGGCCCCCGGGACCACGAACACGGCGTCACCGGCCCGCGACGCCGCGACCACGTCGAGCACGAGGTCGGGTCCGAGGTGTCCCGTCGCGACGGTGTCGATCGCCCCCGCGCCGATCGGGTAGTTGGCGCCGGCCCGGTCGTAGCTCGGACCGTGCAGCGGGCTGATTCCCGGCGTGCCGGCGACGCCGACGACCACGTCGGCGATCGCGTTCTCGTCGAGATCGCCGGCGGTGATCGAGCGTGGCGACCCGGGTACGTCTTGCATCACCAGCAGCGACAGCGTGCCGTCGCCGGCGCCGAGCAACACGGTCACGGTCGACGAGCCCGCGTTGGCGGTCGCCACGTCGACGTGCCCATCGCCATCGAGGTCGGCGACGACGATGTCGTCGATGTTTCCCCCCTGCGTCGGCACGCTGCCGAGCGCAGCGAAGGTCCCGTCGCCCTGGCCCTCGAGCAGCAACAGCACGTTGGCGAGGTCGTCGGCGACCACGGCGTCGGTCAAGCCGTCCTCGTCGAGATCGCCGAGACCGATCGCCTCGATGCGCGCCGACCCGACCGGCCACGGTGGCAGGGCCGTGTGACACAGCCCGTCGGCCCCTTCGCACACGACCACGACGGGCTCGCCGGTGCTCGAGTCGCTGCCCGTGTCGGTATCGCCGGTGTCGACTCCGCCGGTGCCGGTCGACCCGGGCGCGACGGTCGTGGTGGTGTCGGCGCCGTCGGATCCACCGCCGTCGGTCGCGACCGCGGCGGTCGTCGACGTGCCCGATCCCGCGGCGGAGGACCCTCCCGGCAGCTGCGGCGGGTCTGCAGCGCACGCCGTCGCGAGGCCGGCGACGACCGCGAGCGTCGAACGCCGCGCCGTCACCTTCGTTGTCCGGACCACTGCGACGCAGTCTACCAGTCCGCGCCGCAACGCTTGCACGACGACGGGCATCGGCGGGACGCTGCGGGGGCGGTGGCGGACCAGCTCGACATGTTCCCGGCCCCGCGCGTCGATCGGCGACCGACCGTGCTCCCGGCGCCCGTCGACGCCGCGACCCTCGCGCTCGCGCGACGGCTGCCGTCGTCACTGCGGCTGGGCACGTGCGGCTGGGCGCACCCGGGCTGGGCCGGATCGATCTACGCCCACGAGCACGACGCGGCGCGCCTGCAGACCGACGGCCTGGCCGCCTACGTCGAGCATCCGCTGCTGACCACGGTCACGCTCGAGCGCACGCGCCATCGCGTGCCCCGACGCGACGACCTGCGAGCACTCGCCGCGCAGACGCCCGAGGACTTTCGCTTCGTCGCGTACCTGCCCTACGGCTGCGCCTGCCCGAGCTTCGGGCGCGGCAGACCCAACCCCGACTTCTTGTCGCCGCAGCTCGGCGCGCGCCTGGTCGACGAGCTGATCGAAGGTCTCGGCGCGCGTCTGGGGCTGGTGCTGATCGAGATCCCCTACGCGGATCCGGCCACCTACGGCGGTCGACGCGGCGTCGTCGATCGTCTCGGCAACTTGCTGCGCGCGTTGCCGGCCGGTCCGAGCTACGCGGTCGAGCCGCACGATCACAAGTGGATCGGGCCCGCGTACGCCGACGCGCTGACGCAGTTCGGGGCCACGGTGTGTCGCGCCGTCCATCCCAGTGCGCCGCCGCTCTCGGCGCTGGACCCGATCGCCGTGGATGCACCGATGGTGGTGCACTGGGCTTGCGCCCCGCGGTTCGACTACGACTCGCACGCGCGCTACTTGGAGCCGTTCGATGCGCGCTGTCAGCCGGAGCCCGAAACGCTGCAACGGCTGGTGACGCGGATCTGCGCCGGCCTGGAGGCCCAGCGGCCGACGTGGGTGCTCGTGGACAACTTCGCCGAAGGTTGCGCCCCGCGATCGGTCGCGGCGATTGCCGCGGAGATCGAGCGAGGGTGGCGTCCCGTCGACGGGCCACCCGTCCCGTGAGCGGGCCACCCCGCGGCGCCCGGTCGGCCCGAGATCCGCGAGATCATTGCGGCGGGCGTGTCGGCCCACGATCTGCTCCGCGTGGCCGACGATGTCACTGTCGCTCCCCCCTCGCAAAGTCCTCTCCCGCGCCGAGCTCGATCTGCGCTGGTTCGTCACGATCGTCCTCGCGGTCGCGCTCGCCTTCGTCGTCTTCGCCCCCGGCTACGCGATGGCCGGCTGCAAGAACGGACCGACCAAGCTCGAAGGTACGCTCAACCTCAACACGGCGACGGTGGAGCAGCTCGATCTGCTGCCCGGCGTCGGACCTTCGACCGCCGACAAGATCGTCGAGTACCGCCAGGCACACCCGTTCAAATCGATCCGCCAACTGATGCGCATCAAGGGGATCGGCAAGAAGACGTTCGAGCGCCTGCGGCCGTACCTCGCCGTCGAAGGCGAGACGTCGCTGCACGAGGCCGCCGATTCCTGAGGCGGCTGCCCACTGTTGCCCGGTCTGCCCCGCGGGCCGAGCGCCGACTGGCGAATCCGCGCGGTCCGCGGTGGGTGGGCGGCACACCCAGTCCCACCGAATTCAAGGATTTGCGGCGATTTTGGTTGCTCCGGCCACGTCGCGGGCTCGAAAATAACCGTGATGAAACTCTCGGTTTTCGGCTTCGGTTGCTCGCTCGCCCTGCTCGGATGTGCCAACGCCTCCACCGTGCAGACCGCTCCCACGACGCCCGAGCCCGCGCCGGCCGCGACCGCCCGTGTGCAGGACCAAGGCCCGCCGATCGCCGAGGTGCAGTCCAACCCGATGCTCGACCGCGCCATGCAGCTGTACGCGGCGCAGGACTACGTCGGGGCCGCCAGTGCCTTCCAGGCCGCGTTCGCGTTCGAGGCCTCGCCCTCGCTGCTGCTCGCGCAAGCGCAGGCGCTGCGACTGGCCGGTGACTGCGACGCCGCGCTGCCGCTGTACGAGCGGTTCCTCGACTCGCAGACCGACCCGACCTACACCAACGCGGTGCGGCCGATGATGGAGTCGTGCCTGCAGGAGCAAACGAGCGCCGACTCGGCCGTCGCCGTCGCGAAGTGATCGCGGACCGGCTCGCCGTGCGCCGTCCCTGTTAGTCTCCGCCGCGATGCACGTTCGCGCGCTCGCGGTCGCCACCCTGCTGTCGGCATCGGTTCTCGGCGGCTGCCGTCATGGACCGCCGTACGGGCCCGGCGGCGCGCCGTCCTCGGAAGCGCTGCTGGAAACGACGGCGCCGCAGCTGGACGCGATCCAGGTCTCGTCGGCGCGGGTCGTGCTCAACCGCCTCGCGCGGGGTGACCTCGGCTTCATCGCGCAGGCGCCCGGTCGCTTCAACGGCGGCGTGACGTTCAAGGGCGTGGAGATGGTTGCCCTCGCCTTCAACGAAGAGGGCTACGGCCTGCGCAGCCAGTCCGACGACTTCTTGCCGGTCGGATTCTACGAGGGACCCCCGCCGGCCGACTGCGTCGTCGAGGCGTTGCTCGGCGTGCCCTTCGAGACCTCGGGCCTGGTCTCGCTCGTGCTCGGCGGCGCCCCCACGCTGCCGCCGCCGTTCGAGATCGAGACGCAGAAGTGGTCGCGCAAGGCCGGCTACGAGTACCTGGTGCTCCGAAACGACAAGTTCTTCCAAGAGCTGCGCTTCGGCTGGATCGACGGCGGCTGGCGCGTCGTGGGCGGCGCGCTGTGGACCAACGCGGGCGGCAGCAAGGGCCGCAACCTGTGGACCGTCGAGCACGTCGACGTGCACAAAGTCGGCGACGTCTACCTGCCCGAGCGCACCAAGGTCATCTCGCCCGGCAAGCGCCGCGACAACCTCGTCATCATCATCTACAAGGAACGCAACCTCGACCCCGCGTTCGCCAAGACCAGCGCCGGCCCCGGCGACGGTGGTGACGAAGGCGGCGACGAAGGCGGCGACTGGGGCGACGGCGGCTGGGAAGACGACGACTGGGAAAACGACGGCGGCGCCACCGAAGCACCGCCCTCCGACGACGACGAAGCCGCGCCAGACCCCGCCTCGGACGACGCCGAGCCGGAAGCCACCCCTCCGACCACCGAGCACGCCGCACCCGCCAAGACCCCGAGCGCGTCCACGCCGACGCCCGCGCCCGCCCGCAAGGTGCCGGAGGTGTTCTTCCTCGACGGCACGGGTCTGCCCAGCCGCGGCGACCTCTGCCGCTGACCGCCGGGCTCCCGGTCTACGAGAGGCGGGAGACGGACGCCGGGATGCGCGCGAGCAGCCCGCCCGCGTACACGTCATACAGCCCGAGGTCGTTCATGTGCACGTAGCCGATATGACAGCCGCACGTGGCGTTCGGACACGGGCGAGGTCGAAGTGCGTCAGTGACCTCATCCGCGTAGATGTTGCCGATCACCTCGTCCACGAAATGACACCGGCGCATGTCGCCCGAGCCATCCACACTGACGACCGACTCCCCGGTCCGGCATCGCCGGCCGCGGCTCGGGTGGCGAATCGTGTTGGTCGAAAAGTGCGGATCGATGCGAGCGAGTCGAGCGATGTCCTCGACGTCGTAGTAGCCAGGCGAGCGCTTGTAGGCGTTGATCCACAGATACCTCGACGCCGGCAACGCCTCTCGCAGCGCTTCGATCTCGTCGAAGTGCTCTCGCAAACCAACGACGCCGACGCTGTAATCGAGCCCAAGCTCGTCCAGCTTGGCGCATTGACGAAGAAAGCGCGCTCTAGGCACTTCGCCGGGGTGGTACGTGCACCACAGCGCGAGCTTCTGGCGGTCGGCGTGGCGTAGCGCGTCGACGGGCGCGTGCAGGTTCGTCTGAATCGCCACTCGGTGAACGTGCTCGAGCCGGCTGAGCTCGACGAGCGCCTCGCGGTACCAATGCCGCACGAGGGCCTCGCCCCACGGCGTGAAGAACACCGACGTCGGCGCAGTTCGCCGTGCCACCCACCCGACGAAACGCGCGAGCGCGAGACGGTCCGCCTCCTGCTCGGCGCGACTCTCCCGACGTTTCGCGAAGGGGCAGTACGGGCAAGCGTAGTTGCAGCTGGACAGCGGTCCCCGATAGAGAATCGTCAGGTAGCCCGTCACATCCACGCGAACCCGTCCATCTGTGCACGCACCTCGGAGGAGTAGAGCCAAGGACCGATCGCATCCGAGCGTTCGAGCCCCACGTCGGTCAAACGGACGAACCCGTCCACCTCGACCGCCAAGCCGACGTCGAGCAGCTCTTGCAACGGAGGCATGTGGGCCAGCGCCGAGGCACCGAACCTCGCGCGGTACTCCTGGAGATCCAGTCCAATCGTCTGCAGCAGCGACAGCAGTACGAACCGCCGCCGCTGGTCGTCTTCACTCAGGACCACGCCGTAGTCGGCGAGGGCGTATGCGTCGTCGGCCCGGCGAACGTAGGCGTCGATCGTCTGCCGGATCGAGGGGCGGCCCACGGAGTACGGCCACGAGTAGTGCAGTGCTCGAGTATAGGAGCGCGCACCGCACCCCAGTCCGACCATGCCGTCATCCTGACAGCGATAGCCCGTAGGCTCCGCCACACCGAGCTCTCCGCGCCGGAACATCCGCATCGACACTTGCCGGTAGCCGTGCGCGAGCAGCAAGTCCCGCCCGACCCGGTACGCGTGGAGCCGCTCGTCGTCCCACTGCCGCGCTCGGCGGGCCAGTCCCGTCAACTTCCGGACGTAGAGAGGGTACAGGTACAGCTCCTCCGGACTCCAGGCCAGCGCGCGCCGAATGCTGTCGCAGAAGCTCGCAGGGGTCTGCCCCTGCCCTCCGTACATCAGGTCGATGTTGAGAATCGGAATGCTCGCGTCACGAATGGTGCGCAGTGCGGCTTCGACGTCGGTCTCGCGCTGGGGTCGACCGAGCGCGTGAACCTCGACATCGTCGAAGCTCTGCACCCCAATGCTGACCCGCTCGACGCCCGACGATGCGAGCACGGCCAGTCGCTCGGGCGTCGCGGTCTGCGGTGACGTTTCGACCGATGTCGGCACACGACTCGGATGTGCCCCGAAGCGGGAGACGACGGAGCACAAGAGAACTTCGAGTTGGGCGGGCGTCAGCAGCGTCGGCGTCCCACCACCGATCGCCATTCGCGCGATGGTTGCGGGACCAAGCTGCTCGTCGACGACGGCGGCCTGACGCGCCAGGGCATCCAGGTACTCGCCGACGGCGGTCTCGTCGACGCCCGTGGTCGTGAAGAGATTGCAGAACCCGCAGCGCATCTCGCAGTACGGGACGTGCACGTACAGAAACAACGAGTCGCGATCCTCGGTCGACCAAACTTGCCGTAGCGGACGCGGCGGTTCCAACGGTCGATGGGTCGTTTTGTGGGGGTACGAGTACGTGTACCCCACGTACGGCGAGCTCGTGAGCAACTCGGCGACACCACCAAGCATCACGCAAGCCCTCGCATGGGAAGGATCATCTCCGCGTATGGCACGTCCCAGACACTGGGATGCGCGACGCGATGTCCCACGAGACCTGCCTCGCCATATGTCGTCCCGTGGTCCGAGCAGACGACCGCGAGTACCGGCGCGCGGGAACGGAGAGCATCGAACAACCTTCCGAGATGTTCATCGGCATACGCGAGCGCGGCGGCCTGCGTCCGCGGTGAGTCGGTTCGTTCCGCGGTGAAAATACAGTTCGGTTGATGCAGCGCCGAGACGTTGAGGAAGACGAAGACACGCTGGTCGTCCGGTTGCGCCCGCACGGCAGCGAGTGCGGTGTCGACCTGGTGGCGCGTCGACTCGGGCGAGGTCACCCCCAGCTCTTCCGACCAGTGACTCTCGGCGAACAGACGAGGGAGTGTGCTTCCGAGCGCGGTCTGCTTGTTGAAGAAGCCGACGCCGCCGATGCAGATCGTGTGGTACCCGAGATCGGCAAGTCCGGTGGGCAGATCCGCGGCAGAGAACACGAACGTCTCC
Source organism: uncultured Pseudomonadota bacterium (assembly GCA_937896535.1). Classification (GTDB taxonomy): domain Bacteria; phylum Myxococcota_A; class Polyangia; order Nannocystales; family Nannocystaceae; genus CALBMM01. The sequence goes on from CALBMM010000161.1 coordinate 57,365, forward strand.
TCTGCGATCGTCTCACTACCGGGGAACTGCGCGGCGAACAGGCGTGGGTGCGGACCCGGAGACACCGGCGTCGGCAGGAAGCCCGCGAAGAATGCTTGATGCGCCGCGTAGGTGAATGTCGCGGGAGTGTGCCGCTTCTCCCAACACCCATCCGGAAGCACCTCCGCAAGCCGCGGGGTCAAGCCGGCGGCGAGCGCCGAGACCGCGACATCGTGACGCAACGTGTCCAACGTGACCATCAGGACGTCGTGCGAGCCGATCGCCGACCGAGCATCTAGCATCGCAACACCTCCCGCAGCGCTACCACCGAGTCGACTTCGATGTCCGGTCGCGGTCCGCCCGTCGGCGAGCTCCGACCATTGGTGACCCAGCACGCCCTCATACCGGCGTGCGACGCTCCCGCGATGTCGCGACGCAGATCGTCGCCGACGAAAAGTACACGGTCGGGCGCGCAACGTAGCGCAGCGAGCGCGATGGCGAAAATTCGGCGACTGGGCTTCTGCGCCCGGTGCTCACCGGAAATCACCACGGTCGACATCAGCGGCGCGAGACCCGTCGCGCGCAGCTTGTCGCGCTGCCGCTCGGCTCCTCCGTCGGAGACCACCCCCACCCGATAGCGAGTCGCGATCGCCCGAACGGCGTCGACAACGTCACTATCGATCCGACCACGTCGGAGGCGAGTCGCAGTGACCAGCGTCCCGTCCAGATCGAACAGGACCGCCAGGATGGAGGCTACGTCCACAGCGTCTCCAGCTGGGCGTCATGAGGTGTTCGGCCGGCAACGACGAGCCCTTTCACGTAGTCGCCGAAGGCATTGACCTCCAACACCGCGTGGCGCCCGGCTCTCTCGATGGCCACATCGAGGCCGAGATACGAGCAGCGAGGAAAGGCGGCGCCGACACTGCGACACGTGTCGACGACCGCAGCCCAGCCGTCCTCGGGCACTCGTGACCGTAGCGCATCGATCTCGAAGCGCCGCCCGCCGAGGTGGAGGTTGGTGAAAGGATGTCGGGACGCCCGGACGATCCAGTGCGTGGGCTTTCCGGCAGTCAAGACCACCCTCAGGTCACAGGCAAGACCGTCGAGGGTGACCTTCGGGATCCAACGCTCCGCGTAGGCCCCCTCTTTCGCGAGGGCATCGATCAGCGCACGGATCGCGTCGCGATCACCGTAGCGCCGAATCCGCCGCGTGTTGTACAGGCGTACGCCCGGATCTCCTGGCGCCATTTCGGCAGTCGATCGAGCCTGCTCACGACCGCGCATGATCTCGTAGGCGACGACGCCGCTCGCCGCGGAACCATGACGAAGCTTGATGAACACGCGCGACCATCGACGAGCCGCCATCTGCTCGCGCAGCTGGTCGTACGAGGCGACCGAGCCCAGTAGCGGCGGTACTGGAACATGATGGCCGACGAGGTGTCGCTGACAACGGAGCTTGTCGAACGCCAGGCAGATCTCGGACGGATCGTTCATGTAGCGGGCGGAGGCGTCGAGTTCGACGCGGGACATGGCCTCCACCAGGCCGAGAAAGGACTGATGCGCACCGGCGATTCGTCCAATGTCCCGGACCGCGGCCTGCAACGCGGCCCCGGTCAGCGGCGCTCGATCTTCGTCTCTCATCCGTTCCGCACCGAGCTCCAAGATCGCTGCGCGAGCCGCCTCCGACCGCCCAGGTGTTTCGAAGCGAACCACGCCTCTCGCGTGGACCCTCGGTTCGGTGAGGAGCCGCGGGTAGGCGACGACCGACGCTGCCGGCCACCCGCGAGCCTCCAGCGCGGACTGGAACGCAACGACCGGTCCGTCTGCGGGCGCACCAAAGACGGTGATGTCGGGCGCCCTACTCGGAGACCGCGACGTAACGACACCCATCGGAGTCCTGCTGTTGGTCGCTCGCCTCGATCGCAATTCCGAGTGTCGCGAGCGCACGCAGCCCCGCCGCGGTGAGGTAGTTGTGGTGAACGTCGAGCTTGCGCAATGCACGAGCGGCGGTTGATTCGGAGAGCGCCTGGGCGCCCTCGTCCGTCATTGTCCCCAATGACAGGTCGAGGACTTCGAGTCCGGGCCGAGCGGGCACCTGCGCAAATGCCGCCGCGATGTGGTCGGCGATCTGACTATTCCGCAACCCGAGATACTTCAAGCCGGGGAAGCCGGATTGAAGCAACGGCGCTACGTCGTCGATGCGACCATCCCAGCCATACCCGTCGTCGCCGAGCCACAACTCGAGATGCTCGAGGCGAGGCACCTCGGCATTGCGGACCTGCGCGATCACATCGGCCCCCAGCCCGCCCGACTCGATGACGAGCTTGCGCAAGCTCTGGTGACGAACGGGTCCGAGCGAGAGACCGGTACTGCCGCGAATCCGCAGCTCTTCGAGACGGGGGAACGCGCCGAACAAGGCGGACACGTTCGTTTGTTGGATCCAAGAAATCTCGCACTCCTCGAAGGTCATGTCGCCCAGAAACAGCGCCGTCAGGTTCGGCAACCGGGTCGACGCGCTCACGATCGCTTCCACGATCGGGCCTGCGTCGTTTCCTTCCGCAGTGCCCCCCCAATCGCCGAACAGCAGCGCGGTCACCTCCGCGGCTCGGGCGTCCGAGACGAGCGCGGCCAACAGATCCGTCGCCTTCTCATCGTTTTCGTGCCTCTCCCAATCGATCGCGATGCGATACGCGGCCGTCCCCGCCTCGCTCAGGCCCACGCCCGGGTCGAAGTCACGAACCGGCTTTCCCCCGAACGCCTCCGTCGCATCACTGATTGTCATTGCGACGACGATACCGCGAACGAAAGGCTCAGTGCGCGTCGTCGATCGAGTGGCGCGTGGGCATGCGGCGGTCGGTGGCGCGAAGCTCTTCGGCGGGAGACCAGCCGCCGCGGGGGCGCATCTCGAAGGCGCCGAAACGGACGTCGAAGACGAGCTCGGCGGTGGCGTAGGGCAGGTGGGCCTGCGCCGTGAAGCCCCAGCGTCGCGTGCCGGCGCGAAGGTGCAGTCCGCCGCCGAAGCGCCAGCGGATGATCGACTCGTTGTCGAGCATCGGCTCCATCGACGGGTCCTGCACGCGGGCTCGGACGGCGCCGGCGTCGACGCCTCCGGAGACGAAGCGTTGGCCGAACGTCAGCGTGGCCAGCGTCCACTGGGCGCGTTGCTGAAACGAGTCGGTGGCCGGATCGACGTCGCGCGCCGGTGGCGGGTACATGGTCCAGAAGTGGATCGCCCCGATCTCGAACAGGCGCCAGCGATAGAACGCGAGGGCGATGCGGGGGCTGACCTGCGGTCGTGATTGCCCGCCGAGCCAGTGCGCCGTCACGCCGAGGCTGAGGTGATCGAACAAACCCACGCCCACGCCGAGTCGGTACTTGTGCGGCCAGCCGCCCGCGGCGCTGACCTCGATCACGCCGTGGTCGAGGTGGCGCGCGCTGTAGCCCACCGGGCGGGTGAGGTACCGGCGCAGACCGTCGCTGCCCCTTCGCGGCGCCGTCCGGACGACGACCGGCTCGGTGTCGGCGGTTTCGGCTGCCGGCGCCACGACGGCCATCGTGGCCGCGACGAGGGCGAGCGAGAGCACCGGGGCGAATCTATCGCATCTGACCGATCGCCGGGCGTGGTCAGGACGCGGCCCACGACACCGCCGCCTCGAACAGATCGAGGCCGTCGGTGGTCGGGCCGCTCGCGTTGGCACCGCTGGCCGCGAACCCGACACGACGCGCCGGCGCCGGCAGGCCCACCATCATCGCCCCCGACGCGTAGCCGAAGATCGCAGCCGCCGTGGGCTCGGGGGGACGCGTGGCCACCACCTGCGCCGTCGGCGAGACCACGCCGGCGCCGATCTCGGCCGAGGGCAGATACATGTTCACCACCCCCGCGAGGCCGGCGGCCATCGGGTGCGCCGCGTCGAGGATCTCGATGTTCTCGCCACCGGCGACCCCTTCGGTGCCGGGTTCGACCATCCCCATGTCGTCGTACAGGAACGACTCGAGCACGACCACCGGCACCGTGACGTCGCGGAACTTCGCGCCCACGTCGCCCGACGATCCGACGGCGGACAAGATCACCACGCAGTTGTCGGCCACGTCGGTGGCCGAGCTCGCCGCGTTGTCGACCAACGTGACGTCGAATCCGACCGCGAGCAGTCGCTCGTACAGCGCCGCGTCCGCGGTCTGCTCGATCGCGAGATCGCCGATCACCCACAGCGCCTTGTCGCAGGTCGTTGCGCCGCCCGACGACGACGAGCCCGCGTCGCCGGTATTCGTGCTGCTCGTGCCTGCATCCGTGCCGGACCCCTCCGCGGTTGCCGTCGTCGAGTCCGCGCTCGGATCCACGCCCGTGCTCGCGCCACCGTCCGCGCTCGCGGAGGCGGCCGAGGTCGCGGGCGACATCGTCGCGATCATCACGTGGGTCGTCGCGTCACCGGAGTCGGCATCGGCATCGTTGCCCGAGCCGCTGCCACCCGCACCGCTGGATCCGAACGTGCAGCCGGCCAGTGCCAGCGCCATCGCCCACGCGACCCGTGCCGTGTCCCTCACTGCTGCGATCATACCGGGCGCTCGCAACGAACGTGCGCAACACCCGTGAGCAAAGTCCAGACGATCGACGGCCGCGACGTCGACGACCGCCCACCCCGCACGCGATCGTGCACTACCCTCGGTTCGTGCCAGCCAAAGCTCTGTCTCGAGAGATTTACTTCGTCGCCGCCAAGCGGACTGCCTTCGGCACCTTCGGGGGCAAGCTCAAGGATCTCAGTGCCATCGACCTGGGCGTCGTGGCCGCCAAGGCCGCCCTCGAGGCCGGCAAGGTCAACCCCGAGATCGTCGATCACGTGGTGTTCGGCAACGTGTCGCAGACTTCCGCCGACGCGCTGTACATGGCGCGCCACATCGGCCTCAAGTCCGGCGTGCCGGTCCCCGTCCCCGCGCTGACCGTCAACCGCCTGTGCGGCTCGGGCTTTCAGGCCGTGGTCTCCGGCGCGCACGAGATCCTCAACGGCGACGCCGAGGTCGTGCTGACCGGCGGCACGGAGTCGATGAGCCAGGCACCGTTCGCCGCTCGCGGCATCCGCTTCGGGGTCAAGTTCGGCAAGAGCCCCGAGCTCGAGGACACGCTGTGGTCGTCGCTGTCGGATCCGTACGCCGGCTGTGCGATGGCGATCACCGCCGAAAACCTCGCCGAAAAGCACGGCATCACGCGCGAGCAAGCCGACGAGTACGGCCTGCGCAGCCAGCAAGCCTGGGGCGCGGCGCACCAGGCCGGCCGCTTCAAGGAAGAGATGGTCGCGGTCGAGGTCAAGGGTCGCAAGGGCCCCGAGGTTCTCGACTACGACGAGCACGCGCGCCCGGACGCGACGCTCGACAAGATGGGCAAGCTGCCGCCGGTCTTCAAGAAGGACGGCACGGTCACCGCGGGCAATGCCTCGGGAATCTGCGACGGCGCCGGTGCGCTGATCCTCGCCAGCGGCGAAGCGGTCAAGCAGCACAACCTCACCCCGATCGCCCGTCTCGTGCAGTGGGGCATCACCGGTGTCGAGCCCAAGTTCATGGGCATCGGCCCCGTGCCGTCGATCAAGTCGGCGCTCGACCGCTCGGGCCTGACGCTGGCCGACATGGACCTCGTCGAGATCAACGAGGCCTTCGCGCCCCAGTACCTCGCCTGCGAAAAGGAGCTCGAGCTCGACCGCAGCAAGGTCAACGTCGACGGCGGCGCGATCGCCCTCGGCCATCCGCTGGCCGCCTCGGGCGCCCGGATCACCGCGCACCTCATCCACGAGCTGCGTCGTCGTGGGAACAAGTACGGCGTCGGCTCGGCGTGCATCGGCGGCGGTCAGGGCATCGCGTTGGTCGTCGAGGCGGTCTGAGGGGCGAGGTCCGATGTCCGAGTCGACCAATCCCGAGGGTGGCCACGCGGCCCATGAGCCCAGCGCCAACGAGCTCATCTACGACTGGAACGGGCGCAACCGTCCGCAGGGACTGAGCCCGCTCCACGACCGGCCGCTGAGCTTCTTCGACGAGACGCTGCGCGACGGGATCCAGTCCCCCTCGGTTCGCGACCCGGACATCGAGACCAAGAAACAGATCCTCGAGCTGACCGCCAGCTTGGGGATCGACGCCGTCGACCTCGGCCTGCCCGGGGCCGGCGCGCGCGCGATCGAAGACGTCACCAAGCTCATCGAGCACGCCGAGGCCAAAAAGCTCGGCATCGAGTACGCCTGCGCCGCGCGCACACACAAAAACGACATCGACGCGGTCGCCGACATCGCCGACAAGACCGGCGTCCCGATCACCGTCTACGCGTTCTTGGGCTCGAGCCCGATCCGGCTGTACGCGGAGAACTGGGACGTCAACCTGCTCGTCGAGCGCACGATCATGGCGGCGGACCTTTGCCGCGAGCGTGGCCTACCGATGGCGTTCGTCACCGAGGACACGACCCGCACACCGCCCAAGATCCTCGGCAAGCTGTTTCGCGTCGCCGTCGACCACGGCGTGGCGCGGCTGTGTCTGTGCGACACGGTCGGGCACGCGACCCCCGACGGCGTGATGGACCTGGTCTCGTTCACCCGCATGGCGCTCGAGTCCATGGGCGTGACCGACGTGGGCATCGACTGGCACGGCCACAACGACCGCGGCTTGGGCGTGATCAACAACCTGCGGGCGATCCAGGCGGGCGCGGACCGGATCCACGGCACCGCGCTCGGCATCGGCGAGCGCGTCGGCAATGCGGCGCTGGACCAGACGCTGATGAACCTCAAGCTGATGGGCGAGCTGCCCGACCACGACATGACCAACCTCGTGAAGTGGTGCCAGGTCGTGGCGCAAGCCGTCGGCGTGCCGGTGCCCGTGCAGTACCCGCTCGTGGGCGACGACGCGTTCCGCACCGCCACCGGCGTGCACGCGGCCGCGGTGATCAAGGCGATCCGCAAGGGCGACGAGGACCTCGCCGACCGGATCTACTCGGGCGTGCCGGCGAACCTGTTCGGCAAGCACCAGGCGATCGAGGTCGGCTTCATGTCCGGCGAGTCCAACGTGGTCTACTGGCTCGAGTCGCGCGGCATCGAGGCCGAGGACGCGCTGGTCAAGCGCATCTTCGACCGCGCCAAGGCGACCGACCACATCCTGACCGACGCCGAGATCCACGCCGAGATCTCGGCCTACCGCGCCAGCTGACGATCAGCCGTCGGCCTTCGCGTCTGCGGCCTTCGCGTCTGCGGGCGGCGCGTCTGCGGGCGGCGCCTCGTCGGCCTTCGCGTCCGCGTCGGCTCCCTCCTCGGCAGGTGCCGCATCGCCACCGCCGTCGGCCGCTTCCGGTGCGGCCGCCTCGACCTTGCAGTCCTCGAGGTAGCCGCCGAAGGTGTCGCTGACCTTGCCGGAGACCCTGATCGGGTCGTACTGCGTGGCCTTGGGCGGCTCGAGGCCGTCGACGAGCCTGCAGCCCACCGACTCGTCGTGCGCGTCCTTGCTGTCGACGATCGACAGGATGACGGTCTTTTGGTCCGAGCCGGTCGCCGACGACGTCGACGTGCTGAAGTAGGTGCCCTCGAGCGTCACGGTCCGGCCGATCCAGTTGGGCGCGGCCCCGGCCACACCGGCGCGCAGCACCGTGGGCTTGACCGCGCTGCCGTCCGTCGGCGGCTGCGGAGCGTTCGGATCGATCTTGGCCGACGGCGGCTCGCCGCCGGACTTGACGATGCACTCGTCGTGCATCGACTTCATCGCCTTGTCGATCGTGCCGGGCCCGTCGACGATGCCGACCTTGTCACCGTCCTTTTCGAGGGTGAAGTAGGCGCACTTGTCACCCTCCACCACCGCCCAGTGGTGATCCTTGCCGTCGACCTTGGTCGGCGTGCCGAGCTTGGCCTGCACGTTCGCGAACGCGTCCTCCCACGGGTCGAACGGGGAGGGGCGCTCCTTGGACTCGCGGCCCATGCCCTCGATCAACGCGACGGTCAGCTCGCCCTCGAACGGCTTGGGCTTGGGCTTGGCCGCCTCCTTCTTGTCACCGCCTTCGTCCTTCGGCTTGTCGCCGGAGTCACAGGCCACGAGGGTCAACGAGATCGCGAAGAGAGGAAGCAGGCGTCGCACGGCGCAGAAGGTACACGACCCGCCGCGACAATTGCCGGGGACACGCCCGCCCGCCCCGCGCCCCACGAAAAACGCCCGCGGCGGGCACCACGGGCGTCTCTTGTCATCCGTCTCGAGCCGGGGCGTCAACCGCCCATGTCGTAGAAGAACTCTTCGCGGACGACCTTGCCGTCTTCGACCGTGAACACGCCGACCTCGTCCATCTGCACGCGCATGCCGCTGGGCTTGTGGGTGATGTCGTACTGAAAGCGCACGGCGAAGCGGTCGTCACCGTGAGGGTATGGCCCGTGGACCGATGCGCTGTGGACCTCGTGGTTTTCCACCCACCACTGGTTCTTGCCACGAACGCCTTCGATGCCTTCGGTGACGCGGTCCCCACCTTCCGGCGGCGCCGCTGCTTCCACGCTCACGACGTTGTCGGCGTACAGCGTGTTGATCGATTCGAGGTTTTGACCCTCTTTGCAGAAGGCGACGAGCTTCTTTCCGATTTCCTTGGCTGACATGGAGCGCTCCTTTGGGTGCGAGGCCGGAAGGCTACCGAAGGATCGTGCCCGGCAGGCGACGATCGACCCGACGCGTGCCGCTCCGACGCGACCTGTCGGTCCGTACATCGGACGCACCCGCGCACGTGGAGTCCTCTCCAAAATAAAACGGGGCCCCGGCGGAATTGCCGGGGCCCCTGCTTTGCTTGCACGCTTCGTTTGGGATGGGTCGTCGTCGGGAAGTCTATTGGCGGCCATCGAGCCGGCGGAACAAGGTGCCGGCGACGGCGGGCGCGGGGTAGCCGATCAGGGCGGCGAAGGCGTTGGCGAGAGCGGCGAAGGGCGAAGCAGCGGCGTTCATCTCGTTGGTGGAAGTACCCGCCGACCCTCGATCGATTGCGCGGGCGGGCGGTTTTTTTCGGATCGCGGCCAAAGCCCCCGAAACTGCTAGATTTTGCCCGCCATGGCCAAGTCCAAGACCCCCGTGACGCCGGCGATCCGCGCGCTGCGGGCCGCCGGCGTCGCCTTCGAGCCCCGCGAGTACGACTACGTCGAAAAGGGAGGCACACGTCACAGCTCCGCCGAGCTCGGCGTCGACGAGCACCACGTGATCAAGACGCTCGTGATGGAGGACGAGTCCAAAAAGCCCCTCATCGTTCTCATGCACGGTGACAAGCAGGTCTCGACGAAGACCCTCGCGCGCCACCTCGGCGTCAAGCGAGTCGAGCCGTGTACGCCGCAGGTCGCTCAGCGTCACACCGGCTATCAGGTCGGCGGTACCTCGCCCTTCGGCACCCGCACCGCGATGCCGATCTACATGGAGCGGACGATCGCGGCGCTGGACTCGGTGTGCATCAACGGCGGCAAGCGAGGCCTGCTCGTGCAGATGGCGGCCGCCGACGTCGTCGCGGTGCTCTCGCCCGAGCTCGTGGACGTCGCCACCTGATGCTTCGACGCGCTACTTCTTGTGGATGTAGCCGCGGAAGTTGACGCCCATCAGGACCATCTGCGAGTACAGACCGTCGGTCCGCACACGGGCGTCGTAGTCGACGCCCAGGGCCAGCGCCATCCGCTCGAAGATCCGAAACTCGTAGCCGAGACCACCGAAGCCCCCCACGCCCGCGCGCTGCACGTCGGCGGCACGCGCCGGTAGATTGCCCTGCGCCCCGAGAGCCGCGTGCAGGTAGAAGCCGCGACCGAAGAAGCGCTCGGCGACGATGTCGGCGCCACCGCCGGCCTTGAGCCCGAGGTAGCCGATGAGCGAGGCCTGCACCCCGAGGGTGAAGCGATCGGTGATGCCTCCGAAGAAACCCCAGTCGACCGCGATCGTCGGCACGAAGCCGTTGGGCACGATCGCCATCCCGGACCGCACGCCCATGCGCGGCGAAATCCCCTGTCGCGCGTGCGTCTCGCCCCGCGCGAGGCGAGGCCGACCCGCCAGCTTCAGGTCGGCCTTGGCGACCGAGGGCAGGGCGACGAACGCGAGAGCAAACATCCACAAGCTAAGGAGGCGTCGCATGGCGGCCCCCGAACGCCGGCAAGTGACAGTGGCTTACAGCGGCACCCCGTCGAGCGGGACGAACCGAAGTGTTATCGCGAGCACGCTCGGGGTAATCTGAAACGGCGTCGTGACCACGCACCCTCCCCATTTGCGGCCAGTGGCCCAACCCGCCGATTTCGTGGAGGAATCTGCGGACGCAGCGATCATCGAGCGGGCGCGACGGGGCGACGTGGCCGCGTGGTCGGCGCTGTACGAGGCGCGCTACGGCCAGATCTTCCGACGGCTGCGCTACCTGTGCGGCGACGCGGCCGTGGCCGAAGAGCTGGCGCAAGAGACGTTCGCGCAGGCGATGCTGCACCGCACGCGCTACGACGGGCGGCGTCCCTTCGGCGCGTGGCTGCACGGGATCGCGCTCAACGTCGCGCGCAAGCATCACCGCAAGCAACGCAACCGCGTGCGCGCGCTCGACAAGTTCAAGCACACGAAGGTCGCCGGCGACCAGCGCGACGACCCCGCGGGCTCGCACCTGCGTCGCGAGCGAAGCCGGATGCTGTACGCGGTGCTCGACGAGCTGCCCGAGCGCTGGCGCGAGGCGTTCATCTTGCGCGAGATCGAAGGGCTGAGCACCACGGAGGCGGCGGCGGTGCTCGACATCACGCCGCAAAACCTCGCGGTCCGACTCAACCGCGCGCGGGCCCGGATCCGCGAAGAGCTCGTGCGTCGCGGCTGGGCGGCGGGAGGTCGGACGTGAGCCGCGACTTCGATCCGCCGGTCGATCATGCGCTCGACGAGCTGCTCGATGCGGCCGCGAGCGCGCCCGACGACGAGTCGGTGCACCCGCCCGGTTTCGCCGACGTGCTGTCGCGGCTGTCGGATGCGCCGACGCCGGGCGTGCGCCTCGGTCCCGCGCACGTCGACGACGAGGACGCCACCGACGACGGGCCCGACGACGTGCTCGCGATGCTGGTCGCGTCGGCACGACGAGAGGCCGAAGCGGACGCGCGCCGGCACGCCCACCCCGTGGCTCCATTGCCGCGCCCGAATCGTCGCGTCGCTGCCGTGGCGGGGATCTCGTTGGCGGCCGCGGCCGCGGCGGTGCTCGCCTTCGGGGTCGCGCAGTGGTCGGGCCTGGCCTCGCGCGGGGCCGACGACGAGACGAAGGAAGCCGCGGCCTCGCAGCTCGATCGCGATCGCGAGCTGCGTCAGGCCACGCCGGGCACGACGGACACGCCATCTGCGACGCCGCGCCCGGTCGTGCGCAAGCGTGCGCCGACCCCCGAAACGATGCCGGAGGCCGAGCCCGAGCTCGAGGCGCCCACGTTGCCCGAGGACGCCGCGCCACTCGAGACGGTGGAGCCGACCACCCCGGAGCTCGAGGCCGACGTCGCGCCTCACCGTCCGACGCGACGCACGATCGCGGCGCGCCTGGCCGAGCTCGACGCCCGCGCCCAGAAGCAGCTCGCCGCTGGCGATACGACGGGCGCCACCACCACGCTGCGCAAGCTGATCGCCTCGGGCGGCAAGCGCTCGGTGGTGCAGCTGGCGTACGGCGACTTGTTCACGCTCGCCCATCGCGGCGGCACGCCGACGGACCAACGCAAGCTGTGGCGCGAGTACCTGACCAAGTTCCCCAAGGGGCGCTTCGCCGAAGACGCGCGCTCGGGGCTGTGTCGTCACGCGACCGAGTCGACGCGTCAGGCGTGTTGGACCGACTACCTGCGCGACTTCCCGAAGGGCTCCTACCGCGGCCAGGCCGAGCGCGTGGTGGCGGAGGCCGAAACTCCGTGACACCACGGACCACGATCGCCGCCGCGCTCCTGACATGCGTGTCGTTGGCATGTTCGGCCGACGAGTTCGTCGTCGACACCGGCCCGTCGGCGTCCACCGAAGGCACGACCACGGAGGGTCCGGGTCCACCACCGGTCTCCGACGATGGCATGTCGGGTCCCAATGCGACCGAGCCCACCGTCGGCACGGACGGCGTGTGCCCCAACGGCGAATGCGACGACCCGTGCACCGTCGACCCGTCGGCCTGCACGACGGGCGAGCCGCCGTCGTGCGCCCAGGGCGAGTGCTGCACGTCGCCGGGTGACCCGACCTGCTGCGAGCTCAGTCCCGCCGATCCGTGGTGCTGCGATCCGGCGTCGGACCCCTCGTGCTGCGAAAACACCAACGACCCGCTGGCATGCTGCACTCAGATGGGCGATCCGGCGTGCTGCACCGACCCGACGCATCCTTGGTGCTGCACCGACCCGACCGATCCCGCGTGCTGCAGCGATCCGATGAACCCCAACTGCTGTCCGGGCGGCCGTGTCCCGTGCTGCGATCCGACGGACCTGTGCTGCGTGGCCCCGGACGATCCGTGCTGCCTCGATCCCATGGGTCCCAACTGCGATCCGGTGGCATGCGATCCGATGGCCGACCCGTGCTGCGCGGACCCCACGGGCGTCGAGTGTTGCGCCATGTCCCCGATGTCGATGTGCTGCGTCGACCCCAACGCCGATCCCTGCTGCACGAACCCGATGATCGCGTGCTGAAAAAAAGTCGACCGCCGGTGTAATCGGCTCGATCGATGCGGCAAGTCACCCATGTCGGCGGGCGCGCACTCCCCTTCCCTCGCGGCGCCCGAGAAAGTGACAGTCATGGTGGTTCATTCGCGTCTGGTTGCGCAGCTGCTCGGTTCTCTCGCCATCACCGTATCGCTCGGTGCTTGCGATCTCCCTTCCCCCGGTGAAGACCCATGCGACAACGGCATGGGCGAAGACTGCGAGCCGGACCCATGCGAAGACGGCATGGGTCCCGACTGCGAGCCACCACCCCCGTGCAATCCCGCCGACCCCACGTGCATCGCGCCCTGGCCCTGCGACGACACGTCCGATCCCAACTGTGGCCAGCCGCCGCCCCCGTGCGATCCGGCCGACCCGATGTGCGGCGATCCGTGGCCCTGCAACGACCCGTCCGATCCCAACTGCGGCGAGCCACCGCCCCCGTGCAACCCGATGCTCGACCCCACCTGTGGAGATCCCTGGCCGTGCGACGCCATGGATCCCAACGGCGAGCCTCCCCCGCCACCGTGCGACCCCGCCGACCCGATGTGTGGCGATCCC
>CALBMM010000162.1 GCA_937896535.1 uncultured Pseudomonadota bacterium
CGCCACTCCAGGTGCTGTTCTGGGTCGTGTCGATGACACACTCGTACCGCAGAAAATCCCAACCGGAGACGTTCGGGGCCGGCTCATCGTTCTGGAGCTGCGCCTCGCAGTCCACCCGACAGGATTCAACCAACATATCGAATGCCATCTGCATGCCAGGGTCCCAGTTGTCGTACTGTGTGAAGTCGTAGGTCCACCCCTCGTACCCGTGCCACTCGCCGCAGGTGTAGACTGGGATGTGCTCTGGCTCCGTCGCGCCTGGGGGTGCCGGCGGGGTGTCTATGCAGAACTCGGCTTCGACGCTCCCGCCCGGGTCGATCGACAGGTCGAACGGTGCAACGTCGCGACGATACACAGCGACGGCCCAGCCCCGGCAAAGGAACTCGGCCTGCAGCCCCGCGGGAAAGTCGCCGTTCTCGTCCTCGCATTCCTCGCCGGGTGTCGGGCCGGGCGAAGTTCCGCCCGTGGTGTCAGCACCACTGCTGGCGCTGTCGGCACCGGTGACGTCGGCTCCGGATGTCGTCGCGCCTCCGGCCCCGGAAGTCGTGTTCACGGGCGGAGGATCGAGCCCCTCACCTTTGCAGGCGACAGCTCCGTCCGGCAGGAGAAGAACAGCAAGCGGGAGTACAGCGCGGTGTCGTTTCATCTCTATCCTCGGTTGTTGGTGCAATGTTGGCGGGCCCCGGGTTCGTGCTAGCGTGGACGTAGTGGCCACGTGGGCCTGGTCTGGCTGTTTGGCAATCGCCACGTCTTCGGTCGCGCCTGCGTGCGCGGATCCGTACCGCGACGCGCCGCGTTTCCACGTTCAGGCGTCGAGTGCTTCCGCCGCTGCGGGGACGGCCGCTTGGGATGACGCGGGACGACTCGTGCTGGAAGTTGGTGACGTCCGCGGTCTTCTCCTGGTCCTGCAACCCGAGTCCGAGGACACCCCAACGGGTATCAAAGAGCTGATCGCCCCTGACGGGACGATGGTCGTGGCAGATCACGTCTACCAGGCAGGCGATGGTGATCGCTTGGCAACCGCGGAGGGGCAAACAGTCCTGGCTATTCCGCACAATGCGGAGACCGACGCACTCGAAGGCAACTGGCTGATTCAGATCGCCTCCGGCGCCGGGCGTTTCGAGATCTGGGCAGCGGCTGACGACGACGGCGTTCGACACGTCGACATCGTGGTATTCACTTCCGAGATTCGGGTCTTCCAGACCGACCTCGAGAGCCGCTTCGAGCAGGCGCTTCAGCTGCTTGGGTTCGAACTCGGCACCTTGGAACTCCATCTCGCGGAGATGCGGGATACGGTGGACGAGGATTCTGCGTTCGTCGACTATGCCGTCTCTTCTTCGGGCCGAGACGGGGCGATCTCGGTGCTTCTGTATGAAGATGTCGTTGGCTTGGACGGCAAAGCGTCGGTTCCTGGAACTCTGGGTGCTGGCGAACGTGGCAATGTCATTGCGCTCGAAGACGACGCCGCCCCGCTGATCATTGCGCACGAAATCGGTCATTTCGTCGGCCTCCTCCATCCGGTCGACGGCGGCGGAAGCGACTTCCTGGAGTCGACGCCGCTGTGTCCGCTGGACACGGTCCTCGACGAGCCGTTGAGCTGTCCGGGCTCGGACAACCTGATGTTTCGCCACATCACGGGCAGCTCGCTTACCGACGAGCAGCGGTTCGTGATCGAGCGATCCGTGATTTGGCATCCCTGACGCCACGCCACGCCACGCCACGCCACGCCACGCCACGCCACGAGACTACATGAACGTCTACGCTATGTGGTACGTCAGTCGGCGGCAACAACGCATGACGGCAACAACCGCAAATGGTACGTTCCAAACTGGGACACCCACCCACCGCAAGCCCACCAATGCAGCCAATAGACACGTTCGGGCAGCATCAAGCGCTTCCGTCGTCGAGATGCGCGGAGTTCGTCCGTAGAGGCCGACTGCTCGTCTTCAGCCTCGCCGTATCCGGATGCAACGACGACCGCGCCGAGGAACTCGCGCCAGCAGACACGACAACGGGAGGTACGTCCGCGGAAACGGAGAGCGACAGCACCCTCCTCGAGCAACTCGACGACTGCGTCGAGGCGGCGGAGGAGCCCCTCATCCAGTTGCCGAGGATTGCCGACGGCGCCGTCGCCTACTTCGCCGCCTCATCGGAACAACCCCCGCTGGGAGAGGCCGCACACCGCTGCCCAACCGGGAACGATGCACCACGCACAGGCGCCGCGGTCGGCCCCGTTGTGCCAATCCTAGGCCTCGACTGCGGCAGCGTCCCCGACGGCACCTGCACGCCGATCCCCGACGCGAGCCAGGGAGGCGCGGGGCGGTACCTGATCGAGAACTGGGGCACGCCGCCCTTTGCCGAGCTGGGATTCTCGATGACCCAACCACACCGATTCCACTATCAGTTCAACGCCAACAACGCCGCCTCGGGATTCGGTGCCTGTCGGTTCACGGCGATGGCGTTCGGGAACCTCGACGAGGATGTCGAACTGCTGTCGACCTATCGAATCATCGGTGAGCTGAGCGAAGACGGCGCCGACATTGGCCCCGTCGAGTGGGCGTATCCCTGTCGGTAGAGCACCGACCGGCTTGATTCCGAGCCCAGAGCGCCGATAGCGGCGCTTCTTGGTGAAACGAGAGGCCGGCACCTGGAAAGCGCCCCGAACGGCGCGGTTGGGTGTCGAATCGAACCGGTCATGCCCTGGACGCGCCACCGGGAGCAAATCCGCGCGAGGCTTCGGGCCTCGCCCCGGCTCTCGTACACTGTCGCCATGCGCCGGACGGCCGCAGCTTGCGCGTGGATGCTCCTCCTCGGAGCCGCGTCCACGTGCACGGAGGCCGAGCCCCGGACCGTCGACACCGCACTCGTCGACCTTTCGTTGGGCGAGGTCGGTCCGCGCGACGTACTGCCCGGCACGCGCCTCATCGTCACCGGCGACTCCTTCGTCGACGACCCCTGGGGCACTTCGGGCCTGCGCCTGGTCGGCGAGGTCACCACGCTCGTCGGCACCGTGCGCGACGTGGACTTGCTGCTGCCCGCGAAGTTCGTCGACTTCGAACGATTGGAAGTCGGCCTGTCCGCCGACACGATCGCCGACCTCGGCGGCGAGGGGGCGAGCTTTTCCGGCACGGCGACCGTGGAGGTCCGCAGCGCCGTCGACGGGACGCTGTACCGATCCTCGAGCGTCGACACCACGCTCGACGTCCACGAGAGCCTGGCCCCCACCCTGGCCTCGGTGCCGCCCGACGGGATCATCTTTCCCAACGAGCCGATCGCCGTCGTCGGCAGCGGACTGTTGCTCGCGGGCGAAGGCGAGACGGTGGCCGAGGTGGCGGGCTGCTTCATCCCGGAAGGGTTCGACGAGTGCTTCGACGTGGGACCGGTGGAGGTCGCCGTCCAGCCGGAGACGGAGTCGTCACGCGATCGCGGCGCATTCCCGTTCATGCCGCGCATCGCCGGGATCGGCCCCGGCGAGTTCGACGGCACCGTGACGCTGCGCAACCGCCACGCCACCGGGGTCGTGGTCGACAGCGCGCCGCTGCCCGGCCACTGGATCATGGAGCGCCCGATCATCTACGGAGCGTCGACCGACAGCGCGAGCCTGGGCAAGTACGTGGTGATCAGCGGCGCGGGCTTCGTGGGCGGCGGCGAGGGCAGCACCACGATCACGTTTGCGGGCACCTTCACCCCCGACTCCAGCGGCACGCCGCTGGACATCGAGGTCCTGCTCGTTCCCGAGTTCGTCGACGGCCGCAACGTGCGCTACGTCGTCGCCGAAGACGACGCGATCGGCCAGCTGCTGGACGTCCGCCGCGAGCCGGGCCAGTTCCAGGGCACGTTCACGCCCGAGACCGCCTTCTCCGAGCAGCGGGTCACCGGCTCGGCGGCCCAGTTCGCCTTCCGGCTCGAGGGCGTGCGTCAGGTCGTCTACCTCAACTTCCTGCCGGGCTACGTCGAGAGCCTGCGCCACTTCGGTCTTCGGGCGGTGGACCAACTGATCCGTGAGCGCGTCGTCGAGGTGATCGAGCGAGATTTCGCCACGATCAACCTCGAGGTACGCATCGAGGAACCCGACGACTACGCCCTGTTCGCACGCGTGGACGTGGCCGGTCCCGACCCCAACGGCCTCGGGTTGCTCGGCTACGACAACACCCCCGGCAAGGACACCGAGAACGCGCGGCTGTACGACCGGATCGGCGGCGTCAACGCGACGACGCAGGAGGACGGCTACCCCGGCTACGGGGGCATCTTCCTCGAGTCGCTGTTCGGGTACTCCGAGGATCCGGGCGGCTTCACCGAGCCGCTGTCGCCCGAGCCGATCTTCGACGCGCTGTTCGACCCGTTCCGGCCCGACCGCGACGGGACGCCGGTGCTCGGGGCCGACCTCGTCGACGACGTGCCGCGGCTGACCTCGGGCGCGAGCTGTCCGACCGACGGCGAGCGTCGCCTGCAGATCGCCTGCGCCGTGTGGGCCCTCGGCAGCGTGGTGGGCTCGACGATCTCCCACGAGATCGGGCACTCGCTGGGCCTGGCCGACCCCTACGGCCCGTTCTTTCACAACTCCGGGGACCAGCCCAACCGGCTCATGGACGCCGACCGCCCGTTCACGGAGCGCGCCGAGCTCGAGGGCGACGGCCCGTCGCGGTTTTGCGTGGACGAGTACGACTATCTGCGGGCGATTTTGCCGACCGCGGACCAGTACGACGTCACCCCCCGCCCCCCGTGTTTCTGACCGGGTCGGCTTTGCTACGCTGCCCGGCATGCGCCGTCTCGCGCTGACGCTGACGTTGCTCTCCCCCCTCGCCGCCTGTGGTGACGATTCCTCGCCACCGCCGACCTCCGCGCCCGAGCCCCCGAAGAAGAAGCCGCCCAAGGTCTCCGACGACCAGTTCGAGCTGACCATCGACGACAACGGCGGCAAGCGGACCGTCCGCGTCGGCGACCGCATCAAGATCACGCTCAAGGCCAAACCCGCCGAGGACTCCAAGACCGACTTCGGCTGGGCCGACCCCGAGGTCACCGGCGACGCGATGCGCTTCGTCAACTCGACGAACACGCAGACCCCCGACCGCGGCGACGGCGGCCACGTCGTCAGCGTCTACGAGTTCCGCGCCAACGACTCCGGTCGCTCGAGCGTGGTCATCCCGCTGCAGGGCGCCTCCGAGGGCGTGCCGGTCACGAAGTTCTCCTACCAGTTCCTCGTGGTCTGGCCGGACTGAGCGGAGCTCGCGATCGCGACTGTCATGGGGACGTGCGACGTGTACCTGACCAAGATCGCACGCTAGGGACGAGTCCCAAGGACTCGTCCCTCCTTGCCCGTGCCCAACCGCGAGAGCACGAGCCGGACATCACGGACGCGGGTAGCCGCGCACCAGCACTCGCCGCACACGACGGCTCTTCGCCGCCACCGTGACGACGGTGACGACCGGCCGCTCTCGCCAGGCGCGCTCCACGATCTCGAGGAGCGCCGGCTCACGGCTGAGGAAACGAACGTGGTGGCCGCTGTAGACCTCCAGCGTGAATCCTTCGAAGTCCCCGAAGTGATCGAACAGCAGTCCGCTGACCTTGCCGGAGACCATCGCCGGACGGGCGCGCGAAGGATCGGGCAACCCCGTCGTGTCGTCGAGCCAGTCGTCGCCGCCGGGCTCGAAGTAACCGTCACCGGGATCGATGCCGCCGGCAACGCCGCCGTCGCCCGGGCCACCCGGGTCGCCGCCGCCGGGCACGCCGCCGCCGGGGGCGCCACCGCCTGGGACGACGTCCGGCGGCAGCTTGCCGTCCGGCGTGGCCGGAATCGTGTGCGGGTCCACGCCGAGCGCGTGCACCTTCTTGGCGAGCAGATCCACGTAGTAGCGGAACGTCGTGTACCAGCGGCTGTCACGACGCAGTAGCTCGGCCCGCCACCGGAACACCGAGAGCAGGCGTGCGTGGTGCAGGACCATGTCGGCCTTGACCGAAACGGGAATGCCGAGCTGAAAGCCGCCGACCGTTTCGCGCCAGACGATGGACCGCTCACGCGCCGCTGCGACCTCTTTCGGATCCGGCGCCTGGACGATCACCGCGCCGTCGCCGGCCAGGTCGAACTTCGCCAAATCGGTGTAGAGCGTTCGCCGGTCACCGAGGTCGAACGACGTGCGGCGACCTTCGGTCTTGTGCGTCTTCGCCTCGAATCTCGCCAGGAGCTTGGCCGCCTCCTCCTTGGAGATCTGCGTCGCGATCGAGGGCGGTGCCTTCACCACGTGACCGCGGGTGGTGATCTGACGAACGGCCAGGTCGAAGCGCTGCCCCTTGCGGATCCCCAGTGGCAGGTCGGCCATGAGCACCCCGACTTGCCGGGACATGCTGCGCGGGATGGGGACGTAGCGCGTACCCCGTGCCGGCAGCGTGATGGTGTGCTCGTCCTCCGCCCGCAGGTCGTGGCGCGGATACAACCGGTCGGCGAGCTCGACGACCTCGTGGGCGTTCCACGTGGGGATGTACAGGCTCGTGTACGTGCCCTCCGGCGGCTCGCTCGTCCACTCCAGGAGCAGCTCGTCCGGTCCGAGGTCGGCCGTGATCGATCGGGGCGTGGCCTCGATCTCGAACGTGTGCAGTGCCATGCGCGACGCATCGAGTCCGGGATTGGCCACCACGCTCACCGCGAGGTTGCGTTGCGCCAGCTTGTCGGAGGTCGACGGACGGGCCCCGTTGGGGATCGGCGCGCCGTTGTAGTTGATCTCGGCGACGAGGCATTGGTGCTCGCTCATCAGATGCGTGGGCAAGCCCACGTTCCCCGACCCACCCGGGTTCAACGGCAAGTACGGATCGGGCAGGTTGTTGTCGATGAGGGCCCCGAAGAATTCGCTGCCGACCGACGGCGAGACGGTTTTTTCGTTCGCGTCGTCGTCCTGCAAGTCGCGGTTGGGGTTGCGGGTCTGCGAGAAGAACGGGAACGAGAGCCACTCGTCGCCGGCGGCGTTCGTGCCCGGCAGCGCGATCGGGGAGGCCCCGGACGTGCGCTTGTAGCCTTGCTGCGGATCACCCCCGGACGGATCGACGTAGGTCAGCGCCGCGGTCGTCTGCGTGGTGAAGATCCGGAAGAAGACGCGTACCCCGCTGGCCGGTGCGCCACCACCGTCGACCCTCACCCGTGCCAACGCGAAGTTGTAGACGCGCTGACCGAGCGATGTCGTGGGCAAGGAGCTCAGTGTGCTGGCATCCTGTTTGACCGGGAGATTCTCGAACTGTGTCGCCGTGACGTCCGAGAGGACGTCGCGGATGTACGTGTACGCCGCCTCTCGGTCGGCCCCCATGGGCAGGGTATGGCCCAGGAACGTCTGCCCCTCACGCACGCGGAACACCCGTAGGTCCGAGCTCAGCCACGTCTTGGCGTCCGGGTGGTCGAGGTCGAGCATGAACGGGTTCGGGACGGTCAGCAGCTGGATCACGGCCGAGTCCGTCAACGGATCGAGGCCGCCGACCGGATTGAGGGTCGCGGTCACCCCGTAGTTCTGGCTGTCGCCGGCGATCGAGGTGAACGCCATACTGCTCGCGAATCGCACGCGGTACGTGAACGTGAACCGCTGGATGCGATCGGGCAGCGTGGGGGCGTCGCTGGAGACGCTGCGTGCTTCGATGAAGACGTCGGTGGCGGGGTTGGAGAAGACCGGGGCCCACTCGGCGACGCGACCGGGAGGGGCGAGCAGGTCGTCGATGCCGCCGGCGGGAAACTGGCTCGGCTTGAGGCCGTCGACCGTCACCAGGATCGCTCCCTCGAAAATCGGATGGGCCGTGACTTCGTCCTCCGAGAACGTGCTGCGCTCGAGGATGATCTCGATCTTCGGTTCGGGCTTGGCGAGCCAACGGGCGATGTTGACGAAGGCGCCCTTGATGTCGGCGAACACGCTCTCGGCCCCGGGGTAGTTGAAGCCTTGGCCCTTCTCCGCGTCGGGCCCCGTCTTGGCGCGCGTGGTGTCGTCGTTGACCCCGCTGTCGCCGGTGAGGTTGATGTCGATATAGTGGTGGAAGGTCGCGCCGATGACGATGCGCCCGACGCCGACGGCGCGGCCGTCGTAGACCGACAGCACGTTGGTGGGCTTGGGATCGACGACCCCGTAGCTACCGCCACTGAGCGACAGCAGCTCGTGCTCGAGCACTTCACCGTGCGCGATCACTTCCGGCGTCTGCCGCGTGCCGTCCTCGCGCGGTGGCCACTCGACGAACCCCGGGGCGACACCCGGGGGCAGTGCGACCAGATAGTGGTCTTCGGTCAACTCCGTGCGGCCGAGGGGCTTGCCCTCGTGCATGTGGTCGGGAAAGACCAGGATGTCGTGTCCGTCCCGGCGCAGGATCGGGTGGGCCGGCGACGTGGTCGGCGTGATCGGTTGCGGCACCGAGTCGGATTGGTTCTCGAAGTAGATGTTGCCGTCGCCGAGGGGGTTGATGCGTACGGTGTCGGCGCGCCCTTCGTCCTCGCGTCGGTAGTTGCGCGGGAAGTCGCTGGGCATCGGCGTGGCCCCGTCCTGCTCACCGAACCATGCCCGCATGGCCCGAACCCGCGGAATGTGACCGCACATGTCGGCGCCGATGCTGTCGTGGTCACCCGTGGCGAAGACACCGCCGCCGTCGTCCATGAACGCTGTCACCGCGGCCATCTCGAGGTCGGAGAGCTTGCGGGCGCCGCTGTTGATCGCGGTCGGCGGATGGATGTTGCGTCCGTGGAAGCCGATCAACCACAGGACGTCGTACTGCGACAGGTCGTGGGTCGAGAAGTCGAAGTTGTTGATCGCCCCGTCGCCGGCGTCTCGGTGCGCCTTGGTGACGTCGATCCCGGCGCCGGTCAGTGCGTCCACCAGGGTGATGAAGGTGAAGTCGGTGGCTCCCCCCGGGCCGGCGAACCGGTAGGGGTTGTCGAGGACCATGAGGAGTTTGATCGGCATGGATCGTTCCGTTCTCGCGAAGTCGCGCATCGGCCATACGCAGGCCGAGACGACGACCTGACAGCGGCGGCCGATTCGAATTCCGGCCGGCAGGCCGGTCTAGAGCGGCCCACGGGCCGGTCTACCGATGCTGTTGGATCAGCTCTGCACGGACAAGCGCAGCTTCGTGCCCACTGCATCGCCCGGGTACTCGCGCAACGCCTGCATGGCCGGAGCCTCGATCACCTGCCCCTGGTCGTCGAACCGCGATCCGAGACACGGGCACCGCAAGCGCTGCGCTTCGTTGTCCAACCCAACCCATACCGGCGAGCCGGGCGCGGTCATGCGGACTCGTCGGCGCAGTCCGACCACATCCATCGAGAAAGGTCTGTCGGCGTCGGTCGACGTCGACGGGGTCGTCACGAGCTCCATGGCACAAAATCCGCGTGCATTCGTGAACTGTCACATCCGCGATGGATCCGATGCCGTCGGCGTGCGACGATCAGCATGTGGTTGGATGGAGTTGGAGCCGGCGTTCCGTGGTGCCGCTGGCGTTCGTGCTCGCATGCGGCAGCGGTGAAGACGAGGAGACCGGCGACGAGGCCGGACACTGCGAACCCGGCAAGACCGCGAGTGCGACGATGGTCGCCCGCTACGACGCCGGCCGCGTCACGTGGTGGCACGACTTCGGCGAAGTGGGGGTGGACCGGATGCTGCAGGATCCACGGGGCGGCATTGTCATCACCGCAGGCGACGACGGGGCCCCGCTATGGTTCGATGCAACCGGGGCGATCGTCGACGGGCCCGCGCTGGAGGTGAGCAACGTGCCCGCGGTGACCACTGGCGACCGGCTCTACCATGCCGGGCCGGGTGGTCTGCACGCGCGGGACGCGAATCTGGCCGAGTTGTGGACGTTCGATCCAGAGGGCACACCGACGTGGCTCGCCACCGGCCCGGACGACACTTCCGTGATCGCCACGCGGGTAGGTGGGACGTCGGGCAACGTCACCCGGGTCGACGCGAACGGATCGGCGATGTGGACGGCGCCGTGGCCGGTGATGGCCCAGGGCACGCGACTGGATCTGCGCGGCGTCGCGATCCTCGACGATGGCACCGTGGCCGTCATGCTCCAGGGGCCTTTGGACCGCGACGCCGTGTGGATCGAGGCGTGGTCCGCCGAAGGCACGGCGTTGTGGTCGTCGCAGATCGAGTCTGCCAGAGCTTTGGGTCTGTTCGCCGACAGCCACGGGTTCGTCGCCTTCGGCGGGTCCCAATACGACCTCGTGACGTGGGGCTACAAGTCCGACGGTACCCCCCTGTGGACAACCCCACTGCCGTACGAGGACAACCAGGTGATCGTCTGCGGCGACGACGGCTTCATTGCAGGCGGCACGCTGTTCCAGCTCACCGATGAAGGGGAGCCGACGCAGACGTATTCGGTGCAGTACGATCCATCGGGTCTCGTGCCGGGGGTGGATGCCCCGGGAGCAAGCGAGGGCCAAGCCGTCGCTACGCTGTCGTGTACGTCGGACGGTGGCGTGCTCGTGGTGCTGACGCAGGAGCGCACCGATCCCGGCGACTGCGATACCTCGGGCTGACGATCGCGACCACACGCGCTTGGTCGTGGAGGGCCTTGGCCTTTGCCGAGTTTCGGTCCTTGCCGTAGGCCACCGCGAGGCTGTGGAGCCTGACGGCCGCGACGTGCGCGCCCTTGGAGATGGCGGGAGTGCTCTCGGCGCGGGGATGCGGCTGGTGCGGCTAGGGATCGGCGGCGGTGAGTCCTCGACCCGAAGCGACCACGTGGTCGATCGCGTGCAGGTCGTGGCGAATCATCGCCGTGGGACCGACCACGTAGGCCGCCGTCGAGCTGAGCTCACAGTCCGGTGCATCGTCCAAGCGCCAACGTAGGCGCCCTTGGGCATCGAGCCGCAACAGGGTGTTTTTCCAGCCGGGGTGCGTGACCGTCAAGGACGACACGAGGAGCACGGCTCCGCCATCGTACGTCAGCGCGCTGTCGACGACGCGGGGTCCGAAGAAGCCGCCGATGCTCGCGCTCCATTTCGCCTGCTCCGTGACGTCGTACACGGCGGCGTCGACGACCCCATCACTGGTGCGGTGACGGAGCCAGTTGCCGGGACGGGCCTGGTCTTCCGTTTGGTGTGCGACCGGCGGCGTCTCCGGGCCGGTGATCGGAATCGACCCTCGTCGCGCGCCCCGCCAAGCGTCGACGGAGAGTTGAGGCGCGGGTGACGGCTCGGGCAATGGCCTGGTGAGCAGCTCCTCGTCGAGCGTCCAGCCAGCCGCGGCGATCGTCGAGCGTCCACCGGGGTCGAAAACGACCCATCGATCTCGCTGCGTCAGCTCTTCCTTCACGCATTCGCCGCCGAGTCGATGGACCAGTCTCAGTGAGATCGTCATCCCATAGCGGACCGCGATGGGCTGCCAGTCGCATAGGTAGTTGTGACGAGTTAGCTCGACCGTGGTCGTCCAAAGTCCGCGTTCGACGTGGACATCGAAGATTCCGTCGTGGACGGTCTCGATCCAATGCCGAGGGATCTCCCGCGAGACGTTCTCGACGTCGTACCGGAATGGTGGGCGCCACCAAAGCCCCGCAAGCACAGCGCTGAGCATGAACAGTGTGCCGCCGATCCACTGGCGCCAGTGTTTGGCTCGCTTTCCAGGGGCGGTGGGCTGCGTGGTCGTGCACACGTGACCCTTGCTGTGCAAGGCAGCGGCCAATTGCACACGACACGCGGGGCGGACGCTTGGGGGGCACAAAGATGTCCCCGCCGTGCCGTCCTGTCCCGTCGCGCGGGCGTCGGTGGCCACGCTGTCATGGCTTGA
This sequence comes from uncultured Pseudomonadota bacterium, assembly GCA_937896535.1. GTDB lineage: Bacteria > Myxococcota_A > Polyangia > Nannocystales > Nannocystaceae > CALBMM01. The sequence continues at coordinate 11,742 of CALBMM010000162.1, forward strand.
TCCGCGCCAGCCGACCGAAGGTCGAATCTCGGCCACCCCTGCCGTTGATCAGCCCACGGTTGCTCCCGATCTGGTGGTGGTCGTTCGTACGAGCTAGCTCGGCTCGGCTTCGTAGACGGGGCCCTGGTCGAGTGTCGTGTAGGGGACGTCGCCTTCGTGGGGGTTGCCTTCGGCGTCGGTGCACTGCACGCGTAGCGCTGCGATGCCGATGGGGATTCCGATCACGCGGCGGGCGATGAGACGGCCGCTGTGGCAGCGACACTGGCGTACGGTCACGCCGTCGGTGCGCTCGATGTCGGCGTGCACCACCGGAGCGCTCTCGCCCGCCACCACGCTGAACGCATACGCCTTGCGATCTCCGGCCAGACGCACGCGCAGCGTTCCCGAAGCGTCGCGCTCGTAGTCGAACTCGATGAAGCGCCGCAGGTGTCGCGAGAACGGCTTGCGGTGTTCGCCCTTGTCCGTGTTGACCCACCACAGGCGGACGTCTTCGATGTGGGCAGCGTCGTCGCGCGCGACCCAGCCGTCGAGCGCGATCTCCCACTGCGGCATGCCGAAGTCGCGATCGATCCGTAGCACCTCGTGGTGCGCGTACGACTTCGTGGACAGCTCGCTCGCGGCGGTAGGTCCGCGAGGGAGGTCGCCGCGGGGCGCGGTCGCCAGGCTCAGCAGGAGGGTCGAGACCGGCGTCACCCCAGCAAGATATCCGAACGGCGGTAATACTGCGACGCCGACCTGCAACCGTTGCCGCGCGCGTTCGTCTAGGCATTATGAAGACAGCCGCCGCGCAGCCCTCGACGTCCCCGGACCCACGGACGCAGTGGGGGCCCCCGCCGCCCCCGGAGCTGACGCTCGAGGACATCGGCACGCGGGTGGAGTGGGCGCTCCTCAAGCCGATGAAGGCGGCGCGCATGCTGTCGATGGTGGGCTTCGTGCTCGGCATGCTCGTGCTGGCGATCCTCGCCTCGGTCGTCATCAGCGGCGCCGAGGGCAGCGACGACATCGGTGTCCCGCTCGCGATCCTGGGCTTTTTGATGGCGGTGCTCGGGGTGAGCATGTGGGTGCGGTCGCGGAGGGTCCGTGACATTCGCCGGATCGGCCAGGCGATCCAGGCGGCGGACCGCAGTCCCATCGCCGGGATCCAGGGCGTGAGCATCATCGGCGTGGGACCCGGCGTGGAGTTTTCGCTGCACGGCTCGCGCCACCGTTACTGTGTCGCGATCGACGATGCGTCGCGCCAGATGCTGTACGCCTGGCTCGAAGCCTGAGCGTCGGGCGCCGGGCCGGCCGCGGGCTCGGAGTCGACGCCGGTATCTGCACGCACGTTTCTAGGGGTCGGGTTTGGGGCGATCGGTGACTGCGATGCCGTTGGGGACGGGCCAGCCGCCGCGGATCGTCGGGTGCTTGGGGCCGCCGCGGACGTCGAGCTGGGTCGAGGGGCCGCCGTCGAGCAGGACCGCCTCGGTGCATCCCAGTCCGCCGGTGTCGGGGGCGGCAGCGAGCCAGGTTGCGAGGGCGCTGGCGTCGACGAGCTCGTCCACCACGAACACCGCGACGGTACGGGGGTCTTCGATGCACAGGCCCGTGCGGCGCGCGAGCTGGGGCTTGAGCCGCGGCGGGGTGCCGTCGATGACGACTCGCGGGCCACATTGCACCGCGAAGTCGATCGCCGCGTCGTCGTGAAAGTCCTTGGTGTGCACGAGACGGGCGGTGCCGTCGCGATCGACGGTGAACACGCCCCAGTCGGCCTGGCGCAGTGGCGACAGGGTCTTGCCGGAATCGACAAGCAGGCCGAGGGGGCGCTCGCGTTCGTCGAAGAACGTGCCGTTGACGGCGAGGTGGGCGTTCGCCTCTTCGCGCAGGTCGTCGACCGCCGCCACGGAGCGCTCGGGAGTGCGTGCGTCGAGGCCCACGAGGCGCAGGCGCCTCAGATCCACCTCGAAGACTTCGGCGCGGACACTCGTGCCGGTCACCGTGACCTGGGCGTGACGCAGCCCCTCGATCGCGGACACGTCGGGCACGACCGTCTCGGCTCCGTCTTCGGCCGTGGAGCGCTCGGCCGGCTCCGCCTCGGGGACTCGCGGCGGCTCGGGGGTGACCGGTTTCGGTTTCGCTTCGTCGGGCCCTGCCGGGTCGGCGCCACAGGCCAGCAAGATCGAGGCGAGCGTCGCGCCGAGCCAACCGTGCGTGTCGTCCGGCACGCGACGTAGCGTAGTGCATCGCCTCGACTCCGACCCGTGGCGTACGACGAGATGCTCGCCGCCCGCTTGCGGGACCTGCTCGACGGGGACGACGTCAACACGCCGATGAAGGGCGACCGCCCCAAGCTCGCCTGGCTGCGGGTTTGCCCGTGAAGGGAAGCGGTTTGCCCAACTCGACCATGGCGCACCGCCGCGGGCGGGTCGATGATCGGACCCATGGCACACGAGATCTCCACAGCTGCACTCACGGCCGCCGCCGCACGGCACAAGGACATGATCGAGGCTCTGCCCACCGAGGAGTACGGCTACTCGGCGCTCGCGGACGTCATCGCGTCGTTCCCGGAGACGGCCGAGGCGTTCTACGAGCAACTCGAAGCTCCCGAGGGCGGTGTGAGAGGCGGCGGCGCAACGCAGTTCGCCATGGCGCTGCTCGTGGCCGATGCGCTCGGCGACAGCCGAGCCCCCACCGTGATCGACGGTGACCTCGAGATCGAGACCGACGCGGCATTCACCGTCTACTACGGCGACCTCACGGTGCACGGAAACCTCGAGTTCGAGGGCGTCCTCGTCGTGCTCGGAGACCTCGTCGTCGACGGAGTGCTGACGGACTGGAAGGAGTGGTCGGACCTGTGGGTGACGGGCAACGTGCGGGCCAAGGCCGCCAAGCTCGGCTGTCGGGCGTGGGCCGGCGGGCGGCTCGACGCCGAGTTCGTGCTGCTGTCGCGGTGGGGGGCGCTGTATGCCCACGAGGGTGTCCACGCCTCGATCGCGCTTCGCAACGATTACGACGGGCACGGCTTTCTGGGTCCCGTGCACGCCGAGCACCAGCTCGACTTCGAGGCCGACGAAGAGGCGGTGGTCGCCGCGCTCGATCCGGCGCTCTTCAACGACGACGGCATGATCGAGGACGAAGACGAGCTGGTCGAGGCCGTGGTCGCGGGCAAGTCGATCCTACGGTGACGCGTCACCCCTGTGCTCGTGCTGGCCGTCACGACGCACGCCCGAGTCCGACCGCGGTTTTGACTCGCCCCAGGACCTGCGTCGCGATCCGGCGTGCGATCACCCCACCCTCCTCGAGGACTTCGGCGACGACGTCGGGGCGGGCCTGCAGCTGCTCGTACCGCGTGCGCATCGGCGCGAAGTGGAGGTCGACCACTTCGAACACGGCCTGCTTGACCTCGCCGTACCCGACGCCCGCACGCAGCATGGCGGCGATCTCGTCGCACTTGTCGGCGGATCCGAACGCGCGAGCCAGCGAGAACAACGGCACCTCCCCGGGCTCGATCGGCGTCCCCACCGGGCGGGCATCGGTGACGAATCCGAAGATGGCCTTGCGCAGTACGTCCCGAGGCGCCACGGCGGCGATCGCATTACGGTACGACTTGGACATCTTGCGTCCGTCGACGCCCGGCAGCTCGACGGCATCGGGTCCCGCGTGCACCTCGGGGACGACCACCGTCCCCTCGCCGAACGCATGGTTGACGCGCCGAGCGAGCGTGCGTGCGATCTCCACGTGCTGCCGTTGGTCGAGCCCGACGGGCACGATGGAGGTGTCGAACGCCAGGATGTCGGCCGCCATCAACAGCGGATAGCCGAACAGCCCCATGTTGACGCCGGCATCCGCGTCACGCCCCGCCGTCTCGTTGGTGGCCACGGCTGCCTTGTAGGCGTGCGCGCGGTTGAGCAGCCCCTTGGGGCACACGCACCCGAGCAGCGTCGCGAGCTCGAAGATCTCGGGCACGTCGGACTGCCGAAACAGCACCGCGGTCTCGGGGTCGAGTCCCGCCGCCATGCAGACGGCGGCCACCTCGAAGCCGTGTCGCGCGAGCGTGGCCGGGTCCTGTACGCTGTTGAGCGCGTGGCCGTCCGCGACGAACACGACCGGGCGCAGCCCCGCGTGTTCGGCCAGCTGCAGCGCGGGCCGTATGGCACCGACGTAGTTGCCCAGATGTGGGGTTGCCGTGGGTTTGATTCCGGTCAGTAGGGTCTTCATCGTTCGTCTCCTCGAGCAGAAGACGGCGCCCCACGACGACAAACCGCACAATTGCGAAAGGCCGCCAGGGGGCGGCCGTCGAGTCGAAATGCGCACGTGACTCGCTTCAGGCCGCCATCGAGGGGGCCCACCAGCGAGTCGCGTTGCATCGACCAGTCACGAAATGGGCGTAGCACGAGCCCCGGCCCCACGCCAGCGGTCCATGCTCACGCGCGCCGCATGGGCCGACGAGGGCTCGCGCCGCAGCGCAGTGGGTCACAAACCGCGCGAGCGCGAGGCCGCAAACCGGGCGCCACCGAGCAGCACCGCTGCGAGCGCCGCGACGCCGGCCGGACGGGTCAACCAGGTCGCGGGAGCCAGCGCGTCGAGCAACTCGTCCATGGACGCGAACGGTCGGCGTGGTGGGGTCGACGGCCTTCAGGGTACCGCGACCGTCGACGGAACCTACGGGACGATTCGCGGGAACCCGACGCCCACTGCGGTGACTGTATGGACGGGGCGACCCGAGCGTCACCGGGAGTGGTGACATGAAAAAGCGAATGAGACCCGCGCGTGACGATCGTGCGTTGAGCAACTCTGCCCTCGATCAGGTCGGCGGCGGTTTCTGGGACTGGTTCGGCTGGGGTGGCGGCGGCGACAGTGGCTCCGCCGATCTCGAAGGCATGATCCAGAAGCGGTCGGACATGTTCGACATGCTCCGGGACGTCATCGACGTCTACGACACGACCGAGCCCAGCTTCATCGGTACGATCCCCCGCTGACCCGCGTCAGTGGTGGTGCTTTTCTTCGGGCACCAACACGAACGATGTATACGGCCCGCGGTCGTGCTGGAGCCGATGCCGGAGCCGAGCTCGGCGCCGTCGGCCACCGGTGTGGCGGTCCAGACCGGTCGACCGTCGTGGCGCAGCAAGGCGAGCTGTCGCGGTGGCTCGGACGGTGACGAAGGTGGCGAGGGCGCGACGGCAGACTGCAGATGGTGGCGGTTGGCGAACACGCCCGCGTACCGGACCATGCACCTTCGGCGGTAGCACGAGGGCAGCGAGGCTTGGCGAGCTGCTGCTGCGCCGTCAAGGTGACGCTGCGGCCCTTGCGACCGATGTCGAGGCGTACGTCCGCTGTGACGAGACCACCACCGCGCACATCGTCGGCGTGAACGAGCTCAGCAACGTCACGCTCGAGCGCGGGGTCATCTCCGCCACGGGCGAGCCCGTCCTCGATGTCGTCGCCATTGAGCGCACGGCGACCGCGAAGAAACTCCGCAGGTGGCCGGATCGGCCAAGAAGTGTCCACTTCGGACAAGAGGTGACCGACCGCGGCGCCTATGGTGTTGGAGGTTCCGATGCAGACCACCAGCACCCGCCGGGTCTTCCTGCGCCAAGTCTGGGCCGGTACGTACCCGGTGCTGGCGCGGGGAGGCTGCTCCGCCTACGCCGGCTGAGGCTCCGCCGGCCGGTCACGTTCGCCGATAGTCCCACCAGTGGTGCACGCGCGGCGTCGCGAGGACCTGTTCGCAGCGCTCGGGCGTCATCCACTCGCGCACCACCGGCTCGGTCAGCAGCTCCGCGGGAGCGACCTGCGCGTAGTAGACGGGGCACCACCGCGAAAGACTCGCCAGGATCATCGGCCACGCTTCGTCGACTTCGACAAACCGCGCGACCTCGATCGCATCGTCGAAGTGACAGGACTCCGGGTGCTCTGCGAACAGCCGCCGTACCGCATCCCAGCGGCGGTAGCGAACCGCCATGATGAAGTGGTGGCGCGTTCGCTGCGTCTCGTTGTGCGAGTACGTCGACGGTGCACCCTTTTCGAGATACGCCGCGTAGGCGGCGGCGTTGTCCGCCTCGGACAACTCGTCGTCGCCGTCGGGCACGTTGAGCAGATCCTCGCGGGCCTTCGCGCTCTTGTTGGCGCGGGCCGGCCCGTTGCCAGCGCTCCCCGCCTTGGCCCGCCGCACCGCCGCGGCAACGTCGTCCCAGCGCCCCGTGTGTACCCCGGCCCGCACCGCGAGCTTGCAGTGCTCGAACGGCACGTTCATGTGGTGGAACTCGTCGGTGTTCGCCAACACGATCGCGGACAGCTCGAGGCTCTCTTCCCAGCGGCCCCGAAACGCCAGCAGCAACGACAGTGCCCCGGCGGCGGACGCATCGCCCTGCGCGACGAAGCCCCGCAATGCCTCGATGGCGAGATCCGGCTCTCCTTTCACCGCGCAGATCTGGGCCGCCTTCGGATCTCGAAAGGCGTGCTGCCCCACCACCACGGGCGTGGGTGCGGTGGACGTTTCCTGCTTGGGCAGCTCGCGGGCGACGCGACGCATCCACGCGAGCAGGCTCGCGGCCTCGACCTTGCGCTCGGCATCGTCGTGCCAGAACACGACCACCTGGCCGACCTTGCCCCGCGGCCCCGGGTCGATGTCGACGCACACGAGGTTGCCGTAGCCATCCGCGGCAAACGGAATCCACCCCCGCCGAAACCATCCGTCCTGGACCTTCTTGTCGTGCTCGGTGCCGCACTCGTCGAACTCCCCCGCCTCGAGCAGGTGGATCAGCGAACGCCACTGCTCGACGATCTCCGCCGCGGGTAGCGGTCGCCACAGCTCGAAGAGGTCCTCGCCCGCCATCCCGTCGTGCAGCCCGAGCGACGCGCGCAGCTCCTCGGGGAGCGTCGCGCCCAAGGCCTTGGCCGCGTCCTCGAGCGCGCCTGCATCCGCCGGTGGACGCAACGCCTCGTGCGCGTCCGGATCCGCACTGGCGAGATGACGCTCGATCTTCTTCCACGTGTTCTTCACGGCGCCCGCCATCATCCCATCCGCCGGCCGCCCACTCCACCGGTTGCGAGGAAGCGAGCACGATGGTGCACTGTCGCGCTCAGCCCTCGAACGCGAGAATGGCCAGCTCCACCTCCCACGTCGGCATCGACTTCGGCACCTCCAACTCCGCCCTCGCCGTCGCCGACCCGACCACCGGCGACGTTCACTTCGTGACGTTCCCGCTGCTGGGCACCACCACGCCCAGCTACCGCTCGCTGCTGTTCTTCGACCCCGAGGAGCAGCAAGGTGGTCGGCCGATCGCGTACCACGCGGGCACCGAAGGCATCGAGGCTTACCTCGAGGCCCTGGGCGAGGGGCGCCTCGTGCAGTCGTTCAAGACGCACCTGACCACCGAGAACCTGGGCCGCACGCAGATCGCCCACCACCAGGTCAGTCTCGACGAGATGCTGCGGCTGTTCTTCGTGCGACTTCGCGGACACTTGCAGCGGGAGCTCGGCGACGTGCCGGAGCGGGCGGTCATCGGTCGGCCCGTGCGCTTCGCCGGGGCCACGTCCGACGAGGCCAACGACCGCGCCCAGGTCCGCTTGCGCGAGGCGGCCATGGCCGCCGGGTTCGCCGACGTGAAGTTCGAGCTCGAGCCCATCGCCGCCGCGTTCCACTACGAGCGTCAGCTCGAAAGACCGGAGCTCGCCCTCGTGGCCGACTTCGGCGGCGGCACGACCGACTTCTGCCTGATGCACCTCGGTCCGCGGCGCCACCACGGCAAGAGCCGCCGCGACGACATCGTGCAGACGGGCGGCGTGGGCGTGGCGGGCGACGACCTCGATGCAGCGATGATCGAGCACGTCGTCGGACCGCGACTCGGTCAGGGTACGACCTACGTCGAGATGGGCACCGAGCGGGAGATCCCGAAGTCGTACTACTTCAAGCTCGCACGCTGGCATCAGCTCTCGTTTCTGCAGGGCAAGCGAACCCGCGCCGAGCTCGAGCGGCTGCATCGACTCGCCCGCGAGCCCGACGCGATCGCGGCGTTCATGCACGTGCTCGAGAACAACCAGGGCTTTCACCTGCACAAGGCGGTCGAGCGCGCCAAGATCGCCCTGTCGAGCCAGCCAACGGGCCGGTTCCACTACGAGGACGACCCGGTGGAGATCGACACCGAGGTCACGCGCGCCGACTTCGAGACGTGGATCGCCCCCCTCGTGGCCGACATCGCCGCGGGCCTCGACGACACCCTCGCACGCGCCGGCGTGCCCCCCTCGGAGGTCGACCGCGTGTTCATGACCGGCGGCACTGCCTTCGTCCCCGCCGTCCGCCGCGAGTTCGAATCCCGCTTCGGCCCCCAAAAACTCACCGGCGGCGACGAACTCATGTCCATCGCCTCCGGCCTCGCCCTCCACGCTCCGAGCACGTAGCGGAAGAACGTGGTCGTGGTCGTCGTCGTCGTGGTCGTGAACGAATCCACGCCCCCCAGATTCAATCCCCGAACATCACGCTCGAGCTGAACCGCCCCGAGTTTCCCGGAGGCTTCGGACGTTGGGTGGCCGAGAAGATCGGCGCGGCCCCCGA
>CALBMM010000163.1 GCA_937896535.1 uncultured Pseudomonadota bacterium
AGGCGGTGGAGGCCCGGGCCGACCGCGGCGGACTGTCGCCCGAGTCGGCGGCCAAGGCCCGCATGATCGCGCCGAAGATGCGCGCGAGCTTCAAGCTCGCCTACGACGGTGGCGTCAAGATCGCGCTCGGCAGCGATGCCGGCGTCTTCGAGCACGGAGAAAACGGCAAGGAGCTGTCGACGATGGTCTCGCTCGGAATGAAGGAAATGGACGCGATCGTCGCGGCGACCTCGGCCGCCGCCGAGCTGCTCGGCGTCGACAACGTCGGGCGCGTCGAGGTCGGCATGCTCGGCGACCTCGTGGTGGCCGACGGCGACCCACTCGAGGACATCACGCTGTTGGAGTCGCCGGCGCTCGTCGTCAAGGGCGGCGTGGTGCACGTGGCACCGACGTGGGGGGTCCAGTGAAGCGTCTGGCGTTGCTGGCCGCGCTCGTCGGCCTCGGGTGCCACGTCACGGTCACGTCGGCCACGCCGGGCGACGGCCAGACCGCCGCACCGAAGGTCCCCACCGTCGACGCGAAGCGGATCCGGACGACGCTGACCGCGTTCGCCGACGATGCGATGCGCGGCCGCTACACGGTCCGAGCCGAGGACATCGGCAAGGCGGCCGACTTTCTCGTGGCCGAATACCAACGTGCCGGGGTCGCCCCCGTCGGGCCCGACTATCGCGCGACATACACGTTTCCGGTGCCGGGCAGCACGCGCGTCTCGTCCGACGTCAACGTCTGGCTCGAGGTCGACCGGCAGCCGCACGAGGTCGAAGCCGCGGACGTGGTCTCGATCGCCAACGGCAACGGCACGCCCATCATCGGCCCGGTGGTGGTGATCCCGCCCGACGGCGAGCACGCCAAGAAGGCCGCGGACAAGGTGGCGCTCGTGTTCGGCGCGCGCACGGAGCCCGCCAAGATCGGGGCGCTCGTCGCCAAGCTGCGCGATGCCGGTGCGAAGGGGGCGGTGCTCGTCGCCAGCGACGGCGCATCGATGCCGGATGCCGCGTCGCTCGCGGCCGCGGTGGGGGAGCCTTCGATGCCGGCGGTCCTGCTGCGCGCCCACGCGGTGCTGGGGCTGTCGATGGAGGGCAAGCCGTTGTCGGCGCTCGCGGGCAGCGACGACGCCGTCGACGCCCCGACCCTCGTCGTCTCGCTCGCCGCCCGCCTCGAAGACGTCACGGCGCAAGCACCCAACGTGCTCGCCCACATTCCCGGCACCGATCTGGCCGACGAGATCGTCGTCGTCGGCGCGCACTTCGACCACATCGGGACGTCGACCGAGGGCTACTTCTGCAGCGCGCGCACGCTCGACGATGGCACGAACGACGAGATCTGCAACGGGGCCGACGACAACGGCAGCGGCACCGTCGGCGTCCTCGAGATCGCCCGCGCGCTCGCGGAGTCGGGGGTCGCACCGCGCCGCACGATCGTGTTCGCCCACTTCTCGGGCGAGGAGCTGGGCCTGTTCGGCAGCAAGGCGCTCGCCGACCACCCGCCCGACGCCCCGCCGTTTGCCAAGGGTCGGGTCGTGGCCATGGTCAACATGGACATGATCGGCCGCTACGGTGCGGCGGGTCTGTCGATCGGCGCGATCTCTTCTTCGGACGCGTGGATGCCGATCCTCGAGCAGGCGGGCGACCACGACCTCGAGATCACCTACGAGCGAGCGGTCACCGCACGCAGCGACCACGCCAACTACTACCGCAAGCAGGTCCCGGTGCTCTTCTTCTTCACCGGACTGCACGCCGACTACCACGGGCCCGGCGACGAGATCGACCAGATCAACTTCGACGCGATGACGGAGATCGTGCAACTGGCCCTCGACGTCACCCTCGCCGCGGCCGACGGGCGCGACATGAGCTTCGCGCCGCCTCGCTCGGACAAGGAGGGCATCACCAACCGCATGCCCGGCTCCGACCCCCAGACCGTCGAGAAGAAGGTCGAGGCCGCGGGGCCTCAGCTGTAGCGGTCGTTGCGCCAGGGATGCGCGGTGTCGGAGTAGCCGCGCTGCTCCCAGAAGCCCAGTCGGTTCTCGGGCAAGAACTCGATGCGCTTGATCCACTTGGCGCCCTTCCAGGCGTACAGCTGCGGCGTGATCATGCGCGCCGGTCCGCCGTGCTCGAGGGCCAGCGGCTGGCCGTCCACGGTGTGGGCGACGAGCACGTCGGGCTTGAGCGCCTCTTCGAGCGACACGTTGGTCGTGTAGCCGTCGTGGCCGTGCACGAGGATGTGCGTGGCCTCGGGCAGCGGCTGCACGAGGGCGGCGAGATCGAGCATCCGCACGCCGACCCAACGCATGTCCATCTTCGACCACGTGGTCACGCAGTGGAAGTCGCTGACGTCTTCGACCTGCGGCAGACCCATGAAGTCGTCCCACGTCAGCTCGGCCGGCTCGGCGATCACGCCGTCGAGCACCAGGCGCCAGGCCTTGCGATCGACGACCGGCTTCATCCCCAGGTCGAGCACGGGCCACTTGGTGGTCTCGTATTGACCGATCGGCAGCTTGGGCATGCCGTGCCGGTTCGCGTCGCCCGTGCCCATGGGAGAGTCGTCGGACAGGCTCGGCGTGCTCGCCATCTTGGCTTCGAAGCGCGCCTTGAGCTTGAGCCGCGCCTGTACGATCTTGTCGAGCTTGTCGCTGCCGTCCGATCCGTCGCTCACACCCCGCATCTTGGCATCGCTGCGGGACGGTGCGCTACAGGATCCGGCGCGCGCGGGGAAAGCTGCCCAGGGTCCACATGCGCTCGCAATGAGCGCCGGCGGCGTCGATGGCCTTGGCGACGTTCGGGTCGTCGCGGTGTCCCATCAGGTCCACGAAGAACGTGTAGCTCCAGTTCTCGCGTTGGGACGGGCGCTTGTCGATGTGCGTGAGGTTGACGCCGGCATCGGCGAACGCCGACAGCACCTTCGCGAGCGCGCCGGGCTCGTGCGCCGTCGTGAACATCAGCGAGGTCTTGTCGTCGCCACTGGGCTTGGCGCAGGTCCGGGCGATCACGAAGAAGCGCGTGACGTTGTTGGGCCGGTCCTCGATGGACTCGAACAGCAACCCCACCCCGTACAGCTGTCCCGCCAGGCGGGAGCCGATCGCGGCGATGCCCGGCTCGGTCGTCTGCGCGACCAGTCGCACCGCATCCGAGGAGCTGGTCGCCGCGAGCAGCTCCGCCTGGGGGTACTGCGTGGCCAGCCACTTGCGGCACTGCGCGAAGACCTCGGGCTTGGAGTGGATCTTGGTCACGTCCCGCGGCTCGCACTTGGCCAGCAGGTTGTGGCGGATCGCCATCGTGACCTCCGCGTAGACCGACACCTCCTCCCCGGCGGCCGCGAACGCGTCGAGCGTCTCGGCGATGCCGCCGCCCGTGGAGTTCTCGATCGGGACGAGGCCGTAGTCGACGTGTCCCCGCTGGACCTCGGTGAAGACGCCGTCGATTTCCCGAAGGTTCTCGTAGCTGACCGAGGAGCCGAAGTGCGCCGCGGCGGCCACGTGGGAGAAGGACCCGGGCGGGCCGAGATAGCCGATGCGCAGTGGCTGCTCGAGGGCGAACGAGCCGGACATCAGCTCGCGGTACACGCCTTCGATCGCGCGGGCGGGAAGGGGGCCCTTGGACAGCTCGAGGACCTTGCGCAGCACCTCGGCTTCACGGTGCGGGGCGTAGATGGGTCCACCGCCGTCCTGCTTGACCTTGCCGATCTCCACCACCACGGACGCCCGCTCGTTGAGCAGCTCGATGATCTTGCGATCGAGCTCGTCGACGCGCGCGCGCAGGGGCGCGAGGCGTGCGTCGATGTCCTCGGGGTCGTCCGCCACCGCGGACATCATACGCACATCGGGACGCGCCGGGTCAGACCGCGCAGCCCTCGGGTCCGCAGGCGTCCGCCTCCTCGCCCGTCAACTCGATCGAGGTGGTCTCGGCGCGCGCTTTCTTCAGCGCTTCGACCAGCAGCTCGGTCGGCTGGGCACCGGGTACGCCGAAGCGGCCCCCGAACACGAAGAACGGCACGCCGTGCACGCCCATCGCCCCCGCGGTCGCCTCGTCCTTGCGCACGTCCGCGGCGTAGTCGTTGCCGACGAGCACGAGCTCGGCACGCTCGGGGTCCAGGCCCACCTCCGCGGCGAGCTCGACGAGCACGTCACGGTCGGACACGAGGCGGCCCTCCTGCATGTAGGCGGCGAACAGCCGCTCCTTGAGCTCGTTCTGCTTGCCCTGCAGCCCGGCCCAATGGAGGAGCCGGTGGGCGTCGAACGTATTGCCGGGGCGCGCGCGGTCGAAGCGGAACTCGATCCCACTGCGGCGACCGAACTCGGTCATCCGGTCGATCATCTGCTGGGCGCCGGCCCGCGACGTGCCGTACTTGTCGGCGAGTCGCTGGGTCAGATCTTCGCCCTCGGCGAGGGCCTTGGGCGCCGCCGGGTCGAGCTCGAAGGCTCGCCACACGATCTCGACGTCCTCGCCGAGCTGTTCGATGGCGGCCTCGAGGTGACGCTTGCCGACCCAGCACCACGGGCAGGCGACGTCGGACCAGATCTGCACCTCGAGCTTGTCGGTCATGCGCGCCAACGTAGCCACTGTCGGGGGCGGCGCAAAGGGGCGGGCCGACCGCCGCGAGGACGGCCGGCGCTCCGGGGGGATGGCTCAGACGCCGAACGCGCACTGCAGGCCCGCGCCGACCGTGCACGCGCCGAACTCGTTGCACGACTCGGCCGAGCATGAGTCGAGATCATCGAGGGCCTGTTCCTGCTCGTCGGCCATGCAGTCGTCGATCGTGTCCTCGCAGTTGTCGACGCAGTTGTCGAAGTCGACGTTGTCGTTGCACTCCGTGGCCTGGTCGCAATAGGCCTCGCACGTCATGTTGACGCGGACCGACCCCGTTCCGTTGCCACAGGCGACGGCGGAGACGAGCCCGAGCATGAGGGCGCCGAGGATGGAGACGGCGGTGGTGGTGGAGCGCGGAAGCTTCATGCGCGATTTCGTTGCAAGGGGTGTGCCCTCGCCGCGGGGGCCGTACGCGGCCCGTTGCGCCGCTTTCACGACGATCGTGTGCGTGCGCGTGCGCCCGCCGTGCGCCCGCGCCCATCCCCGGCGTTCCCGACCGCGTACGATGGTGGCGGATGCGATGGATCCTCTGCTCGGTCGTGGTCGTGGTGCCGTTCGTGACGGGCTGCGGACGCACGAGTGGGTTCGGCGTCCTCGAGGATGCCGAGGTCGACGACACGACCGCGGACGAGCCGACCTCGACCCTACGCTGCGGCGGATCGTCGGACGACGTGCTGGGCTACTGGCCGCTCGATGAGCTCTCGGGAGCCGACCCGGTCGTCGACCTCGGACCCCTCGGCAACGACGGACGCAACGAAGGCGCCGAAACGATCGCGGACGGTCGCTTCGGCCGGGCGATGCGCTTTGACGGTGACGACGACATCGTGATCGACGGCGACGGGCTCCAGCCGCGTCACGGCCTCACGATGACGGCCTGGGTTCGACCGGCGCGGCTCGACGCGGAGTGGAACACGGTCGTCAGCAAGGGAGGCGCCGCCGATGCGCTCGATCGCTACTGGCTGGGTTACTACGATCGTGGCGTGCGGGTGCACGTCAGCGACGGCATCGACGACACGCGCGTGACCGACGACCGAGACTACGGCAGCCACGTGGACCGGTGGCATCACCTCGCGGCCACCTACGACGGCGAGGCGGGCCTGGTCACGATCTACGTCGATGGCCGAGCCACCTACCAGGCGACCGGTGCCCCGGCCCAGCTGGGCTACGACGGCGCGCCCCTGCGGATCGGCATGGACACGAACTGGTCGGCGCCCGGCTGGGGATTCGTGGGCGACATCGACGAGGTCAAGCTCTTCGGCTGCGTGCTCGACGAGCCACAGGTGGCCAGCGACGCCACCTCCAACTGGCCGTGGCCACGCTGACTGGCCCAGGGTCCGGTCGGCGTCGAGCCGGTCTGCGACCGCGATCAGAAGCGCGGCCGCAGCTGGCAGATCTCGGGTAGCGGCCCGCAAGTGCCGGCGTCGCAGCGCAGGTCGTCGCCGCAGCGATCGGCGACGCACGGCTCGCCCGCGGTGGGGGCGGCGATGCAGGTCCCTTGCTCGCACAGACCGTCTCGGCAGGGGGCGTCGCCCTCGGTCGGGTCGCACGTCTCTCCGACTTCGCGCTGCGGCGCGCACATCGGGACCTCCTCGCCGAGTGGGTTGGCGCAGTACGTGCCCGGCCCGCACCCGCCGGCGCCACAACCCGTTGCGGAGGACGGCAGTACCTCGCAGCGTCCGCCGTAGCCGACCGCCGACTCGCCGGGCGCACACGCGAAGCCGTAGGGGATCGCTCGGGCGCCGAGCGAGGCAGCTTCGCACGGCACGACGCACTGGCCACCCCAGCACGCCAGACGCTGGGCGCAGTCGGAGGCGTAGCTCGCGAGCGCCTCGCACGACTGCCCGAGCTGACGATCCCCGTGGTAGACGGCGCAGCGGCCGGCACCGAGCAGCTCTGCGTCGACGAGCGCGTCGGCCTCCAGATCGCACCCCAGCGCGGCGACGGCCGACTCGAGTTGGCCGAGACACGCGCCGTCGTAGACGAGACCACGATCTTGCGCCGCGCTCCGCACACTCTCGAAGTCCATGTTCAGCGCATGCCGACACGAGTCGACCGTGTCGTGCGTACGCGCCGGACAGTCGCAGCCGACATGGGCCATGCACAAGATCGCGGCCATCGAGCTGGCCATCTCGACCTCGCTGACGAATGCGGCGTCGGGCTGCGACGTCGGCGGACAGCTCGTGCCCGGCGCGTCCTCGGTCTCGCCACCGCCCGACGCCTCCCCATCGGCGCTCGTCATGTGGTCGGCGCAGCCGCCAAGCACCAGCGACAAGCCCAAGCGATGCCACCACCGATACATCACGGCGCTCTCCGATCGAGCCGAGATCGACGGCGACCGTGGTCCACCATGGGCCGTTCCGAGTGAAGGCGTCGACGTGGGGGGCCAGCCATCGCAAAGAGGGTACCCCGTGTGGTCCGGCCGCTGTCTCGCAGGAGCCCGACGCGGTGCGGAGGGCCGCCCGCGCGCTCCGATCGAAGTTTCACCCGATGCGTCCGGTTCGCGTATCACCCTCGGGGTGATACGCGCGCAACGGCGGTGGATGTGGGTGGGGGCGCTCTTGGTCGCCTGCGGTGGCGGCTCGGACGCCGACGGCACCGATGCGACGGGCTCCGAGGGGACGACCGCGGGGACATCCGGGGGCACGTCGGTGGACGACACCGCTGGATCGGGTCCGAGTGGGGGCACCAGTGCCGGCTCCGACGACGGGTCGGGGGACTCGGACGACTCCTCGGGCGGACCCCAGGTGCCCGCGGAGTGCAACGACGGGATCGACAACGACGGCGACGGGTACACGGACTGGCAGTCCGACTTCGGTTGCTACGGCCCGGGCGATCAGACCGAAGCCGCGCTGGCCCGCGCCGACGAAGACGGGTTCACGACCTTCGAGCTCCCCGACGACGGGCTGGTGATCTACGTCAGCAACGACGGAGACGACGGCGCCGATGGACTGACGCCCGAGACGGCCGTGGCCACGCTGACGCACGCCGCGGACCTCGTGCGCGACGGAGAGCACGATTTCATCCTGCTGCGGCGTGGCGACGTGTGGCGCGACGAAGGGCTCGCACGCTTCAAGTCGGGGCGCGATGCGACCCATCCTCTGGTGATCGGCGGCTACGGCGACTCGATGACGCTGCCCCGCATCGAGGTGGCCGGCCACTTCATCGACCACAACGGGCAGGCCCGCAGCCACGTGGCACTGATCGGCCTGCACCTCGTGTCGTATCCGGGAATGCCGGGCGATCCGGGGTTCGACGGCGAGCCCGAGGCGTTGCTGCGGTACGTCGGTGGTGGCACGAACCTGCTCGTGGAAGGCTGTCACTTCCAGTACGGCGAGATCGTCGTCCAGAGCATCGACGATGCGACGGTCTACGAAGACGTCGAGGTGCGACGCAACGTCGTGGAGCGCGCGTACCACCGCGACACGTGTACCCCGGGCGACCCCAACGGCAACTCCGCCTTCCGGCCGTCGGGGCTGTACTCCAGCCACGTGCACAGGCTGACGATCGAGGACAACGTCTTCGACCACAACGGCTGGAACCCCGAGGACGAGCCGACCGCGTGCGCGACGATCTACAACCACAACCTGTACGTCAACGGCACCGACATGGTCGTCCGCGGCAATCTGCTGGCGCGGGCATCGAGCATTCACATCAAGTTCCGGTCCGACACCAGCGGCGACATGCAGGGCCTGCTGGTCGAGGACAACTTCTTCATCGAGGGGGAGATCGGGATCTCTTTGGGCGGCAACTCCGACGAGGCGTATCGATTCGTCGACGGCGAGCTGCGCGACAACGTCTTTACCGACATCGGCCGGAGTCAGCCGACGGGACGCACGCTCGCCTGGGGCATCGACATCATCGACAACGATGGGCTCGCCATCGTCGACAACCTCGTCCTCAACAACCGCGCGCCGGGGGTCAACAACGCCTACGGCCTCAGCATCTCCGGCGGCACCGGCCGCGACTACCAGATCGACGGCAACCTGTTTTGGCGGCTGCAGAACCGGGCGATCCGGATCTCCGGCGACCCGGGGCACGACGCCGTCTCGGTGACCGGCAATACGATCGTCGACCCGGAGCTCGGCGGCAAGCTCGTCGACTTCTCGGGGTCGTTCGGCGCGTATGCGTTCGGCGACAACGCGTATCACTCCAGCGCCGCGGTCGACGCGTGGTTCTCCGTGCCCGGCATGGGTAACGTCTCGCTCGCGGACTGGACGGCGGCCAGTGGGGAGGCCGGGGCCACGTCGATCGAGGTACCGAGCTTCACCGATCCCGAGCGCGACGCGGAGTCGTACGCCGCGGCGATCGGCGAGGGATCGACGCTGCAGGATTTGCTGGACGCGGCGCTGGGACAGACGCGGCTGACCTGGCGCGAGGACCTGACGGCCGGCGCGATCAACGACTGGATCCGCGCCGGGTTCGACCGCTGAGGGGGAGGGGGCGTCATCGCGTCCGCGCGGCTTCTTGTCCGGCCGCGCGGACGCTACGATGCGCGCATGTCCTCGTGGTGTCGTGTTCGGCTCGCTGCGTTTGCTCTGTTGTGCATGTCGGGATGCCCCAGCGGCGACGACACCGGAGGTACCGAGAGCGACACGAGCCCCGGCGACACGGGCTGCGTGCGATCGGGGTGCGTGACCACCACGACCCCGACCACCGACGCGAGCACCACGGACGCCAGCGGCACGATGGGCACCACCGGCCCCGGGGACGCGGACTCGACCTCGACCGCGGGCGCGACGTCGACCGACAGCGGCGGCTCGGAGACCTCGAGCGCGTCGGACTCCGGCAGCACCGGTGACGGGGTGGCGCAGGTCGTCTTCGAGACGACGCTCGGCGACATCGTCATCGAGCTCGACGAAGCCGCAGCTCCGGTCACGACCGCGAACTTCCTCGCCTACGTCGAGGCCGGTTTCTACGACGGGACGGACGGAATGGGGCCCACGGTCGTGCACCGCGTGGTCCCAGGCTTCGTGATCCAGGCCGGTGGTCTCACCGAGACCCTGATGACCAAGGCCACGATGCCGCCGATCGTCAACGAGTCGAGCAACGGGCTGAGCAACCTGCGCGGCACGGTCGCGATGGCGCGCACCATGGATCCCGACAGCGCGACCTCACAGTTCTTCGTCAATCTGGTCGACAACGCGTTCCTCGACAATCCGCCGGGCTATGCGGTCTTCGGAGAGGTCGTACAGGGCATGGACATCGTCGACACGATCGCCGCGGTGCCCACCGAAACGGTTGGACCCTACGAGGGCGTGCCGGTCGATCCGATCGTCGTGATCTCCGCCACGGTGCAGTAGGACTGCACCGGGCGATTCAGTTCGTCGGTGCGTCGTCGATCTCGAAGACGGTCGGGCGGGCGCGCCCCGCCAGCACCTCGGCGTACGCGTCTTGCCAGGTCTGGTCCGCCGGCAGGCGAAGCCGAGGCGCGTCCTCGCTCGGCGGCATCACAGGCACGCGCACGACAGCCGGGACGAGCGACGGGACGAACAAGGCGTACAGCACAGCGGTGACGTCCTCCACGTCGGCCTTGCAGTCGCACTCGAGCAGTGCACGCGGGGCGCCGTCGATGACCACACCCTCCCGCTCGGCCGGCTCCCGGGTCGCGATGCTCTCCATGAGGTCGACGAGCGGAGGGCACGGCGCGAACGCCTTCTCGGCGAGCACGGCGAGCTCCGTCGCACGGCGGTCGATCTGCAGCGTCTGGATGCGCCCGAGGTCGGCATCGAGTCCGGACCCGGGGGCCGTGGGCATCGCTCGGTCGCGCGCGAAGACGAGGTCGACGTCGGCGTGCCCGAGCTCCGCGAGCGCGGCCGAGAGCGTGACCATCACACGCCACGGTGTGTCGTGGCGCACCACGAGCACGATCGGGCCGGCATGGCCCATCCTCGCCCACACGTCGAGCTCTTCTTGGAACTTGGCCTTCGCCGCCTCCCGGGTCTCGGCCGCGGTGACGATGCCGACACGGTCGACCAGTCCCTCGGGTTGAACATGGAACACCAACGCGTTTTCGTCGACGTCGCGCGGGGCGTCGAGGTCGGCGTCGACCGAGGCCAGGGCGCTCGCGGGCCAGCGCGACGCCAACGCGCGCCCTCCGTCGGGGATCGCGTCGAGGTGCTCGGTCATCGCCTTCGTTCGCTCGACGCAGGCGGCGCCCGGCCCGGACGCTGTGGCGTCCTCGGTCCGCGCACACGCCGACGGCCCGAGGCCAACGCACAGGCACGAGAGCACGACGGGGAGCAGGCGCATCGTGTCGACGATAGACGGCAGCTCGCGCGGACGCGAGCGGCACGACGCGCCGTGACACACTCGCAGTGTCCCCGGTGCTCGCCCACTGCGTAGTCCTGCGGATTGCGAGACCTTCCCATTCGCGCTACCGACGAAGGGTGAGGCGTGGGCGGTACCGGCGTGCGGTGGCAGTGGCCGCGGTCGTCGTGGTGGGATGCGCCGGCGACCCAGGCGGCGAGGTGCCCGAGGACGAGACGGACGCCACCGGTTCCTCCTCGGGCGTCGCGCCGCTGCCGTCTTCGTCGGGCGCCGACGCCACCGGTACGTCGTCGACGACCACGGGCGCGGGCGCGTCGTCGGACGGACTCGAGACGAGCGACACGACCGGCACCGGTACCGGCACCGAGACGGTCGAGCTCAACTTCGTGTTCGTGCACGGGATCAAGAGCTGCGCCGAGCAGCAGATGTCGGCGGCCGACTCTCTGGTCGATCTCGACCAAGCCCTGCAGGCGGCGATGCCCGAGCTCGTCGCGACGTTCGAGGCCGAGCATCCCGGGGTGCAGCTGCAGGTCGGGTCGGCGCGCGTCAACGTGTACCTCGCCGAGCCCTCACCGGACGCGCCGCCGGGCGCGGACCCGACGCTGCTCGACCAGTGGCGTGTCGGCTACGACGATTGCGGCAGCCGAGTGCCGGGCGACCCGTGCACGACCGCATACGAGTGGCGATGGCGACTGCGCGCCGAGATCGAGGCGCAGCTGCCGGGGGCCGACAACCTCGTGATCATCGGGCACAGCACCGGCGCGCGTGCGGCGGTCGACCTCGCGGCCGATGTCGGTCCTGCCGGAGTCGGGACCGGCGGATGGGGCATGTCCGATCGCATCCTCGGCACGGTTGCGATCCACGGGATGATCGACTCGCTGAACAACTACGATCTGATCGGGCCGTTCGGGTTCCAATCGGTGTGCGAGACCGGCGGTGGTCTGCTCGGCGTGTTCGGCGGGTGCGACCCCGGCGACGGATGGTGCGAGTACGCGGCGGGGCTGTCCGGCGTGGAGGCGACCAACTGGGTGGCCCAGCACGCCGCGGCGCTCACGCTGACCTCGGTGCAGGACTGCGGCGTCGCGTTCTTCGGGGGCGAGAGCGACGGCAGCTTGCCGGTGCGGGCCCAGTCCGCGCCGCTGGCCGCCGGGCTCGCGCTCACGCCGGTGCCCGGCACCACCTGGGGACCGGCGCACGGTGTCCGCTACGGCGGCTACTGTCACTCCGCGATCGACACGCCGAGCACGGAGGGGCACGACGTGGCCGTGCAGATGGCTCGCGATCTGGTCGCGAGCTGGCTGTTCGTCTCGGCCCCGCGCGTGGTCGCGGAGGGCACCGAGGAGCTGGCTGCCGAGCTCGCGCCCGGCGAGACGTCGTCGCCGATTTCGCTCGGCCCCGGCGTGTGTCCGCCCGGCGCCACGGGCACGCAGGCGCAGGTGGTGGGCGTACGTTTGCACCCCGGCTCGTTCGATGGCGACGACACGCCGATCGATCCCTCACGCATCGACGTGCAGGTCACGGGGGACTGCGAGGCGACGTTGACGTGGACGCTCGATCCGGCCGAGCCCGACCCGCACCGCGCTCGCTTCTTCTGGAAGATCACCACCGATGCCGACCGCGGCGTCCTGGCGCGCGATCTGGGCGACTGACTTCGTTCGTACGGACGGCAGGATCTGCGCGGTCGTGCTCCGGCGCGGCCCCTACGATCGGAGGTGCCCATGAAGATGATTCTCGTTCCCGTGGATGGCTCCCCTGGGGCGGGCAAGGCTGTGCGGTTCGCCGCCGGGCTCGCGCGCGACACCGGGGCGAAGCTGACGCTCCTTCACGTCTACGATGCGCCGACGGCGGTTCAGGTCGGGCTCGCGCGCGAGTCGAACGAAGACTTCGATCTCGCGATGAAGCGCGTGTCCAGCGAGAGCTTCCGTGCCGCCGACGAGATCCTCGGTCAGGATTCGCAGCAGGCGGACCACAAGTCGACGATCGGCCATCCCGCCGCAGAGATCGTCGCCGCCGCCGGCGAGCTCGATGCCGATCTCGTCGTGATGGGAACCCGCGGTCGCTCCGAGCTGGAATCGGTCCTACTCGGCAGCGTCAGCGATCGCGTGCTCCGACTCGCCCGTGTCCCGTCACGGTCGTGCGGTAGCCGTAGGGACTCGTGACGGCATCGACGCACGATGGAACCCGGCGTGGCGTGGGGCCGCTTCGGCGCGCCGTTCGAAGTGCGCTGCGGATGCCGGGATGGTCGCGTGGGCAGGACTCGGCGTCGGCGCACGCGCTGCGTCGCCCCGGGGCACCGCCGGGAATCGAGCACCTGCCGGGGATCGCCGTCGCGCCCGTCGAGGGGGAGATTCGGATCCACGTCTTCGACTACGCCCCGGCGAAGGTCGAGGAGCATGCCCTCGACCCGACCGATCTCGAAGCTTGGCTCGCCGCGCCGATCCCGGAGTGGGTCACGGTCCGGTGGATCAACGTCGACGGGCTCAATCCGTGGGTCGTCGAGCGCTTCCGACGTGCGCTCGGGTTCCACGCGCTGGCGGCCGAGGACGTGCTGCACATCCCGCAGCGTCCCGCACTCGAGCGTTTTCCCGACCACTTGTTCATCAAGGCACGCCTGCTGCAGACCAGCGACGAGTTGCTCGTGGCGGAGCAGGTCTCCATCTTCGTCTTCGACCGCGTCTTGCTCACGTTCCAGGAGCGCGAGGGCGACGTGTGGGAGCCCGTCCGAGCGCGCATTCGTCTCGAGGAGTCGTCGGTGCGGCAGCGGCCCGTGGGCTTTTTGATGTACGCGCTGCTCGACGCGGCCGTCGATCACGTCTTCCCGCTCCTGGAGCGCTGCGGCGACGCGCTCGAAGACCTCGAGGACGCCGTGATGGAGAAGTCGGATCCGAAGGACCTGCAGCGCGTGCAGCAGCTTCGTCGCGAGCTCGTCGCGATCCGCCGAATCTTGTGGCCGACCCGCGAGTTGCTCGACATGCTCGGACGCGAGGAGACCAAGGGACTCAGCGACCACACGCGCACGTACCTGCGCGACGTGTACAGCCATGTCGTGCAGGCGCTCGACATCGTGGAGGCGCAACGCGACATGTGCAGCGGCCTCACGGATCTGTACATGTCGCAGGCGTCCAACCGCATGAACGAGGTCATGAAGGTGCTGACCGTCATGGCCTCGCTGTTCATCCCAGTCACGTTCCTCGCCGGCGTGTACGGCATGAACTTTCGCGTGATGCCCGAGCTCGGCTGGCAGTACGGCTACGCGGCCTTCTGGGGCTTGTGTGCGCTCACCGTGGTCGGCCTGTTGTGGTTCTTCCGCCGCCGCGGCTGGTGGTGAGCCGCCGGGCCGCGGCGTCCCTCGACGCCCTCCGTCGGACCGGCTACGTCGGCGGCAGCGCGCAGACACCGACGTTGTCGTAGCCCTCCGGGGCCATCCCTTGCACGTACCAGCTCTCGCAGCTCTGCCCTGGATCGAGCGCCGCGCACATCGCATCGGCGTTCGGATCCGAGGTGTCGCAGACCGCCGCGCAGCACCCGAGCGGATCGTCGCACGCGGAGTGGGCGTCGGCACCGATACAGAATGCGTCCGGATCGCACGCGTTGATGAACTGGCACGGATCTCCATGGCCGCCGGTGCGACCGGAGGCATCGGGCGCGCACGAGAACGCATCGTTGCTCGGGTAGCAGCCTTCGCCGTCGTCGCAGGGCAGCGTCAGTGGGTGGCACAGTGGCAGGCACAACACGATCACGCCCGAGCCCGAGCTCGCGCAGTCGTGGTCGTCGGGACACTCGGGATCGCGCAGCGAGCCGCCGCAGATCGCGGCGCACTCGCCCATGCCGTCTCGCTGCACGTCCCAACACATCAGCCCGAAATCGCAGGTGTCCGGCCCGGAGGCCGGTCGGCCGATCAGCTCGCACGCTTCGTCGAGGCCTGCCGGATCCTGCACCACGTCGACGCAGCACGTCGTGTTCCAGGCCGGGCCGCCATCGTCACTGCAGGGCACGCACTTGTGCCCGTCCGGACAATCCTGTGCGAAGAGGTCGCACGGCACAGGGACAGGCCCGACGTCGGGGACCGGGGCCGGACGGTCGCCCGTCGTATCCGACGTCGGCTCGGTGTCGCTCGGCGCGGGGACATCGGTGGTTCCCGTTGTGACCGTCGTCGATCCGAACGACGACGTCGCCGGCTCGGTCGCACCCGGCAGCGCGTCGGAGGCACTCGGGCCGCATCCGATCGTCACCGTCGCCATGGCGACGCGTGACCACCACCGAACATCCACGCGGCCAGTCTACCTCATCGACGTTTGTCGTTCACCGCGCCGTCACTCGGTGACGGCCGGGTCCACGACCTGGTTCGCCGTCACCTCGACCCCGTTCGGTTCGGTCGTGACCGTCAGGCCGTTGCCAACGATCGCGATGGGCGACAGGATGATCACCTGGCTGCAGGGATCGTTGCGGCCACAGGTGGCGCCCTGCGCCGTGAGGTCGTCTCCCTCGCCGCGCACGATGATGCCCGTGTGCAGGCCGTCGTGAATGCCGAGGTAGACACCGGCCGCACCACCCTCGGCCACGGGGTCGACGACGAACGTGAAGCTGTCGCCGCTGGGGTCGAGCAGCTCACCCCCGAGGCCGTCGGCAGATCGCATACCGACCAAGCGGAAGCCGTCGGCCTCGAGGTCGAATGCATCGGGGTTCGCCGCGTCGCCGATCGACCCGCGGTACCACAACGTGTGGGTTTGGACCGTCCGAGGTCCGCCGCACTGGTACACGGCGATGTCGTCCCCATCGATGAGCACGCCGAGCACGATGTCGGTGTCGTCGACGGCACCCACGAGCACGCGGGCCTGCAGCTCGGACTCGGGCTCGGGCTCGTCCTCGTATGAATCGCAGGCGAAAAGTGGTGCGACAAGCAGGGCCGCGGCGAAGCGGAAGCGGGTGATGGATCGGCGCGCGGGGGTAGAGCAGGACATGAACGGAGCATGACCGAGCCAGGGCGCAGGCGCCGTAGCTCGGCCCGAGGCTTAATGGGGTTTAAGGCCGGCGGATCAGCCGACCCAGGGCCACGCGCAGTAGCCCGGATGCCCGAACACGCCGGAGACGGCGTCGTAGCAGGTCATGCCCGGCGGGCAGTTGTTCGTCGAGTTGCACTCGAGGGTGCACCCCGTGACCGTGCCGTTGGACAGGCAGTCGGGGGGGAACGCCGCCCCGATGCCCGGCGGACAGTCACGTGGCTCGGTGCACGGCGGCGCGCACACGGACTCGTTGTTTTCGTCGCCCCAGCAGGTCGTCACGCCCGGCCAATTGCAGCCGTCCTCGCAGTTGTCGTACGGGTCCTCGTAGTCGCGTTCCGCGATGCACATGCCGTCGACGCAGTAGCCGTCGGTGCACACTGCAGCGGGCATGCATGGGCAGCCCGGCTCGCCGAGTGGACACGGGACGGGCGGCGGTCCGGTGGTCTCGGATGACCCGTCGTCGTCACCCGCCGCGCCCGTGGATGTGTCCTCGACCCCGCTGGTCGACGCGACAGGGTCGGGCGCGCCCGAGGAAGTGGTGGCCGCGGGTCCCGAGCTCGTCCCCGGAGTGTGCGCGTCGGTCTCGGACCCGGTGCCCGGATCGGGCTGCGGCAGACCACAAACGTCCGAGATGCACTCGAGCCCGCCGAGGCACGACCCCTGAATGCACGGCCCGTTCTCGTACCCCGGTGCCGGGGTCTCATCGCTGGGGGGAGCGCAGGCGAGCATGGCTGCGGCGAAGGCCCCGGCGAACCAGCGACTCGCTTGCACCCTCCATGACGAGACCACCACGACCCCCTCAGCATGTCACATCGCGAGGTGGATCTCGACGCGACGAGGCCGCTGTCGTGATGGTCGCATTCGCGCCGGCGACGTTCGTCACCGTCGTCCGAAACAGAAATCGGTCCCCACGGCGAGGAACGCCAGGGGCGGAAACGGCATCGGCTGTTCCGATCCGCCTTCGACCAATGCGCCGACCACTCCGAGGTCCGCGCGTCCCCATACCTGCGAGATCATCGCCAGCTGCACGTTGAGGGCGACGTGCGGCGCGACATCGTGGCTGTACTCGGCCGACGCCCCGATGTTGAGGCCCTTGCCGACGATATTGCCGGACAGCGCGACGGACTCGCTCTCGCTCTCGAAGCCCTGCCACACCGCGTTGGCGCCGATCGTCGCGCCGATCCGGATGCGACCCCGCGGCGAGACGCCGAACCGAACCTTCGTGGCGGCGCCACCCGACAGCAGGTGCATGTGCAGGCCGTCGGTCTCGGCGGTCCCCCGCTCGGTGATCCCACGAACCGAGTAGTGCAGGTACGCGCCGAGCTCGAAGTGGTCGCCCAGGGCGGCCATCGAGTCCAGATGCAGCGGGAACCCGAACCCGACCTTCGTCCTGGAAACCTGCCGGGGCGTGGCCCCGCCCGGAAACGCGAGGCCGATACGCGGGGTGATCGTCAGGCGCGCGCGACTGTTGTCCTTGGGGTCGTCGTCATGTCTGGATGCCCGGGACGGCGCTGGGCCCGGCTGCTCGACTTCGGCGGGCGGTGGAGGTGGCGGTACGCTGTGCTGCGGCGCCCCTGCGAAATCACGCAGCGGTGCCGCGGCGGACACCGTGACCCAATCCGACCACGCCAGACGAACCTGCAGCTCGTCCACGTCGCGGCCCTCGGCGCGGCTGCTGGCGAGTGCCGCCCGGAGCTCGGCGCCCGTCATCGGGCCGACCTCGTGCGTTCCATGGCGCGTGTACCAGCGATCGAGCTCGTCGAATCGAGGTGCCGCCGACAGAGCGGTCCACGCCGTGGCGCCGTCCCACCACATGAGCGTGTCGTCGGTCACGCGGCCGTCGAGGTAGGCGGCCCCCAGCGCGGCGTCGTCGAGGGGCCCGACCGCGCGCGTCCCGAACGCGTAGCGCCAGCCGTCCGCGGCCTCGACCTCGGTCGCCGGTTGCGTGGCGGCCGCCCGCCCGACCCGGGGGGCGAGGACGACGAGGAACATCGCGAGGCGCGCGTGGTGCCGAAGCTTCATGCTGCCTCAAGTGCGGCGGGCCGAGATTTCGATCCCGGCGATGTGCACCGGCGCCGCGAGCCGTACCGGGGATCGGGTACGCGGGTGCTGGCGCGGCGGACCGGCCCGCGGGCCGGTCCGTCCTCCCTCCGCAGGCGAGTCGGCGTCAGGCCATGGCGTGGCAGGTCGCGCGCGCCGATGCGGTGCCCCTTCGAGGTCGGGTCAGGACCGCCGCGTTTGCGGGCCCGGTGGTGACGCCTCGCGGCGCCGCGCGAGCGCCATGCAAGGCACGCCGTCGGGATCGGCTGGCGCCGACCGTGCGGTGGAGACGACACGCACTCCGGCCTCGCGAAGCGCACCGATGACAGCCGCACCAACGCCCTTGGTTGCGCCCGCGACCAGCGTCCGTCGGCCCTGTGGTTCGAGGTCGAAGCTCACGCCGCGATCTCCAGGCGGCAGATTCGATCCTCGGCGACGGTGAAGCGGAAGCGGAGCTGGATG
The DNA here is from genome assembly GCA_937896535.1 of uncultured Pseudomonadota bacterium. Classification (GTDB taxonomy): domain Bacteria; phylum Myxococcota_A; class Polyangia; order Nannocystales; family Nannocystaceae; genus CALBMM01. The sequence continues at coordinate 18,356 of CALBMM010000163.1, forward strand.
GGGCTGTTGGGAAAGCTCCCCGTCACGCGCACGGTCACGGTCGTGAGCGTCCCGGACGTCTCGGCCGACAGTGGTTCGTTGGTCGACCGATACTTTTCGATTGCGGCGGCGCGCCACCGGGCGATGGCGGCAGGGCCGACGTGTCGATGCCCCTCGTCCTGTACGACGGCATCGGGCGAGAGGTACTCGGCGAGCACTCGAGGATCCGTCGTCTCGTCGGCGAAGAAGCGGGAGACGGGAAGTGGGAGTTGGGGACCGGTCGAGCTCGCGTTCATGGCCGGCAACGTAGGGAGGTGATATCCAGTGCGCAAGAACGCACGAAGAAGTGGGGGACGCACCCTTGGGTAAGCACGACCATCGCACGCCGGCCTCGGTAGCGACCGAACTCGAGAAGGCGATCAAGATGATCGAAGGCCGGTGGAAGCTCGTGATCCTCTTCCACCTGTTCGGAGGCAACACGCTGCGCTTTTCCGACCTCGAGCGTGCGATTCCGGCGATGTCTCAGAAGATGCTCACTCAGCAGCTCCGACAGCTCGAGCATGACGGGATCGTGGCGCGGGTGGTTCACCCGCAGGTGCCACCCAAGGTCGAGTACCACCTCACCGACTGGGGGCAGGCGCTGTGCCCAGCGCTCGACCAGCTCCTGAGCTGGATCGAGGAGCAGCCGCCGTCGAAGCCAGCGCAGTGACTCACCGCGCCCGAGCGTGGGCGTTCATTTCGAGGCCGGACTCGCGGTGCTCGATGGCGCCGTCGCAGTCCTCCGACCGGCACGCGACCGGGTCAGGGGCAGTTGTTGCTCACGACGTCGCGCCACGTTTCGGCGTTGCTCTGTCCGTACTCGACCCCGTCGAACCACGGGTTGACGCGCTCGGCACCCTCGAAGCCCCATGTCGTCTGCCCGTCGCCGTCGGCGTCCATGCCGAGCTCGAAGTGCAGATGCGGGTGCCCGTTGGACGTCGGACCCGTCGCGCCCACGGCACCGATCGGATCGCCCTGCGCGAGCACGTCACCCACTTCGACGGACCGCGACTGCATGTGGATGAACGTGGTGAACCATCCGTCGCCGTGATCGATCTGGACCATGTTGCCCGCGTTGTCGTGATAGTAGGACTGGTTGACCACGCCAGCGGCCGGAGCGCGCAGCGTGGCGCCGTTCGTGCCGACCTGGTCCGGCTCTCGCACCATGTCGAGGGCCGGGGCGTGACCCCACGTGTCGAGTCGCCAGGGCTGGCCGCAGTCGAACGGAAGCTGAAAGCCCTGGGGTAGCGCAACCTCGGCCGGCGGGATGTCGTCGATGCTCACGCACTCGCCCGTGTTCTGCAGCCGGGCCGCCTCGGCCCACCGTGGCAGGTCCATGTCGTGGTCGAGGTCTCGGAAGCCGTCGACGACCGTCGGTCCGCCCCACACCGACTCTCCCGTCTCGAGCGTGTCCACCACCATCGTGGTGGCATCCGGTTGGGTGTGCACGTCGAGTCGATCGCTGTCGCCGGCCGAGGTGACCATGTACACGCACCACTGGTCGGACACGCCACCGTCGTCCGTGCCGCCCGAATCGTCACCGTCGTCGTCCGACACTGGCCCATCGCCCGTCTCGAGCACCGCGTCGTCCGAGGCGTCGGCGACGCCATCGGTCGATGCGCCGCCGCCCGGCGTGCCGCCGTCGTCGCTCGAGCCGGGCGACGAGAGCATCCAAGGCTCCGCCGCGCCTTCCCCGGCGCCGCATCCCACCAACAGCAACCACAGCACGCAACCGCGCCAACCCGCCCTTCGACCCACGCCGTTCATCGTCTCGAGGTGTAGCGCATCGCGCCACCGGCCGGCATCGGTACAACGACGCACGCATTCGAGGCAATGCGGTCGATCGCAGCACCGCGGGGCGCCGGGCCGTTGACCAGTCGCCCGGGAACCCCCGAAGATGCGCGCAACGTGGACGACGTCGAGCATCCGGTGGATTCGACGCGGATCGACCCATCGCTGCCGTCGCTGCCCGCGGCGGCGAAGGCCAGTGGGTTGCCCCTCGAGACGATCTCGGTGACCGAGACGATCGGTCGCGTGCTCGCCGAGCTCGGCGCCGTCGACATGACCCGACACGACGGCAGCATCGACGATGGCGATGCACACGGTGTGGACCTGCGGTCGCGGCCCGACGACCTGCGCTACGTACGTAGCCTGGGCCAGGGCGGCATGGGCCGGGTGTTCCTGGCCGAGCAGGCGTCGCTCAACCGCAGCGTGGCCGTGAAGACCAGCTCCGACGTGATGGGGGCGCGGGCGCTGCTCGCCGAGGCGGTGATCACCGGCATGCTCGAGCATCCGAACATCCCGCCGATTCATCAGCTCGGAGAGGACGCATCGGGGCGGCCCGTGCTGGTGATGAAGCGCATCGAGGGCGCTCCGTGGTCGGAGGTGCTCGCCGATCCCGATCACCCCGTTCGCCAGGACAACCCCTTGTTCGCGGCGGGCGAGCTCGAGGCCAACCTGGAGATCCTGGGGCAGGTGTGCAGCGCACTCGCGTTCGCCCATTCACGCGGCGTGATCCATCGCGACATCAAACCCGCGAACGTGATGGTCGGCTCGTTCGGCGAGGTGATGCTCATCGACTGGGGCGTCGCCTATTGTCACGATCGGCCGCCTTCGGATCCGCACGCCATCGTGGGATCGCCGGGCTACATGGCGCCGGAGATGGCCCGCGGACAGACTCCCGACGCGCGCACCGACGTGTATCTGCTCGGCAGCACGCTGCATCAGGTGCTCACCGGTCGGCCTCGCCACGACGAGCGCAACGCGGCGGCGGCGTTGCTCTCGGCGGTGGAGTCGGCCCCGTTCGACTATCCGGAGTCGACGAGCAAGCCGCTCGCCCAGCTGTGCAATCGCGCGACGAGTGCCGCGCCCGACGATCGTCCCGCGTCGGCTCTCGAGTTCGCGCAGGCGCTGCGACAGTTTCGGAGTCGGCGCACGGCCACGGAGATCACCGACCGTGCCACCCAGTCCATTCGCGCCCTCGAGGAGCGCGCGGATGCGGAGGCGGACTCGCGCGACGACTATGTCGCGTTCACCGAAGCGGCTGTGGCGTGTCGCTTCTCATTGGCCGAGTCGTTGCGTGCCTGGCCGGACAATCCCGACGTCGCGCACCTGCACGACCGCCTGCATCGCGTCGTGCTCACGCGGGCGCTGGCGGCCGACGACCTCGCGACGGCGCGGGTCGAGGCCGCGGCGCTGCGGGCCGCGAACGCACTGCCACGCGCGCTCGCCGACCGACTCGCGCGCGCGGAGGCGGCCGAGGATGCACGGCTGCAGCGCGAACGCGAGCTCGACCTCGAAGCGGGACGGTACTCGCGCGAGGCGTTGATCGGCGTCCTCGCGCTCGCCGTCGTCCCGCTTCAGCTGTATCGCCTCGCGCGGCCATGGAGCGAGGTGGAGGCGTCGCGCTTTCACTTCGAGCTGCTGTGGGTGTGGGCCTTCGTGGCGGTGCCGGTGTTCACGTGCGCGGCCCTGTTTCACGAGCGTCTGGCGCGGTCGACGGAGAGCCGCCGTCTGCTCGGCATGATCCTGTTGGGGCTGGGCGGCGTGGGGGTGCATCGCGTGCTGGGCCTGGCGCTCGAGCCAGGTCTGGCGCCCATGCTCGCGGGAGACCTGATCATCATGGCGACGACCGCACTCACCGGTGCGTCGTGGCTCGGTCGCACCTTCGTCGTGCCCGCGCTCGTGTTCCCGGTGGGGGCCGTCGCCGTCGTCGCGCTGCCGGCACAGGCGGGCGCGATCACCAATGCGTGTACGGCGATCGGCGCGCTCGCGTTCATCTGGGCGCAGCGTCGCAGCGCGCGACTGCGTGAACGCGCACGCCGGCCGCCGGTGGCTTGAGCGCTCGCCGATTGCACGACGCCGAGGTGGGTGGCGGTCCTTCGGTCGCGCTACCCTGCACGGGCCCATGCCGCTGCACGTACCGTCGCTCGTCGCTCGCTCCGTGCTCGGACGCGCGGTCGGCCTGTGCGTGCTCGTGTGCATCTCGGCGTGCGGGCGCACTCGTCCGCTGTCGGTCGACCCGAGTCCGCCCGATGCGGGCCGATCGGCGCGCGCCGACCCGGGCGGCGGGCAGCCCCGCCCACCGAGCGCGGCCGAGCTCCGACGAGGCTGCGACGCGGGCCGGTTCGACGCGTGTCGGGCCCTCGGTGAGCCGCTGCGACTCGATCCCCTCGACTTGCCCGTCGATGTCGAGCTGGCGGAAGCCTCTGGACGCGGTGATCGAGTCGGCGTCGCCAAGCTGCTCGCCGAGGGCCACGCGGCCGATGTCGTCGCCCGCGATGGCACGCACGTGCTGCACACCGCCCTCGCACGCGGCCACGTCGACGTGGCCGAGCAGCTCGTCGTGGCGGGGGCCAATCCCAACGTCCCCGCCGGTGGACCCTCGCTCTACGTGGACGACCCCGCGCTGCTCGTCGCGATGAAGAATGGTGGCGGACCGGTGGTCCGCGTGCTGCTCGAGCACGGGGCCAAGGTCGACCTGCCCGGCCGGCACGGGTACACGGCGCTGCACGAGGCGATCTACGCCGAGGACCGAGCGAGCATCGAGCTGTTGCTCGAGTACGGGGCGAGCGTCCGGTACCGAGCCGAGGATGGTCGCTCGGCGGTGGACATGGCGGCCGGCCACCCCGACGCCGAAGTGTTGGCGTGGACGATCGAGGGCTGGGGCGACTTCTCCGAGCCACCGCCCGCCGACGAGTGGAACCCGCCGATCCTGACGGCAGCCCACGGCTGCCACCTCGCCAACGTCGAGCTGCTGTTGCGGCACGGGGCGCAGGTCGATCAACGCGGTAAGAAGTTCGACGACACGGCCCTGATCCGCGCCGCGCAGCACGGCTGCACCGAGGTCGTCGCGCGCCTGCTGCGTGTGCCGGGCATCGCGATCGACCACCAGGACACGCGTGGCCTGAGCGCCCTCATCGGGGCGGCGGGCAACGGCCACGTCGAGATCACCACGATGCTGCTCGACGCGGGCGCCGACCCGACGCTGAAGAACGACCGCGGCCGCACGGCCCTGGCCCAGGCCAAAGCGCAGGGGGCACGCGCCACCGCGGCGCTGTTGGCCGATCGCGGGGCTTCGCTGTCCCCCTCGGCGCAAGCCGAGGTCGACCGTGCCGTCGACGAACGCTGGAGTCGCCGGACGAGCCACGAGAACTGTCGCTCCCACGACGATGCGCAGGGGCGCCGGACGGGCCTGATGCGATGTGTCCACGCCGACACGACGCCGGCGGGCATGCGCTACGCGATCACGTTGGAGGACACGTCACGACTGGACGCGCACGGGCAGCATCCCCGCGTGGCCGAGCGCGCGATCACGGTGGGCGCCGGGGAGATCGTCGACGTCGACGCGACCTGGGCCAGCGCGCTCCGAAGCGGCGGTTGGTTCGTCTTCGTGCCGATCGTGCAGGGCAACCCCGAGCACTTCACGAGCCTGCGCGCCGAGGTCTACCTCGCGTCCAGCCTGCGGGCCCCGGCCAAGAAGGCGTGGGCTTCCGCGCCCTGTCGCACGTGCGTGAAGCAGGAGCTGCAGCTCGTCACCGACCCGAAGGGCAGCTCGACCTTCCAGTACATCACCACCGATCGCGGTGGCGCGCGCACGGTCGTCGAGCTGTCCCCGCGAGGCTCTCGCCTCGTCACGCGATGACGGGAGCCCGTGGCATCCGCCGTGTCGGATCGACCCGGTATGACGGCCACAGTGGCCTCGGTCGGCACGGAGCGCGCCAGGCGAATGCGCCGCGTCACCCCTCGGCCGCTTCGACCAGCGCGAGAAACTCGTCCTCGCCGATCACCGCGATCGTCGCGCCGGCCTCGATGAGCTTCTCGGCCTTCTTTTGCTTGGACGACTTGGCGGCCTTGCCCGCGCCGACGACCAAATGCGTGAGCGTCTTGGACACGCCGGCCGGGGTCTCGGCCCCGAGGGCAGCCACGCGCGTCTGGGCGGTCTTGCGGTCGAAGGCCTGCAGCGTGCCCGTGAACACGAAGCTCTTGCCGGCCAGTGGCCCATCGGCCGGTTGCTCCGGCGGCGCTTCGGCGTCGGTCACCGTGACCTCGCGCAGCAGGTCGTCGATGAGGTCGGCGCGCGCGGCCAGGCCGTCCACGATCGCGCTCGCGATCGCTTCCTTGACGCCCTTGATCTGCACGAGGTCCTCGACCGTGACCTCCCGGATCCTGGCCAGCGACAGGAACTGTCCCGAGATCAGCTGGGCGTTCTGCGGTCCGAGGTGGTCGATGCCCAGCGACTCGAGGAACGTCGCAACGGGAATCTCCCGCTTGGCCGCCACGCGGTCGAGCAGGTTCTGTGCGGACTTGGTCGCCAGCCGCTCCAGCCCCACCAGGTCGTCCAGCTGCAGCCGGTAGTAGTCGGCCGGCGTGGTCAAAAGGCCCGCGTCCACGACCTGGTTGACGATCTTGGGCCCGAAGCCCTGGATGTCGACGACCTTCGCGAAGTGCTCGAGCTCGCGCAGTCGCGCCGTCACGCACTGCTCCGGTCGCGCGCACTGCAGAAATTCACCGTCGCGCTTTTGTCGAACGGTGACCTCGCCGCCGCACGCCGGGCACTTGGTCGGAATCGCGTACGGCTTGGTCGGATCGCCGGGCGTGACCACTCGCTCGATGTGCGGGATCACGCCGCCGCGGCGCGTCACCTCGAGCTCCGCGCCCTCCGACAGCGCCAGCGCCCGGAAGCGCGTCAGGTTGTGAAGCCCCGCGCGTCCGATCATGGCGCCGGACAGCTCGATCGGCTGCAGCAACGCCATCGGGGTGATCGTCCCGGTTCGCGACACGCCCCACTCGACCCCGAGCAGCTTGGTGACCCCGGTGTCGCCCTGGAACTTGAACGCGATCGCGTACCGAGGATGATGCGCCGTCGCCCCGAGTCGCGCTTGCTCGGCCACCAGGTCGGCCCGAAACACGATGCCGTCGATCTCGTAGTCGAGCTCGGGGCGTCGCGCCGACCAGTCCTCGTAGGTCTTCGCGATGTCGTCGCGATCCACGAACGCGTGCTCGACCACCGGCACGCCGAGGTCGGCCAGCGTCGCCATCTTCGCGCGCTCGCTGGGAAGCTGCGGCCCGTCGATGTCGTAGGCGCCGAAGCTGAGGTCGCGGTTGCGCGAGTTCTTGCGCTCCTTTTGCCGCACCGCCCCGGCGGCCGTGTTGCGCGGGTTGGAGAACTCGCCGGCGTACTTCGAAAACGCCGACCGCGTCATGTAGACCTCGCCGCGGATCTCCAGCGGCGCCAGATCGGCGGGGATCGAGTCGGGCAGCCCCGGGATCTCGAGCACGTTGCAGGTGATGTCCTCGCCCTGCGTCCCCGAGCCGCGCGTGGCCGCCTGCCACAGGTTGCCCTGCGCATCGAACCGCAGGCTGCACGCGATGCCGTCGAGCTTGGCCATCACGAGCATCTGCCCCTCGAACTTGTCGGCCCAGCTGCGCACGTCCTCGGCCGTGTACGCCTTGTCCAGCGACAGCATCGGCCGCGAGTGCAGCACCGGCGCCCCGATCCGATCCGCCGGCGCGAGCTTGGCGGCTTCGTTTTCGTCGAGCGCGTGCGCGTCCTCGGGCCCCGACGGCCCCATCGCCGTCAGGATGGGATGCTCGGGCGCGAGTCGACGCAGCTGCTCGACCACGCGGTCGTACAGCGGGTCGGGCAAGGTGGCGTCGGCCTCGTCCCAGTACTCGCGGTTGGCCTGCGCGACGACGTCGGCGAGTTGGTCGACCGACATCGTGGCCAGCCGCGACTCGATGTCGTCGGCGTCCATCGATGGTGTCCGGTGGTCGTGGAAGCGGATCGGCCCGGGGCTCTTACTTGACCCCCACGCCCTCTTTCCGCTTGTCACGCATGGCCTTGAGCTTGGCCTCGATGTCGTCGATCTTTTCGTCCTCGGGGGTCACCACGTCGTTGCCCATGCGGGCCATGTTGACGTCGATGTTCTCGAAGCGCGCGAGCATCTGAAACAGCGCGAGGCGGCTGCCCGGCGCGGGGCCCTCGACGTCCTTGTCGTCGTCCTTGGGCGGAATGTGGATCTTGCCCCGCGCTCCCTCGATGACGCACTCGTGCGCCTGGTTGAGGATGCTGTCGGGGTTGGAGTCCGCCGGCAGGTCCGCGAGGATCGGGTACTTGTCCTTGTAGTTGTTGATGAACGTGTCGATCGCCGCCGCCGAGCCGCACTTGGCGTACAGCGGGTCGTACTCGTCGGGCACGACCGCGGTCGTCGCGTCGATCACGTTGTCGGCGGTGCGCTGGGCGAAGTCCGAGCCGGCCGTCGCGAGCATGCCGAAGTCGTGCAGCAGCTGGCCGTAGATGATCGACCGCAGATACGCCTTCTTGAGCGCGGGGCCCGACAGGCCCTTGCTGAAGACGTAGGTCATGTCGTTGTAGCCGCCGCCGAGGTCCTCGCGCAGGGCGGAAAAGCCCATCCCCTTGTCCGGACGCAGCTTGCCGGCCTTCGCGGGCACCTTGTCCGAGCCCTCCATCACCCACAGCGAGTGCGTGTCGCCGAGGAACTCCTCGCGATCGCGAAGGTCCTTCATGTTGAGCATCGCGATGAGGAACTCTTCGTTCTCCTTGATCTTGGCGCCCCACTCCTTGAACTGCGGCGTCGTCATCGACTCGTCCCACGACAGCGGCGGGGGCTCTTCCTTGCCGAGCTCCTTCTTGATCCCGCGCAGCACGCTGCGGAAGGGCTCGTCACCGGCCACGACGCGGCGGGCGTACATCTTCACGCCCATCCACTCGTCCCATACGGCCTGCTTGTCCTCGACGTAGTGCGACTGGATCTGCGCGACCTGCCCCTTGACCGACTCGTCGAGCTTGGCGATCTGGTCGGCGGCTTCCTTGGAGTTGAAGTACTGCAGCAGGCGCAGCTTCGCGTACGCCTTGAGGATCAGCTCCTTTTGGTCGTCGCCGTAGCCACGCATCACGCGGTGGACCTGGTCGGCGTACTCGCGGCGCGCCTTGGGCCGGTACGCCCACGCGTCGGCCTCGGCGGTGCCCATGATGATCGCCTCGACCTTCTCGGCGTCGGTCAGGCCCTCCTGCAGACGGATCACCGCGAGCACGCCCGGCGTCAGCTCGTACTTGAAGCCCTCGGGGGCTTCGATCTCGCCCTCGGTCACCGGCGGTGGCGTGTTGAGGGCGTAGATGCCTTCGAGGACCGGCAGCAGCTTGTCGCGCATCGGGTACGGCGGCAGGTCCGGCGGCAGCTCGGTCTTTTCCTTTTCCTCGCCCTTGGCCCGGTCCGCGGCGCGGTTCATCGCGTCGGCGCGGCTGTCGTCGCAGCCGATGGTTGGGGCCGCGAGGAGGGCGGCGAGGAGCCACGGGGATCGAGAAAGGACGCGAGGCGTGCTCATTGCGTGGGACACTCCGTCTCGGCCGGGGCGCGGGGCCCGGGCAAGTGGGCGTAGGGACAACGGTTTTGTCCCGCCGTTTCGGCCGAAATTCGGTGACCACGGTAGGCTGGCGGGCCGGCACAGGTCAAACTGATCCGGGCTGCGCCAGCGCAGCCGGCGCGGCCGGCTTGACCGGACCCCCGACCGATCGCATCTTACGTAGCGTAAGCTTTTGCGCGTCAGCCGCGCAGCTGACATGGACCGAGGAGTTGCCGTAGGAAACGGCGCTCCCGGCCCTCGACCCCGCCCCCGCCGAACAGGACGCCATCGTGACCACGCTGAGCACCGACACCACGCCCTCCACCCCCAAGGCGATTCCCGAGGCGATCACCGACCCCGCGATGATCGGCGCGCTGCAGCTGACCGACGTGGCCGGCGACAAGGTCCGCGAGATCCGTGAGGCCGAGGACATCGAGCCGCACTACGCGTTGCGGGTCAAGGTCATGGGGGGAGGATGCTCGGGCTTTCAGTACGACCTGTACTTCGACGAGCACGCCGAGGGCGACTACGTGCTGGAGACGCAGGGCGTGAAGATGATCTGCGATCAGATGAGCTTCATGTACCTGATGGGCACCGAGATCGACTACGTCGAGGGGCTGCAGGGGGCGGGGTTCAAGTTCAACAACCCCAACACGACCGGCAGCTGCGGCTGCGGCAGCTCGTTCTCCGTCTGAAGTCGTGACCACCGTCTCGGCGCGGCGGCCGATCCACGGCCGCGTGCCGGGGCCGCGTGCCGGGCGTGGACCAGCGCGCGAGCGCGCGACGGCCTACGCGGTTCCGGTCGGCTCGAGCGCGGCCGTCGAGCGTCCGCGTTGCTCGTCCGCGGCCACGATGCGCACGATCGCGTCGAGCTGGCGGCTGACCCGGAGGCGATCGAGCTCCGACGACGCCCGATCCCGGTCGCAGGCTTCACCTCGCTGCAGGCTCTGCGACAACAGAGCCCAGTTGGAGGGACGTAGCTGCCGGACGGCGCCGGCTTCGACGCCGCTGCGGATGGCGTGGCAGACCCGTGTCAGTCGCTCGTGCGCGGGGGCTCCTTCGAGCACGCTGGCGACCCGGGCGCGCAGCGTCTCTGCGTTCGCACAGGCGATGTCGGCCAGCAGCGACGACGTGCACGCCAGCACCCGGATCCGCTCACGCTCCGCGAGCGCGCCGGGGAGGTGCTCGCAGATGGTCAACAGCGCCGAGAGCGTGATCGCCCGGAGGTCGTTCCAGCTGTCGGCGATCCACCCGTCGGCCAGCGCCAGCGAGTCCTTCTCCAGCGCGAGTGCGTCGCACCAGGCGGCCCACTCGGCCGACAGCTGGACGAGTGGCGTGGGGAGCCGGTTGCGAGACTCGAGCTCGCCGTGCACCTCGACCGGCAGCACGCCGGCCAAGCTCAGCAGCTCGCCCGCCACCGCATCGCCACGCACCTGCAGCGCGGCGGTCTCGGTGCCGACCCACGTGCTGCCCAGCAGCGGAAGCGGTTTGACCGCGGCCAGCGCCCTTCGGACCGCGGTCCGGGCCGCGTGCTCCCCGGACACCGATCGTTGGTGCATCTTCATGTCAGAAGGTCTCGTCATCGAGTGTTTCTCGGGTCCTCCGGGGGCGGGCGCTCGCGGTCGGGCCTAGGCCGACAACGACAGGTGCCCCTGCGTGCACGCGATCTCGTCGGCGACGACGTCGGCGACGACGACGCGGGCGTGCTGGATCGACCTTTCGATCTCGGTGGCGTTGGTGCTCTCGCCGGTGAGGTGGCCGGTCAGCTCGTCGTGCACGCGGGCGAGCTCGTCGCAGTCGTGGCGCGAGAGGCCGAGCCGACTACGGTCAGCCACGGCCCATGCCAGCGACCGACGCAGCGTCGCCACGCTCGCCACGCTGGGCGCCTGGTCGCACAGGCGGTCGCATCGGGCCAGCAGGGTCTCGGCCGGGGTCGACTCGGACCGCCTGGTGGTCGTGTCCTCGAGCGCCGCGGCCGCGAGCGCACGCTCGGCGACCGCGGTCGGCAGGTGCGCGCAGGTCTTGGCGACGTACAAGGCCGTGCGCCGTCGGCGGTGCTCCCAGCCGCGCGCGACGAGCGTCGGGTTCGCGTCGTCGGCAATCTTCGCGATCCAGCGCGACCACTCGGCCGCGAGCTGGGCGAAGGGGTGGTCCATGCGCGTCTCCAGGCACAGGTCGTCGCGGACGTCCGCCGGCAGGGTGAGCTCGAGCAGGACCAGTGCGCGCGCCAGCTGACGCACGCGCCCCACGAGGTCGTCGTCGAGGCGGTCGGCCTCGGCCTCGATCAAGTCGAGCACGTGGCGAGCCGACGCACGGGCTTGCCGCTCGACTTCGAGCGCGTCGTCGGGGGCGTTCGCCGCTGCCCGCCGACGGTCGCCCGGCGTCCGCTCCGCATGCACCAAGCTCCACATCATCGCCTCGCGTGTGTTGGTCGTCCCCACGGTCGGTGACGAGTGCACGAGGTGTTCCAACTTCGCGGTCGTCGTGGACGCGGGACTCTACGTCGCGTCGATGCGGGGCAGGGTCGGACCGAAACTCCCCGACGTCCCGTTCTTCCCCACCCGACGTCTCCGAAGCGTCGGCGACGATGCGCGACAACGAGCGGCGTCGCGGGCGAGATGGTCGACACGTCGTGCGAACACCCGACTACTGCAGGTCACAGATCGCCGCACGTCTCGGCACGCAGGTCTCGTCGGGTCCGCACGTGAACGCCTCGCCGCATTGTCCTTCGAGGCACGGCTCGCCTTCGCCCGGCCCGGCCATGCAGAAGCTGTCCACGCACACGAGTCCGACATCGCACGAGACCGTCGAGCACGGCTGCCCTTCCGTCGCCGGCGCGACGCACACGCCCGACTCGCACGAAAAACCCTCGGCGCACTCGGTCGCACAAGGCTGCCCGCCCTGGGGAAGATCGCTGCAGGCGCCCTGAATGCAGTGGCCGCCGATGCACTCTTCGGCCTCGCGACACTCCATGCCATTGGGGAGCTGCGCGACGCACATGGTGTCGGTGATGATCTGCTGGCAGTAGCTGCCGTCGGCGCACTGGCCCTGCGGACACGCTTGGCCCGGGCCGGGCAGGGCGATGCACGTGTCACTGCCGCCGGCGTCGCAGACCAGGCCCTCCCCGCAGTCGCCGAGCACCTCGAAGCCGTCCCGACATGCCTCGCCGGCGGCCAGGCCCTCGTCGAACGCCGCACACGGATCGACGCACACCTCCTCGATGCAGACGGTTCCCTGCGCGCAGTTGGAAAAGCCGATGCCGTTGTAGACAAGGCACGGATCTCCGAGCCCGACGTTGCCGTGGTAGGGCAGGCACGGCTTGGTGCACTCGAGCGCGTCGAAGTCCTCTTCGGCGAACGGTTCCAGGCTCGGGGGCGCGCAGCCCTGCGCCTCGAGCTCGTCGAGGTAGCTCCCGAGGCAGGTTCCGTCCCACGTCAGGTCCGTATCGCGCAGCAATCCCCACGCGGCCTCGTAGTCTTGCTGGCGCGACTCGGTGCACGCCTGCTCGGTTTCGAACCCCGGCTCGCACGCGCAGTCGAACAGCAGCCGGCACTCCGTGGCCGCTTGCTCGCGCGGGGCATCCTCCTCCGACACCGTCCGTTCGCCGTTGCACGCCACCATGGTGGCCATGGCAAGGCCCATGAGGCCGCGTTCGATCGCTCGCATCGCCATCTCCCCACCCGGATGTCCCCGGGCGTTCCCGGGCGGCTTGGACTGCGACGCCTCCCAGATCTTCACACGCGACCCCACGACCGTGAACAAACGTGGGCCGATCTGCGACCCGTCTGGACTGGTATTTTCGCGCATGGAGGCTCTGCCCATGAAACGGATCTCGATCGCGCTGTTGGCCACGCTCCTCGTCGTCGGATGCGACGACAAGTCCAAGGGCGACGGCAAGCCCGAGCCCCAGGCCGGCAACGGCAAGACGCCGGAGACGACGAAGCACACCCCGCAGGTCGATCCGAAGCCGCAGCCCGAGGTCGATCCGACGCCGCCGCCCGAGCCCGAGCCGCTGCCCAATCCGATTCGGATCGCGATCGCGTCGGTGACGATGGTGGAGGACTGTCCGGATCCGCCGGCCCCGCCCCCGCCGCCGCCGCCGGCCGAGCCGGCCGCCGCCGAACGAGCGCCGGCCGACGAAGAGATGGCCGCGGCCAAGCCGGTCGAGCTCGGCGACGTCGCGCCCGGAGCCGCGGCCCACGGCGGCGACATGCCCGACTTCTGCGAGCAGTCGATGATGCAGCTGACGGTGTCGGGGCACGAAGGCGACCCCGCGCCCGTGAAGATCGTGGCGGTCCGGTTGCTTCGCCCCTCCGACAAGACGGTCGTCGCCGAACTGAAGGCGCGCGGGCCGATGGTCTGGGACGACAAGGGCGCCTACGCGCCGTGGGACGAGTCGCTCGAGGGCGGCACCGAGGTCAAGGCCAGCTACAAGCTCTCGGTTCCCAGCTGGTCGGACGTGGAGACCAAGCTCGGCCACGTGCCGAGCGAAGGCCACATGTTCGTCCTCGAAGTCGACGTCTCCGTGGGCGGGGTGCAGCAGACGGTGACCTCGCCCGAGTTCGCCCGACGCGAGCCCGAGGTCGTCGTCACCTGATCCGATCGTCGGCCGTCGCCGCCGCGCGGATCGGTCGGACCCAAGCTTCGCCGTGCACGTCGAGCCACGCGTCGCGGACGCCGAAGCATGCGGCGCGCACGGAGCATTCGTCGCAGGCGGGGAGGTGGTGGCGAAAGTCGACGGACTCCGGCACGGGACGTCGCCTCGTGGCGCGACGGTCGGCCGCGAACGCGCACAGTGGCGGGCCACACGGTCCGTCGAGCCCGTGCAGCCTCACGCCGGCCGCTTCGGCCTGGTCCAACGTCCGCGCGAGTGCATCGGAGAGGGCATCGGGCGCCGGCAGCAGCTCGGCGGCGAGCGACATGTCGAAGGGGTCGCTGGGCAGCGAGAGCATCAAGGTGGCCAGGCCCGGGTGACTCGGCCAGCGGGCGCGGATGAAGCCGGGCAGCTGCGGCAGCGTCGCGAGGCCGGCGTGGGTGAGCACGCAGTTGAGCCGCACGGCGATCCCGGCCTCCAGCAGCGCGTCGATCCCCGCGAGCGTGCGCGCGTGCGTGTTGGGGGCCCGCGTGATCGCATCGGAGACGGCGGGGTCGCAGCTGTGCAGCGAGACGAAGGCCTCGGTCAGCCCCGCGTCCGCCAGTTGCTGCGCTCGCCCGGGCTTGGCGCACAGGACCGCGTTGGTCTCGAGCATGACGATCGCAAAACCCAGCTCGCGGGCGCGTCGGATGTACCGCTCGAGCTGGGCGTCGAGGGTCGGCTCGCCTCCGGAGACGATGAGCTTGCGGGCCCCTGCGTGGTGCAGGTCCTCGATCCACCGCAGGATCTGAGCGGCGTCCACCCCCGGCCAGTCCCGTCCCTGCCAGCAGATCCCGCAGTCTTGATTGCAGCGAAAGCCGGTCCGCACGAGGGCCTGCATCGGCTCGACCCCCCGCACGATCTGGCGCAGGTATTCCAGCGGGATCTCGAGGGGCAGGGCACGCAGTTGCGAGGCGAGTGCGCGGGCACGCTTCCAGATCTCGGGGGTCGTCGCGCGGGTCATTCGCGAGGCCATCTCGGCCAGCGCGGTGCGCTGCCTCGCGGTCGTCGGCATACGCTCGTCGACGCGAACGTGCACGGCCCCGTCCGCACCGCCGAGCGACACGAGCGGCGTGCTGCAGATGCACAGCGCCGCGATCGCGTCGCCGCCCGGCCGATCGCCGATCACCAACCGAATCTCGTGGGGGGTGGGGACCTCGACCCCCAGCAGCACGACGTCGAAGCGCGGGAGTGTGACCGGCAGCGTGGGGGCGCGGGCCAACACCTGGGCCAGCCGACCGCGAAGGCGATCCGCCGTCGCATCCACGTTCGCCGGATCGCGGAAATCGGCGTCCGGCATCGAGCGTAGTCTAGCAGCCCGATCCGGCGTCGATCTGTGCGCTCGTGTGCGCCGTACCAATGGTCAGGCGGCTCGAAACCGATTGTTGCGCGAGGTGCAGCGATGGATACTGGGCCGGGTGGTGGCGTTCGATGGCGCGGAAACTTCGTAGACTGAGTTGGATCGCACTGGCGGGGGCGGTCGGGTGTTACGACGGTGCGCCCGATGCCGGCACGGAAGGGGCCGACAGCGACGGGGGCACCGCCGATGGCGGGGCGGACGGCGGTTCGTCGCCCAGCGGCGGGCCCGGTACGGCGGGCGGGACCGGCGGTCCCACGACCAACGACGGCGGGACCGACTCCGACGCGACGGCCGACGGTGGCACGGCGACCACCGGCGAGCCACCGGCCTCCGGTCCGCTGCTCGACCGACTCGACGTCGTCGACATCGAGGTCCCCGAAGGCGTCAAGGCGGGCGTCGGCAACTGGCGGATCTGGGGCACGTCGTCGCTGCACGTGGCGCCCGTGTTCACGTCGCCGCGGCCGGGGTGTGGGTCCTTCGTCGGCTTCACCACCGGCTCGGGATCGATCACCGCCCGCGTGGTGGCGCTCGACGCCGCCGACGAGGTCGAGGCGAGTCTCGATCTCGCCGCCGGCCTGGAGCTGCGTGGCCTCGCGGCGGAGTCGACCAGCACGTTCGGGGCATTGTTGTGGGACCCGATCGCGCAGCGGATCTTCGTGCGGCGCTTCGACGTCGCGTCGGGGGAGCTGTCGTCGACGGAGCTGACCAACCCCGACAATACGCCGACGGACTTCGGCATCGGCGACAGCCGACTCGAGTACGGGGGCGGAACGTACGGCGCCTACTACCACGTGCACTCCGACTCCGGGCACGAGGGCGACACGCTCAAGTGGGTCGACGCGGCCTCCGGCGCCGAGAGCACGGGCTGGGGCTGGGGCTGCTCGCACTCGATGAGCAACCTGCTGCGGTTCAATCCGGCGGTCGGCGACTTCATGCCGGCGTGCGTGACCGACTGCTATCCCGGCACGTCCGGCGACTTCGGCACGACCAGCATCGGGGGCATCTACCTCGACCACAACGGGGCGCACGTGCTCGACGTCGCCGCCGGCTGCAACGGCTCGGTCGCCGGCGAGCTCGGCGGCGCCGGGCTCGCGCCCAACGGGTGGGTGATGACCTTCAACGCCCACCAAGCCCCGGCCACGCTCGGTCAGCAGTCGTACGACCCCGGGTCGATGAACCAGGACATCGGCTTCGTCGCGATCGGGGCCAACCTCGATCCCGGTGCCGTCGTGTGGCTGACGACCACGCCCGGCGACGAAGACGACGCGACGGCGGTGCGCTGGCAACCCAGCGACGACCCGGCCGAACAGTACGTGGTGGGTTGGCACGGCGACGACACGCACTGGCTCGCGCGCGTGGACGCCTCCGGATCGTTGCTCGAGGGCCCGGTCGACCTCGCCGGCGCGGCCGCGTGGGGCAAGCGCGACGACCCGATGCGCGCCCACGAAAACGGCGACGTCGGCTGGTCGTGGTTCTCGGACCCGGGCAGCACGACGTTGCACGTGGCACGGCTTTCGTCCGGCAACGCTTGCGGCGGCTGAGTCGACCCGACCGCGGCCGTCGCGGTACAGTGAACGGCCGATGCCCGACTGGTTCACCGACGAGCACTTCTGGGAGCGCCTTTCGCCGGTCCTTTTCTCCGACGAGCGGTTCGCCCGCGCGACCGAGGAGACCCAGCAGATCGCCGAGCTGACGGGGGTGCGGGCCGGACGAGCGCTCGACCTGTGCTGCGGACCGGGCCGGCACGCGTTGGCGCTCGCGAGCCTCGGCTTCGACGTGACCGGCGTCG
>CALBMM010000164.1 GCA_937896535.1 uncultured Pseudomonadota bacterium
ACTGGCCGGTTTTCAGGTGACCACGACTGGCCGCTTTTGGGTGACCGCCGAGGCTGTGCCACCGAACTTCTCCCACTTCCTCGACGACCCTCGCCCCACTCATCTGGCGAACACCAAGCGGTCGGTCATTGCGGCTGCGGATCTGTCGCAGGCTGGGCTGGCGGTGCTCCCGTACCTAGCCGCAATCATGGAGCGCGACTACGCACGGTGGGAGGAGTTTCTGCTCGAACACCCCGAGGTCGAGATCGTCGCGGAGGAGTTCGGCACCGGACTCGCCCGGGCGGATCGGGGCCGGGCGGTTCTGGACCGGATCAAGCTGATGAAAGCTCGCCTCGGCCGGCCCCTTCACCTCGTCGCCATCAGCGGAGCCCAGTTCGTCGAGGACATCGCGGCACGGTTTGAGCACTTTACGGTCATCGACTCCAACCCCTTCTTCAAGGCGATCCGACGCCAGATGGCCCGCCTCACGCCGGCCGGGTTCGCGTGGGAGCCTACGCCCGCAGATGACGTGGGCGCACTCCTCTACCACAACATCGCCATGTACTCGCGGCACATCGAGTCGCTCCGCCGCCGCTCACCAGTGCGACTCCCGATCCATCCCGTTCTTTAGCTCATTGTGGTGCGACCTGCTCCGCAAACACCTCGCCGTCGGATGTGGTGGTGCCGATCACCCAGGACACGCTCTCCCCAAACGAAACGCCCTACGACGACCGCGGCGAGAACGTACGAACGACCTCTCCCTGCTCCACGAGCGTTGCCCGTTCGAGCCCATCAAAACGGGCCGTCCGTGCGTAGACCTCCGCCCACGCCGCCGGCAGACTGGGTACGGCCCAGGTACCGCGTCCGTTCCCCGGAAAGCGAACGTCGCATCGATCGCGGCCCGCAAGTCTGTGGCACGAATCGGAGCCGGGGATGACTTCCGGCTCTTGCGTCAGCGCGTCGGCGAACCCAACGTCGACACCGAAGGGCGACGCGTAGGTGTTCCCGGCGAGGCGCGCCTCGGCCCGGAATCGATAACCGTCGTAGACCATCCCATTCCCCCGGATCACCGGATGGTCCTTGTCCGCGACGATCTCGAACGACATCCAGTCGCGGAGGTCGAGCCGCCCGGCGGCCTGCAGGTCGGCCAGGGCGAGCTTCGGGTCGCCGGTCAGCCGCAGGTCGACATCCTTGGTCGCGCGTGCCCGATCGAGACGCAGCTCGAGGACGACGCCCCCTTTGACGACCACACACCACACGCTCCGCGAACTGCATGTGCACCCGGGCCAGGAATCGGTCGAACACGAGCACTTGTCGGAAACGGCCGATCTGCGTGGGCGCAGTCCCGCGAATCCGGGCCTCCAACGCCTGCTTGAACGCCTCGGGGCTCGCGTAGGACTTCATCGCGTCGCCTCACGAAGCACGCGCTTCGTTTCCTTGCGCGACAGGATCCCCCTGCGCGCGATCTGATCGGCAGCTTGCTCGACGAGATCGAGGGACACGCCGTCCCGCGCACAGTCGAGGAGCGTCCGCCCCGGCGAGGTCACCGGAATCGGGCCGACCCAGGTCACCTCGTCGTCGCCGAGGTCGTCGTAGTGCAGCTCGACGCTGTCCGGGACTCGCAGCCGCCGCGACGCCCAGGCCGAAGGCAGCGTCAGGTGGTGCACGGCCGGCATGGCGTCCGACAGCTCGTGCAGCGCGAGGGCGGTCTCGTGGCTGAACACGCCCTCGCGGCCGGACCACAGCCAGACGACGACGAGCTCCTCGTGGTCGGACGCGGGAAAGTGCGTGAGCCGGTAAATGCCCCGGGCGGCGCGTTCGAGGCGACCGACGGTCACGTAGTAGCGGAGCATCTGATTGGAAAAGCCGGCCTCCTGCGCCACCGTCGTGTCGACGTAGCCCGCACTGGCGGCGGCGTGCTCGTACAGCGCGTCCCAGTCTGGCACGGCGTCCGATGGCCCTCGTCTCGGCATGCACGAAAGTATAAATGATTTTTACTTTTGTGCACGCCATCCGATCAACCGACCCACGGGGACATACGCGTCGCATGGCTGGCCGCGGCGGACCGGAACCGCACGATCGCGCCCAGGAACTCGCCCATCGGTTTGATCCACGCGCGAACTCAAACCGGTCGGTGCTCGAGCGCGTCCGGACCGGCCTCACGCCGCCGGCGCAGTGATCTGCTGCATCAGGGAGGCCGTGTCGAACTGCCCCCAGTGCTCGACGAGCTTTCCGTCGACGATCCGGTCCACCAAGATGAGATCGAACGAGACCTTGCGGCCACTCGCGGGGATCCCCATCAGGGTGCCCTCGTGGGTTCCCGAGAATCGGCAGACGAGCGTCGCCGTGTCCTCGGTCTCGGCGCTGTACAAGAACTCGTGTCGGGCGTCGGGAAACGCCTCGAAGAACGCGATCCCCATGGCTTTCCATCCTTCGAGGTCGTGATCTTGGCCGCCCACGTGGGCCACGAGCGTCTTCGCGCAATGGGCGCCAAACGCGTCGAAGTCGCGTTGATCGAGGCACTGACGCAGGTGGCGAGCAAAGGCTGCCGGGCTGAGATTGAGGTTGTTCGTGGTCATTCGAAAACTCCTTGGGCTCGGGCCGCTGGCTTGGCGTCGGCCACGTCCGTGGATAGATTTGCGGCCTTCCTTCGCGCGCGACAATCCCCCAGTTCGGGGGGGACCGTTTGGGGGGTCGTCCGTTGAAGCCCGATGCCATCCAGTCGTTGACGCCCCGCGAGCGGGAGGTTCTCCGAGGCTTGGCCAGCGGGCTCAGCAGCAAGGAAGTCGCGGCCGAGCTGGGGCTGACGATCGAGACCGTGCGGTCGTACACGAAAACGATCTACGCGGCGCTGCGTGTGCACAACCGCGCCGAGGCGACCATGGCTGCGGTCGAAGCCGGGCTCCTCGACGTCCCCGCCCCGCCCGGGGATCACGACGCGAGCCTGCGCGAGACCATCGCCCCGCCGATGCGTTCGGTGATCGGCCGGGAGGAAGAGCTCACCCTGCTCGCCGAGCGCCTGGCGCAGCATCGCCTCGTCAGCATCGTGGGGATCGGGGGCGCCGGCAAGACCGTGCTCGCGCGCGAGGCCGCCCGCGCCCGCACTGCGATCGCGGACTGCGACGGTGCGTTCGTGGGATTGGAGCACGTCGACGACCACGTCGGGCTCGCGATGGGCATCGCCGACGCCCTGGGGATCCACCTGCAGCGCGCCGGCGCGGACGTGTGGAGCGAGGTCGCGCGACTCGCCGACGACAAGCCGCGCCTGCTGGTCCTCGACAACCTCGAGCACCTCATCGACCACGCGGATCGATTGGTGGGCCTGCTCGACACATTGCCTTCGCTTCGCCTGCTCACGACGAGCCGGCAACCGCTCGGGGTGACCGAAGAGGTCGTGGTGCGGATCGATGGTCTGTCTTTTCCTGCCGACCGGCTCGCATCCCCGCAGCAGCACAGTGCGGTCGAGCTGTTCGTACGAGAGCTGGAACGACTCGATGCCGAGCGGGAGCTCGATGACGACGACCTCGCCGTGATCGGCGACATCTGTCGCCGCGTGGGCGGACTTCCGCTCGCCGTCGTCCTCGCGTCGGGCTGGGCCGATGTGCTGTCGCTCGAGGAGATCGCGGCCGGGCTCGACAAGACCTCCGACCTGCTCACCTCCGAGTCCCTCGTGCCGCCGCGGCACCGCTCGTTGGTCGCGTTGGTCGACGAGTCCATCGACCGGCGCCCCGAAGCGCAACAACACCTCCTGGCCCGCATGTCGGTGTTCGAGGGCGGGTTCGACCGGCCGTCGGCAACGGTCGTGGCCGGCGCGAGCTTGCCGAACCTGGCCGCGTTGATCCGAGCGTGTCTGGTCCGGCACGATCCGCAGCGGGAACGCTACGACCTTCATCCCCTCGTTCGCGAGCGAGCCGCGGCGCGACTGCGGGGGTGGCACGAGACCGCGACGACCCAAGCGGCGCATCGCGATTACTACGCCGGCTACGTGGCGGGTTGGGCCGATGCGATGGCCGGGTGCCCCCAGCCGCCCGGGCAGCGCGAGGCGATCGCCGCCATCGAGCGTGAATACGGCAACATCCGAGAGGCATGGCTGCACGCGGTCGCGACCGGTGATGCCGACGCCATCGTGGCCATGGCGCAGACCGTCACGATGTGTCTGGACCATCGCTCGGATCTGATGGAGTGCGACCAGCTGCTGTCGGCCGCGCTGCAGTCTGCCGCGATCGCCGAGCATCACTGGCCGCGACTGTGGCTGCATCGCGAGTACATCCGACTTCAGGCGGGCGCGCTCGATCCCGTCACCTCTCGGGCCCACGAGGCGCTGGCGGCCATCGAGGTGGGTGGCATCGACTGGCCGGCCCCGGCCGAGGTCATCACGGCGTTCCTCGAATTCGCGGCCTTGGGTCGACTCGACGACGCGTTCGACCGCATCGAGCGGCTCACGGATCCGGATGCCGACACGCCCGCGTATTGGCGCCATCGCGGTCAAATGCTCTTGGGCTTCGTCCTCGCGGCGAAGGGGAACGCCGAGTCGGCCGTGGACGCTCACCGGCGAGGCATGGAGGATGCCCTCGACACCGGCGACTACAGCGGGGCGCACGTGCAGAGCACGTTCCTCGGCCTCGGTCTGCTCCGGGTCAACCGGCGCGAAGCGATCGCCTCGGTGCTCGCTCGCGCCGAGCATGGACTGACCCGGCTCCCCCACGAGCAAACCGAAGCGTCACTGCGACTGATGCGGTTCATCCTGGCCGTCCTCGACGGGGAGGACCTCGACGCGCTCGCGTTGCGCCTCGACGATGCGACGCTCGCCCGGATCGTGCGCGAGAACCCACACCTGGCCAATCTTCAGGCGGGCGCCAAGGCCCTCGCCTGGGGAGCGCGTGGGGATCGCGAAGCGGCACGGCGACAGCGCGACGCCATCGACGAGTCCGTCGCCTCGGCGTTCTTCCCGGAGTGCCTGCTGTGGGCGGAGCTGGGGCTCGCCCTGGCCGCCGCCGCCGACGTCGACTTCGATCGCGCCCGCGCGCACGCCAACGACGGCCGCGCGTGGGAGCAGCGAGCCGCGTTGACGACCCGCGAGGTCGAAACCGTCCTGCGCTTCATCGACGCAACCGAGGCCGCGCATCAGACCGATCAAGAGCGGGCCCGCGCGCTGCTCGACGACGCGCTGGCGCGTCCCTCGCTGCTGCGCGACCTGCTCCGGCACTGCACGGCGTCTCGTTGGGGGTAGACAGGATCGGCTCGACCAGCTTGCCAGTGATCTGGCCGACGTCGAGATCGCTCAACGCGGCCTTGCAGCACCTGCCCGGTGTTGCCCTTCTCGACCGGCCGCAACCAACGTCGAGGGATCCGGCGAGCTCAGTCGACAGAATCGAGTCCAAGTCGAGACCCGCGAAGGGATGTTTGCGATTGTCGCCGGCCGCCGTCGCATCGTAGTTTGAGTGCGTGGCTGGATGGACGCGCGCCGTGTCCGGGTGTTTGTGCCTGCTGGCGCAAGCAACTGCCTGTGTCGCTTCGGACCCCTACCAAGTCCGTGTCTACGTCGTCGACGAATCCGAGTGCGGCCCCTACGAGCAAGCCCTCTTGGCAGCAATCGACTGGTGGGCCGACGTTGGTGTCGATGCGTTCGTCTACGACGGTTGCGCCGAGTCCGAATTCTCGACGAGCGTGGTCTTCTTCCAACCGCTGGAGGGGAACGGGACTACAGATGACCTCGAAGCGGCGTCGGACCATGTCCCCGTCTACGCGGTCGATGAGATCCAGCTCGACCAGGAAGTCCCGGACGGCGAACCAGTCCCGCAGGAGATCGGCGGGGCTTCGCAGCACGGCGTAACGCCGTACTGTCCGTCACTGGTCGCGCTGACCGAGCCACGCCCCGAGCTCGCAGCACATGAACTCGGACATCAGGTCCTGCTCTTCCATGAGGAGGATGAGCAGAACGTGATGTTCCACGGTCAGCTCTTCAACGACGTCTCGAGGATGTCGGTCGAAGAACGACAGACCACCGACGCAAACAACAACTTTGCTGAATGCAGGAAGAGGCAACGCGACCCATGAAGAGCGCCCAAACGACTGCCGGAGGGGCGGCCTCAAAGCGAGACTTGCCGGACGGGTTGCTCGCGTCGACGACCAGTATCCATCGTCGGCGGCAAAGACCGCCTCCATCGCGGGGTCTCCGTCGATCCGAACGTACGCGACGAGGTCGGTCAGGTCCGCGTCCGGCAGAGGCATCGGCTCCGCTTCCTGAAAGGCGGGTACGTGCGGTACGTGAGGGCGGACCGCATGTGGTTCACCAGCGCCGCGTGTGCCCGTCGAGATCGGCCGAGTCGCGTGATCGCAGGTCTGGTCGAACCCGGTTGGACCCTCCGCGAGTCTGCTGAACGCGTTGCGGTAGATGCCCCGGGCGGCGCGCTCGAGACGACCGACCGTGACCTAGTAGCGAGCATCTGATTGGAGAAGCCGGCCTCCCGTGCCACCGTCGTGTCGACGTACCCCGCATTTGCGGCGGCGTGGCTCCGCGGTACGCTCGCGTCCGTGGCCCACGACGGCGAGCCCATCGAGCATGACCTGATCCGGACCGGCACCGCGGTCGAGTTCGAGGTCGTGGAGACCAAGGTCGAACCCACGGTGGGCGACGAGGACAGCCACGTCCGGATCTACGATCAGTGGAGCGCGGCCGACATGCTTCGCGGGCTGGAGTTCGCGCGTGGTCGGCTGCACTGGCACGCCGACTACGTCCGCGGTCGTTGCATCAAGACCACTGTCGAGGTTTCCCCGGACGGCACCGTGCTCGTCGAAACGGTGAACCGGGGTGAAGCCGCGACGCGATGGGTCGACAGGCTCGAGGGCAAGAAGTACCTCCAGGCCGTGGAGTAGCACTGCGATGGGCTCCTTCACCGACCGCATTGGGCGACGCTCGGGCGCCCGCAAGCAGATGCAGCAGGGCAAGATCTCGGTGCGCCTCGTCGAGTTTGCGCAGCCGCTGATCGACAGCATCGTCGACGACACCGGCATCGAGCCCACCGAGGAGCAGCTTCGCACCGTGCTCATGATCGCCGTGACGATCTGGAACGCCCAGGTCATGGAGCAGGTCGGCAAGGGGTCCAAGTACGCGGACGAGGCCCGACGGCTGCTGAGCAGCATCCCAGGCCCGGCTGCGGGTGCGGCCGTCATCCAGAGCCTGCTGGCGCGTAAGGCGAAGCTCTTTCCCCACGACCTCCGCTACATCGGCAACTTCGAGGTCTACCGCAACGACGCTGGTGAGCTACGGGTGCAGGCGGAGGCTCGCCTGGAGGCGGGGCTATGGGACGAGCATTGACGCACGTGGTCCACGATGTGGACCGTGACCGGCTCGGCTCGGCGGCGATGCCGGAGCGCCGCATCACCGGCGATCAACTCGTGGGCCGCGCGGTGTCATCTTCCCCCGCCGTGTCCTCCGTCGAACTTTCCTGCATACCCCGCTACGTTGTTTGACGAAGGCGAGCGGGAGCGCGTCGGAATCGAGAAGCGCGAGGTTGGTGAGCTGTGGATACGACGGTCGCCTGTTCGTGTGCGACCCCATGGCCCCGGCGCAGAAGAGCGCGCTGGACCGCGAGGTACCGCCCGCGCGCTATCGGGTTGAGATCCTGGTGGAGCACCTCGCATCCCGAATGCGCCCGAGCCAGCTCGCAGAAGCGAGCCGCGCCGTCCAGGCCCACCGCCTCGTATTCTGCGGCCGTCAACGCGATGAGGTCCCGCCCCGGTCCGCATCCGAGGTCGAGAATACGCGCCGAGAGGATTCGGGGCTGCACGACGTGCGCGCCGGTGCTGCCCCACGGGCCCCGCCCGATCGTCTCGTTCGCGCCGAAGGCGGCGGTCGCCGTCATCGGTCAGGCGCCGGGCTCACGGGTGCACGCGTCGGGCGTGCCGTGGGACGACCCGAGCGGTGACACGCTGCGCACCTGGATGGGGCATCGACCGCGAGACCTTCTACGACGCCGACAGGGTCGCGCTCGTCCCGATGGGCTTTTGCTACCCCCGGCAAGGGCAAGTCGGGGGACCTTCCGCCCCGGCCCGAGTGCGCACCGCTGGAGGTGCTCCCGGTACTGCGCCCACGCCTGACCCGCGCCGGCGTCGCTCGCGTCACCCACGGGTAGTTCGGAGCTCCTCGAGGACTCGGGCTCGGGCGAGCAGACCGGCGCAGTCCTTGCGCGCTGCCCGGCGCTGGAGACCACCACCTCAGGGGCCCTCGATCCGAGGGTCCCCACCGCGATGTTGGTCGTCGATGTCATCACCGAGCGCTTGATCCGCGCGGGCGTGCGCCACGTGTTCGGCGTGGGAGGGGCCAACATCGAAGACCTGTTCGCCGCGGTGCAGCGGCGGCGACCCGAGATCCGTGCGGTGCTGTGCAAGCAGGAGCACGCGGCCGCAACCGCGGCGGATGCGTACGCACGCCTGCGCGACGCGCTCGGGGTCGTCATGGTCACTTCCGGCGGCGCGGCCATGAACCTGGTCCATGCGCTTGCGGAGGCCCACGCATCCGGCGTGCCGCTGCTGGCGGTGGTCGGCGAGCCACCGACGGCACTTCAGGGGCACGGTGCGTTCCAAGACAGCAGCGGAAGAGCCGGCTCGATCGACGGCGCAGTCGTCTTCGGCGCCGTCTCGCGTCGTTGCATCCGAGTCCGCGACGCCGCCGAGCTGCCCGCCGCACTCGAGAGCGCGCTGGCGGCCGCGCTGGGTCCCGAGCCCGGGCCAGCCGTGCTCTTGCTCGCCAAGGACGTGCAGCGCTGCGAGATCGAGGCGACGGCGGTGCCGGCGTTCGAACCCA
Source organism: uncultured Pseudomonadota bacterium (assembly GCA_937896535.1). Classification (GTDB taxonomy): domain Bacteria; phylum Myxococcota_A; class Polyangia; order Nannocystales; family Nannocystaceae; genus CALBMM01. Next base: position 8,786 of record CALBMM010000164.1, read on the forward strand.
CCGTGCGAGCGCCCGAGCCCGTCGCGGTCCGGGACGCGCTCGCCCGCCTTCGGGGGGAGGGCCGCACGTTGGTCGTCGCGGGGCCCAGTGTCGCGCGCCGCGGGGCGCAGTCGTTGCTGCGAGAGCTCGTGACGAAGCTCGACGCCGATGTCGCGGTCACGCCCGACGCCCGAGACGCCTTCGACGCTCGCGACCCTCGGTTCGTGGGCGTGGTCGGGGCGATGCGCCACCCCGAGGTCTCGCGGGCGCTGACCGATGCGACGACGTGCGTGCTCGTGGGCACCCGCCTGCCGCTGTTGGCCCGACTCGGCCACGAGTCGATGCTCCGTGACAAGCCGACCGTCTCGCTCGGCGGTCTGCCGCCGTGGCTCGATCTCACCGACGCGGTGCACGTTGCCGGGGACGTGCGGGCTTGCCTCGAGGCCTGCGTCCGCGCGCTGCCCGAGCGCGCCATCCCGTCGCGGGACCGAGCCGCGCCGATCGCCGCGGCGGTCGCGTCGGGCCCCACCCTGCGAGCCGCGGACGTGATGCGAGCGCTCGCCGATCGGTTGCCACACGGTGCCACCGTGCTCGTCGATGCCGGCAATACCGGAGCGACGGCGGTGCACCACCTGCCCGCACCACCGCAGGGTCGGTGGCTGATCGCCATGGGCATGGGCGGCATGGGCTGGACGTTCGGCGCGGCCACCGGGGCGGCCCATGCGACGGGAGGGCGCTGCATCGCGATCACCGGCGACGGCGCGTTGTACATGCACGGCCTGGAGATCCACACCGCGGTCGAGCACCGACTGCCGATCACGTACGTGGTGCTCGACAACGCCGCGCACGGCATGTGCCTGGTCCGCGAGCGGCTGCTGCTCGGATTTTGCTCC
>CALBMM010000165.1 GCA_937896535.1 uncultured Pseudomonadota bacterium
GCAAAGCCCGCGCCAGCCCCGAACGTCAGCGCGGCGGCTGGACCCAGGCCACGGCCCACAGCCGGGTGTCCCGCAGATCCGTCAAAAGTCGCACGATCCGCGTCACCTCGGCCGCGGTCTGCGGCGCGAGCCCATGCACCATGGACGACATGTCGGCCAACGCACCCTCGGCGAGCGGGCCGGTCGCGACGTTGCCGAAGCTGCCGAGCAGATCCTTGAGCGTGGGCGGTCCTGGGTAGACTTGCAGGCCGGCGTCGAGGTCGACCTTGCCGAGCTCGGCCGCCGCCGCGAGCGCCGCATCGAGGCCGCCGAGCTCGTCGACCAGGCCCCGTTCCTTCGCGGCGGTGCCGGTCCACACGCGCCCCTGCGCGATCTCGTGAACGTCGTCGCGGGTCATCTTGCGCCCGGCGGCCACGTGCTCGAGGAAGCGCTCGTACGTGGTGTCCATCATCGACTGGATCGCGGCGCGCTCCTCGGGCGTCCACGGCTTCATCGAGGAGAACAGCATCGCCCGCTCGCCACGCGCCACTTCGTAGGACTTGACCCCGAGTTCGTCGAGCGCGCCGCCGATGACGAGCTTGCCACCCACGACGCCGATCGATCCGGTCAGCGTGGTGGGGTTGGCGAAGATCTTCGTCGCGCCCGCGCTGATGTAGTAGCCACCCGAGGCGGCGACCGAGCCCATCGAGACCACGACCGGCTTCTTGGCGACGACCTCGGCGACGGCGGCGTGGATCTGCTCGGACGCGAGCGCGCTTCCTCCGGGCGAATCGACGCGCAGCACCACCGCCTTGACCGCGTCGTCGCGACCGATCGCCCGCAAGGTCGCACTGAGCGTACGCGAGGCGATCTGGTCGCGGGCGCCGACCGCCCCTCCCGCCTTGCCGTCGACGACGTTGCCGACCGCGTACACGAGCGCGACGTGGTCACCGAACGGCCGCTCCGGCTCGATCATGCCGAGAAACCGCTGCAGCTTCATCAGCTGCGCGAGCGGGCCTTCCTTGCCGTCCTCGTCACGCACGAGCTTCCAGGGCTTGCCCTCGGTGGTCTCGGTCAGGAACGTCTCCCAGATCGCGACCGTGTCGGCGAGCTTGGCATCGACCGCCGCCTGGTCCACGAAGACCGCCACGTCGATCACCGCGTCGGCGTCGGTCTCCGACAGCCCGCGGCCCTCGACGATGCCGGCGCGCAGCGTCTCGTACGTCTCGTCGACGATCCCCTGCAGCGTCTCGATCATTTCCTTCGATGGCGCGTCGCGGGTCAGCGGCTCGGCCGCCCCCTTGTAGTCGCCCACGTGCAGGAAGTCGGCCTGGACGTCGAAGCGATCGAGCAAGCCCTTGATGTGGACCGGCGTTGCGGCGGCACCGGTGACCATCACCTCGCCCAGCGGCGCGACCCCGATGCGGTCGCACGCCGTCAGCAGGTAGTAGGCCGCGTTGCCGGCCCCCTCGGTATGGCACGCGAGGGTCTTGCCGCTCGCCTTGGCGGCCAGCAGCGTGGCCCGCAGCTCCTGGGCGGCGGCGATGGAGATCGGCAGTCCGGTCGTGCGCAGCACGATGCCGGTGACGTGCTCGTCGGCCGCGAGCGCGTCGATGCGATCGGACAGCTCGCGCAGCGGCTCGACCATCTCCGGATTGAGCAGCGACATCGACTCGACCTCGCCGATCGGCCCGTCGAGCTCGAGGACCGCCCAGTGATCGATGCCGTCGGCGTAGTTTTCGGAGTGACGCGGCTCGTCGTACGGACCCGGCTTGTCGAGCCCTTCGCCGAGCATCTTGGCGAAGTTGGCGAACATGTCCGGGCCCGGCCCCGAAGGCGACGCGTCGTCGGCGTCGTCGTCTTCCGCTTCGGCGGGCGCGTCGGTTCCTGCCGGCTCGCCCTTGGCCGCGGTGTCTTGGGCGGGCGCGTTACGACAGGCGAGCGGCGGCAGGCACAGGGCCAACGAGCACAGAGCAAGGCTTCGGATCCGTTTCATCGACACGTCCTCGGGCAGCGAGCGCGGCGATCCTGCGTCGGTTGCCCGAGATCTGCCACCGCAAGACCCAAATCGTGTCTCGTGCGTCCGTACGTCGTCCTCGCGCCGCGCACGCCCCGGCCCGCTGCCCGCGCCCCTCACTGCTAGGATTGCCGCCCCATGCCCAAGCGCCCGCCCCAAGTGGCCATTTCGTGGTGGTTGACCGCGTCGCTGTCGGTCCTGACCGCGACCGCGTGCACCAAAAAAGATCCGGAACCCGCGCCGTCGCCCGAAGACTCGTCGTCGACGCCGGTGAAGACCGAGCTGGATCTGTGGGCCGGCGTGCCGGCGCTGGAGCCACTGCCGACCGACGTCCGCACCGAGCTGCAGCCGCGGCCCGGCCCTCCGATGCCGAAAGTCGTCTCCGAGACGATCGAGGTCCCGTTCTCGGGCCAGACGGACGCGCCCCCGCCGAAGGTCGGCTCGGTCCCTTCGGGTCCGCTGAAGGTGGAGCGGTTCGGGCCCGAGGGTGACGTCGACCTCGTCGGGGCGGTTCACGCGACCTTCTCGCATCCGATGGTGCCGTTGGCCGCGGTCGAGTCGCTGTCGGCCAAGACGCCACCGTTTTCGATCGACCCTCTGCCGCCGGGACGCGTGCGCTGGTTGGGGACGCGCACGTTGGTGTTCGAGCCGCAGGGGCGGATGCCGTTTTCCACCGACTACGAGGTCACGATTCCCGCCGGCGTCGAGTCGACCGACGGTACGGCGCTCGCCGCCGATCACACCTTCGCGTTCTCGACCCCGACACTGGCGCTCGTGTCGAGCTCGCCGTGGTCGGGTGCCGACCAAGTCGAGCTGCTGCCGGTGATCCGGCTGGTGTTCAACCAGCCGATCCAGCGCCGGGCACTGATCGCCGCCACGCATCTGCGCGCCGGGGGCAAGGAGGCCGCGCTCGCCGTGATCCCGCCCCTGCTCGCGATGCCGGACGAGGCCGAGGAGACCACGCTGCTGCGCGAGCGAACGATCGAGTTCGTCCCGTCGACGCCGCTCGATCCCGACAAGAGCTACACGCTCAAGGTCGACCCGGGCGTGTACGGCGAAGGTCCGAAGGCCAGCGGTGCCGTCACGGTGTCGTTTTCGACCTACCCGCCGCTGCTGCTGTCGAAGGCCGACTGCGGCAAGTGCTGGGCCTCGTACGGCATCTCGCTGGACGCGACCACGTCGATCTCCGATCCGAAGCTCGACACCAAGGTCCACGTCACGCCGACGGTGGCGAACATGTCGGTCTACGGCTCGTACCGTGGGATCCAGATCTCCGGCGACTTCGAGGGGAACACGACCTACAAGGTCACCGTCGACGCCGGTGTCACCGACACGCACGGGCAGAAGCTCGCCAAGCCGTTCTCGACCTCGTACAAGCTCGGACCGCAGTACCCATCGGTCAGCCTCAAGAGCTACGGGTCCAACCCCGCCGTGATCGAGCGGGCGGCCGACAAGACGATCGACCTCAAGATCGCGGGCATCTCCGAGCTCGAGCTGACCGCGCGAGCGCTCGAGCCCGACGACTTCGCCGAGTTCCTCGACGCGTACTCCTCCGACGGCAAGTGGGGCTGGCCGATCGGCGTGGGCGGCTCGACGTACACCAAGACCTACGACGTGAGCAGCTCGCTCAAAAAGAGCGAGGACTTCACGGTCGACCTGGCCAAGATGGCCTCGGGCGGCAACGACAGCATCTGGTTCATCGCACGCTCCAACGAGTACGAGTTCGACGGATGGAAGGACCGCGCGGGTCTGTCGAAGTTCGTGCAGGTCACCGACCTCGGCATCACGTCGGCGCTCGACCAGGATTCGGGCGTCGTGCTCGTGACGCGGCTGTCGGACGGCACGCCGGTCTCGGGCGCGCGGCTGAGGCTGATGAGCTCGGGCAAGTCCGGGCGCGAGCTGTGGTCGGGCACCACCGACGCCGACGGCATGGCGCGGCCGAGCTGGTCGGGCCGGCCGGCGCGGCTGCACGCCCAGACCGACGACGACCACGCGATGCTGCGGATCGACGAGTCGGACCTGCGGGGCTCGTGGATCGGCTGGGGTTCGTCGTTGTCGTCGAACGCCGAGGCGTTCTTCTTCACGGACCGCAAGCCCTACAAGCCGGGTGAGACGATCCATCTCGCGGGCATCATTCGCAACCGCACCCGCGGTCCCGACGGTGGGATCGAGATGTGGCGCACGGACACATCGGGCTCGTACACGGTCACCTCGCCGCGCGGCGTGGAAGTGGCCAAGGGCGACGTCAAGCTCGGCAAATTCGGCACGCTGTCGTTGGACATCGAGACCGACGAGAACGGCGACACCGGCGACTACAGCTTCCGCGTCGAGTTCTCCTCGCTGCTCGGCTCCAACCAGAGCTTTTGGTACTCGATTCCGGTCGAGACCTACCGGACGCCGGAGTTCACGGTCAGCGTGGGCCGGCGCGACTCGACGCCGATGGTGTTCGGTGATCGCCTGCTCGCCGACGTCAAGGGCGAGTACCTGCACGGTGCCCCGCTGGTCGGGGCAGAGGTCACCTACAGCCTGACCCGCACCGACACCGACTTCCGTCCGCCCGGCGAGCTCAACGACGGCTTCACCTTCGGGGTGGCGCCCCAGTGGGGCGGCTGGGGTGGCTACGGCCGACGCGGCGGCTACTACGATTCGTTCGAGTACGGCGGCTACGGCGGCTACGGCGGCTACGGCGCGATCACGCTCGACTCCGGAAACGGGACCCTCGACAACATGGGTCAGTTCGCGATCGACCACGTCACCGACGAGATCGAGTACGCCAAGGGTGCCACCAAGCCGGACCCGGCCGACGTGCCCGAGCGACTGCCACGGGCCGCGACGTACGCGATCTCGGCGAACGTCACCGACGACAACCGCCAGTCAATCGCCGGCTCGGCGAGCTTCGTGGTGCACCCGTCGCTGGTGTACGTGGGCGTGCGCAGCCAGAAGACCGTCTTGAAGGAGGGCGAGCGCGCCGAGCTCGAGGCCGTGGCCGTCGACCTCGAGGGCGAGCGCGTCCGCGACAAGAAGGTCGCACTCAAGCTCGTGCGCAAGGAGACCGAGCGCAAGGCCGTCGAAAAGGACGGCCGCTGGCAGTTCGAGTACGAGACCAAGGAGGTCCCCGTCGGCGACTGCTCGATCACCTCGGCCGTGACGCCGCAGGGTTGCGGCATCGAGGTCGACAAGGCCGGCACGTACATCGTGCACGCCACGACCAAGGACGGTCAGGGCCACGAGGCCCGCACCGATCTCACGCTGTACGTGCGGGGCAAGGACGCGGTCGTCTGGGACGAGGACGAGCACCGCGTCGACCTCGTGCCCGACAAGCGCGAGTACCAGCCCGGCGACACGGCCACGATCCTGGTGCGCTCGCCGTTCGAGGAAGCGCGGGGCTTCGTCGTCGCCGAGCGCGAGGGCATCAAGCACGAGTACCCGGTCGTGATCCGGGGCGGCGCGACGGCGGTCGAGATCCCGGTGACGGACACCATGATCCCGGCGATGACGGTCTCGGCCGTGCTCTCGCGTGGCCGCACCGAGGTCAAGGGGGCACCCAAGGGCCAGGACCTCGGCATGCCGGCCGCCGCGAGCGGTCGGGTGGATCTGAAGGTCAGCACGGACGCCAAGAAGATCGTCGTCGACATCGAACCGTCGGCGAAGGAGATCGAGCCGGGTGGCAAGCTGTCGCTGAAGATCCGGACGTCGAAGGCCGACGGTTCGGCCACGAGCGCCGCGCTCGCGGTCATGGTCGTCGACGAGGGCGTGCTGAGCCTGATGGGCGTCCAGACGCCCGACCCCCTGTCCTTCTTCCACACGCAGCGCTCCGGGATGGTCGCCCTGCACGCGCTGCACAAGTCGGTGCTCGCGCGCGAGGAGCCCCCGGCACCCGGTGGCCTCGGCTTGTCCGGGACGGGCCGGGGCGGTGGCGGCACCGGCGAAGGCACGATCGGGCTCGGCACGGTCGGCACGATCGGCCACGGCGGTGGTAGCGGCACCGGATCCGGCTACGGCCGCGGTGGTCTCGGCCTGCGCGCGGAGGCAGCCGACGAGGATTCCGGAGTCGCGGCGGCGGAGCCGGCCCCGGCCCCTCCCGGTGCGCCCCGACCACGCCAGGCGAAGGAGAAGCAGAGCAATCAGTACGCGATGAAGAAGGGCGCCAAGGACGCGGAGAAGATGGACGACGAAGCCGCCGCGTTCGACGTGGACCAGGCGATGGGCCAGGAGGTCAAGCTCCGGTCGGTGTTCGCGTCCACCGCGTTCTACGAGACGGACGTGATGACGGACGCGTCGGGCATGGCCTCGATCGAGGTCGACATGCCCGAGAACCTCACCACGTTCCGCGTGATGGTGGTGGCCGTCGATCCGAAGACACCCGATCGCTTCGGCAGCAGCGATGCGTCGGTGCGCGTGCGCAAGCCGTTGATGGTGCGCCCGAGCCTGCCGCGCTTCCTCAACTACGGTGACAAGTTCGAAGGCTCGGTCATGGTCGACAACCAGACGGGCGACGATCAGCGCGTGCTCGTGGGCACGCGGGGCCTCAACGTCAAGCTCGGGGCCGACAAGGAGAAGTTCGTCACGATCAAGGCGGGCGAGTCCAGGGAGGTCCGGTTCGACATGGAGGTCGACAAGGTCGGCACCATGCGGCTGCAGTTCGCCGCGATGAGCAACGCTGGTCGTGACGCGACGCAGATCTCGATTCCGGTGCACTACCCGGCCACGAGCAAGGCGTTCGCCGACTACGGCATGACCGACGCCTCGGTCCAGCGGATGATCGAGCCGCCGGCCGATGCCCTGCCGGCCTTCGGCGGACTCGATCTGACGTTCTCGTCGACGGCGCTGTCGGGCCTCGAGGACGCGGTGGACTTCCTCGTGACGTATCCCTACGAATGCGCCGAGCAGACCGCCAGCCGCGTAATCCCGATCTTCGCGCTCGGGGAGATCCTCGACGACTTCCCCATCGCGACGGTCTCCGACCGCGTCAAGCGGGACATCATCTCGGCCGAGGGGATCGCACGCCTGCTCGACAAGCAGCTGTGGGACGGCGGGTTCGGATACTGGGCGGCGACCGAGAGCTGGCCGTACCTGACCAACTGGGTCACGCTCGCGCTGCTCGAGGGCAAGCGCGCCGGCCACACCGTCGACCAGGACGCGATCGACCGCGCGTTGCGCTACGTCGAAAACTTCGTCCAGTACGGGCACAAGACCCGGTGGGGCATCTACTACGACTGGACGTCGCGCGCGTTCGGGCTGTGGCTGCTGTCGGGGGAAAAGCGTGGCGAGTCGCTGTTTGCGACCGTGTACGCCCACCGCGAGGACATGCCGCTGTACGCCAAGGCGCAGCTGATGTCGGCGGCGCACCGCTACGGCAAGACGATCGAGCGCGACGCCCTGCTCGAGGACATCAAGAAGGCGGTGGTGGAGAGCCCGCGGGCGATCCACTTCGCGGAGAGCACGTCGGAGGCGGCGTCGTCGGGGCTGCGGGTGCTCATGCACTCCAACACACAGACCGACGCGATCGTGCTGATGGCACTGCTGGAGGTCGCGCCGACCGACACGATGCTGCCGAAGGTCATGGCGGGCATCATGGCCGACCGCGATCCGCTCCGCGGCGGACGATGGGGCACCACGCACGCCAACGCGTGGGCCCTGCTGGCGGCGAGCCGCTACTACGAGACCGTCGAGGGTACCGAGCCCGACTTCACGGCCAAGATCTGGCTCGACACCGAGTTCGGGGGCGAGCACGAGTTCAAGGGCCGCAGCATGGCCAAGACCCACTCGCGGCTGCCGATGGCGAAGCTGCAGGGCAAGAAGGAACGCCAGCTCACGCTGCAGAAGGAAGGGCCGGGCAAGCTGTACTACCGACTCGGCCTGCAGTACGCGCCGGCGGATCTGAAGCAGCCGGCGGACGACCAGGGCTTCCTCGTCTACCGCGAGTACGAGGCGCTGCCGGCCCTCGACGAAGACGAGCCGGATCCGGAGGCGGTCAAGAGGCTTGCCGACGGCACGTGGCAGGTCAAGGCCGGCACCAACGTCAAGGTCACGCTACACATCGTCGCGCGCGACCGGGCCAACTACGTCGTCGTCGACGACGCGCTGCCGGCCGGGTTCGAAGGCCAGAACGAACGCTTCGTGACGAGCGTGGGCGCTGCGCCCACGACCTCGCGCCACACGGGCGGCTCGACGTGGTGGTGGGGCTGGTGGTTCCGGTTCGACCACACGCAGCTGCGGGACGACCGCATGCTGCTGTTCTCCGATCACATGTACGCGGGCGTGTACGAGTACAGCTACACGGCGCGCGCGACGACGATCGGCGAGTTCCACCTGCCGCCGGTCAAGGCCGAGGCGATGTACGAGCCGGAGCGGTTCGGGCACAGCTCGAGCTCGAAGGTCACCGTCGTCGAGTAGTCGGCTCGTCGAGTAGACTGCCGGCGTGGCCCGCTCCGGCATCATCGCCCTCGTCGCCACGCTCGTCGTGGCGGCGGGCGGCGCGTGGCTGCTCGTGCGCAGCGAGGCGCTGCGGGGCGAGGAGCCGCCGCGTCCGATGCCGCCGCCGTGGCCGGCCCCTGCACCGGTCGCTCCAAAGGCAGCGCCCGCGCTCGTCGCGGCGCGGCCGGTGCCCGTGGATTTGCGTTGGCTCGCCTTCGCCGGGGGCGCGACGCCGGAGTTCAACCAGGTCTCGCTCGAGCAGGACCTCGGACTGGTGCGCGAGACGTTCGGGCCGCAGGGCTACGTGCTGTTTGGCGCGGGCGCGGGGTCGCCGAGCGTGCAGGTGTTGGCCGAGCACGAGCCCGACCCGCTGCGCGCGACGCTGGCCGACCTCTTCGCGCCACGAGGCGGACGCGACTCGAGCTACCGGGCCCCGCAGACGGAGGTCGACGGACCTGCGACCGCCACGGCCGTGCGCGATGCGCTGACGAAGGCCGTCGCGGAACCGGGCGAGCCGCTGTGGGTGTGGATCGGCGGGCACGGCCGGCAGGGCCCGACGGCGCGCGACAACGTCACGGATCTGTGGGGATCGGGCGAGCTGCGGGTCGACGAGGTGGCCGAGATCCTCGACGGGGCGCGACGTCCAGTGCGAGTCGTGTCGACCACCTGCTTCGGCGGTGGCCTCGGTGAGCTCGCGTTCGCCGGCGCCGATCCGTCGCGGGGGGCCGCCACGACGGTGCGGTGTGGGGTGTTCGCCGCGCCGTGGGATCTGGAGGCCACCGGCTGCGATCCCAACCCCGATCGGGGCGCACAAGAAGGCTACGCGCTGCACGTGCTGCACGCGCTCGCGGGCAAGGACCGCGGCGGTGCCCCGGTGCCGTTGACCGAGCTCGACCTCGACGGCGACGGCAAGGTATCGCTGCTCGAGGCGCACACACGAGCGCGACTTTTCGCCAAGACCGCCGACGTACCCACGACGACCTCGGAGCGTTGGCTGCGGCAGGTCGCACCCGAGCGCGGGGACGGTCGCGAGTACGCACTCCCCGAGGAGGAGGCGGTGATTCGCACGCTCGCGCGCCGTCTCGGTATGGACGGGCGCGAGGCCGACGCCCATCTGCAGCTCGAGGGGTTCGAGGCTCGGATCGAGGAGATCGCCAAGCGTCTCGACGACGCGCGGGCCGTCGAGGACGAGGCGTTCGTGGCCGCCTCGGCGGACCTGCTGGCGCGGTGGCCGGTCCTCGACGATCCGTGGCACCCGCAGTTCGCCGAGACGCTCGAGGTCGCTCGCCCGGCGCTGCAAGAGCACTTGGAGACCTCCGCGACGTTTCGCGCCTACAAGGACGCGGTCGCGGTCGTCAACCGCGAGACGACGGCGCTGTGGGATCTGCGGGCCGAAGCCGCGCCGTACGAGCGCCTCGCACGAGCCGTCGACAATCGCCGCCTCGCCGCGCGGCTGCACGCCCGAGGAGGACCGGACTGGGACACGTACGAAACGCTGCTGCGCTGCGAGCGGTCGACACTGCCGTGACGGACGTCGGGCGCGACGGCCGATGCGTCGTGGGACGCGCCCTCGCGCTGACACTGGCCCTTTCGGCGTGCGGCGGGCCACCGGCGCCGGTCGACGACGCTCCGGGCGCGCCCGACGACGCACTCGTCACCCACACGATCGACGGCGTGTCGGGGGTGCCGCGGCTTCGCGTTCGCGTCCCGCCCTTCGTGCAGCCGTGGAACATCACCGACCCGCCCGTCGTGTTCATGTTCCGAGAGCACCGCCCCGTCGATCAGCCGTTTCACGCCTCGGTGGCCCTGCAGCCGCAGGCGCAGCGTCACGGCGATCCGCACTGCGGGCTCGTGGGCTTCAATCCCCGCGAGACGGCGCCGACCCGGGAGGTTGCAGGCATCGGCCGCCAGGTCCTGCGGTGCGAGGCCGCGGACCAGCGCGGCGTGATCGTCGATCGCTGGCTCGTGGATGCGCGAAGCGGCGATGCGTTCTACTGCATCGCCAGCTGGTGGTGGGACGGACCCGGCCCGCTGCCCGATCGCTGGACGTCGGTCGCCGCCGCGATCGAGGACGTGTGTGACGATCTCGTGATCCCGCTGCTTCCGTAGGCGGCCTCAGGCGCCGGTCGAGGTACGCGCCGCCAGCCAGGCCTGCGCCGTCCCGGCGTGGCGCTCGAACACCACGGCCCCGTCGGTGGTCACCGACCGCACCATTGCCGCGGCCGCGCGCGACAGATCCACCACCTCGAGGTCGCCCCCGAGAACGCGCGCGAGCTCGCCGGGCAAATCGTCGTACATCTCGTAGTGGGTCGGGGCTCGGTCGGCCGCGTAGGCCACACCGAGCCGGGCCGGTGCGCCGGCGACCGCGGGCGTGACCAGCCAGGCCGCGACGATGTCCGCCCGTCGCCGCAACGCCTGCGCCAGGTTCGGGTCCGTCACTTCGGCACCACGTCGAAGTCGTTGATGTCGCGGCCCGCCTCGGCCGACAGGATGTCGAGCGCGACGGCGGCACCGTCTCCGGCGGCGATGATCGCCTGCGTCCGCTTCTGGCGGATCGCCCACCCGGTCGCATACAGGCGCGGCACCGACGTTCGTCCCGTCCGCACGTCGACGGTGTAGCCGTCCTTGGTCTTGTCGACGCCGAGCCGGTCGAGCATCGCGGTGTCACCGTTGGCCAGCAACAGGTACTTGCACGGCAGCGCCGTGTCCGGCCCCGGACCGGCTTCGAACCCTTTGTCGGTGATGCGAACGTGCTCGGCCCTCGCCTCGTGGATCTGGGCGCCGAACGCCCGCACCTGCGTGCGCGCACGCGCCTGAAACTCGGTCCCCGTGATCTCGTCGACCCCGAGGTAGTTGCGCAGCAGCGCCCGGTGCATGGGCGTCTCGTCCCCGCCGAACACGACCACGCGCATCCCCTTCTTGCCCAACAGCAGCGCGGCCGACAGCCCCCCGGGCCCATCCCCGACGACGATCACGTCATGCATGGCCCGCTTGTATCGCGAACGCCCCGCCCCGCGCGACGTCGCGCCACGCTGCGAGGGCGATGGCACTGCCGCGGACATCCGAACGCACTGTGGCGCGCTCAGTGCCGACAATCGGCGTCAGCCGTGCCGTCCGCGTGTCGTGAGCCTCAGTTCCCCGAAGCGCCGGGCCAGGTGTCCGACGCGGGCTCGCGGCGGACCGGGCGGCGGGGGGCTTCGTAGCGGGAGCAGTACTTTTCCCACAGCCCGAGGACGCGGCGAACTTCGGGATCCTTGGTCAGGCCGCGCGACATGTGGTCGAGCTCGGTTCGGCCGTCTTCGCAGGCGGACCACGCGGCATCGTCCTGCCAGGAGCCGGGCGAGCGGCCACCGTACGAGCCCATCGCCGCGAGCTCGGACAGCCCGTCGACGAAGCGCATGACCAGGCGCGCCTTGGCGAGGTTGTCGGACTCGCCGACGATCTCCGCGAGCGTCAAGGCGGTCTCTTCGACCATTGCGTCGCCGGTCTCCGGGTCCTCGTACTCGATCGTGAGCATGATGCCGTCCTGCTCGCGCAGCTTGCCGTCCTTGGCCATCAGGTCCGACAGGAACATCTGCGACGTGTTGGCGAAGTAGTGGATCGGCTGGACCTCTTCCTTCACGGTCGAGGCCTCCTCGCCGTAGAAGACGTTCATGCGCAGCGAGGGCGGCAGGTGCAGCTGGAAGTGCACGTCGAGCGCGGTGGTCTCGATGAGCGAGACGAAGCGCGGTCCGAACACGGCGTCGACCTCGGCCTCCGAGCCCAGGAACACGTACGCGCCCTTGCCACGCTCGGTCAGCCGGTCCAGCAGGTAGTCGTTGAAGTCCGAGCCCACGCCCACGCCCGACAGGCGGATCCGCCGACTGTCGTAGAACTTGCCGACGGTCGCGATCAACTCCTCGTCGACCACCCCCGTGTTCGTCTGGGCGTCGGTGATCATCACCACCCGGTTGGTGTACGTGGGCTGGTACGCCGCGTCGGCGATCGCGTAGCCCTCGGTCAGCCCCAGGTGCAGGTTCGTCGAGCCCTCCGGCTGAAGCAGCGAGATCGCACGGTCGAGCACGCGCGGGTCGTCGCGGCCGACCACGAAGTTCTTGATCGGCGCACACACGGAGTCGTCGAACGCCACGAGGTGGACCATGTCACCCGTCTTGAGCTGGTCGGTCATCTCCTGCAGTCCGCGACGCAGGTAGTCCATGCGTCCCTCCGAGGACATCGAGCCGGAGCGGTCGATGACGAACGAGATGTTGGCATTGCGCCGCTCGTCCACGCTCATCGGGCGGCCCTTGATCGCCAGCCCGAGGTTGTAGATCCCCGCCTCGTCAGGATCGGGCTGGATGTCGGCGTGGACCGAGAAGTCGTCGGTGTCGGCGACCGGCTCGGTCGCGAACGAGAAGTAGTTGAGCAGCTCGTGCGGCCGAATGTGCTCGGGCGGCAGCGGGCGGAAGTTGTCGATCGCGTAGATCACCCGCTGCGCCGACGACAGGCTCATCGTGTCGTCGTTGGACAGGTAGATCGCGGCGCCCCAGTCGTCGAACTCGTCGTTGCGCTGCGGCTGCGCGATCGCCAGGTCGTCGCCGGAGGAGGGTTCGGCCATCGCATCGTCGGCGGCGGACGTCGCGATGTCGGCGGCGGGCCCCCGCCGCGAGCGCGCATCCTTGGCCTCGCGCTTGGCGGCGGGTTCGGGCTCGGGCGCAGGTGCGGCCTTGGGCTTGGGCACCGACGTCGAGCTCGCCGACTTGGCCGGCTCGGGCGGCGGCGCGGCCGGCATCCCCCCGACGCTGCCGCCGGCGACCCCGGAACCCGCGCCGCGTCCGGCCGCGCCGTCGTATGGGACGAATCCCTTGGACTTCTTGCTGCTCGTGGACTTGCGCCGCGTCCGGCCGCCGCCGGTGCGTGTGCGCGGCGGCCGAGCGATCGCGACTTCTTCTTCCACCATCGGCGGCGCGAAGCAGCCGCGGGTGTTGTCCACCAGCGCAGGCAGCGAGGCGAGGTCGGGCCTGGGCGGCGCCGCGCGATGACGTGGCGGATGGCTGCGGGCCGTGAACGTGTGCGCCCCGGACGCGGCGGTGTCGGGCGCCTGCGAGGGTGATCCTGCGAGCGGACCCGACGACGAGGTCGTGCAAGCGAGGGACGTGGCGAGCGAAAGCAGCAGAGTCGGTCGAATCATCGGGTACCCCAAAGAAGAACTGGCGCGCGGACGCGACGGCGCCCGGTGTTCACGCACGAGCCCCGGCGCCGATCTACCCGGGGACGCCGCCATGATATCTTGGCGCAACGCGGCGATTTGGGCCGTTTGGAGGGTGACCCGATGCACGCGACGCCGACGATCCTCCGCGCGGCCTTGGTCCTGGGTGTCGCCGCGACCGCCTTGGTGGCCACCGCGACGTGGGCTCGACCCGCGCAAGCGTGCGGAGGCACGTTCTGCGACCTCGGGCCGCAGGCGATGCCGGTCGACCAGTCCGGCGAGAACATCCTCTTCGTCCTCGACGAGGGTCCGAACGGACCGGAGGTCGAGGTTCACATCCAGATCCAGTACGAGGGCGATCCCGACCGTTTTGCCTGGGTGATCCCGCTGACCGCGGTGCCCGACCTGTCCGTCGGCTCCGAAGCGCTGTTCGCGAACCTCCTCGCCGGCACCGTGCCGACCTACGGGTTGGCCACGAGCAATGACACGTGTCGCACGGGTGGCGCCTTCCCCGACGCCCGCGGCGACGCGGCCGAGGGCGCCGGGTTCGGTGACGACGGCGGTCTGCCCGAGGAACCGATGGGCCCGCAGATCCTGCTGCAGCAGACCGTGGGCGCATTCGAGATCACCGTGCTGTCGGCCGGCGGCGGTGGGGTCGACGAGGTGATCGCCTGGCTCGACGCCAACGGGTACCAGCAGGACCCCGATGCGGCCCCGATCCTGGCGCAGTACGTCGCCGAGGGGGCCTTGTTCGGCGCGATCAAGCTGGTCGGGGGCGCAGACATCGACGAGATCCACCCGATCGTCCTGCGCTACCCCGGCCAAGAACCGTGCGTACCGCTGCGGCTGACGCAGATCGCGGCCACCGAGGACATGCAGGTGCGGACGTTCTTCTTGGCCGACGACCGCGTCGTGCCCACGAACTACCGCCACGTCCTGGTCAACCCGCTCAAGATCGACTGGCTTGCGCTCGGCGCCAACTACCAGGACGTGGTCACGGCGGCGGTGGACGCCGAGTCGGCCGACGGCCGGGCGTTCGTGACCGAGTACGCCGGTACGTCGGACGTCGTCGCCCGCGGGCTCGCCGATCCTCGCTGGGACGCGAACGTGTTCATCACGCTGACCCCGGGCATGGTGCTCGACGAGCTGCAGGCGCAAGGCCTGCTGGCCTGCTACGGCGGACCGGAAGGGTGCCTGGCCCAGCATCCGCTCATCGAAGGTCTGCTCGAGGAGTTCCTGCTGACCGAGGCCGTCACCCTCGGGGACTTCTTCAACTCGCCCGGAAGCTACGAGGGCCTCATCGACTGGCAGGCGATCGAGTTCGCCGAGGCGATGCAGACGCGCATCGTCGATCCGGCCGTGCACGCCGACGAGCTGCTGGACCGCTGGCCGTACGTCACGCGCATGTTCACCACGATCTCGCCGCACGAGATGACCACCGATCCGATCTTCCACGTCCACGCGGACCTGCCCGAGGTCGCCGCCGTACGTCAGGGTCAGCGGCGGATCCGCTGCGACGGTGACTCGCTGCTGACGTTGCCGGATGGGCGCGAGGTCTACCTGCCCTCGGGTGCGTCGTGGCCGGAGTTTCCGTCCCAGATGCCCTGGGCCGAGGCGATCGACGAGCTTCCCCTCGTCGGCGCGCCCATGGTCCTCGTCGACAATGCGGCGGAGATCGACGACCTGCTGCGCGACTACAACGCGTCGGTGGGCTGGCCGCGGGGCTGCACGGGGTGCAAATCCGCGGACGAGCGCCCTGCGCCCGCGTCGTGGCTGGGGCTGCTGCTGTTCGGCTTGTGGGCCCGACGCCGGCGATTGCCCTAGCGCGTCCACGGCCTGTAAGGGCGGCGCTTCGGCGACCGTTCCGGCCGGCATCCGCCGGCCGAGTTGCTCGATGCGCGTGCCGGCGCAATGCTCGCGCCGCCCATGGATCTGCTCCGCCGCCTTCGCTCGCCCCTCGCCGTGGCCCTGCTCGCCCTCGCCGGCTGCGCGAGCAAGGCCGCCAGCAACCGTGCGGTCGATGGATCGACGATGCCGACGGCGCCGAAGACCACGGAAGCCGACGGCTACGAGGGACAGCTGCAGGACTACGAGGCGCAGCTGCGCGCCGCTGGCGTCGAGATCGGCGACAAGCGCAGCGAGCTGCGGGCGGTCGAAGACGATGGCGTGACCCAGCCCGAAGGCGCCGGCGCGTCGCCGACCGACGACGAGGGCGGACGGTGCCAGCGGGTGTGCGACCTCGCCGATGCGATCTGCGATCTGAAGGACCAGGTGTGCGACCTCGCGACACGCCATCCCGACGATCCGCGCTACGGCCAGGTCTGCGAGCGTGCGACCGACGACTGCGATGTGGCGACGAAGGCGTGCGAGGGGTGCGATGCGTAGCGCGGCGAGCCTGCCCCGCTGGGCGGTCGCGCTGGGCCTGCTCGCGCTCGCCGGCTGCAAAATGCGAGGCAAGGACGCGCAGGGCCCCACACCCACGACGATCGACGAGGCCGAGCGCATGCTCGCGGCCAATCGCGACGCCCTCGAGGCCGAGGGTATCGTCGTGCCCACCACGGTGGCCGCTGCCGAACCGGTCCCACGGCACGACTCGTCGCGCGACCACACGACGCAGGAGGTCGCCCCCGAGGTCACGAACGAGCCCGACGAGGGGGCCGACGAGGACGAGGGCGGCGACGTCGACGTGCCGGCCGAGCCCGAGCCTTCGCCGGATCCCGAACCGGTCGCCCCGACGATCTCCGAGGCCGACGACGAGGACCTCGGTGTCTCCCCGGCAGCCCCCCCACGCGAGTCCGTGTCGCGTCGTCGCTTCGATCGTCGGTTGCGGGCCGAGCGGGTGACCGATCGCAAGAAACGCAAAGAGTCACGAACGCGATGCGAACGAGTCTGCGACCTCGCCGACGCCACGTGCCAGCTACAGGACCGGATCTGCGGGCTCGCCGACCAGCACGTCACCGACATCCGCTACGAGGAGGCGTGCGCCCGCGCCGAGCTGCAGTGCGACGCGGCCGACCGCGCCTGTCAGCTGTGCGACGGCAGCACCGCGTGGCTCGATCCCCGCGCGTGCGGGCCCGAGATCGTCTCGCGCGAGCCG
This sequence comes from uncultured Pseudomonadota bacterium, assembly GCA_937896535.1. Taxonomy (GTDB): domain Bacteria; phylum Myxococcota_A; class Polyangia; order Nannocystales; family Nannocystaceae; genus CALBMM01. The sequence goes on from CALBMM010000165.1 coordinate 16,699, forward strand.
TGATCCTCACGACTCGTCGTCGTCGGCCTTCGCCAGCACCTCGCGCAGCGACGCGGCCCACCCCTCGAGACCGCCCACGGTCGTGTCGAGCTCCTCGGTCGAAAGCGCGAGCCTACCGAGCTGTTGTTTGAGCAGCAGCTTGGCCCGGCGCACCCGTCCGCGCACCGTGCCTTCGGGCAGGCCGAGTACGGCGGCCGTCTCCGAAGCCGACATCTCTTCCCAGTAGTACAGCTCGAGCACGATCTGGCTGTCGATCGGGATCCGGCGCAGCGCCTCGAGCAACAGTCGCTGCTCGCGGCGCTTGCCGACCAACGTGTTCGGACCGATGCCCGTGTCCTCGGCCGAGGTCTCGGCGAAGTCGATCGACGCCGCGGTGCGCCGACGCGTGCGGTAGTGCTCGCGCAGCAGGTTGTGCGCCACCCCGAACAGGTAGGTACGAAACGAGGAGTCGCTGCGAAAGCGCTCCTTGCCCTCCACGCACGCCATGAAGGTCTGCTGCACGAGGTCTTCGAGCCCCTCGCCCACCTTGTTGCGAAAGAAGCGGTGGATGCTCGCGAAGTGTCGGTCGAACAGACGGTCGCCGGCCGCGAGGTCCCCCTCGCGCCACTGGGCGAGGAGCTGCAGGTCGGGGGGAGCGGCCGCCACGGCCGTCTCATGCTACCCGGATCCGGCGTCGTCCGGATCGAGGCGCTCGGGCCAGACCCCGCCGAGCGCCTCCAGCTTCGCCCGCGCGTCGGTCCGCAGGCGTGCGACCTCCGGATCCGACGGATCGACGGCCTCCAGCGCGTCGGCCCTCGCTTGCCACAGCCGCACCCGCAAATCGTCGATCGGGCGATCGCCGAGCGCCGCCAGCCCCTCGCCGGCCGAAGTCGCCGCGGCGTCCGGCCGTCCCAGCGCGAGCTGGACCCGCGCCAGTCCCTGCAGACTCGAGGCGACCGCGTGCGCGCGCATGTCGGGGTCGTCGATGAGCTGCGCGCGGGCACGGCCACGTTCGATCCACGTCAGCGCTTCCTGCTCGTCGCCGCGATCGTGCGCGGCCATGCCCACGTTGATTCCTGCGAGCACGACGGCGCCGGCCGCCGACGCGTCCAGGCCGGTGGGCGAGACCTCGGCGAGCTCGCGCCACTGCACGCTCGCGTCGTCCCAGCGCCCCTGCATCGACAGCTCCTCGGCGTGCAGCGATACCGCGGTGATCCGATCGACGTCGCCGGCGGGGCGGTCCGCCGCCAGCCGTGCCGCCAGACGGGCGTGCCGAAGCGACATCGCCTCGTCGCCGAGCTGTCGGGCCACCAGCGTCAGCAGCACGTGGGTCCGCACGGCCCATACGACGAGCGGTCCACCGAGCGCGGTGTAGGTCACCGCCGCCGCCTCCAGGTGGGGTCGGGCGCGTTCGGGCGCGCCCGCCGAGAAGTGGGCCTGCCCGAGGCGGTACTGATCGTGGCCCACCAACGGGTGCCCCTCGCCGAACAGTCGGCCCCGAAGCCGCTCGACCTCCTCGTAGGCCGCGATCGTGGCCACCGCATCGCCGCGCAGCTCGTGGGCGCGACCGATCCCGATCAGGATCTCGACCTGGCTGAAGTCCTCGGGACCGACCCGCGCCGTCCGCAGCGCCTGCGCACGCTCGTACTGGGTGAGGGCCTCCTCGCCCTGCCCCGCCGCGACGGCGACGTCGCCGAGCACGATCGCGAGCTCCTCCGCGACGACGCCGGGGGTGTCGAGACGATCGACGGCCGCCTGCGCACGGCGAGCATCGGCGCGAGCGAGCTCCGCGTCGTCGATCCACGCGTGGACCTTCGCGCGCCGGATCCACCCCGTGGCCGCGCGCGCGTCGAGGCGGTTGGCCTCGGCGACGTCGATCGCCGTGGTGAAGTCCTCGACCGCCTCCGCGTAGCCCTCCCGCTTGGTACGGGCGCGTCCGCGCAGCACGTACGCGTCGGCCAGCAAGTCCGGTGCGTCCAGCGACATCGCTTCCTCGATCGCCCGACCGGCGCTGCGCTCGGCCGACTCCGCCCGACCGGCGAACAGGAGCGCGCCGGCGTCGTCGACCCAGGACTGCACGCGGGCCCGCACCGGCGTCGTCTTCGCCGTGATCGGACCCTGCGCCGGCGCCGTCACGCACGTGCGCGGCTCCGGTAGCTCGGCCAGACCCTGCCAGGCGTGGTCGACGACCTGCTCGTCGGCGCGGGTGAGCTGATCGACGAGCCGCGCCACCGCGTCGCGCTGGCGCAGCAAGCAACCCACCCGCACGTCGTGCAGCGCATCGGACTGCTCGGATCGAACGCGCGTGGCCTCGCAGACATCCTTGCGTCCGGCCGCCCACGCGTCGACCCAGCGGTCCAGACGTGCGCCGGCGTTGGCGGCGATGGTCGTGGCGTAGGGTCGGCCGGTGGCGGTGAAGGCCTCGGTCATGGTCTGCGCCGCGGCGTCGTCCCAAATCCCGGCGAGCTCGTCGTCGAACGTCGGACAGCCGACCTCGGCACCACGTCCTCGCGCCGCGAGCCACACGAGGATCACGAGCGTCGCCGCGGCGACGCCCCATGCGAGCCGTCGACGCGGCGCGGTCGGGTCTCGTAGTCGATCGAGTAGGCTGCGCATGTCGACGAACCGCTCGTCGGGTCGGACGTGCAGCCCCCGCTGCAGCGCCCGCACGACGCGCGGCGGCACACCATGGCCGCGGGGTGGCTCGCGCAACCGGCCCTCGACGATCGCGAGCATCACGTCGGTGGCCGACTCGCCCGCGAATGGCCGCACGCCGAACAACGCCTCGTACAGCGCGACGCAGAACGAGAACTGGTCGCTGCGCGCGTCGACCGGACCCATCTTGATCTGCTCGGGGGACATGTACGCGGGCGTGCCCATCACGTCGCCGGTCTGCGTGATCGCGACGTCGAAGGCGGACGGTGGGGTGTCGACCGGCGTGACTGCGTCGGGCTCGATGCCGCGGGCGAGACCGAAGTCGACCACGCGCACCCGACCGTCGGCGCCGAGCAGGAGGTTGGCCGGCTTGACGTCGCGGTGGACGACGCCATGCGCGTGCGCGGCCGCGAGGCCTTCGCCGGCCTGGATGTACTTGGCGAGCACCTCCGGCCACTTTGGCGCGTGCGTGGTCTTCCACGTGCGCAGCGTCGGGCCCGGCAGAAACTCCATCGCGATGAAGACACGACCATCGAACGTGCCCACCTCGTAGACCTGCACGACGTTGGGATGCGACAGCCTCGCGAGCGCCTGGGCCTCGCGCAGCAATCGATCGTTGCCCGGGCTGCGGTCGGTGTCCGGATCGCGCTGCAGCAGCTTGACGGCCACGCGCCGGTCGAGCGCCTCGTCGTAGGCGGCGTACACCACCCCCATGCCGCCGCGGCCGAGGGTGTCGAGCACCGCGTAGCGGCCGATCTTCAGCGGTGCCGCATCGACGCCGAACATCTTCGCGCGCAGCCGCGCGCGCAGTCGCTGCCCTTCGATGCCGAGCTCTTCGTCCGTTGCGGCGCCTTTGAGCCGGGCCTGAACGTCTTCGTCGAACGTGTCGAGGTCGTCGCCGTTCGGCGCGTCGGGAAGCGTGTCGATCATGGGCGGCGACTACGGCGGAGGCGCGTGCTGGATGCTGACCTGGATCGTCTGTGGCGGGTCGTCGTCGACCTGCACCATCAGCGTGAGGTCGACGACGGGACCGGGCTCGGAGGGGACGTCGACGGTGGCGACGAGGGCGTGGCCGGGCTCCGGGCAGTTGAACCGTTCGGCCGGGCGACCGCGCAGCCGCTGGTTGCGGCGCGCCGGGAGGATCGCGATCTCGATCGCCTCGGGCCGCTGGCGGTCGTCGCTGCGGAAGCGACGGCGCACGGTGTGGGTCTGCAGCTGGCCGCGCGGGGTCACGCGGATCTCGTCGGTACGCAGCGTCGCCATGGCGGAACTCTTCGTTAGTGGTCGGGGGCGACGAACCGATCATCGATCCTCGAACCCGGATCGTCGCCGCGCCGCGTACGGTACCGCGGTGGCGCCAGAGCCGGCCGCGGAGCGCCCTATTGCCCCGAATTCCGAGCCGCGCGGCGAAAAACCCGGCCGACGAAAAAAATGTGATCGGTTGGCTGGCCGTTTCCACTAACGCCGCCGTGACCGTCGCGGCGCTGCCGTGGCGGTCGCCACCCCCCCAACCAAGCCAACCGTACTGGTGGAAGCCACCCGTCAAATCTCGCCTCGGCGGCGACCATCCCCCGAGCCTACCGGCCGCGCAACGATCCACTCGGTCTCCCTCCAAAAGGGATCGGTGCGCAGCGGTGAAGTCTCGATCGCCAAGCTCGACATTTCCGCGAACGGTCCGATCACCGTCGATTGCGAAGCAGCCACACCCGGATTCGAGGTCTCCGTGTGGTCACTTCGCAGCGACGACCCGGGCTGCATCACGGTCGCGCTCTGTGTGCATCGTGCCCAGGCTTTGCCTCCCGAAGTGAGCGAATGCGTGCTTCGGTTCCGGCTGGGAAGCTCCGTCGCCTACGCGTTGCAAACGGTCCGCAACGTGTACGAGTCGACCTACGTCGGGTAGCCGCCATCCGTACGGCCCTGGAGGCCGGGTCCACGAACGCCATACCAGCCCACCCGCTGGTGTTCTCGGACCCGGTCTCCTTTTTTCTCGGGGTCAGCTCGCGCCCTTGGAGAAGAGCACGACCGGGATCGTCTTGAGCAGGATCCGGATGTCCAACCAGATCGACCAGTTGTCGATGTAGGTCAGGTCCAGCTCCATCCACTCGTCGAAGTCGATCTGGTTGCGGCCGGACACCTGCCACAGGCCGGTGATCCCCGGCTTGACCGACAGACGACGCCGCTGCCAATCCTTGTACTGGTTGACCTCGTCCGGCAGCGGCGGACGCGGTCCCACGAGCGACATGTCGCCCACGAGCACGTTGATGAGCTGCGGCAGCTCGTCGATGGACGTCTTGCGGATGAACCGGCCGATCGGCGTGATCCGAGGGTCCCGCTTGATCTTGAAGACGGGGCCGTCCATCTCGTTGAGCTTCATCAGCTCCTTCTTGCGCTTCTCCGCATCGACGACCATCGAGCGGAACTTGTGCATGTTGAAGCGCCGCCCGTTGCGACCGACCCGGACCTGCGAGAAGAAGATCGGACCCGGATCGGTGATCTTGATGGCGAGGGCCGTGAAGATGAAGATCGGCGAGATCAGCAGCAGGCCGATCGTGCAGCCGAGCAGATCGAGGCCGCGCTTGAGCAGCAGGGCCCCTTCGCTCGTCGGCGTGCGACGCATGCCGATGAGGGGCAGCTCGTAGCCGGTGATCTTGGTCAGGTCGACCTGGCCGTGGCGCGGCACGTCCGGCGGCAGCGTCAGCAGCACGTCCACGCCCCGGGTGTCGCACGCCCGCAGCGCCGCCTCGAACGTCTCCGGCCGCTGCTTGGGTACCGCGAACACGACCTCGTCGACCGGTTGCTGGTCGAGGATCTCGTCGAGTTCGGTGATGTCGCCGAGGATCGGGCCCGCGTCGGGGTTGGGGTGCTTTTCCGACGGAACGCGCACGTAGCCGACCAGCCGGTGATTCCAGGGAGCCTCGGTGCGCAGCGAGCCCGCGAACTGCTTGGCGTGCCGGCCCGTACCGACCACGAGCACCCGGTGCCCCTCCTCGACGTCGGCGTGCCGTAGCAGCGCCGAGACCTCCATCAGCACGACTCGCCCCAGCAGCAGTGCCGAAAACTGCACCACCGCGAAGATCAGCACCAGCGATCGTGAAAGGAAGTACAGCTCGAAGACGAACTGCGCCGCCACCATCAGCACGATGCCGATCCCCACCGCGCGCGCGTACCGGCCCGCCGCCGACCAATAACTGATCCGGAAGTCCGCCGCCCGTGCCGCCCACAGCGACAGCAGCCAAAGCGGCAGCATGTTCCACATCAGTGGGTAGTAGTCCTCGGTCCGCAGCTGCGGCAGGTCGTCGGGGATCAGCCCGCCGAGCACGCCGCGGCGCGACAAGTCGTACAGCCACGCACGCACCCCCAGCGACGCCAGCAGCGCGACCACGCTGACGATCAGGTCGTAGAGGTAGACCAGTCGCCGAAAGAATGCAGCTTGGTGACGCGTCAAGGGCGCGGGCTCCCGGTCGCCAGGCCGTAGTGTGGACCAATGGCGCGCGCGGTGAAAAGGCCCCTGTATGCTGCGGCCGATGGATCACGTCTTCTTGGGCCGTACGGGGGTCCGCGTGTCGGCGCTCGCGTTCGGGACGATGGCCTTCGGCGGTGACGCCGACGACGAAACCTCCGCGCAACTGTTCGCGTGCGCGCGCGATGCCGGCGTCAACTTCTTCGACTGCGCCGACGTCTACAACGGCGGCCACTCCGAAGAGCTCCTCGGCCGCTTCGTGGCGGGGTGCCGTGACGAGGTGGTGATCTCTTCGAAAGCGTACTTCCCGACCGGTCCGGGACCCAACGACCGCGGCACGAGCCGCTACCACCTGCGCAACGCCGTGGAGGGCAGCCTGCGGCGCCTGGGGACCGACCGGATCGACCTGTACTTCCTGCACCGGATGGACGAGGTCACCGACCTCGACGAGACGCTGCGCGAGGTCGAGCGGCTGGTCACCGCCGGCAAGATCCTCTACCCCGCCGTCAGCAACTTCGCCGCTTGGCAGACGATGAAGGCGCTCGGCGTCGCCCGCCACAACGGCTGGGCGCCGCTGTGCGCGGTGCAGCCGATGTACAACCTCGCCAAGCGCCAGGCCGAGGTCGAGATCCTGCCGCTGTGTGCGTCCGAGGGTCTGGCGTGCTTTCCCTACGGGCCTCTTGCCGGTGGGCTGCTCACCGGCAAGTACGGGGTGCAGCGCCGGCCGACGTCGGGGCGCCTCGTCGACGTCGAGATGTACGCGACGCGCTACGAGGCCGAGGAAAACTACGCGATCGCCGACCGCTTCGTGGAGTTCGCAGCCGAGGCCGGGTACGAGCCCGTGCCGTTGGCGATCGCGTGGGTCGCCAGCCATCCCGCCGTGACCGCGCCGCTCTTGGGCGCACGCAACGTGGCGCAGCTTTCGGCGGCGCTGAAGGCCGCCGACATCGACATGACGCCTCGGCTACGCGCGGCGATCTCGGACCTGTCGCCCACCCCAGCGCCCGCGACCGATCGCAACGAAGAGACCAGCGCGCACAACTACGGCGCGCGCTGATCGTGTCGAGTCCTACGGCGCCGGGACGAGGACGAGCGCCGACCGGGCCGGCACACTGACCGACGGGCCGGAGAACATTGCGCCCGACAGCTCGTCGACGAAGTCGCCGTCGGGTAGCTCACCGACGGTCTGGGTGGTGTCGCTGCGGTTGACGGCCACGTGGACCACGTCGCCGGGGGCGGCCATCGTGTACGCGAACGTGTCCGCATTGGCCGACAGCGTGGTCCGGGTGCCGCGGCGCGTGGCCGGATGGGCGGCCCGGATCGCGGTGAGCAGCTTGAGCCGATCGAGCAGCGCCTGCTGGGGCGCCGAGTAGCCGTCCCATTGCATGAAGCGGCGGTTGTCCGGGTCACCGGCGCCGGCCAGACCGACCTCGTCCCCGTAGTAGATGAGCGGCGCGCCTTTGGTCGTCAGCAGGATCGCGAGCGAGACCCCGAGCCGCTCGTACGCGTTGGCGCTCGCCGGCTGCGAGGGCTGGTTGGTCCACGCCCGATCCTTGCCGTCGGTCCACTGGTCGCCCCACAGCGGCGTGTCCTCGGCCAGATGAATCGCCCGCGGGATGTCGTGGTTGCCGATGAACGTGCTCATGATCCCGGCGCCGTAGTACGTGTCGTTGGCATCCATGAACCCGGCCAGGTCCGACATCGAGCCGTTGCGCATGAGCACGTTGGCCGCCATCTGCATGCGCAGCGGGAAGTCGAACTGCCCGTCGAGCATGTCGGGGTTGACGTAGTAGGCGATGGTGCCCATCTGGCCGGTGAACGTCTCGCCGACCATGTAGAAGTGCTGGCCGCTGTCGGGCTCGATCTCCTCGGTGACACGCGCGCGAAGCTCGAGCAGCCACGCGTCCTCGATGTGCTTGACCGCGTCGAGTCGGAATCCGTCCACGCCCGTGTCGCGGATCCACTGCATGGCGTTTTCGACCGAGAAGTCCACGGCCGCCTGCTCGGTGAAGTTGAAGTCCGGCAGGTAGGGCGTAAACCAGCAGCGCCGCCCCTCGTCGCCGTCCCAGCTGCAGCCCGAGCCGCAGACGCAATCGCCCCCGCCGCCGTTGTTGTTGGGCCAAAACCACTCGGGATTTTCGAGGTAGGTGGGCGACTGCTCGTGCACGTGGTTCATCGCGTAGTCGAACAGCACGTACAGGCCGTGGTCGTGCGCCGTGTCGACGAGCTGCTGAAGCTCGGCGAGGGTGCCGAAGCGCGACTCGGTGGCGCTCAGATCCGTGGGCCAGTAGGCGTGGTACGCCGAGTACTGCATGCCGTCCGAGCCCAGGCCGGCGCTGTCGGCGTTGTCCATCGGCACCGAGAGCCACAGCGTGTTGACGCCGAGGTCCTCGAAGTAGCCCTCCTCGATGCGCTGCGTGACGCCGGCCCAGTCCCCGCCCTGGTAGTCCGAAGCCGTCGGCACGCCGATCGGGGAGTCGTTGGAAGGGTCGCCGTTGTGGAAGCGGTCGACGAAGACGAAGTAGATGATCGCGTCGCGCCAGTCCACGTCGCCGAAGACGGCCGGCTCGCAGGTCGGCTCGGCGCACATCTGCGGGTCGAGCACCGAGTTCTGCCCGCCCTGCCCGTCGTCGACCACGTTCGGGTTGCCCGGGTCGGCGACCGCGTTGCCGTCGACGACAAACTTGTACTGGACTTGCGTGTCCCACGGCACCGGGACGGACGCGCGCCACGTGTCGCCGTCGCGCGACATCGGCACGCCTGCCTCCCAGCCCTCGGGCGAGAAGTCGCCGATCACGGAGACGTCGCCGTAGCCCATGTCGGCCAATGTCATCTCGACCGCGCAGCGCTTGTCGGCGTCGTCGCACTCGGAGGGGCCGCCGGTGTCCATCCCATCGTCACCGGGGTTCATCCCGCTGCCGGTGGCCCCACCGGGGCCCCCTCCCGCGCTCGGGTCGAACGTGGGGTCGTCGGGCGGGTCGAGGCTCGTCGCGGACTGCAGATTGTCCGAACCACAACCGACCGCGAGGGCGGCGACGAGCAAGCTAACGGCGCGCGAAGAAACGTTCATCGGTCAAGGGCCAGCGCAGGGATGGTCGGCGGGGATGTACACCCGGACGCTACGTGGCGCCATCGCCACGGTGCCGCCACCGACCGGGTCGATCTGCAGCATATCGCCGCTGACGACGTCTCGATACCAGCCGGGCCCCGCGACGGCGCTACCCGGTAGCGTGACGTCCTGCGGGGTTTCGGCGCGGGATGCGACGACGAACGCGGGCGCGCCGTCGTCGGCGTCGCGCGCGTAGGCCCAGGTGTCGTCGGTCACCACGAGCGCCGTGCGGTCGCCTCGTCGCAGAGCGGGCAAGCAACGACGCGTCTGGGCCACGCGCTGCACGTCGGCGAGCAGAGCTATCTGGGCGGACGAAAGCGTCCCCGTCGCCGGCATCACGCGGCGATTGTCCGGGTCGTTTCCGCCGGCGAGCGCGATCTCGTCGCCGTAATAGATGACGGGCAAGCCCGGCAGCGTCAGCACGATCGCCAGCGCGATGCGCTGCGCGGCGAGCACCTCGTCGTCGTCGGACTGCGGCGGCGGGTCGTCCCACGGATCTGCGTCCGCGTCGCCGGCGACCTCGGACGAAAAACGCGTCACGTCGTGGTTGCCGATCATGCGCCCCACCACCGCGCCTGCGCCGTCGAGCGCCCGGTCCGTCTCCGCGAGCGACGCCTCGACGCTCGAGAACGTGCCGTTGCCGGCGAGCGTGGACCGCAGCGCCCACATCAGCGGGAAGTCGAACGCCGAGTCGAGGCCGTCGGGTCCCATGTAGTAGCGAATGTCCGCCGTCCCGGCCGCGCCGGCGCCCGTGAAGATCTCGCCCATCGCGAACGCCTGCTCCCGCGTGCCGGCCTCCTGTCGGATCCTGTCGACGATCCGGCGCGTCGCCGCGCGCGGCATCATCGGGACCGCATCGATGCGGAAGCCGTCGACGTCGTGCTCGCGCAGCCACCACGCCGCGTCGTCCACCACCGAGTCCATCGCGTCGGGGTGCTCCAGCCGCAGGTCGGGCAGGTAGTCGGTGAACCAACACGTGCCGATGAACTCGCCCCAGCTGCAGTCGGGAGCCCCGCACACGCACAGGGGCTCGCGCTCGTTGAACCAGCCGTCGGCGCGGTGCTCGGCGACGCGCGGATTGTCCTCGTACAGATGATTGGGCACGAGGTCGAGCAGCACGCGGATGCCCCGATCGTGGGCGGCGTCGACGAGCTCGCGCAGCCCGGCGTCGCCCCCGATGCGTGGTTCGACCCCGCGCGAGTCCAGGGGCCAGTAGCCGTGGTAGCCCTCGTACAGGTGCCCGTCGAATCGTCCTTCGCGGGCCGGCAGCGGGTTGACGTACACGGGTGTCAGCCACAGCGCCGACACGCCGAGCCGCTCGAAGTAGCCGGCTTGCAGCTCGGCGGTGATCCCCGACAAGGTACCGCCGGCTCGCGCGCCCAGGTCGGCGGGGTCGGCCAGCGTGCCGCCGCCGTCGCCGCGGAACCGATCGATCATGATCTGGTAGACGATGCCGTCGTCCCAGCGCGCCGCGACGGGGTTCGACCATGCCGCGATGGTGCGGGTGGCGACGCGGCCTTCGTCGTCGGCGGCCTGCAGCGTGACGTGGTGCTTGCCCCGGGCCCGGCCCTCGGCGACGAACGTGACCGCGCCGGCATCTGCATCGACGCCCGCGACGGCCAGCCCGCCCTGCTCGTCGGCGGCCTGCAGCGAGGCAACGTCGAGAGCGTCACCGGTCGCGGCCGGGACGACGTGGGCGCGGACCTCGTAGCCGCCCCCGGGCTGCACGGTGACGTCGTCGATCTCCCAGCGCGGCGCGGCGCAGTCGGGCACGGTCAACCGCGACACTTCGCGGCCGTCGGTCGTTCGAAACGTCGTTAGTGGGTTGTAGGGGTCCAGCCGACCCCGGCCCTCCTCGAGGATCTCGTACCCGTACACCCCCGGCGCGAGCTCGAGCTCGGCGACCCGCCACGTTTCGTCGAACGTACGCAGCGGCACCGGCGTGGCGTCGTCGTCCCAGCTGCCCACCACCGCGAGCTCGACCCCTCCACGCGACGGCTGGCCCCACACCGCGACGGCACACCGGCCGGCGACCACCGCTGGCGCCTCGGCGCTGCATCCGAGGGCGAGCGTGGCCGCGAGGAGCGCGGGTAGCCGGCACGAACGTGACATGGATCGCGATGGTAGCCAGCGGCGATCCGCGCCGCCGATGAAAAACCGGACGGCAAGGCTGGTACCGTCCTCGGACCATGCGCCCGTGGCCTACGTTGGCACTCGGTGCCCTCGTCGCGATCTGCCCGGCCCGGGCCTTCGCGGCCGAGTACGCGCTGAGCATGTTCCACTTCAACGTCCAGTACGTCGCCGGCGGGCTCGTGGGCTTTCCCGCCTTCTCGGGCGAGCAACGGCCCGCGCAGACCGAGGACGCGATCATCGAGGAGAGCCTGCTGCCCGTCCTGGAGCTGTACGCCGCCCACCCCACCTGGGGCGTGACGATCGAGATGCAGGGCTACCTGCTCGACGTCATGGCGGCCCGACACCCCGAGGGTCTGGCGCTGCTGCGGGACATGGCGATGTCGGGACAGGCGGAAGTGGTGAGCTTTCACTACTCCGATCAGCTCTTCATCGGCTACCCCGAGGTCGACTGGGCGCGCAGCCAGGCCCTGACCGCAGCGACCTTCGCGAGCCACGACGTTCCGCTGGGCACGAGCGTGTTTTGCCAGGAAGGCCAGAGCGGCGAGGCGATGGCCGAACACATGGCGGCACTGGGCTACGAGACGATGATCTGGCCCAAGAACCTGTGGATCGAGCAGCACGGCGAGTTCGATGCCGAGCCGCTGTACCGCTTCGGCGACGTCAACCTCGTCGTGGGCGCCAAGGGAGCGAGCTACGACGACGGGGTCACGACGATCGAGACCTCGTGGACGTTCTTCGACGACGGCGAGCTGCTGGCGACCGGCGACTGGAATCCGTACTTTCCCGAGCTGTTTTTCGCCGACCAGGAGGTCCTCGACGCCTACGAGGCCGACCTGATGGCGCGGGAGGCCGCTGGCGCCCTGATCGTCACGGTCGCCGACTACGTGGCTGCGATCGAAGACGACGTCACCCTCGCCGAGCCCCCGCCGCTGCTGGACGGGACGTGGCAGCCGGGGTCGACCAACGGCGTGGCAAAGTGGATGGGCGACCGCTCGCTGTGGGCGCTGTCGGGTCCGCCGCACGACCGCGACAACCACGTGCGCACGCTGGGCTACGTGGCACACCGGGAGCTGACCGCCGCGGAGACGGCCGCGGCCGTGGCCGGCCTCGACGCTCGCGAGGCACTCGACGCCGCGTGGCGGATGCTGGCGCTGGGCCAAGTGACGGATGCGACGGGGATCAATCCGTACCGCGGCGAAGTCGAGTACGGCATCACGCACCTCGCGGAGGCGACTCGGATCGCCCGCGACGTCATCAAGGACGCCAAGGCGGCCCAGGGCTGGACCACGGTCACGATCTCGCCGCGCGACGGCACCATGACCGAAGGCGATGCGATGCCGTTGGCCGGCACGTCGGTCGACACCGCCCCGGTGACGGTCGACACCGCCGCCGACGACCCGGCGCGCACGATCACGACGACGTGGGAGGAGCTCGCGCCCAACCATCATCGCGTCTCGATCGCCTTCGGCGCGGGCGAGACGGACATGCGCAACGTGTCGGCCACGTTCCGCGGCGTCGACAGCGACGAGATCGTCACGACCCGGGCGCTCGCCGACGACGAGATCGCGGCCTTCGCCCGAGACGCCTTTTCCTTCGGGTCGTGGCAGCTGGCCCTCCCGCTCGGACTGGTCGGCCTCGGCCCCGACCTGTTCCTCGTCAAGGACACGGGCCACGTCCACCTCGCGGCGGGGATCTCCCCGACCTCGCCCGACGTCACGTTCCGCGACGAGACCCAGGCGGGCGACGAGGCGGTGACGTGGGTCTTCCACGTGGTGGAAGGCAGCGCCGACGAGGCGCTCGCGATCGCGAAGGCGGTCAACTCGGAGAGGACGGTAGTCCGATGAGATCCGCGCACCTGTCGTGGGCGTTCGCGCTCGCCACGTCGGCGTGCGGCGACGACATCCCGTCGCAGATGGCGACCGACACGGAAGCGACGTCCGGCGGTATCTCGACCGGCTCGAGCGGCCCGTCGAGCGCCGACGACCCGACCACGGACCCGGGCGCGTCCGGCGACACGACCGGCTCGACGGAGCCCGTGGTCGTGATCGACGTGACGCTGGATCTCGAATCGTCGCGCTCGGCCCACGTGCGAATCGCGACGATCGGTGACGACGTCCAAGCGACGGTCACCCCCTCGGAGGGCTTCGGCGTGGTCGACGACGGTGTGACGCTGCAGGGCGTGGCACGCATCGATCGCTTCGAGGAGGCGGGCGCGACGATCTACACGGCGCGACTGCCCGGCGAGGCGGTCGCCGCAGGACCGTGCGGCGACGCGCCGGTGTCGCTGGCGCTGGCACTGCACGTCGACGACGACTCGACCTTCATCGCTGGTGGACTGACCCCCTACTGCGGCGCCGACACCTGGTTCGGCGTCCCCGTCATCGAACCGCTGCGCATGGCGGGCCGGCTGCAGGCCGGAGACTGACGATGCGCGGTCCTCGAGCCCTCGGACTCGCGTGGTTGCTCACCGCATGTGTGCGGCCGACGACCGTCGACACCGAGCCCGACGGGGCGCCGCAGCCCCCGACTTCGACGGCCGCGCCCGCCTCGGCGCCGATCCCCGCGGGGCCCACCCCACCCGTGGCACCGACGAGGGCCGTGACGATCGTCACCGACCCCATCGCGCTCGCGTCCCTGGAGTCCGCCGGCCTCGCGATCGGCCCGCTGGTGTTCGGCGGCGGCTCCTCGCAGATCGCCTCGTTCACCGAGGACCCGGGCTACGCCAGCATTCGCCGCACGGTGACCGCCGACATCGCGCGGCTGTACGCCGACGACGCCAGCGCCGGCGTGGGCCTGTCGTACCGGCATCGCACGTTCGATCCGGCCTGGCTGTCGGCTGCGCAGACGCGGTTCGAGCTCGTGGCCGTGGTCAATCGCCTCGACCGACGCGCCTTCGACGAGGGCAAGGGACGCTGCGGGGAGACGCGGCTCATCTACCGACTCGCGTACCACACCGCGCTCGACGGCACGGAGGTCGACTCGCGGCTACCGATGACGGTCAACGTGGTGTTGTGGCAACCAGGTGACTGCGCGAGCGCGGCGAAGCGTTGGGTCGTCCACGAGCGTGCCCGCGGCGTCGCACTGGCCGATGCTCTGCGCGATGGCCCACTGGCACCGACGCGCCTGCGCGCCGAAGACCTCGAGGCCGTCGAGGTCGACGTGCAGACGATCCGCTGGCCCGGGGTGATCCACCCGTCGCTGGGCGGTCACGCCGAGTACGCCCTGCGCGTCTTCCGACGCGCCCCCGGGGTGTATGCGGGGCCCTTCACGCCGGCGCCGCTGGAGAACACGCCCGACGTGGCGCGACTTCGCGACGACGCGTCCGGTCGGGCCGCGCTCGTCGCCTGGGTCCGCGACAACCTCGACGGCCTCGACGCGGGGACCGCGGTCATGCCCGACACGTTCGCGACCGATCTCGCGACGTCCGTGACGCCCCGCGGTCTGGCGCGACTGGCCAATCGGCCCTGGTCACAGCTGGTCTCGACCGGGGACTTCGAGGATCTGTCGCTGTCGACGTACACGCACATCGGCTCGCCGGCCGCGCTGCTGCGTCGGCTCGACGAGCTGTCGTGCCAGGGCTGTCACGAGACGCGCTCGGTCGCCGGCTTTCACGTCGTGGGCGAGCCGAGGGATCCCGACGCCGTGCTCGACACGCTCGCGGTGTCGACCTCCGCCCACCTGCGCGGCGAGCTGCCCCGTCGCGAGGCCTACACACTCGCGCTGGCAACCGGCGGCGACGTCGACGAGACGCGTCCCCTCGCGGACTTCGAGACCACGCGTGGCTACGGGGCGCACTGCGGGCTGGGCGATCCGGGGTTCTCGGCGTGGACGTGCGCCGACGGCCTGCACTGCATCGAGCTCGACGACCCCCTCGTGGGCACGTGCCTGCCGCCCGACCGGACGGCGGGCGATCCCTGCGAGCTCGGCGAGCTGCGCACGCACGCGCTGGGCCATCGCGACCGCGTGCGCGGGGCGACGCAGTCCGCGTGCGACGGCGGAGCGCTCTGCAACGTCAACCGCATGGGCTTTCCGACGGGGATGTGCACGAAAGGGTGCGGCGGCTTGTCGTCGGGCGAAGGCTGCGGGCCGATCGTCGACTTCACGACCTTCAACAACTGCGTGGGTCGTCGCCGCCCCTTCCCGAAGTGCATCGAGGCCGCCGCCCATCCGGTGGGACTGCGGGCATGCGACGAGTCCCACCGCTGCCGCGACGACTACGTGTGCGCGAAGTCGGCCTACGGCGACGAGGGCGTGTGCTTGCCCCCCTACTTTCTGTTTCAGCTGCGCGTCGACGGCCACGTGATGTGACCGTCGTCGACGGACGACTACGGCTCGTCGCTGGCTTCGTCGGCCGCGGGCTCGTCGACTTGCTCGGTGGCCGCGTCGCCGGGCTCGTCGCTCGCCTCGCCGACGTCGTCGGTGCTCTCGGGCTCGACCGCCTGCTCGGTCGACGGGGCGACCGCCGACTCCTCGACGACCGGTGCCGTCGGATCGGCGGCATCGGGCAAGGCCTCGGTGACGAGCGTGCACTCGCCGCCCTCGGGACAGTCGTAGACGCGCAGCTCCCCGCACGCCATCACCTTCAGCTGCCCCGGATCACCCTTCTTGATGATCACGTTGGCGGCGTGGCAGTCCGTCGCGGCCAACGTTTGGTTCCACGCGCTGCGGCGGGCCTGGCACCCACCGACGAGGAGGGCGACGGCCAACCCCGCGCCCGCGACCGTTCGGATCGTCATGGGCGGGATGGTGACACAGCTGAAGGTGACGCGGACGTGACGTTTCACTGCCCGCGTCTCTGGCCGAGGCGCGACTGAATCATGTTCGCGAGCGGCCCGAGACCCGACAGTGCCTCGGTGCGCGCCATCAGCACCTGGACAGCCTGCTGCAGGTACGCGACCTGTCCGATCAGCTGGTCGATCTTGTGCTCGAGCCGCAGGTCCTTCGCCTCCGGCCCGAGCGGATCGACCACGGCCTGCGTGAACCCCGGGCCACCGGTCATCGGACCGAAGCCGACCGGCGGAGAGGACGGCTGCGGTCCGGGCGTTGCCGCGGCGGGCTCGGGAGCCGGCCGGGCGGGCGAGGTCCGCACCTGCTGCGCGACGGGCACGGGCTCGAGTCGTCCCGTCACGTGCGGTACCGACGGCTCGGACGCGGGGGCGACCGACGCGGCGGCCGGCCGTGCATCGGGCAGCGGCGCGAAGAAGCTCGCGCGCATCTCGTGCCCCGACAGCACGAACACGTCGCCTTCGGCGATCTCGTGGTTGTCGACGCGCTCGCCGTCGACCTGCACGCCGTTGGTGCTGCCGAGATCGACGATGTAGTACCGACCGTCACGACGCTCGATCGCGCAGTGCTGGCGGGAGATGTTGACGTCGATGATGGCGAAGTCGCACATCTTCGAGACACGACCGATCACGAAGCGGTCGGTGTCGACCTTCGCGACCTGACCTTCCACCTTCAAGTACAGCGGCCGCACCGGCTCGCGTCGGGGCTCGGACCCGGTGTCGATTGCGCCCGAGGTCGTCTCGGGAACCTCGTCGAGATCCTCGGCGTCGAGCTCCTCGACCTCTTCGGCGTCAAACTCGGTTTCAGCGTCGAACTCGGCGATGATGCTGTCCTCGAGCGGCTCGGCCCCGACATACGTCTCCGGGTCGTCTTCGGACGCCAGCGCGAGATCGTCGTCGGGCTCGAGGTCCTCGGCGGACGTGGGCTCCGCGAGCGTCGGAGGGTCGTCGGGGAGGTCCAAGTCGTCGTGGGCGGCGAGGGCCGCGAGCGAGGGTGCTCGCCCCTCCACGACCGTCGGCGGATCGTCGGGGAGTGCGAGGTCGTCATCCGCGCCCAACCCGTCGTCTTCTTCTGCCTCGTCGTCGTCGAGCTCGAACTGCAGCGCCGCGGCCAGATCGTCGATCTGCGCGTCGATGTCGAGATCGTCCAGTGGTGCCTTGTCGTCGGTTCTGGGCGACGGCTTGGGTTCTGAACCCACCTGGGATGCATACACCTGTGCGACCGGGAGTGCCAGCATCGGCCACGCAGCGTCCGTCGACGCGGACGCTGCCATCCCGCCCGCGCCGCGACGCGCCGAGGTCGACCAGGCGCGCCGCGGCGGAGCGTTGCGGACGGCTTCGTGACCAGGCCCACGTGCCAGCGGCCGCCAGAGCCGCGGTTTGGCGGGCGACCCGGCCGATCCTATCGAATCCTGTTCGCAGCTACGCCGGTCGCGTATAGATTCGGCCGCCCGTGCTGGTCTCCATCGCATATGCGTACGCGCTGTCGCTGACGTCGGCGAGCGTCTGGCAAGCCCCCGCGCCGCCGGATGCGACGGCGCCCGACGACGAGACGCCGGAGCCCACCGAGCCGTCCGACCCCGAGCCCGTCGAGCCGTCGGTGTCCGCCGACGAGGTCGAGGCGATGCAGCGCCGCATCGATGCGCTCGAGGAGCAGATCGAGGCGCTGCGCGAGTCGCAGGAGGAGGTCGCCGCGAAGGTCGGCACCCCGCCGCCGCGCAAGGTCGAGCCCACCGTGGTCGAGCCCACCGCCCCCCCGAAGAAGACCAGCGGCCCGGGCGACGCGGCCTTCAACCGACCGCCGGACTACGCCGACGGCTTTCACTTCGGCTCGTACGGTCGGGTGATCGCCGGCGGCGACCATCGTGGTCGGGCCGGGCGCGACGGCGACATCGTCGCTCGCGGCTCTCGGCTCGACGAGTCGACGTACGCCGAGCTCGAGCTGCGGCGCGAGGACTACTGGGAGGCCACCGGCGCGTACACGCGCATCGTCGCGACGCTCGCGGTCGCGGCCCCGGTGTTCCACTACACGGGCACGTTCGACGTGAACATGGGCCTGCGCAACCTCTACATCGAGGAGTCTGGGCTCGGTCTGGACAAGCTGCGCGTGTGGGCCGGGTCTCGGATGTACCGCGGCGACGACATCTACCTGCTCGACTTCTGGCCGCTGGACAACCTCAATACCCTCGGGGGCGGCGTCGCCTACACGTTCCTCGACGACCTCGACGTCAAGCTCCACGCCGGCGTCAACCAGCCGCAGAGCGCCCTCTTCTACCAGCAGGTCACGCGCCCGGCTCCGCTGGGCCAACCCGGGACGCAGCAGGTCGCCGTGCTCGACCGACAGAAGGTCATCGCGAGCGCCAAGGTCAGCAACATTTTCAAGATCGGATCGGGCGGCGCGGGCTTCAAGCCGGTCGTCTACGGCGAGTTCCACTACGGCAACGAGGGGCAGCGCGAGACGGAGCCGCGGCAGTTCGAGACGGTTCCCACCGACACGGGCTGGCTCGTCGGCACCCAGCTGGGCGCGTTCACGGGCAAGCGCAGCACTCACCTCAACCTCGTGTTCCGCTACGCCGGGGGCCTGGCGGCGTACGGCCAGTTCAACGCGCCGACCCAGCTCGCGCCGGACCGGACCTCCAAGGGCGCTCGTGAGCTGTTGCTGGCGATGGGCGGCAACTACGAGGTCGGGCCGTTCGGCCTGTTGCTCGGCGGCTACCTCCGCAGCTTCCGCAACGCGAGCCCGGATCTGGACTTCGACGACCTCGGCGAAGGGGTGATCATCGCGCGACCGACCGTCTGGTTCGGCAAGATCGCGGGCGCGTCGCTGGAGGGCTCGTACCAGGCCCAGCGACGCGGCGTGCTGATCCGCAACGCCGAGGGCGGTGCGTCGCCGCAGTTCGGCCAGCTCGGGCGGGTGGGCGTGGTGCCGTTTCTGACGCCGGCCGGACGCGGCAGCTTCGCCCGCCCGCACCTGCGTCTCATCTACCTGCTGACGGTGCGCGACGAGGGGGCCAAGCGGCTGTACCCCGAGCACGACGTCTATGCGGTGCGATCGGTCGATCACTTCATCGGTTTCGGCGCCGAGTGGTGGTTCGGCTCCACGAGCTACTTCCGGGACTAGGACGATGCGACGGACACTGACCCTCTTGGCGTGTATCTGTGGCCCGGCGACGGGCTGCAGCGACTTCGCGGAGCTGGAGCTCGAGCCGATCGCGCTACAGCGCCACGTCGACGACTGGCGCGACGAAGTCATCTACCAGATCCTCGTCGACCGCTTCGACAACGGCGACCGGGGCAACGACTTCAACGTGCGGTTCGACGACCTGGCGCGTTACCAGGGTGGCGACTACCAGGGGATCATCGATCGGCTGGACTACCTGCAGGAGCTCGGCGTCACCACGCTGTGGATCTCGCCGGTGGTCAAGAACGTGGACACCGACGCGAACGTCGACGGCTACCACGGCTACTGGGCGCAGGACTTCGAGGCGACCAACCCCCACTTCGGCGACCTCAAGACGCTGCGCCGGCTCGTGGACGAGGCGCACGGCCGCGACATGAAGGTGATCTACGACATCGTCACCAACCACGTCGGCCAAGCGTTCTTCTACGACATCAACCTCAACGGCGTCGCGGACATCAACATCGGGGGCAACGGCGAAGACTCGCCGGTGCTGCACGTCACCGAGTACGACCCGGATTTCGACCCGCGCGGGATCCAGGCGTTCACGTCGCTGGGCGAGGCCGGTCCGGCGCCCGCGGTCTTTCAGTGGGACCCGGCCACCAACCACGTGCCGCCGCAGCCGAGCCTGTTCTCCGACCCCGCCGTCTACAACCGACGCGGGCGCACGGTGAACTTCGACGACCCCGATCAGCTGCTGCACGGCGACTTTCCCGGCGGTCTCAAGGACATCGACACGACCCGCTGCGACGTCAAGCAGGAGATGGTCGAAGTGTACGCGCGCTGGATCGAGGAAACGGACGCCGACGGCTTCCGCATCGACACGATCAAGCACGTCGAGTACGAGTTCTGGCGCTACTTCACCCAGCGGATGCGCCGCCGCCTCGCCGAGCAGGGCAAGACCAACTTCCTGATGTTCGGCGAGGTGTTCGATGGGCGCGACGACCTGTTGGGCAGCTTCACGAAGAAGGACATCTTCGGCACGGCCGACCTGCAGCGTTTCCTCGGTGCGCCGGTCGGGGCCGACCCCACCGACGACGAGCAGCTGCAGGCCGAAGCGGCGTGCGCGACCGATGGGCAGGCGATCACCGGCGACCAGCTCGACTCGGTGTTCTACTTCTCGCAGCACTTCCAGGCGGTCCGCGACGTCTTCCAGGACGCGCAATCGACCGACCGG
Source organism: uncultured Pseudomonadota bacterium (assembly GCA_937896535.1). Taxonomy (GTDB): domain Bacteria; phylum Myxococcota_A; class Polyangia; order Nannocystales; family Nannocystaceae; genus CALBMM01. The sequence continues at coordinate 37,174 of CALBMM010000165.1, forward strand.
ATCCAGTCGCTGTGGGAGCAGCGCGACACGACCTGGGGCACCGAGCCGATGGACGGCGGCGTGGGCATCGCGCCGGCCGACATGCCGATCAACTTCCTCGACAACCACGACGTCGCGCGCTTCTTGTTCAACGTCCGTGACCTCGACGAGGACGTTCAGCGCGCGTTGCTGCACAACGCGCTGCTGTTCGTGATGACCGCGCAGGGCATCCCCTGCATCTACTACGGCACGGAGCAGGCATTCACCGGCGGCAACGACCCGGCCAACCGCGAGCGGTTGTGGGACACGGGCTTCGACACGAGCGGCGCGACGTTTCAGTGGACCAAGCGCATGATCGCGATCCGGCAGGCGTACCCGTCGCTGCGCCGCGGCGACGTGGCCGTCGCGTGGGCCACGAGCCATACCGGCGACGAAACCGACGCGGGCATCTTCGCGTTCGAGCGATTCGGCGAGGACTCCGGCGGCTCGTACGCCTTCGTCGTCTTCAACACGCACCAGGGCCATCCCAGCTCCCCGGTCGACCCCGACCGCACGCTCACGCTGTCGGCCCCGCCCGGCACCGTGCTGCTCGACGTCCTCGCCGACGGCGCCCCGTACACGGTGGGCCCCAACGGCGAGCTCGACATCGTGGTGGCCCCGATGAGCGCCGCCTTGCTCGTGCCACAGGCCGAGTATCAGTCCGGCATCTGAGATCGACCGACCGATGACGAGCGTCTCCCTGCGCGAAGTGACCAAGCGTTTCGGGGAGACGCAGGTCCTGTCGCGCATCGACGCCGACATTCCCACGGGTACGTTCGCCGTCCTCGTGGGGCCCTCCGGCTGCGGCAAGTCGACGCTGCTGCGACTGCTCGCCGGCCTCGAGGAGGTGTCGTCGGGCACGATCCACTTCGACGACCGCGACGTGACGCTGCTGCCCCCGCGCGAGCGCGACCTCGCGATGGTGTTTCAGTCCTACGCGCTGTATCCGCACATGACCGTGCGCGACAACCTCGCGTTCGGCCTCAAGCTGCGCAAGGTTCCCCGCGCCGAGATCGCGGATCGCGTCGCGGAGGCGGCCAAGACCCTCGGTCTCGACAAGCTGCTCGACCGCTACCCGCGGGCGCTGTCGGGAGGCCAGCGGCAGCGCGTGGCGATGGGACGCGCCATCGTGCGGCAGTCCAAGCTGTTTCTGTTCGACGAGCCGCTGTCGAACCTCGACCCCGCCCTGCGCACGCAGGTTCGCGTCGACATCCGCAAGCTGCACGATCGGGTGGGCGCCACGAGCATCTACGTGACCCACGACCAGGTCGAGGCGATGACGCTCGCCGACGTGCTCTTCGTGCTCGACAAGGGCGTGGTGCAGCAGACCGGCGCCCCGATCGACGTGTACCGCCGACCGGTCAACACGTTCGTGGCGCAGTTCGTGGGCAGTCCGGCGATGAATCTGCTGCCGGCGACGGTCGTGTCCGTCGGTGACGCGCCCGTGCTCGCGATCGGCAAGGCGCGGGTCACCGTCGCCGACGCCTTCGAGCTGTCGCCCGAGCAGTCGGTGCAGCTCGGCGTGCGGCCCCACGACGTCGCCGTGGTCGACGGCGCGCAGGCCCAGCTGCGCGTCGACGTCGAGCACGTCGAGACCATGGGCCCGGACACCCACGCGCACGCGCGCATCGCCGGCGAGCCGTTCATCGCGGTCCTGCCCGGATCCGGGATGGTGGAGCCCGGCCAGACGCTGGGTCTGCGCCTGCAGGACCCCCACGTCTTCGACGCGGACGGTCGGTCGCTGCGCCGCGACTGACGCGCGGCCTGGCCCGACTGGACCTACTGGACCACGTAGCGGACCCAGGCGTCGCGCGCCTGGCCGATGTCCGAGCGCGTCTCGTAGCCGCCGACCGCGACGTTGCCGGACGAGTCGACGCCCACCGCGTTCCCTACGTCCGACAGCCAGCCGTCGGAGTTGTGCTCGACGTCGAACTGCAGGTTGCCGGCAGAGTCGTAGCGCAGCAGCACCACGTTGTCCGACAGCATGCCGCGGAAGATCGATCCGGCCACGTACACGTCGTCGGCCGCGTCGACCGCCACGCCATTGCCGATGTCGGTGCCGTTTTGGGGCGAGTTGTACGTCTGCGTCCAGACCTCGGTGCCGGCCGAGTCGTACTTGCGGACCCAGATGTCGCTGCCCTGCCCGGCCGTGTCGACCTGCCCCACGACGAGGATGTTGCCGCCGGAGTCGACGGCCACGTCGTGCCCTTCGTCACTGCCGCCGGTCTCGTCGTGGGTCTGCGTCCACAGCGTGGCCCCGCCGGAGCTGTAGCGACGAACCCAGACGTCACGCTCGTCCGCACCGGTCCAGATGTAGCCGGAGACGATGATCTCGTTGCCGTCGGTCGCGACCCCGCGGCCCTCGTCGTTGTTGTTTCCACCCCCCGTCTCCGTCTGGGTCCACACCGTGTTCCCCGACGGGCTGTACTTGCGCGTCCAGATGTTGCGCCCCTGCGTGTTCGTCGTGGTGAAGCCCGTGACGATGAGGTTGCCCGCCCCGTCGACCGCCACGCCGTGGGCCTCGTCCGTCTCGTTGGCGCTCCCGTTCGCGGTGCGAATGAAGTCGCCGGTGCCCCCGCTGGTGTAGCGGCGCAGCCAGATGTCGCGGCCGTCGTTCTGCGTGATCGTGGTACCCGCGACGAAGATGTCGTCGCTGCCGCCGATGGCGACCGAGAACGCGATGTCGGTTGTCAGGGAGTGGTAGGTCTGTGTCCACTGCACGGTGCCGTCCGCGGCGAGCTTGCGGATCCAGACGTCGTCACCCTGCGTGACGTCGAACGTGCTGCCCACGACCACGAGGTCGTCGTTGCCGTCGAACGCCACGTCGTTGATCTGATCGTTGAGGTCGTCGGACGCGTTGAACTCGTGGGTCCAGAGCCCCCACCCCTGGCAGTCCCCGTTGCACTCGTCACCCTCCTGCATGTCGCCGTCGTCGCAACCTTCGGCGAGCACGCTCTGAACGAAGCCGTCACCGCAGGTCGGGATCGCACAGAGCGTCGTGCAGGGGTCGTCGTTGTCGTCGTTGGCGTCGTCGCATTCCTCGACGCCGGTCTGCACGAGGCCGTCGCCGCACGTCGCTGCCGTACAGTCGTCGAGGCACGCGGCGTTGTCGTCGTTGTCGACCCCCTCGTCGCATTCTTCGAGTCCTTGGACCCGCCCGTCGCCGCACAGGGCGATGTCGATGCAGCCGTTGGAGCAGCCGTCGTCGTCGTCGTCGTTGCCGTCGTCGCACTGCTCCACGCCCTCGTGCACGTAGCCGTCGCCGCACTGCGCCATCGTGCAGTCGACGATGCAGGCGCCCTCGAACGCGTTGGCGTCACCCTCGTCGCACTCTTCGCCGTCCTCGAGGATCCCGTTGCCGCAGACGGGCTCCGGTGCGCCGGTGGATGCGTCGACCCCTGCGGTCGTGTCTCCCGCGTCGGCGGTGCCGGTGCTCGTGCCCGACGGCGTTCCGGTCGTCGTGGGGTCACCCGCGTCGGCGTCGATGACCTCGTCCGGCGCCAGACAGCCCACCGCCAGGGGGACGACAATCAGTGCGAAGCGCGGCGAGAACAGGCCCATCATCACGCGAGACCATACCAAGCGAGCCCGACGAGCAAAGGCGCCGCGGCAAGAGCCACGGCGCCTTCGAAAGTGAGTTGTGAGACACGGGGACGGGCCCCGCGTCGCTCGCAGCGGCGCTGTACTCAGCGCCCGTCGAGACCTACCCCTGGCTGGGGCAGGCGACCGACATCGTCGCGTTGGTGTTGTTGTCCTCGTTGCACTCGGCGACCGCGTCCTCGGGCAGGTCGACCTCCACGTAGAACTGCAGCGGCACGCCGCCCGGCGCGGGAACGAGCCACAGCAGATCGACCGACGCGCCCGGCAGCAGAGCGACGAGCGTCGTCTGGGTGCTCACCACGTCGCCGGAGGCATCCGCCCCTTCGTGCAGGGTCACGTTGACGCCGGCCGGAATACCGGTGGAGCCAGTGTTGCGCACCGTCGCGAGGATCTCGAACTCCTCGTCGAGACAGGTGCTCGTTCCGACGGCGAGGTCGACTTCGAGGTCGGGCGCGTTGAACACCCCGGCGCCCTGGACGTTTTGCCGGTAGTTGTTGAGGCCGAGGCTCGGATCCCAGTTGTCCGTCTCGGTCGGCGGCGTCAGACCCGTGCTGGTCGCGTTGGACACGTGGTAGGTGTGCTGCGTCCAGACCGATCGCGTGCGCACCCACTGGTCGTTGGCATCGCCGTAGACGAACACGCCGCGTCGCGCGGTGTACCCGGGGATGTCGTCGACGCAGTCACCCTGCGCGTTGGCGTCGTTGGCAACGACGATGAGCTCGGAGTTGTTGTCGCCATCGGCATCGACCACGATTGGGTATTCGCGGATCGTGCCGCTGGAGTTCTCCTGCTCGACGAGCACGGAGCCATCGGCGCCGTCGAACACTCGCAGGTAGCACTCGTCGTTGTAGATGACCTCGGCGGGACCGTCGCCCTGGAAGTCGAAGACGGACGAGCCCGTCGCGTTCGACGAGATGTCCTGGGTGTCGGCGGTCCAGCGGATGAAGATCTCGCCGGGTCCCGGGTTCGGGAAGCCCGCTGCGACCTGGACTTGCTCGCCGTCGCGGTTGAAGTCGTACAGCGAGTACGAACCACCACCCGCAACCGCGACCTCGGGTCGGCCATCGCCGTCGAAGTCGGCGACCGTCGGCGGACCCCCGCGGCCCACCGGTGTGCCCGGAATGTCGATCGGCTGCGTCCGCAGGGCGGGATTGCCCGCACAGTCGCTGCCGTCGCCGTCCGGATCGCGGCCGCACCACAGCTCGCCGGTCTGACCGTCGAGCACGCGCACGGTGCCGGCCGCGGCGATGATGACCTCCGGGTCGCCGTCCTGGTCGAGGTCGGCGATCGCCGGGTAGCCGTCCGAGCGCGCGTCGTCGGTCCACAGCGGCGTGAGCGTGACGGTCGGGTTGCCCACCCCGGGCTGCACCCAGCTGACCGACCACGCGTCGTGGCCCGAGATGATCTCGGGCGTGCCGTCGCCCGTCAGGTCGGCGACCGCTGACACCCCGCCACGACCCGTGAGGTCGGACTGGTTGGCCGGGAACACGTTGCTGCCGAAGACACCTCCGCCGAGCCCCACGTAGGACGGGTTGGGGTTGGGCAGGTCGCCCTGGTCGATGTCGAAGACGACGAGGCCGTCGTTGTCGATGATGGTCGCGCCGATGATGATCTCCGATGCGTCATCGCCATCGAGGTTGGCCAGCGTGATCGCGCCCTGCCGGACGTAAACGTAGTACGGGCTGTCGTCGGCCGCGTGGCTCTCCCACAGGGGCATGCCGAGGCCGTTGACCGCGTAGATCTGCGAGGAGTTGTCGGCGAAGGGCGCGATGCCGACGCGCGGGCGTCCGGTATAGATGATGTCGGGCAGCGAGTTGCCGTCCACGTCGCCGACCGCGATGGTCGTGCGCGAGTACGAGCCGTACGAAGGGTTGAGCGGGTCGGACAGGTTCTCCCGAATACGGAACTCTTCGAGGCCGGTGGTGCCGTCGAGCACGACGATCTCGCCGTTGAAGCTCTGGGTCGAACCGTTGGGGTCCGTCGCATTGAAGGTGTTGATCACCACCTCGGGCAGGGTGTCGCCATCGATGTCCGCGACGACCGGCACGGAAATGACCTGGTCCTCTTCCCACGACCACTCGAGCTGCAGATCGATCGAGTTGAAGCTCGGCTGCAGCTCGCACGCGACCGGGTCCTGCTGCGGCAGGCACTGGCCCGTCTCGCCGAGCGTGCTCTCGCAGAACTCGCCCTCGGGGCAGTCGTAGCTGTCGATGCAGTCGGCGCCCGGCGTCACGCACTCGGGGTTGAGGCAGACCTGACCGGCGTCGCAGCAGACCGACTGGTCCTCGCCACAACGAATGCCCGAGTCGCACGGCGGGAGGCAGGTGTTGCCCACGCACTCGTCGCCTTCGTCGCAGCACTCCGAGCCGCACACGATCGTCTCGCAGTCGGTCCCCCCGCCGGTCGTGTCGACGCTGCCGGTCGTGTCGACGGAGCCCGTCGTGTCCATCCCGCCGGTCGTCTCGCTCGGGCCGGTCGTCGCCGTGATGCCCGTCGACATGGGACCGGTGTCGTCGGTGCCGTCACCGTCGGCCCCGGGGGAATCGTCACCGCAGGCGGTGGCGAGGGCGAGCGCGGGAAGTATCGCGAGGCCGAGTCGAGCACTTCGGAAGCTGGGAAAAATCAATCGAGAGGTCATAGAGGTCCGCTGCAATTAAGCCATACGTTGAGACGGTTTCACGTGTCGCGGGTCGCTTGTCGTATTCTCCCGCCCACATGTCGTTCGGTTCACGACCTGTGACTCAGCGCACGCGTGCGCTTCGGGTCGTCCTGTGGGTGGTAGTCGCCACCGTCACGGGTTGGATCGCACCGACACGTGCATTCGCGGCGGAGACGATCCGGCTGTGGCACGCGTACCGGGGCGAAGAAGAAGCCGCGCTGCGCGAGGTCCTTGCCGACTGGGACGGCGCGCCGATCGAGCTGCTCGCGGTTCCGTACGACGCTTATGGGTCCAAGCTCGCCGCGGCGATCCCCCTGGGCGAAGGCCCGCACCTGTTCATCGACGCGCACGAGCGGCTCGGCGACTACCAGCGGCGCAGGATCGTCGCGCCGGTCGGCGACGCGATGACCCGCGACGCCTTCGAGCCGCACGTCGCGGCCGCGGTGAACCTCGACGGTGCGGCCTACGGGGTACCCCTGTCGCTCAAGTGCCTCGCGCTGTTCGTCAACGAGGACCTCGCGGCGACGGGGCCGGCCACGATCGAAGGCGTCGCCGAGCTCGCGCCGCGCCTGCCGCCGGACACCTACGCGCTGGTCTACGAAGCACTCAACCCCTACGCCCACGCGCCGCTGCTGCATGCCTTCGGCGGGGCCATGCTCGTCGACGACGACACGTTCGGCTTCGTCGGTCCCGAGGCCGAGGCCTCGCTCCGGCTCGTCGCCGACTGGCTCGACGCCGGGATCGTGCCCCGCGACGCCGACGGTGCCCTGGCGACCGACCTGTTCCGCTCCGGCCGTGCCGCCTATGCGATCAGCGGACCCTGGCTCGCGGCCGACCTCGGCGACGCGGTCCCCTACCACGTCGAGCCGCTGCCGAAGCTCGCGGCGACCGGGCGTCCGCTGGCTCCGTTCGTCACGGTCGAGTCGGTGATGCTCTCTCCGCGCGGGGCCGCGCGCGCCGACGTGCGCGACTTGGCGCGGCGCATCGCCGGCGCCGACGCGTCGCGGATCCGAGCCGAGCGCGCCCGGATCCTGCCCGCGCGCCGCGACGTCGACGTCTCTTCCGACGCGTTGCTCGCCGCCTTCGCCGTCCAGGCCAAGGTCGGCGTCGTGACGCCGAGCGCGCCGGCCATGCGCGCGACCTGGGAGCCCGCCCGCCGAGCCATGCGCAAGATCCTGGGCACCGGTGCCGATCCGGCCGACGCCCTCGCGCAGGCCAAGCGCCGCTTCGACGACGTCCGCCGCCCAGCGCCACCGCCGGCGCCGTGGTGGCCCGGCCTGGCGGTGCTCGGCGTGCTGACCCTGCTCGCCGCCGCTTGGATGGTGCAGCGCGCCTTCGACCCGGATCTGCGCCGCCGCGTTCGCGCCTCTGTGCCCGCGTACGCCTGGGTCACCCACGCCGTCGTCGCGGTCGGCGTGCTCGTCATCATCCCCTTGCTCGTCGGGGCCGCCACGTCCCTGGTCGCCGGACCCGCCGGCGAGATGCACTACGTGGGGATCGCGAACTTCGTCGAGATCCTGACCGCCCGGGGTGGACCCCTGCTCGCGACCGGATCCTTTTACGTGGTCCTCGCCGTCACCGTGCTGTGGACGCTGCTCAACGTCGCGCTGCACGTGGGGATCGGGCTCACGCTCGGGGTCTTGCTGTCGCGGCCGTCGCTGCGGTTTCGCCCGATCTACCGCGTGCTGTTGATCGTGCCGTGGGCGGTGCCCAGCTACGTCACCGCCCTGGCCTGGAAGGGGATGTTCCACCGCCAGTTCGGCGCGGTCACGGGGATGATCGAAGCGCTCAACGATGCCTTCGGTTTTTCGATCGAGCCGATTTCCTGGTTTTCGACCTTCACCACGGCCTTCACCGCGAACCTGGCGACCAACGTCTGGCTCGGGTTCCCGTTCATGATGGTCGTGACCCTCGGCGCGCTGACGGCCGTGCCCAAGGATGTGCTCGAGGCCGCCGAGGTCGACGGCGCGACCCGCTGGCAGCGGCTGACCCGCGTCACGCTCCCGATCATCCGACCGACGCTGATGCCCGCGATCACGCTCGGCGCGATCTGGACGTTCAACATGTTCAACGTGGTGTTCCTCGTCTCGGGCGGTGAGCCGGACGGAACGACCGACATCCTGGTGTCCGAGGCCTACCGCTGGGCCTTCACCCGCGAGGCGCAGT
>CALBMM010000166.1 GCA_937896535.1 uncultured Pseudomonadota bacterium
CCTGGTCCTCGACTGCCAGTCGACCGGGGCCTCGCCGCGCCACGGTCACTTGCTCGAGGTCGGCTGGGCCATCACGCGGGCGAGCGACCCCGCGACGCCCACGGTGCACTCGCGCGTGGTCGAGCTCCCCGAAGGCGCCGAGCTTCCGCCAGCGATCGCACGACTGACGGGTCTGAGCGCCGACGACCTCGCGCAGGCGTGTCCGACCGTCGAGGTGTGGCGCGAGCTGGCGCCGCTCGCCGTCTCGATGCCCACGGTGATCCACTTCGCCCGTTTCGAGACACCCTTCTTGCGTCGGCTGCAGGACGCCCACGGCGACGATGGCCCGCTGCGCTTCGAGACGGTGTGCACCCACGAGATCGCGCGACGCTGTCTGCCGGGTCTGCCGCGTCGTGGCCTGCGGGCGCTCGCCGGGTACTTCGGCATGCAGTGCGGCGAGCTCAAGCGCAGCGCCGGCCACGTCGCGGCCACGGTGACGGTCTGGCGCGAGCTGGTCTCTCGGCTCGCCCGGGAGCACCACATCCGCACGCTCGAAGCGCTCTCGCAATGGTTGGCCGACACGCCGGCGCCCCGCGGCAAAGCAAGGGACTACCCGCTGCCGCGGGCGCGCCGGCTGTCGTTGCCGGAGGGTCCGGGCGTGTATCGCTTCGAGGATTCCGCCGGTCACGTGCTGTACGTCGGCAAGGCGATCTCGCTCAAGCGCCGCGTCTGCAGCTACTTCCAAAAGCGCAGCGGCGTACCCGAGCGAACGCTCGAGCTGCTGACGCAGGTCAAGCACGTGGACATCGAGGTCACCGAGTCGGCGCTGGAAGCCGCGGTGCTGGAGTGCGATCGCATCAAGGAGCTGCGTCCGCCGTACAACCGGGCGCTACGTCGCCGCGGTCGCGGGGTCTGGTACGCCGATCCGGCATGGTCGCGCGTAGCCGAGCGTGCGAGTCGGGACACCCCCGTGGGGCCGTGGCTCGACGCGCGGTTGCCCCTCGGCGTGGCCGCGGTCGCGTCCGCCCTCGGCGATGGGTCGCCCACGTCGCCGCCTTCGATTCCGATCTGGGGCCGGGCGGCCGAGCTCTCGGCAGACGTGTTCGCCGAGGGGCTCGCCGATCTGACCGCCGAGCTCGTCGCGCGCACCCGGATCCACCCCACCGACCGGGCGAGCCTGCTCCGCGCCGCGCATGCTCTCGGACCACTCACCGATGATGCGAGTCCGCCGTCGAGCGAGTCCGAGGACTCGGACGACGGTGCGCTCGAGCTCGACGCGGCCGACGGTTGGACCGCCGCCGACGTGGCACAGCGACTGCGCGAGTTGGTGACGCGCGCCGCCGGGGCCCAGCGCCGCGCGGCGTGGCTGCGCCGCCTCGCCAACGCCAGCGTCGAGTTCCACGAGCGGGTTCCCCGGGCACGCCACCGCGTGCTCACGTTGCGGGACGGCGCGATCGTTTCGGCGACCGACGTCCCGCTCGGTCGTCGGCTCGAGGTCGCTCCCGCCGAGCGCGCGGGCTCGGCCGCGACGATCGACCTACGCACCTACGATCGACTGCGCGTGCTGACGACCGAGCTGCGCCGCCTCGTCGCGTCGCAGCTGGCGGTCGCCGTCCACGTCGACCACCAGACGCTCGCCGGCGAGCGCCTGGCCCGAACTCTGGCCTGGGTCTGACTACAGACCGAGCCGGTCCGCGATCGTCTCGGCCTCGTCGAGCCACGTGTGCACGCTGCCCGAGATGCCGTTGCGCCAAAACGACGGGTCGCGGGGGTCGAGGCCGAAGGGCTTCATGAGCTCGACCGCGCTCTTGGAGCCGCCGGCCCGCAGAAGGTCGAGGTACATCGGCTCGAAGTCGTCGCCGAACTGGTCCTGCACCGCGAACAGCGACTGCGTGAACAGCTCGCCGAACGCGTACGCGTACACGTAGAACGGACGCAGGAAGTGGGTGACGTAGGCCCACAGGTTGTCGGTGTCCGCGTACGTGAACAGCTCGCCGTCGGCACCGTAGAACGCCTTGGTGACCTCCATCCACTGCGCGTTGTAGTCGTCGACCGTCAGCTTGCCCTGCTTGCGGGCGACGTGGATCTCGCGCTCGAAGTTCGAGAACGAGATCTGCCGCACCACGGTATTGATGTGATCGGCGCACTTGTCGATGAGCAGCGCCAGCCGCTGCTCGTCGTTCTCGGTGCGCTGCAGCAGGTACTTGAAGGTCGTCATCTCGCCGAAGATCGAGGCCGTCTCCGCGTAGGCCATCGGGGCCCGGAACATCAGCGCGCCCTGGGCCTTCGCCGCGAGCATGCCGTGCACGCCGTGGCCGACCTCGTGCGCGACCGTCATCACGTCACGCGTCGAGCCGAGGTAGTTGAGGAAGTTGTACGAGCGTGCCTCGCCCGACGGCAGCAGGATCGAGAAGTTGTAGGCGCCGCCGGTCTTGCCCTCGTACGGCGGGGCGTCGACCCACTTGCGCTCGAACATCGTCGAGACCAGATCGCGCAGCGTCGGCGAGAACGATCCGTACGCCGACAGCACCGTCTCCACGCACTCCTCCCACGGGATCGTACGGTCGTCGGCGAACGGGACCTTGGCGTTGCGGTCCGACCACCGCAGGGGCGCGATCTTCAGCAGCCGCGACAGCAGCCGGTAGTAGCGCTGAGCCTGAGTCGCGCCCGCGTCGGCCACCGCCTCGTGCAGCGCGTCGACCGTCGCATCGTCGACCTGGTTGCCGATGTTGCGCGACGACATCGGGCCGACGTAGCCGCGCTCGTCGTCTTCGACCCCTTTGGCGCCGAGGACGACGTTGAGCACGCGCCCCATCACCTTGTCGAAGCGCTGCTCGCTCAGGCCCGTGCTGAAGCAGTGCAGGGCCGCCGCACGCCGGTCGGCGTCGGGGTCGTTGGTGATCACGTGCAGGATCTCGGGCAGGGTCAGCTTGCGGTCGCCGAACGAGAAGCGCAGCTCCGCCTCGAGCTCGTTGACGTAGTCCGACCACTCCGACGCCCCGTAGGGACTACGCAGCGTCAGCGCGCGCTCGACGTTCTCCTCGAGAAGGTACTGGCGGTTGGCCCGCTCCAGATCCAGCAACGGGCGATGGCGCCGTGCGTTGTCGTCCGATTCGAGGATCGTGGCGTACGTGGCGTCGTCGATCGCCACGAGCTCGTGGTCGAAGAAGTTGAGGTAGTTGGCTTCGGCCACGCTCCAGCGCTCGTACACCTGCCCGAGCTTTTGCTGGATCTGAGGATTGGTGGCGTCGGTGCTGCGGCGCAGGTGCAAGTACGCCATCAGCTTGGTGCCGAGGTTGGACAGGTCTGCCTTGGCCCGCAGGGCATCACCGAGACGCGTGGTCAGCTTGCCGTGGAACTGCTCGTCGAACGCCTTGGCCCCCGCCACGAGCGCGTCGAGATCCGCTTCGATCTGCGGGTCGTCCAGGCCGGTGTACAGGTCGTCGAGGTTCCAGCGCACGTCCTCCGCGCCAGTCCGGGGCTTGTGGGGGTCAGACATCGAACGCTGATCTAGCACCCTTGGGACCCTGCGGACGCTCGATCGCGCGCCTGCCGCGAATCGCGGGCGTTCGTGCACTTTTTCCAACCCACCCCACCGGGCCCCGCATAGGGACCGACGAAGCCGATGCTCGCCCGCCTCCTCCGCCGTTTCGCCCCTGCCTGTGCCCTTGCTGCCGCCGTCGCGACTCCCGCCGTGGCCGGCGCGACCGACGGTCCGGACGTCGTCGTCGTCCACGTCGACGACGACGATGACGACGACGACGAGACCGAGGTCGTCGAGACGGTGGAGGTCGTCGAGGACGATCACCACCACCATCACCACGCCGAGCAGCCGTGGCTCGGCTTCCACCTCGGCGCCGTGAACACGCCGATGGGCCCCAACGGTCACGTCCGCCCGGGCAAGCGGGTCACGAGCAACCCGTTCAAGGCCTGCCTGGATCCGTTCAGCGAGCGCTACTGCAGCGCGATGCGGGGCTTCGACATGCGGGTGCAGTACTACGAGACCACGGACGCGTGGCACTTCCCGCGCTGGGTCGGCTACTTCCGCACGGGCTACTCGGCCGGACGCGCCCAGTTCGATCCCGCCGACCGCGAGGGCTACGCGACCGGCGAGGCGACCTCGCTGGCGTACTACGCCGTCCCGCTCTTCTTCGGCGGCAGCGTGTACCTGTTCGAGAAGTTCCCGGTGCGGCCCTACGGTGGCCTGGGCTTCGGCTTCGACGTCGTCAAGCTGCAGTACATGCGCCACGAGGACCGCAGCATCGTGGATGCGAGCGCCCGCATCGGCTTCGAGCTGCACGCGGGTCTTGAGGCGAGGATCAGCAACGTCGTGGCGTTGTCGGCCGAGGTGCAGCAGCTGTGGAGCGCCCGCCGCAAGATCGACGAGGTCCCCGATTTCTCCAATCAGGGCCTGACGATCATCACGGGCATCGCGATCAGCATTCCGACCCGTCAGTCACGGCAGCACCATCCGCACGGCCACCACCACAAGGTCGTCCGGAAGGTGAAGCGCGAGCCCGCCAAGGCCCCGCCGGTCGCGGCGCCCCCCGTCGTCGTCACGCCCGCCCCGGCCCCCGCGCCCACGCCGGTCAACGTGGAGGTCAACCAGACCGTGAACGCGGCTCCGACGGCCGACGCCACCGCCCCGGTGGCCGCCCCGGCCCCGGCCCCGGCCCCGGCGACCGATGCCGCCGCCGCCGCGACCGAAGCCGTCGCCGAAGCGGCCGAAGCTGCCGCCGACGCCGCCACCGCGGCCGCCCAGGCCACCGAGGCTGCCGCCGCGACCGCGACCGCCGCTAAATGATGTCGACGCTGAGCGTCTTGCCGTGGCGCACGCCGCTGACGTTGCGGGTGTACTCGATGTCGAGATGCTTGGCGTGACGCAGCTTGGCGTACAGCCCCATCGCGTTGTCCATCGACGCCAGCGACTCGCCGTTGATGCTCGTGATGAGGTCACCGCTCTTGAGGCCGAGCAGCTTGGGGATCGTGCCCCGTCGCACCCGCGACAGTCGCATCCCCTCCAGCCCGTCCTTTTCGTAGTGCCGCGCCGACCCTTGCTGCAGTAGCAGCGACGGCTGCGCGATCAGCTGCTCGACGAACTTGCGCTCGACGGTACAGCTGTCGCCGTTGCACTTGATCGCGTCGGCGGCACCTTCGATCTCGTACTTGCTCGGCGTGGGGGCCGAGTCGGTCTTCGGCAAGGTCGGCGACGTCGTGGCCTTCTTCTCCGGCTCGCCCGGGCGCCGGACCGCGAGGTACTCCAGTCGGCCACTGGACCGCAGGTGCACCAGGCCGCTGTCGACCTGCAGCAACTCGACGTCGTCGAGGATCTCGTCACCGGCCGAGTACAGCGACGTCGCCCCGCCGGCCGCCTCGCCGAGTCGGATCGTGGCGACCGAGTAGTCGGGGTCGTCGGACTCCATCGTCGCGACGAGGGTCAGCGGGAGCTGGGTCTCGACCTCACCGGCGAACACGCCACTGGTGGCACCGACCGAGTCTCCGCTCGGCGGCAACGCGGTCGCGTAGGGGTCGCTCGGGTCGGTCGCGATCAGCGGGACGCAGGTCGGACAGAAAGCGTTGTACTCGAGCCCTTTGGGCGGCGCCTTCTCGGCGGTCGACGCCTTCGCGGACTTGGGACGAATGGCCGACTTCTTCTTGCCGTCCTCGTCGTCCTCGTCTTCGTCCTCGTCCTCGTCGGTCTTCTTGTCCTTGTCGTCCTTGGGCTCGGGCGCCTCGGCCATCACGTAATAGCCGGCCATTCCCGCCACCGCGTGCGAGAACATGTAGACCGCCGTCAGGACTCCGAGGATCCGGATCACCCGAAAGGCGGTTTGTGAGCGTGGGCTGCTGATGGGTCGACTCCTACCAACGTTTTCGAGAATCAATCCAGCGGGTTGGCTCTCGGGCCGTTCGGCGTTTTTCAGTATGACAGAGGAAGAATCTCGCGCCAAACCGTGGCGGCCCCCTACAATGTGGACCTCGTCTTCGGGGCCCAGGGACCGGGTCCCGCCGAGGTTGTCATTATGTCACCCGGATTTCGTCGACTGCTCGATGCACTCGCCGCCGCTGACGACGACGACGCGCGCGCGCAGGTGCAGGCACAGATCCGAGCACGCTTCGAGCGACCCCTCGCGGTGCTCATCTCGGACATGTCGGGCTTTTCCCGCATCACCCGCGAGGAGGGAATCCTCCACTTTCTCGGCCTGATCCACCGCATGCAGTCGCTGTGTCGGCCCGTCGTCGAAGCGCACGGGGGCCGTTGGGTCAAAGCCGAGGCGGACAACCTCTACCTGTCCTTCCCCTCCGCGCGAGCCGCGATCGAAGGCGCGATCGGAATGCACGACGCCTGTGACGAGGACGCGCGAGGGCGCCGTCGCAATGACACCGTGTCACTCGCGATCGGCATCGACTACGGGCCCGTGCTCGATCTCGACGGTGAGGATTTCTACGGGGACCCGGTCAACATCGCGTCCAAGCTCGGCGAGGATCTCGCCAGCTCGGGCGACCTGTTCGTGACGCGCCGCGCCGCGGCCGGGTTCGCGACGCCCGACGGCTGGACGGCCGCGATCGAGCGGGCCCGGATCTCGAGCGTGGACATCGAGTACCTCGCGCTGCGTCGGGCGTGAACGGCGGCGGGTCCAGCCGTCAACCGAACGCCTGCCACAGACGCTCGAACGTCTTGGCGAACGCCTCGACCAAGTGCGGGTCTTCGCTGACGATCAAATTCTCGTGGTTGCGCTCGGCCGCCGCGCGCGTCCAGTTGTAGCTGCCAGTGACCAGGCTCGTGCCGTCGAAGAGGGCGAACTTGTGGTGCATGTGGTCGGGCGACTCGTCCATCCGCACCTCGATACCCGTCCGCCGCAGGCGCTCGGCATCGGAGCCGAGGTCGAGGGACTTGTCGTCGTCGGTGACGACCCGAATCCTCACCCCACGTCGATGCGCCGCCTCGATCACCTCGACGATGCGGTCGTCGGTGATCGTGAAGACACAGACGTCGACCGACTTCGTCGCTCGCCCGAAGGCGCCCACGATCGTCTGCAGACACTCGTGGCCCGGCGAAAAGCGGGCCGCGGCCGCGGGCCGGTCCTCGTCTCGGCGCGGCAACAGCGATTTGATCGCATCTTCGAGCCAATCGATGACCACGAGTCCGTGCTCGGCCACGCGACGGCGGGCCAGCTCGAACGCACGACTACGAAAGACGGCGAGCTCCCGATCGTCGAGAGCCCTGGATAAAACAAGCTCGCGAAGCGCCCGACGTTCACCCCTCGAAAGGTGATGATCGTCGAGCATCGACGCGAGCAGCTCGTCCATCTCATCGGGGCCCATTCAACCCCGTCCGAGATCGACATCGGAATGGCGAAACCTACTCCTTGGCGTCACCACCACCAGCGGCACCCGAAGCGAGCTTCGTCATGCACTCGGTGATGCGCTTGGTCTCGCCTTCGATCTCTTTGGCCTGGCTCTCGGTGCCCTGGGCATCCTTGTTCTTCTCCGCCCACTCGGCCATCTCTTTGGTGACCTTCTGCGCGCAGTCCATGTCCTTGCACGCGCAAATCTTGTCGGCGAATTCCTTGGTCTTGGCCACGACCTCGCTGCCCTTACAGGCGGGGAGCGCGAGCAGGGCGAACATTCCGATCGAAACGGCTGCGAACTTCATCGTCTCTCCTGGTCCGAGTCTTGCGGACCGGGGAATACTAGCCTCAAGTGCGGCCGCCGTCGCCTGGTTTTCAGATTTAAGGGGACCGATTTTCCGAAAAAGTCCCACATCGGCCCCCACCCCAAAGACCCGCCTTTTTGCCCGCAGTCCACCGTATACGAGCGTTCTTCGATGAGATGGCCAATTATCGCGGTTTCGGTGGCTTTGACCGCACTCGGCGGGTGCCGACCCGGCACGGTCGCGCCCCCCGACGACCGTCCGACGCAGCGTTCTCCGGGAATGTCCGCCGCGTTCTCCGAGCAAGTCGAGGCCGCAGGTGCGGGGGTCTCGGACGCGCGACTTCGGGAGATCTTGCGCGACCACTGGGCGACGAGTCTGCGCCGCTCGCCGAGGTGGGCGACCCGATTGGGCGTGCACGATTTCGACGACCGCCTCGGTGAGCACGGCCCCGCCGCACGTGCGAGGGCGCGTGCCGATCGACGACGATGGCTCGACGCGCTCGCGACGATCGACGACCGGTCACTGTCCTCGCGCGATGCGGAGACGAAGGCGCTACTGGTCGCGACACTGCAGAGCCAAGAGCGCGTCGAGGTCTGCGACCTCGCCAGATGGCGCGTGTCGGCCAACACCAACCCGGTGGAGTGGATCGGCAACCTGCCGCGCGAGCTCGCGATCGGCTCGGTCGAGGACGCCGACCACCTGCTGTCGCGCTACGGCGACGTGGCGAGCTCGGTGGACGCCCAGATCGAGGACCTGCGGTCGGGCCTCGCCGACGGCAAGGTCGCCGACGCAGAGTCGATCCGGCGGGTGCTCGACATGGTGCAGCGTCAGCTCGACACGCCGACGCCCGAGTGGTCGGCATTGGAGATGACGAAGACGTGGCCCGCGTCGATCCCCTCGGCCGAGCGCGCGCGTCTGAACGCGGCGTTCATCGAGGTCGTGCAGTCACAGATCCGGCCCGCCGTGGTCCGGTTTCGCGACCTGTTGCGCGACGAGCTGCTCGCCGCCGGCCGGCCCGACGACCGCGCGGGAGTATCGGAGATCGCAGACGGGGCCACTTGCTACGCGGCACTCATCGAGGAGCACACGTCGCTGCCGCTGTCGGCCCAGGAGGTCCACGAGACCGGGCTCGCCGAGATCGCGCGCATCGACGGCGAGCTCGCCGCGTTGGGACGCAAGGCGCTGGGCACCGAGGACCTCGCGGCCACGCTGGCGCGGCTGCGCGCGGACCCGTCGCTGTACTTCGACACGCCCGAAGCGGTGCAGGACGCCGCGGTCCAGGCGCTGGCCCGCGCCAAGTCGGCGATGCCCGACTTCTTCGGCCGGCTACCCCGGGCCGACTGCGTGGTGGAGCGTGTCCCCGCGTACAAGGCACCGTTCACGTACATCGGCTACTACGAGCCGCCGCACCCCGACGGCAGCAAGCCGGGCGAGTACTTCATCAACGTGCTCGACCCGCACACGCGACCGCGCTTCGAAGCGCGCGTGCTCGCGGTCCACGAGTCGATCCCCGGCCATCATCTGCAGATCGCGATCGCGCAGGAGCTCGACGAGCTCCCCGCGTTCCGGCGCCACGAGGGCTACAACTCCTTCGTGGAAGGGTGGGCGCTGTACACCGAGCGTCTCGCCGACGAGATGGGCCTGTACGAGACCGACCTCGATCGGCTCGGGATGCTCAGCTTCGACGCGTGGCGGGCGGGTCGGCTCGTGGTCGACACCGGCATCCACGCCAAGGGCTGGACGCGCGCCCAAGCCGAGGCGTTTCTGGCCGAGCACACCGCGCTCGCGCTCAACAACATCACCAACGAGGTCGACCGGTACGTCGGCTGGCCCGGGCAGGCGCTCGGCTACAAGATCGGGCAGCTGGAGATCCTGGCGCTGCGTCGCCGGGCACGAGCCGCCCTCGGCGAGGCGTTCTCGCTGCCGGCGTTTCATGATGCCGTGCTCGAAGGTGGGGCCCTGCCGCTCGCGGTCTTGCGCACCCGCGTGCAGGCGTGGATCGACGATCGTTCGTCCGACCGCCGATCCCCGCCCGGATTCGCGCCTGGATCCGCGCCCGGATCCGCGCCCTAGCGACGCGCGCGTCCGATCGTTACGCCCGCGTCGCGCGGCGAATTCGCCACGCCCCGATGCCGAACAGCGAAAGGATCGCCCAGCCCAGCGAGCCGGGACGGTCGACACTGGCCACGCAGCCGAGCTCGGCGTCGCCATCGCCCTCGAGCTCACCCTCGGCCTCGCAAGTGTCGTCGACGCACTCGCCGTCGACGTCAGCGTCGATGTCCACGTCGACACTGACGTCGAGCTCGAAGTCGAATGCGGCCTTCAGGTCGTCCGCGCACGCCTGCAGGTCACCCGTGGTGGCCATGAACTGGCCGTCACAGAAGATCGCGGCGCCCGTGGTCTCGCACTCCTGGTTGCACTCTTGCGTCACCGTCGTCTCGCAGTCGGTGAAGCTGGAGCTCTGGCACTCGACCTGGCAGTCGATGTTCGCCCGCGCCTCGCACGAGCCGAAGCACGCGGTGCTGCACACCGGCTCGCAGGTGGTCTCCTGCTCCGGCTCGCACTGCGCGTGGCAATCGTCGGCACAGGTCTGCGCGCACGAGGAGCGGCACTGGCCGTGCTCGTCGTCACCCTCGCACAGGGTGGTGCAGTCCATCTGGCAGTCGGACATGCACAGGCCCATGCAGTTGGGGGGCTGGGTCTCGGTCTGCGTCTCGCACGCCGGCACGCAGCTGTCGGAGCAGCCGGCCTCGCACTCGGCGCTCGCCGTGGCGGTACAGGAGCTGTCGCACTCGGTGAACAAACGCGCGGCGCAGACCTTGGTCACGGCGACGGGCTCGCACGCGGTCTCGCACTGCTCGAGCGGCACGACTTCGCACGAGCCTTCGGCGAGTGCCTCGAAGTAGACGCCGCCGCACGCATCGAGGATCTCGGCGTGCGCCGTGGTCGAGGTCAAACCCAGCGTGAGCACGGTGGTGGTGGTCAGGGTGAGGGTGGCGATCGTGTTCGTCGTCATGGTCGGGTCGCTCGCCAGTGCAACCGCGGTTCCGACGCGCCGACGCTCGGCATTGTTGGTTGCGACGACGGGCAGTTACGTCGACGCAGCGACCTTCGCGGGCGGCACCGCCGCGGGCGAGTGTGGTGTGTCGCGGGCGCTCACCTGCGCCGCGGTGGCGCACGAGGCCGATCCAGACCCGACGAGCGCGCCGCCGCAAACCGTCGCAATCGCAGCTCAATGGCCCAAACTCGCGAAATCGCGCAGTCCGGCGCACGTCCGTTGCACCCCTGGGCGGGCATGCGACGCAATCCAACGCTGACCCGCATGCTCCTGGCCACCTCGATCGTGCTGCCCGCGATCGCCTGCGATACGGACGAAGGCGATGGCGGCGACGAGACGCAGCTGCGCGTCGTGATGCAGACCCCGCCCACGCACGAGCTCGCGTCCCCCGACGTCGATCCGGTCGACGGCATCACGATCGACGTGGAGGAGATTCACGTGCACGAGATCAATGGCGACTGGTTGATCCTCGAGCCCGACGACGAGTACGAGACGATTCGCTTCGGTGACGACCCGCTGGTCATCGCCGACGGCTACCTGCCGGAGGGAGACTACGACCAGCTCCGCATCGTGGTCGCCGACGCCGACATCACCCTTGGCGGCGAGACATTCCCGCTCGACATCTCCTCGGGCGACACGTCGGGGCTGAAGATCCACGGTGAGTTCTGCGTGCACGAGCACGCCGACGACGACGACGACGATGACGACGACCCGGAGCACGTGCTCTACCTTTCTTGGGACGTCGGGGACGTTGGGGACGCCGGCGAGGGCATCCGCCACAGCGACCAGCGCGGCTACTGGCTGGTCCCGTCGATCCAGATCGATGGCGCCCCCGGCTGCGGCGACCACGAACACGACACCGACGACGACGGGCAATGACCCATCGTGGGTCGCGCGCGCGGTTGGTACCATCGCGGTCACGTGAAGTACCTCCACACGATGATCCGCGTGCGCGACCTCGATGCCGCGCTCGACTTCTTCGTCGACAAGCTCGGACTCGTCGAGCTGCGTCGCAAGGAGGTCGAGCGCGGCCGGTTCACCCTCGTCTTCCTCGCCACGGCGCCCGGAGAGCCGGAGATCGAGCTCACCTACAACTGGGACCAGGCCGAGCCGTACAGCGTGGGCCGCAACTTCGGCCATCTCGCCTACTGCGTCCCCGACATCTACGCCACGTGCCAGCGTCTGCTCGACAAGGGCGTGAAGATCCTGCGACCGCCGCGAGACGGCCACATGGCCTTCGTGCGCTCGCCCGACGACGTCTCCGTGGAGCTGCTGCAGGAAGGCGACGCCCTGCCGCCGGCCGAGCCCTGGGCTTCGATGGAAAACAGCGGGACCTGGTAGCTCACGCCCGCTGCTGCAGGGCCTGCGCGACCTCCCAGCGCACGGCCCGCTGGACGCTGTCGTCGTACGGGCGCGCGTAATAAAGGAAGGTGGCCCCGACGTGAGCCCGCGTGATCGCCGTGGGGCCGGGCTCGTAGGCCCGGGTCAGCGCCCGCAGCGATCCCGTCAGGATCACGTCGCCCCAGTGGCGACGGCCTGCGATCACCTCCCACAGCAGCGAGCCCGCGACGAGGTTGAGCGCGTCCCAGTCGTCGTCGAAGCCGCGGGTGACCTTCGCGGCGCCCGGTCCGTCGACGACCAGCGTGTACGCATCGACCCGACTGGGAAACGTGACCTCGACGACGAAGGTCAGCGGTCGCGTCACGCCGAAGTCCGGCCACGCTTCGGCCAGTGCCGGGGCGAGCTCGGCGTGCACGAACCGATCGACCTCGGTGCGCATCGTCGCTTCGTCGTGGCCCGCTTCGTTGGCATCGACGATCGGAGGCATCTGGAACGGTCGGTACACGCGCGGCTCGATCGCCTCGGTGATCGAAACCAGAGCCGACGCGCCGTGCGGGTCGAAGGTCACCTCTCCGCCGCGCACCGACACGCGCGCGCCGACCGTGGGCGGGTACGCACGGGAGTCGGGGGCGACCGCGGTCACGTCGCGCAGGAATCGCTCGACCGACACGGGATATACCCAGCGGTTGGTCCAGCCGTAGGGGGCCGTGTGGGCGCCGCCGCACGCCGACGGCACGAGCGCGGTGGCGTGCATCGCTGCGGCCTGAGCGAGCAGGTCGGCGTAGGCCTCGTACGGGAAGGCCGTCGCGTGGCCGAGCGACGCGGCGATCTCGAGCATCGGCTGCCACCGTACGAGCGCGACGTCCAAGTGCACGCGGCCGACCGAGGCGAGCGCCTCGTCGCGGACCTGCTTGGCGTGCGAAGCGTCGCGCATCACCGAGTCGACGAGGTTCCATGCCACGCCGTCGTCGCACGCCACCAGCACGCCCCACTCGTCCTCCCCCAGCGAGGGCGTGGTCACCAGCTGCACGCCGTCGAGCTCGATACGCTGGCCGCTCGCGACCTCGTGCACGGTCGCAAACCCCAGCTGCCGCGCCGCCCAGGCCACGAGCCGATCGGGCGTGACCACCACCGACTCGGGATCGAGCTGCGCCAGCCGATCCAGACTCGGGACGTCGAAGTGGTCGGGATGGGCATGCGAGACGACGATGAAGTCCGGCCGCAGCGCGGCGACATCGACGCGCCGCCGTGGGACCACCTCGAACACACCGGCGTGGTGCGTCGTGCAAAGCAGCGGATCGCACAGGATCCGCAGACCCGCCGCCTCGACGAGCCACATGGCGTGTCCCAGACAGCTCAGCTCCACGCCGCGACGATACCGACGTTGTGTGCCGCGCGGCCAGACGCGATAATCGCCAGCGGTGTCCCGCCCGCGTCGCTATTCACTGGCCGTCGAGCTCACGAGCCACTGCAACCAGCGCTGCGGCTATTGCTACAACGACTGGCGGGCCGACAACGGCCGCAACGTCGGTGCGCTCAAGACCCCGGACCTGCTGACCCTGATCGGACGCGCCATCGACGAGGTGGAGTTCGACCACGTCACCCTCACCGGCGGCGAGCCCTTCGCACGCGCCGACGTGTTCGACGTGCTCGACCTGTGCCGCGACAAGGGGATCGGGATCCAGATGATCTCCAACGGCGCGCTGATCGACGACGCGCTGGCGCAGCGGCTGTCGCACTACCCCATCCGGTGCATCCAGGTCACGCTCAACGCCCCGTACGCCGAGCTGCACAACGAGCACGTGCGCGGTGATCACTTCGACGCGACGATCCGCGGCATCGAGGCGCTTCGTCGCCACGGTGTGATCGTGGCCGGCTGCATCGTCGTCACCCGCAAGAACGCGCACCTCGTGGGCGAGATCCTCGACCGCTTCCACGCCTTCGGGGTCTCGCTGATCGCCCTGTCGCGGTTTTCCCCCGCCGGATACGCGGCCGCCTCGGTCGCCGAGCTGCTGCCCTCGCGCAGCGACGTGATCGTCGCCCTGCAGCAGGCCGACGCCCGCGGGGCAGCGCACGGTCTGGACCTGCAGGTCACGATGCCCGTGCCACCGTGCGTCATCGAGCACGCCGACTACCCGCACGTGACGTTCGGGGGCTGCCCGATCGGCACCGAGATGCAGGAGTTCGCGCTCGGCCCCCGTGGGGAGCTGCGCTCGTGCACCCTGCACACCGAGGTGATCGGCGACGCGACGTCGCAGTCGTTCGCGGACCTCGTCGCCGCCCCGAAGGTCGCCGCCTACCGGGACGTGACGCCGGAGTTCTGCGCCCCGTGTCCGCATCGCGCCGGGTGCATCGGCGGGTGTGGGGCGGCCGCGGCCAGCGTGCTCGGCGACGCACGCGGGCTCGATCCGTTCGTGGCCCAGCACGTCGACGACGCGCTCGCGGACCGACTCGCCCGTCAGCGACGTACGCACCTGCCGGTGGCGACGTGAGCCGTCCCGTTCGCGTGCTGCTGCTGTGGCCCGGATCGGAGGGCGCGGCCGCGGGCAACTTCGGGGTCCCGCAGCTGGTCGGCATGGCGACGTACGCGCGCAACGCCACGGGCGCGCAGATCGAGATCCGCGACCTCGCCGTGGAGCGACGGATCGGCGGCGAGGCGTTGCCCGAGATCCTCGCCGGCGACGACCGCAAGGGCTTCGACGTCGTCGCGCTGAGCATCTACTCCTCGTACGACCACCTGATGTGCACCACGATCGCCCAGATGGCCCGCGATGCGTGGCCCGACGCGGTGATCGTGGCGGGGGGCTATCACGCCAGCGCACGACCGCTGGAGTACATCGGCGACGACACGCCGTTCGACGTGGTCGTCGTCGGCGAGGGCGAGCGCCCGCTCGTACAGATCATCGAGTCCGTCGCCGGGGGCGCGCCGCTGCGCGACACGGTCCTCGGTCCGCAGCCCATCGATCGGCTCGACGATCTGCCGCCGACCGACTGGTCCTTTCTGGCGCGGTACCGCAGCGTCGCGCGCAAGGTCGCCTCGCAGGCGCAGGTCTACCTTTCACGGGGCTGTCCGTTCGACTGCGCCTTCTGCATGGAGCGGGCGAAGCGGGAGGTCTCGTGGCGCAGCCTGTCGGTCGAGCGCGCCCTCGACGAGGTCAGCGCGCTGCACGAGTTCCTCGATCTGCGCACGTGGACGCTGTACTTCGGCGACGCGCTGTTCGGGATGAAGAAGAGCTGGCGGCGCGCCTTTCTCGAGGGGCTGGCCCGGCGCGACATCCCGGTCGACAAGTACTGGCTGCTCATTCGGGTGGACTTGGTCGACGACGAGGACCTGCGCCTGTTCGGCCAAGCCAACTGCGGTCTCGGCTTCGGGCTCGAGTCCGGCGATCCTTCTCTACTGGCGACGATCCGCAAGACGGGCCGGCTCGACGACTACCTCGACAAGATGGAGCACATCGCCGAGCGTGCCCGCGAGTACGACGTCGCGTGGGGCGCGAACATCATCTGCGGGCACCCCGGAGAGACGCCGGAGACGATGCGGACGTCGGCGGCCTACATCCACAAGCTGTTCTTGCGCAAGCGCGGGGTCACGGGGTTCTTGTCGGTCGATCCGTTCCGGCTGTATCCCGGCTCGCCGATCGACGCCGAGCGCGAGGCCTACGAGACGCGCTACGGCACGGTCTTTCATCGCCCGCACTGGTGGGACGACGGGGATCCGGCATTCCTCTCGGAGTGGGTGGACCCGTCGGCGGAGCTGGACTACCTCACCCGCGAGCGGCTGCAGCACGAGCTGCTGACGCCGGTGCTGTCGCAGATCGAGGGCAACTTCGTCTACCGCGGCAAGGCGCGCGACTACTTCCTGCGAGCGGTCCGCGATCAGGCGCGGGCGACCGAGCCGCGCGCGCGGATCTACGAGTACGAGCGCTACTACGCCTGGCACCGCTACCTCGGCCGCAACGCGGCGGGAGAGGCCGACCGCCGCGGCCACGTGGCGCTGCGCGAGGTGTGCCGTGCGCTGCGCCAACCATGGCTGCCGGTCGTCGCCGCGCACGCCGACCTCGACGCGGACGATCCGATCCTGGCGGCCCTGCTCGAGGTGCCGCGCGAGCGGTTCGTTCCGCTGGACGCGATCGAGCCGAGCCTGCGCGACGAGGCGATCGCCCTCGACGACACCGGCGACGCCACCGTCAGCGCGATGCATGCCTACGCCCACAGCTTCTCGCGATTGGGCGTCGGTCCGGGTGACCGCGTGCTCGACCTCGGGGCCGGCACGGGCTACGGCACCGCGCTGCTGACCCGCCTCGTCGGCGAAGAAGGCCGCGTGCTGGGCATCGAGCTCGACGATGCGCTCGCGCAGACCGGCCGCGAGATTCTCGCCGACGTGGCCCCGACCGCCACGCTCGTGGCCGGCGATGCGCTCGACCCGGCCACGTGGCCGACGTTCGAACCCAACAAGGTCACCGTCGGCTTCGCGCTCGGGCAGATCCCACCTTCGTGGTTTGCCGCGCTCGGGCTCGGCACGGTCGTGGTCGCGCCACTGACGATCGACGGCGAGGTTCGGCTCTGCCGCGCGGTGCGGGACGCCGAGGGGTTCGACGTCGAAGCCTTCGAGCCCGTCCACTACGTGCCGGCACGCCGTCGCGTCGCCCCGCAGCCGCGTCCGCAGGCGCCGACCCGTCCGCGCACGCGATTGACCGTCATCGACGACGCGCGCTGAGCGAGGTGGCCCGCCCACGGGCCGGGTGGCCCGCCGACGGGACAGGGTTGGACGGGCTCGCGTTCCAAGCCCGCGAGATCACGGCGGCGCCCCATGGCCCGCCGCTTGTACTCGCCCCGGGCATGAAGACTCCACTTCGACTCCTTCCCGAGCTCGGGCTCGTCCTGGCCTTCACCTCCGCGTGCAGAGGGGACGACGACGGTACCGACGAGATGACCACCGTCACCACGCCCGAGGGCGGGGGCGATCAGGGTGCACCGGCCAACGCCGAAGCCGAGGACGACGAAGACGACGACGCGGTCGACAACGTCGCGGCCTGCGAGCGCCTCGCCGAGAGCGTGTCCTGCGGCGGTATCGACCTGACCGCGACGCTCGGCTGCGAGGGGTACGCCGACATCGAGTGCGACATGGTCGACTACTTCGACTGTCTCGCCGACACCCTGTCGTGCGTCGACGGCTTCCCGGATCCGTCGGGCATCGCCGCGTGTGTCGACATGGACACCTGCGAGTGACGGCGCGCGGACCCGACTCGGCCCGACCGGCGGTACGCTACTCCGGCGCCTTGACCTTGAGGCAAGGCTTCGGGGTCGGCTTGGGCGGCGGCTTGCGCGACAGACACGGATGCGGGCGCGCCACCTTCAGGCACGCGGACGGAGCGACACGCAAGCAGGGCGAGGGCGGCGCGACGTCCAGACACGGCGTCGGCGACAGGCACGGATGCGGGGCGACCTCGAGGCAGGGCGTCGGCTCGGCCGTGTCGTCCGGCGGCACGTTTCCATCGGCGCCCGAGGTCGACGCGTCGCCGCTGCCGGACGATCCGCGCGGCGGGGCCACGTCCAGGCACGCCCGCGGCTCGCCCGTGGTCGCCGGCTCCTTCGGGTCGGAGACCTTGACCTTCAAGCACGCGTCCGGCTTGGTCGTCGGCTTGTCGCACGCGGCGGTCGTCAGACCCGACAGCGCCAGCGCGATGAACCGCTGACGCCGGGCGAGGATCGCCGCGCGGTCCGGGTCCGGGGCCTTGGACCCCGGCTTGGTGTCGTCGTCGCGGCGATCGTCGTCTCCGGCCATCGGCTCGGGCAAGATTACCACGCTGGCGGGTCCGTCGACGCCCGCGTATCGTCGGCCCCATGGCGGACCCCGCCGAGCTGATCGACACGTTCTACGAAGCATTCGCCCGCCGCGATGGCGACGCGATGGCGGCCTGCTACCACGCCGACGCCGAGTTCTCCGACCCGGTGTTCGTCGGGCTGCGCGGCGAGGAGGTCGGCGGCATGTGGAAGATGCTGTGCGAGCGTGGCAAGGACCTGAAGATCCAGCACAGCGGGGTCTGGGCCGAAGACGAGCGCGGCGGCGCCCGGTGGGAGGCCTGGTACACGTTCTCGGCGACCGGCCGCCCCGTACACAACCGCATCGAGGCACGCTTCACCTTCAAGGACGGCAAGATCGCCACGCACGTGGACGACTTTTCCTTCTGGCGTTGGTCGCGACAAGCGCTCGGCATGCCGGGCTTGTTGCTCGGCTGGAGCCCGATCGTGCACGGCAAGGTCCGCAGCCAGGCGCGCAAGGGCCTGAGCCTGTACCTGGCCCGCTGACGAGACGATGGGGGTCACGCGCGGGCTCGTCGCGGCGGGAGCCGTGGCCACGGCGCAGGCCGGCGCCCGGGCGCTTTCGTCGGGTGGCAACGCCACGGATGCGGTGTGTGCCGCGGCGATGACCGCGTTCGTGGCCGAGGGTCTGCTGTGCAGCCCCGGCGGTGGAGGTGCCGCACTCGTCGTCGACGACGCCGGCGCGCGCGTGCTCGACTTCTTCGCGGTGGTTCCCGGACTCGAGGCCACCGCCACGCCCTCGCACGACTTCACGAACGTCGACGTCGACTTCGGCCCCACCGTGCAGCGCTTTCACGTGGGCAAGACCGCAGCGGCCGTGCCCGGCGCCCTGCAGGGGATCTTGCAGCTGCACGCGCGCGGCGGACGGCTGCCCCTGGCCGAGATCGTTGCGCCTGCCGTCGAGGCCGGACGCGACGGCTTCGACGTCGGCGGCCCGATGGCCTACGTCACCGGAATTCTCGCGCCGATCATCGACGTCACGCCGGGCGTGCGAGCGCTCTTTCGGCCGGGCGGCACCAACCCCGAGCCGGGCACGCGGCTGACCAACCGCGCCCTCGCCGACTTCCTCGACACGATCGCCACGCGCGGTCCCACCGAAGCCGTGCGCGCGTTCGAGGCGAGGCTACTGGCCGAGTTCGGGGCCGCCGGCGGCGGCCTGCTGACCCGCGCCGACCTCGACGCGTACGCCCCGGTGTGGCGCGAGCCGGCCCGCGCCGCGCACCGCGTCGGCACCTTCCTCACCAATCCTCCGCCGTCGTCGGGAGGACCGCTGATCGCGATGGGGCTGGCCATCGCCGACGGCGCACGCCTGACCGCCGACGGGTTCCTCGGCGCCGCGCACCTGTGCGAGTCCGCCGCGTTGCTGCGAGCGCTCGACCGCGTGCGCGCGACCGGCTACGATGCCGAGATCGCCGAGCCCGTCGGCGCCGCACGCTGGTCGGGAGAGACCGGCGCCGCGCGAGCCCGCCAGGCGCTGGCGGACGTACGGCGCGACCTCGGCAGCACGACACACATCTCCGTGCTGACCGAAGACGGCGCGCTCGCGTCGCTGACGATGAGCAACGGCGAGGGCTGCGGCCACGCGCTGGGCGAGCTCGGGATCCAGCTCAACAACTTCCTCGGCGAGGAAGACATCAACCCCGGTGGCTTCCACCGGCTGCCGCCGGGCACCAAGATGACCACGATGATGGCCCCGAGCGCGCTGCTTTCGTCGGATGGACGTCGGCTCGTGCTCGGCAGCGGCGGCTCCAACCGGATCCGCAGCGCGATCCTCCAAACGTTGCTCGGTGTCGTGGTCCACGAGCGACCCCTGCGCGAGGCGATCGAGGCCCCGCGCGTGCACGTGGAGGGAACCAAGCTGTGGTGGGAGGCCCCGGGCGTTCGCGACGATGCGGCCGCCGCCCTGCTCGCCGCGTGGCCGGACGCGACGCGCTTCGACTCGCTCAACCTCTATTTTGGTGGCGTGCACGCCGTCGCGCGTGAAGGCGACGGCACGACGCACGGCGCCGGCGATCCTCGGCGCGGCGGGACCGTGGCGCGAGCGTAGCCGTTCGCGAACGCGACCGTCCTACTCACCGATGCGAACGCCGCGACGGGCCGAGCGATCGGCGAGTCGTTGGCGGAGCGTGGGACGACCTTGCGGCTGCTCCCGTTGCTCCTGCCGTTGTTGCGCTGCGTCGGCCGGGGTGTCCTTGGCCGGCTTGCCCTTGTCGGTCTCCGATGCCTCTTCGAGGGCGACGTCCGGGGACAAGCAACGCACCCAGCCTTCGTGCACCTTGCTCTCGACGAACCCACCGCGTCGACGCTCCGCGGCGTTTTCGGACATGACGAGGTAGTCGCCCTCGCAGACCTCGGTCGCGTGCTTCTTCCACCGCCGCGCCATCGACCCCGACGGCGTCTCGGGCTCGGAGAAGATCGCGATGTAGTGCGAGCCGTCGCCGGTCGGCGCCGAATAGACCTCTTCGGCGTCGTCGTTGGTCGGCTCGGTCAACACGTCGCGCAGGCCGGCGCATCCGGTCGTCGCGACGAACAGGGCGCACAACGAAAGGCACGGCCGGGGCATCTCCCCGAAGCTGCCAGCCTGCTGTGCGCCGCCCAAAAAAGCCGCGCAGGACCGATCTGAGGATTTTCGACGCGTTTTTGGAGGATCCGGATCCATGTGCCCTTATGTGGGACAAGGTGGCACACACGCTCTCGACCCCCTCTCGGACCTCTGACTCCCGCCTCGGCGCGCGCCCGCGTCGCGTGCTGCTGTTGTGCTCGGAGGCCCTGCGGCCCCACGCCTGCTGCGTCGAAGATGCGTTGCGCACCCGCGGCTGGGCTACGCGCCTGGAGATCGGCAAGCGTGCGCGTCGGTGGGTTCGTCGCGCGCCGCCGGGGCCCGACGTGCTGCGCATCCTTTTGGTGCCTGAACAGCTGGACCCGGCGGTGACGGCCAAGCTGCGCGCCGGCTCCGATCCGACCAACCGCGGCGCCCTGCAGATCGTCAGCTTCGAAACGCCCCGCGGCGTGGTCGCCGAGATCGAGCGACTCGGAGGCTACCCCGCCACCGTGCACCGTCGCCCGTCCGCCCCACGACGCGTGCTCGCCCACCCCACGTTGTGCGAGCAGGCGCTGCACACGGATCGTCGCTGGCGCGTCGGCGTCGCCGCTGCCGTGGCCGCATTCTCGGTCGGCTGGGCCGGTACGTCCGTGGCCCAGCACGCCACGCGACCGACGATTTCCCGCGCCGCGCCGACGATCACACTGCCCGCGTCCTCGGTGACGTCGATGCCCGACGATGGATCGTCGCGCTCGCAGCTCGTCGACGATTCGGTGCAGGCCGCGATCACGGTTCCCGCGCGCATGGACGACGAATCCGGGTTCGAGCTCGACGACGACGCCGAGATCTACATCGAAGACGACGAGATCGTGATCGACGACGACGACGATCCGGATCCGGAGACGCCCGACGAGGAAATCCTGATCTTCGACGAGCCGGAGCCCGCGATGACCGTGACCGTCGCCGCGCCCACGCCCGCCGCCGCGCTCGACCCGACACCTACACTGCGCGCCAAACTCGACGACGAGCCCGCGCCGCGCGTGGTCGCGATGGAGGCACGGCCCGCCGCGTCCGCGCCCCTCGAGGCGGTCACCGCACCGCGTGAGTCCGCGCCGGTCACCACGACCCCGATCGCGAGCGCACCGCTCGATCCGGTGCCCACCGCCAAGCCCGCGGTGACACGCACCCAACGGGTGCAGACCATCGACCCCTTCGCGATGTGATCCGGGTCGCCGTGCCGGCGACCAATTGGCCCGCACGACCGGCGTCCTCTACCATCGGCAGGGGGCGCTTCTTCGCGGGATGGGGTCAGACGATGACGCAACGACGGTCGCCGGCGCCCCCCCGCCGGATCCGCCGACAGAGCCCCGCGCCATGGTCGGGCGGGTGTTCAACGAGCGCTACCGCATCGAGCGCAAGCTCGCCGCGGGCTCGATGGGTGTCGTGTACGCCGGGGAGCAGATCGCCCTCGGGCGTCGCGTCGCGGTGAAGGTCCTCGCGCCCGAGCGTGCGCGCAGCGGGGTGTTTCGCGACCGATTCCTGCGCGAGGCACGGGCCGTCGCGCAGATCAGCCACCCCAACATCGTCGAGATCCTCGACGTGGGCCGCTCCGACCACGGGCAGCTGTACATGGTCATGGAGTACCTCGAGGGGCTCGACCTGCGTCACCTGCTGCACCGCGAAAAGCAGATGCCGTGGTGGCGGGCCCGTCCGATCCTGGTGCAGTTGGCGTCGGCCCTCGCCGCCGTGCACGGCGCCAACATGATCCACCGCGACGTCAAGCCGTCCAACTGCTTCCTCGTCGGTCCCACCGGTCGCGAGACGGTCAAGCTCATCGACTTCGGCGTGATCAAGTACGGCGACGCCAAGATGGAGTCGCGCGCGCTGACGCAGGCCGACGACGTGGTCGGAACCGTCGTGTACATGTCGCCCGAGCAGTGCAAGGGCGAGCCGGCGAGCGTGATGACCGATGTCTACTCGCTCGGCGTGGTCGCGTACCAGATGGTCACCGGCAAGCTGCCGTTCTTCGGCCGCGACATCTTCGACATCATGGCCGCGCACCAGAACATGGAGCCGCCGCCACCGCGCGCGATCGTGCGGGACCTTCCCGAGTCGATCGAGCGGCTGATCCTCAAGGCGATCGCCAAGGATCCGGCGGATCGCTTCGCGAGCATGACGGAGTTCGAGCAGGCCTTGCGGACGACGTCGCAGCCCTTGCCGCTCGGCGACGACGACGACGAGTTCGGCGAAGACGCACCCACCCTCGTGCGTGACGACGTCCTCGCGCCCGAGATGGCGACGGCGCCGAAGCTGCCCAAGGCCCCGGCGACACCGATCGTCAGCCTGCCCGCGCCAGAGCCCACGCCGGAGCCCGAGCCTGGTCCATCGACCGCGTCCGACGGCGTGCCCAACGTCATCCGGCCGCCGACGACCACCACGCGCAATCCGGTGCTGGCCGACGTGCCGATCGCGGGCATGACCGCGCCGATGCCCCGCTACGACGACGTCATGCCCCCGCAGCCACCCCTGACGACCTCGACAGCGACGCCGTACGCCCCGGGAGGCTTCACGTCCAGCGAGTCGTACGGCCGGCGCGACTCCAACGTGGCCTTGAAGATCCTCGCGATGTTCCTGGTCGGGCTCGCGGCGATCGTGATCGTGGTCGTCGTCGTGCTGGGCCTGCAGAGCTGAGCGTCGGGCGATTCGAGCTATTTCGGGCTTTCGGGCCCCAACTCACGTCAGCTCCGCGAAACCACGGGGTATCGACTCAGGTCAGTACTGCGGCGCGACCGCGAGGCCCCGCGTACGCGCCAAACGAGGGTTCATGACCGCTTCCGAAGACACCCCGCGCGCACGGCTTTCGATCCGGGGCCTGGAAAAGACCTACCCCGGCGGCGTTCGGGCGCTGCAGGGCGTCGACCTGGACGTCCCCCCCGGGATGTTCGGCCTGCTGGGCCCCAACGGCGCCGGCAAATCCACGTTGATGCGCACGATCGCCACGCTGCAGGAGCCCGACCGAGGCTCGATCCAGCTCGGCGACATCGACGTGCTCGCGCAGCCGGACCGCGTTCGCCAGGTGCTGGGCTACCTCCCGCAGGACTTCGGCGTGTACCCGCAGCTGGACGCGGTCACCATGCTCGACCACTTCGCCGTCCTCAAGGGCATCGGGTCTCGCTCCGACCGCAAGTCCGTGGTCGAAGCGCTGCTGCGGCGGGTAAACCTGTGGGACCACCGCAAGAAGAAGCTGGGCGGCTACTCCGGCGGCATGCGCCAGCGCTTCGGCATCGCGCAGGCGCTGCTCGGAGAGCCCAAGCTCATCATCGTCGACGAGCCGACTGCCGGCCTCGACCCCGAAGAGCGCACCCGCTTCCTGAACCTGCTGGCCGAGATCGGCGAGCAGGTGGTGGTGCTGCTGTCCACCCACATCGTCGACGACGTGGCCGATCTGTGCGCGAGCATGGCGATCATCGCCGGTGGACGCGTGCTGCAGACCGGTCAGCCTCGCGCGGCGATCGACGCACTCGACGGCAAGACTTGGCGCAAGGTCATCGACCGCGGCGAGCTGGCCGCGCACGAGAGCGACTTCACCGTGATCTCCACGCGCCTGGTCGCCGGGCGGACCGTGATCCACGTGTTTGCCGAGGACCTGCCCGGGGCCGCCTTCGACCCGGTGCCCCCCGACCTCGAAGACGTCTACTTCACCACGCTCAAGCGGGCCGCGTGATGCTCGAGTTCTTTCGCTTCGAGCTGCGCTATCGGCTGCGCCAGCCGGCCGTCTACCTGTTCGCCGCGTTGTTTGCGGTGATGACGTTCGCCGCCGCCACCACCGACGCCGTGGTGATCGGCGGAGCCGCGGGCCAGACCGCCATCGACTCCCCGTTCGTGATCACGCAGTTCATGTCGATCATGAGCGTGCTCGCCGTGCTGCTCGTGGTCGCGTTCACGGCCGGCTCGGTCGTGCGCGACTTCGACATGGGCACGTACCCGCTGTTCTTCACCCGGCCGATCTCGCGCTCGAGCTACTTGGTCGGGCGCTACCTCGGTGGCACCGCGGCGTGCATGCTGGTCATGCTCGGCGCCGCCGCGGGTCTGGCGGTGGGTGGGTTCATGCCGTGGCTGGACTCGGAGCGTCTCGTGGGCTTTTCGCCCGTGCCGTACCTGCACGCGCTGAGCTTCGTGGTGCTGCCGAACCTGCTCGTGATGGGGGCGCTGTTCTTTTCTCTCGCGAGCCTGACGCGGCGCATGCTGTTCGCCTACGTGGGCGTGATCGCGTTCTTCGTGATCTACGGGATCTCGCAGTCGTTCATCGCCGACATCGACAACGACACCGTCGCGGCGCTCTCGGATCCGTTCGGGCTCTCGGCGATCCAGCTGGCCACCCGCTACTGGACGCCTGCGGAGCGCAACACCCTGCTGGTCCCGCTGTCGGGGCCGTTCTTGCTCAATCGTCTGGTCTGGCTCGCCCTGGCCGCGGCGGTGATGGCCTGGACCACGCGACGCTTCTCGATGCGCGCGCCCCAGCTCGGCGTCAAGAAGTCGCGCGGTGCGGACGTGGTCGAGACTTCGACGCCGCCGCTGGACGTGCCCGTGCCCAAGGTCGCCCGCACGTTCGGACCCCGCGCCCAGCTCGCGATGGCGTGGCATCAGCTGAGGGTCGAGCTGCGGCAGATCGTTCGCAGCACGCCCTTCCGGGTCATCGCCGCCTTCGCGTTCGCCAACGTGGCCGGCAGCGCGTTCGGGACGACCGACCAGCTGTACGGCACCGCCGTTTACCCGGTGACGCAGCTGATGCTGCGGCTCATCGACGGCGCGGCGGGACTGTTTCTGCTCATCGTGCTGACCTTCTACGCGGGCGAGATGATCTGGCGTGATCGCAGGGTCGGCCTGGCCGAGGTCAACGACGCGCTGCCCGTTCCGAACTGGGTGCCGCTGGCCGCCAAGCTCCTCGCGCTGTGGGCTGCGCTCGCGATCCTGTCCGGCGTCGGCATGCTCGCGACGCTGCTGTACCAGGCTACGAGGGGCTACACGGTCTTCGAGCTCGACCTGTACGTCGTGCAGCTGTTCGGCCTGGACCTGTCCAAGTGGATGATCTTGTCGGTCGCCGCGGTGTTCTTTCAGGTCGCGACCAACCACAAGTTCGCCGGCTACGGCCTGATGGTCGTGTTCTTCGTGCTCAACGTCGCACTACCGGCGATGGGCTTCGCGCACCCGCTGTATCGCTACGGGGCGCTGACCTCGATGCCCTACTCGGACATGAACGGGTACGGCCACTACATGGTCCCCGGCCTCTGGTTTCGCCTGTACTGGGGCCTGGCCGCGCTGGGCCTGGTGCTGATCGCCAACCTGTTTTGGCTGCGCGGCACGGATCGGCGTCTGCGACTGCGCCTGCGACAGGCCCGACGCCGGGTCACCCGGCTCAACACGCTGGCCCTCGGCGTGGTGACGGTCGCCTTCTTCGCCACCGGCGGCTGGATCTTCTACAACACGACCGTCCTCAACACGTACGTCAGCGGCGGCGACCGGGAAGACCAGGCCCAGCGCTACGAGGAGCAGTACAAGCAGTACGAAACGCTGCCGCAGCCCCGAGTCGTCGGCGCGGACCTGCAGGTGGACCTGTTCCCGGACGAGCGTCGTCTCGAGATCCGGGGCACGTTCACCCTCGAGAACAGACACGACGTCCCGATTCAGACGCTGCACGTGCGCATCGACCCCGAGATGCGGGTCAACGCGCTGAGCCTGCCGCAAGATGCACTGCAGCAGCGCGACGACGAGCTGGGCTACTTCATCTACCGGCTCGACCCGGCGCTGGCCCCGGGCGCCCGGCTGCCGCTGACGTTCGACATCACCTTCGTCGAGCCGGGCTTGAAGGCCGCCGGTTCCGACTCGAGCGTGGTGCACAACGGCTCGTTCTTCCACAACAGCCGCTACGTGCCGCACATCGGCTACGACGCCTCGGGCGAGCTGGGGGACCCGAACGAGCGGCGCAAGCGGGGTCTTCCCGAGCGCGCACGCATGGCCGACCTGCACGACGAGGCGGCCCGGGCCAACACGTACATCACCACCGAGGCCGACTGGATCGACTTCTCCGCGACGATCAGCACCAGCGCCGACCAGGTCGCGCTGGCCCCGGGCTATCTCGTCGACGAGTGGACCGAAGGCGACCGCCGCTACTTCCGCTACGAGATGGACGCGCCGATCCTGAATCTGTACGCGTTCCTCAGCGCCCGCTACGAGGTGGTCCACGATCGCTGGAACGACGTGGAGATCGCCGTCTACCACCACCCGCCGCACGCCTACAACGTGACGCGAATGATCGACGCGGTGAAGAAGTCGCTGGCGTACTACACGACCCACTTCAGCCCCTACCAGCACCGACAGCTGCGGATCGTGGAGTTCCCTCGCTACGCCTCCTTCGCGCAGTCGTTGCCCAACATCGTCCCGTACTCGGAGAGCATCGGCTTCATCGCCGACCTGCGCGACGCCGACGACATCGACTACGTGTTCTACGTGACGGCCCACGAGGTCGCACACCAGTGGTGGGCGCACCAAGTCATCGGCGCGAACGCGCAGGGCAGCACGGTGATGTCGGAGACGCTCTCGCAGTACTCGGCGCTGATGGTGATGGAGAAGGAGTACGGGCGCGACAAGATGCGCAAGTTCCTGCAGTACGAGCTGCAGCGCTACCTCATCGGCCGAGCCACCGAGACGCATCGCGAGCTGCCGTTGATCCGCGTCGAGAACCAGCCGTACATCCACTACAACAAGGGCAGCCTCGTCATGTACCAGCTGCGCGAGTACCTGGGCGAAGAGACGCTCAACCGGGCACTGGCGCGCTACATCGCGGACGTGGCGTTCCAGGAGCCGCCCTACACCACCGCCACCGAGCTCGTCGATCACATCCGCGCGGTCACACCGGACGAGTACGCCTACCTCATCGAGGACCTGTTCGAGACGATCACGATCTACGACAACCGCACCACGACGGCGAAGGTCACCGAGCGAGCCGATGGTCGCTTCGACGTCACCTTGAGTCTGCAGACCCGCAAGTACCGAGCCGACGAGCGCGGCGCAGAGACGAAGGTCGACATCGACGACTGGATTCCCGTGGGCGTCTTCGGCGAGGACGACGACGGCGAGGAGACCACGCTGTACTTGGAGCTACACCGGCTCTCCGGCGACGCCACCGAGCTGACGATCACCGTCGACGACCGCCCCGTGAGCGCGGGGGTCGATCCCAACGCGCTGCTCATCGACCGCAACCCGGACGACAATCTGCGTCCGGTGCAGTAGCGAGCGCCCCCCCGGTCCGGTCAGCCCGGCGGGATGTAGTTTTCGCAGGCGTTGTCGATGACCGCGATGCCCTGCTGAA